>NZ_JAAKPE010000015.1:0-127660 GCF_049171775.1 Aeromonas sp. 603404
GTCCGTTTCACACCTTGTCCCATCGGGTTCTCCATTTATTGGGGGGAAAGGTGTAAACCATATTCAGGACGGGACAGTTGCCACAAAAAAAGCGCCTCAGAGGAGGCGCGGGGAAAAAGACAGATTGGAAGCGTCACATGGGTGCTACTTGAATCAGCGAATGAGCCGTGCCATTCAAGTATGGAGCCATCATGCCAAGCTCAATCTGAAGTAGTTCTGAGGCGATTCTTCATTTTCTGTTCATCTTGTCAGCAAAGCGTGGCTACTGGCTGAAAGCCTTTTCATTTTGGCCACCATATTGTCCCGTTCCTCTCCGGGGCGGTCATCGTGTCATGGGGCCAGCTCGAATGTTGTGCCTGTCTGTTCCAGAGCCAGCAACCAGCGCTTGATGGGAATGCCGCCAGCATAGCCGGTCAGATCGCCGCTGCGTCCGATCACCCGATGGCAGGGTACTATGATGCTCAGCGGATTGCGGCCATTGGCAGCGCCTACCGCCCGCACCGCCTTGGGATTGCCGATAGCCTGGGCAATCTCGAGATAGCTGACGGTCTCGCCATAGGGGATATCGCACAAAGCGTTCCACACCGATTGTTGAAACGGGGTGCCCTTCGTTGCCATGGGCAGATCGAACTGCTGCAATTTTCCGGCGAAATAGGCGGTGAACTGCTCGACGAAAGGAGCAAGAGCCAGGTCATCACGCAGCCACTCATCGGTCGGAGTTACCGGCTGCTCCCCCTGCACGAACTCCACATAGCGCAGGCCATCCTGATCGATGGCAATGAGCAGGGGACCGCGGGCGCTGTCGCAAAAACTGTATCTCATCGGCTGACATCCTTTGGGGGCTGGGGGTTGGCTCAGTCCAGAACCGGTTTGCCGCGGGCGGATTTGATATCCCCCTTGCGCTTTTTGGCATCGACCCGTTTGCGCTGGGAGCTGCGGGTCGGCTTGGTGGCATGACGAGCCTTGGGGCGCCAGGCTGCTTTCTTCAGCAACTCCACCAGACGGCTCATCGCCTCCTTGCGGTTCATGTCCTGGCTGCGATGGCTCTCGACCCGGATCAGGATAAAGCCATCGTGTACCCGGCTGTCGCTCAGCTTGTCGAGACCCTCATTGTAGAGGGGCGTCAGGCTGGGAGAGTTGCGGTAATCGAAGCGTAACCAGACGGCGGAGTCGGTCTTGTTGACGTGCTGTCCACCGTTGCCCTGTGCCCGCATGGTCTGAAATTGCAGCTCATGCCAGGGAATCGTGACGCTGTTGGAGATAACTAACATGCTGTTTTGCTCTTGTTTGGTGCATACCCGCTGACCGCTGCAGCATGGTGCCTCATTATGGGGCGTGCTGGCCAGTTATGGGGATGTGCCTGGCGAATGGCGCCGACATTAAACTCTATCTATATGAAATAAAACAATAAAAATACTTGGCATAAGAATTGAAACCCGATTCATGACACACCATGGATTGGGAGCAACCAGATGAAGCTGATTAGTGCGATTATCAAACCGTTCAAGTTGGACGATGTCCGCGAGGCTATTGCCAACCTGGGGGTGGAAGGGCTGACCGTGTCCGAGGTCAAGGGATTTGGCCGCCAGAAGGGACACACCGAATTATACCGGGGAGCCGAGTATCAGGTCGACTTCCTGCCCAAGGTGAAGCTGGAGATTGCCACCGCTGATGATAACGTGGAAGGGGTGATCGAGGCGATCTGCAAGGCGGCTTATACCGGCAAGATCGGTGACGGCAAGATTTTTGTCTACGACTTGCTGCAAGCGGTGCGCATTCGCACCGGCGAGAGTGACGACGAGGCGCTGTGATGAACCGCATCCGTGACGTACAGATCTGTTGACCTCCCGACCTCGGGGCATCCCGATGGCGTGAGCGCTTATTGAAGCCTGATCAACATAACGTTTTGCTCAGAAGAGGCCGAATGGGATTCCATCCGGCCCTTTTCATTTATAGGCGATTAAATATGTGATGTGGCGACGGCGAGCTTTCTTGATCCGCTTATAAGATGTATGCAGAATGCAAACGGAAATCGTTATCACTCTGTATAGCTAATCAAGGAATGGATGATGAAAATGAAGATGTTGGCACTGGCTTTCTCTGCGTTGGCAGCTCAGTCGGCATTGGCGGCCGGGGAAGTGAATGTCTACTCCAACCGCCAGGATGAGCTGATCAAGCCCATCATCCAGCAGTTCGAGAAGGAATCGGGCATCAAGGTGAACGTGGTGTTTGCCAAAGAGGGGTTGAACGAGCGTCTGGAGCGGGAAGGCAAGCTCTCTCCGGCCGACCTGATGCTGACTGTCGATATCAGCCGTCTGACCGATCTGGTGGACAAGGGGCTGGTGCAGCCGGTGGACAGCAAGATCCTGCAGGAGAACATCCCCGCCATCTATCGTGATCCGGAGAATCGCTGGTTCGCCCTGACCACCCGGGTTCGCGCCATCTACTCCAGCAAGGAGCGCCTCGGCAAGCTCGACACCATCAGCTACGAAGATCTGGCCAAACCGGAATTCAAAGGGAAAATCTGCACCCGCAGCGGCAAGCATGAGTACAATGTGGCGCTGGTCTCCTCCATGATTGCCCATCACGGCATGGCCGAGACCAAAACCTGGCTGGAAGGGGTCAAGGCCAACCTAGCGCGCAAGCCGCAGGGCAACGACCGGGATCAGGTCAAGGCGATCAAGGATGGTATCTGTGACGTGTCACTCGGCAACAGCTACTATCTGGGTGCCATGTTGAAAGATCCTGCTCAGAAGTCCTGGGCGGATGCGGTCTATATCAACTTCCCGAACCAGGCTGACCGCGGTGCCCACGTCAACGTGAGTGGCGTGGCCATGACCAAGTATGCCAAGAACAAGGCCGAGGCCCAGAAGCTGATGGAGTTTCTGGCTGGCGATACCGCCCAGCACATGTATGCGGACGTGAATGCCGAATATCCGGTCAAGGCCGGGGTCGAGCCTTCCGCCATGGTCAAGTCCTGGGGCAGTTTCAAGTCTGACGCACTACCGGTCAGCGATTACGCCAAGCACCGCAAGGACGCCTTGCAGTTGCTGGATGAGGTGAAGTTCGACTTGTAATCAGATGGGGCCAACGGCCCCATCAACATCTGTGGTCTCATGAAAAATTTTGGATGGATGACCGGCAGCTGGGCTATCGCCCTGCTGCTGGGTTTACCGGTTATAGCCCTGCTTTTCTCTGCCTTCTCGGCTGAGGGGGAGCTGTTTCGCCACCTCGCCGATACCGTGCTGCTCGATTATCTGGGCAATACCCTGGGGCTGGTGGTCGGTGTGGTACTGCTCAGCCTGCTGTTTGGTATACCCACCGCCTGGCTGGTGGCCATGTGTCAGGTGCCGGGGCGCCGTGCCCTGCAGTGGGCCTTGATGCTGCCGATGGCTATGCCCTCCTATATCGTCGCCTACGTCTATACCGACTTGCTCGATTACTCGGGCCCGCTACAGGCCGGGTTGCGAGCACTCTTTGGCTGGAACAGTCCTGCCGATTACTGGTTTCCGGCCATTCGTTCCCTTGGCGGCGCCGCCTGGGTGCTGGCGCTGGTGCTGTTCCCCTATGTCTATCTGCTGACCCGCGCCTCTTTTCTCGAGCAGTCAGTCAGCCTGATCCACTCCAGCCGCCTGCTCGGCTGTACCCCGTGGCAGAGCTTTCGCCGCCTCAGTTTGCCGTTGGCGCGTCCCGCTATCATGGTGGCGGTGTCGCTGGTAGCCATGGAGACGCTGGCCGATTTCGCCACCGTCCACTTCTTTGCCATCAACACCCTGACCACCGCGGTCTACGACACCTGGCTCGGTTACGGCAGTCTGGCCACCGCGGCCAAACTCTCCTGCCTGATGTTGCTGGCTGTGGTGCTGCTGATCGCGCTGGAGCGCCGCTCGCGCAGTCGGCAGCAGGTGTTCCAGAAGTCCATGGGCCATGAGCAGCCGCTGCGCTATCCGCTCAAGGGGGTTGGCCGTTGGTTGGCCGGTCTCTGGTGCTGGGGGCTGGTGCTGGCCGGTTTCGGCCTGCCATTCGTCATCCTGCTCGATTACGGCGTGCGTTACTTCGAGTTGTCGTGGACGCCGGAGTTTGTCCGCTTCGCCGGCAACAGCTTAGCTATCTCGGCGCTGACGGCACTATTGGCGATGGGCATCGCCCTGCTGCTCGGCTTCTTCCGCCGCCTCGATGGCGGGATAAAGAGTCTGTTGCCCCTGCGCATCGCCGCCATGGGCTACGCCATGCCGGGGACCGTGCTGGCCATCGGGGTGCTGGTGCCGCTCACCGCCCTCGATTTTGCCATCAACGATCTGGCCGAGTGGCTCGGGCGTCAGGGGCCGGGCTTGCTGCTGACCGGTACCATCACCGCCATCGTGTTCGGTTATCTGGTGCGCTTCGTGGCCATCGCCATCGGCTCGGTGGAGAGCAGCATGGGCAAGATCTCCCCCAGTCTCGACATGGCAGCCCGCTCCTTGGGGCAGGGGGATGGCGGCATGCTGCGGCGGGTCCATCTGCCGCTGGTGCGCCGAGGTCTGTTTGCCGGTGCCATGCTGGTATTCATCGAATCCATGAAGGAGCTGCCCGCCGCCCTGCTGCTGCGGCCGTTCAACTTCGATACTCTGGCGACCCACGTCTACCAATTCGTCTCGGACGAGATGCTGGAGCGCGGCGCGCTGGGGGCCATCGTCATCGTGCTGGTGGGGCTGTTGCCGCTGATCTGGGTCAACCGCAGTCTGGACAGTCCGGGCCACTGAGTCGCCACGTCGGCCAATGAAATTGCATGCGGTGCGCTGAACCAAAAGGCTGCGCGCCGCCAGAAACGAGAGGAAGTCAGCCTTGTCCTGTTTGCAGGTTGAAAATGTCAGCTGCCGTTACAACGGCCGCAATGTGCTGGAACAGCTCTCCCTGACGGTGGCAGACAACGAGATCGTCTGCCTGCTGGGAGCCAGTGGCTGCGGCAAAACCACGCTGCTCAAGGCCATCGCCGGGCTGCTGCCGCTGGCCGATGGCTCGATTCGCCTCGGCGATACCCTGCTCGACGGGCCGGGTGCCAGCGTGCCGCCCGAGGCGCGCAACATCGGCATGATCTTTCAGGATTACGCCCTCTTCCCCCACCTGACGGTGGCCGACAACGTCGGTTTCGGTCTGACCAAATTCGATCGCCGCGCCCGCCAGCAGCAGGTTGACGAGGCGTTGGCGCTGGTCAATCTGCAGGGGCTGGGGGATCGTTATCCGCACCAGCTCTCCGGCGGCCAGCAGCAGCGGGTGGCCATCGCCCGGGCGTTGGTGTGCAAGCCGCGGCTGATGCTGCTGGATGAACCTTTTTCCAACATCGATACCCAGGTGCGGATGAAGTTGATCCTCGAGATCCGCGCCCTGCTCAAGCAGCAGGGGATCGGCGCCATCTTCGTCAGCCACAGCAAGGAGGAGGCTTTCGCCTTCGCCGATCGGCTGGCGCTGTTTCGCGCAGGCCATATCGAGCAGGTGGGTCAGCCGGAGCAGCTCTATCGCCGCCCGCAAAATCGCTTCGTGGCGGAGTTTCTCGGCGGGGTCAACTATCTGGCTGCCGAGGTGGTGGACAGCCACTGCGTGCAGACGGCGCTCGGGGTCATTTGTGGCAGCGAGCCTCATGGCAGGGCGGTGGGCGAGCAGTTGCAGCTGATGCTCAGACCCCAGCAACTGCTGCTGGAGAGTGCCGCAGATGGCGAGCTCGAGGTGGTGGAGCAGCAGTTCCTCGGCCACCACTGTCGGGTGCTGTTCGAGTGTGGCGATCTGCAGCTGGAGGCGAGCATTGGCGAGCCCCTTGATGGGATGCGGGCACGGATCAAGGTCGCACCCCATGGGCTGGTGTTGTTTGACCCTTTGCCCTGAACGCGTGATATCGTCGTGAAATCAAAGAACTGGATCCACTCTGGTTTATAATCGCGCAACGCAAATAGCCCGTAACGCTAACGCCTACTCAGGGGAGAGATATATGAAAGCCCAAGCCGGGATCTGCGCAGAGCCGAATCTGCACGCCCTCTATCTGATGTTCAATCGCACCGGCGACGCCGCCGAACTGGTCGGCCGTCTGGCCAAACTGCCCGCCCTGTGGCAGGCGGTTGCTGCCGATTTCCCTGATGCCGGGTTCAGCGGTCTGGTTGCCGTTGGCGCCGATGCCTGGGATGGTCTCTATCCTGCCGCCCGTCCGCCCCAGTTCCGCAGTTTTATGGCGCAATCCGCCAACGGTCAGGAAGCCCCCAACACCCCGTTTGATCTCTTTATTCAGCTGCGCGCCGATCGGGTGGATGTGCTGCACCACGCCGGTCACCGTGTGATGGCGCTGCTGGCCGGACTGGTCGAGCTGGCCGAAGAGGTGCGCGGTTTCCGCAACCTGGATTGCCGTGACCTGACCGGTTTCGTTGACGGCACCGAGAACCCGCAGGATGAGCACCGTGCCGAAGTGGCGCTGCTGGCCGATGGCGAGTTTGCCGGTGGCTCCTACATTCACGTCCAACGCTGGGTCCACGCCATGAGCGACTGGGAGAAGCTGGCGCAGAAAGAGCAGGAAGACATTATCGGTCGCACCAAGCCCGACAATATCGAGTATGAATCTGCCGCCAAGCCGCTGACCGCCCACATCAAGCGGGTCAACCTCAAAACCCCGAAGGGAGAGTCCATGGAGATCCTGCGCCAGAGCATGCCCTGGGGCACCATGACCGAGCAGGGGCTCTACTTCATCTCCTGCTGCCGCACACCGCAGCACTTCAACGCCATGCTGGCCAGCATGTACAAAGGTGAGGGCAGCCACTTCGACCACCTGCTGCGCTTCACCAGGGCAGTGACCGGCGCGGCTTTCTTCGCACCATCGGAAGGTTTTTTGATGGCGCAGGGCAAATAAGCCCGCCTGACGAAGACTCAGAAAACAAAAATCCCGGCCTTGGCCGGGATTTTTCGTTCTGGCGTGACCGCTATGACGCGGTGGTTGCCATTACGGCGTCTGTTCGAACAACTCGAGGGCGGAGAGGTAGAGCTCTTCGATATCGGTGTCGCTGGTCGGGGTGATGAAGATGGTGTCATCACCGGCGATGGTGCCGAGGATCCCCTCTGCCTTGCCGAGGGAGTCGAGCAGGCGGGCGATCAGCTGGGCTGCGCCCGGGCTGGTGTGGATCACCACCAGTGCGCCGTTGTGATCGACGTCCAGTACCAGATTCTTGAGCGGGCTGGAGGTAGTGGGCACGCCCAGTTCCACCGGCAGGCAGTAGACCATCTCCATCTTGGCGTTGCGAGTGCGAACGGCGCCGAAGCGGCTCAGCATGCGCGATACCTTGGACTGGTTGATGTTCTCGAAGCCCAGCTCTTGCAGGGCGGTGACGATCTCTGCCTGGGAGCCAAAGCGCTCTTCTTTCAGCAAGGCTTTAAAGGCCTTGGCCAGTTTTTCTTGCTTGTCGTTGTGTTTCATCTTGGTCTCACGAATGAGGAGGTGTGGCGGCCTGTGCGATACAGGCGGCAGATACGAACAGCGGGGCCATTTTGCATTCATATGCCGTTTTTTGCAAGGAAGCGGCGCTTGTTCTGCATATTGATTCAAAAATGGCTTGCATCAACCTTTATTAGGGATAGAATCGGGATGAAATTTTGAAAACTTATTCAATTGGGCTGTATGGGTATTGAATTAATAGGTATCGAGAAGTCTTGGCACAAGGTGCCGGTTCTGCAACAGGTCAGCTTTCGGACATCCCCCGGTGAAACCTTGGTGTTGCTGGGCCCGAGCGGTGCTGGCAAGAGTTCCCTGCTACGGATGATGAATCTGCTGGATACCCCGGATGCGGGTGTTCTGCGGATTGGCGAAAGTGAATTTTCTTTCCCGAACTCCCTCTCTGCTGCCGAATTCAACCGCCAGTCCCAACTGCTGCGCCGCAAGGTGGGCATGGTGTTCCAGCAGTACAATCTCTGGCCACATCTCACTGTGATGGAGAATCTGATTGAAGCGCCGGTCAAGGTGCTCGGCATGAGCAAGGAGGCCGCCATCGAGAAGGGGGCCTACCTGCTGGCCCAGCTGCAACTGGCCGACAAGCGCGATGCCTGGCCTGCCCGTCTCTCTGGCGGTCAGCAGCAGCGGGTGGCTATTGCCCGTACCCTGATGATGGACCCGGAAGTGCTGCTGTTTGACGAGCCGACAGCTGCCCTCGATCCCGAGATCACCAAAGAGGTGGCCGAGATCATCCGCAACCTGAGCCAGACCGGCATTACCCAGGTGGTGGTGACCCACGAGGTCGACTTTGCCCGCAAGGTGGCCAGCCAGGTGATTTATCTGGAGAAGGGGCGGATCATCGAATCCGGCACCGCCGCCATTTTCCAATCCCCGCAAACCAGCCGGTTTGCCGAATTCTTGATGCATTGATATTGAATCGATAAGGAAGCTGTCATGAAAAAGAGTCTGTTGTTGGTTGCTGCCATGGGCCTGTTGAGTACCTCCGTCATGGCCAAAGAGATCAAGTTCGCCACCGAGGCCACCTACGCACCGTTCGAATACCTGGATGACAAGAACGAGTTTCAGGGTTTTGACATCGATCTGGCGCGCGCCATCTGCGAGCAGGCCAAGCTGGAGTGCAGCTTCCACAACCAGGCCTTTGACAGCCTGATCCCCAGCCTCAAATTCCGTCGCTACGATGCCGCCATCGCCGCCATGGACGTGACCCCTGAGCGGGCCGCTCAGGTCGATTTCTCTGACATCTACTACGAGAACTCGGCCGTATTCGTCGCCAAGAAAGGGGCCTTCAAGGGGCCGGAAGAGATGGTCGACAAGACAGTCGGCGTGCAGAACGGTACCTCTCACCAGTCCTATCTGGTTGATAACTGGGTGAGCAAGGGTCTGCTGACCGTGCCGTACGCCAGCTACCAGAGCGCCTTCCTCGACATGATGAATGGCCGTACCGACGGTGTGTTTGCTGATACCGCCGTTGCTGCCGACTGGCTGAAGCAGCATAAGGAGTATGCCGTGGTGGGTACGCCGGTGACGGATGCCAAGTACTTCGGTACCGGCTTTGGCATCGCGGTCGCCAAGGGCAATCAGGAGCTGCTGACCCAGCTGAACAAGGGGCTGGCGGAGATCAAGGCCAACGGCACCTATCAGAAAATCTTCGACAAATACTTCGCGCAGTAAGCCATGTTGAGCCTGTTGTTGGATGCAGCCTGGATGACCCTCGGGCTGGCCTTGGCATCACTGGTCGGGGGCATGGTATTGGCACTGGCGTTCAGTGCCGCCGAGCTCAGCAAGCAGCGTGCGCTGGTGTGGCCGGTGGCCACCCTGACCACGCTGATCCGTGGCCTGCCCGAGTTGCTGGTGGTGCTGTTCATCTACTTCGGCTCGACCCAGGTGCTGTTCCTCCTCACTGGCGAGTATGTAGAGTTCAGTCCGTTCGCCTGTGGCGTGCTGGCGCTCTCCCTGCTGTTCGCCAGCTATGCGACCCAGACCCTGCGGGCGGCGCTCAATGCGGTGCCTTCAGGTCAACGGTTGGCGGCGCTGGCGTTGGGGTTGAGCAAGAGCCACATCTTCTTTCGCATCGTGTTGCCGCAGGCGTGGCGTCATGCCCTGCCGGGCCTCGGCAACCAGTGGCTGGTGTTGCTGAAAGATACCGCGCTGGTGTCGCTTATCGGGGTGAACGAGATGATGCGTCAGGCGCAGATGGCCTCGGCCAGTACCTATGAGCCTTTCACCTGGTATGCCGCCGCCGCCCTCATCTATCTGGCCATCAGTCTGGTGAGTGAATATGGCCTCGGGCTGGCTGCCCGCTACACCCGCCGCTACGGAGGCTAACTGATGCAAGAGTATCTCGTTACGTTGCTGGGCGGTCTGGTCACCACGCTGGAGCTGACCCTGTTCAGCCTGCTGCTGGGGATTGTGTTGGCAGCCCTGATGACCTGGGTGTTGGAGCTGCGCCTGCCGGTGGCGACCCAGCTGGTGCAGCTGTGGGTGCTGCTCTTTACCGGCACGCCGCTGCTCATTCAGATCTTCCTGATTTACTACGGGCCGGGCCAGTTCGAGTGGCTGAAAGCCGGCCCGCTCTGGCCGCTGCTCAAGCAGCCCTGGTTCTGCGCCGTGCTGGCGCTGGGTCTCAACACGGCGGCCTACTCCACCCGGTTGTTCAAGGGGGCGCTCGATGCCATCCCGGCTGGTGAGGTGGAGGCGTGCCGGGCGCTTGGTTTTAATGGCCGCCAGACCTTGTGGATGAAGGTGCGCCACGCCGCCCGTCATCTGGTGCCTGCCTACTCCAACGAGGTGATCCTGGTGCTCAAGGGGAGCTCCCTCGCCAGTACTATCACCATCATGGACATCATGGGGCTGGCGCAGGGGTTGAACGCCCAGACCTACGATACCCTGGCTGTGTTCGGGGTGGCTGGTGGGCTTTATCTGGCGATGAACGGATTGTTAACAATTGGTTTTCGCTGGTGTGAAAAACGGGCGCTGGCATTCCAATCCTGAGACCCTCAGATCTACCTCTTTATGGTAAGGAGAAGTGCAGAAAAACTGTGCTTCTCCTCCAACTTTTTGTATTTCCCTCCAATTTTTGCTCCCGCATGTTTCGTGGCTCACAGAACCCGTGACTGCAACTGTTATCAGATTGTTTTTTATGGGGGGATCCATTAAGGTTGGGCGCACAACAACAAACAACCTTAAACCTACGCTTAAACATGGAGTTGATCATGAAAGTTGCCGTTCTGGGTGCCGCTGGTGGCATCGGTCAAGCCCTCGCTCTGCTGTTGAAAAACCGTCTGCCGGCTGGCTCCGAGCTGAGCCTGTATGACATCGCCCCGGTTACCCCGGGTGTGGCCGTTGACCTCAGTCATATTCCTACCGACGTCGCCATCAAGGGCTTCTGCGGTGAAGATCCGACTCCTGCGCTGGTTGGGGCCGATGTGGTGCTGATCTCCGCCGGTGTGGCACGCAAGCCGGGGATGGATCGCTCCGACCTGTTCAATATCAACGCCGGTATCGTCAAGAATCTGGTCGAGAAGTGCGCGGCCACTTGCCCGAAAGCACTGATCGGCATCATCACCAACCCAGTCAACACCACTGTGGCTATCGCCGCCGAAGTGCTGAAGAAAGCCGGTGTCTATGACAAGCGTCGCCTGTTCGGTGTCACCACCCTGGACGTGATCCGCGCCGAGACCTTCGTGGCCGCTGCCAAAGGGTTGAACATCGACAAGGTACGCGTCAACGTGATCGGTGGTCACAGTGGCGTCACCATCCTGCCGCTGCTCTCCCAGATTGAAGGCGCTTCCTTCACCGCTGAAGAAGTGGCAGCCATGACCAAGCGCATCCAGAATGCCGGTACCGAAGTGGTGGAAGCCAAAGCCGGTGGCGGTTCTGCGACCCTCTCCATGGGTCAGGCGGCTTGCCGTTTCGGTCTCTCCCTCATCAAGGGTCTGCAGGGCGAAGCCAACGTTGTTGAGTGCGCCTACGTTGAAGGCAACGGCGAGCACGCCACCTTCTTCGCACAGCCGGTACTGCTGGGCAAGAATGGCGTCGAAACCGTACTGGATTACGGCAAGCTGAGCGCGTTCGAGCAGGAAGCGATGGAAGGCATGCTGGCTACCCTGAAAGCCGATATCCAGCTGGGTGTCGATTTCGTCAAGTAAGCGGGTCAACCGTGCCAACAAGGGAGCTTCGGCTCCCTTTTGTATTGATGAGATCCGCCCGGCAGGCTAAGGGGATGGGGCTTGGTGCCGATAACAGAGTGCAGCAGGAGATCCTTATGATGAAACCCCTTACCCTTCTCATTCTTGTCGGTACATTCACCGCGCCCCTCTATGGTGCCGAGGCGGTATCGGCTGCCGTATCGAGCGATGTGCCTGCAGCAAGTGCATCGGCACCGACCGCAAGCAGTGCTGCGGTGTCAACGGCCCCTGTCTCTGCTGCTACGCCAGCGCCCTCTGAGGCTGTCCCCGTCTTGCTCCCGGCCGAGCCGGTCACCCCCATTGCCAGCAGTGGCGAGGGGGCCGCGCCGCTGCCAAAACCGGTGGAACCTGCTGCTGTGGTGGCGCCTCCCGCACCTCTGGCCGCTGGCGAGTTGCAGGCGGTGCCACTCTATCGTCAGGACGAGTTGCTCAACTGGATTGAGCAGGGGCGTCACCTCACTCAGGTGAAGCAGGATCGCTGTCAGCTGACTCAGGATATCGAAGCGCGCGCCTCGGTGATGAAGATCCCGGCCTATCAATTCCTCTGGGGGGATATGCTGGCGTGGGGTGTCTGTACCAAATCCAATGCCGAACTCGGGGTGCAATATATGTGGGAGGCGGCCAATCAGGGGTTGGCGCCAGCGCTGGAGCAGCTGGGGCGCTACTACTGGAAAGGAACTTTGGTGCAGAAGGATTTGGTGCGAGCCGAAACTCTGATGCGCGAGGCGGCCAGCCTCGGTTTTCTGCGGGCTCGCATCGAGTGGGTCGAGATGCTGTTGCAGGGGATGGGCAGTCCGCTTGATTATGAGGACGCCTATCGCTGGCTCCATGGCTCCGTCATAGGTGACAAGGCGCTGCACCAGAAGGCGGCGAGTCTGCTCAGCCGTCTTGGCAACCGGATGCCGGCCAACGTGGTGGCCCGCGCCAAGGCGATGCACTGATCCAAAAAAATGACCCACAGATCTGCACCTGTGGGTCCGGTTCCAGCCGCCGTGCCATGACAAGCCGGAACCTCCCTCTGTTATATGGCTGCCTGCGCCTTAGAGATCTTGGTGGGGGCCAAAAACTTCGTAATGGAGCTGCCCGGCTGACACCCCAGCCGCCAGCAGCTGCCGCTTGATCTCTTGCATGAAGCCGACAGGGCCACAGAAGTAGTAGTGGGCCTGCGGCGTGATGCGCTCTTTCACGGCAGTCAGATCCATGGTGCCGGCCAGGTCATAATCTTCACCCTGTACATCGCTGGCCTCCGGCTCCCGATACCAGACCCGGCTCAGCAAGTTGGGATGCTGGCGGGATTTTTGCTGAATATCCTCCCGGAAGGCGTGTACAGCGCCCTGTTCGCAGGCGTGCAGCCAGGTGATCTCGGCCTGATGAGCACTTTCCAGCAGCTGGTTGAGCATGCTCATCATCGGCGTCACGCCGACACCGGCTGAGAGCAGTACCACCGGGGTCTGGCTGTCGGCTTTCAGGTAGAAATCGCCGGTAGGAGGCATCACCTCGATCTTGTCACCCGCCTGCAGGTGATCGTGCAGCAGGTTGGAGACCTGACCCTGCGGCTCACGCTTGACGCTGATGCGGTAATCCTGCCCGTTGGGGGCATCGGAGAGGGAGTACTGGCGGATCTCCTGATATTCCAGCTCGGGGTGAACCAGCTTGATGCTGAGGTATTGGCCCGGTTTGAAGGTCAGTACCGGCTTGCCATCTTCCGGTGCCAGCAGGAAGGAGGTGATGAGGTCGCTCTCGGCTCGCTTCTCCTTGATGATGAAGGTGCGGGTACCTTGCCAGCCGCCATCCTGACTTGCCTTCTCCTGATAGATCTCCCGCTCGCGGCCGATGAAGATGTCTGCCAGCACGCCATACGCCTTGCCCCATGCCTCCAGCACCTCGTCGGTGACCGCACTTCCGCCCAATTCTTTGAGCGTGGCCAAGAGATGACTACCTACAATGTGATATTGTTCTGGCTGGATCAGGAATCCGGTATGTTTGTGCGCAATCCGCTCGACCGCACCGGCGAGCGCTCCCAGATTGTCGATATTCTTTGCATACGCGGCGACTGCATTGAACAGGGCCAGCGGCTGGCCGCCACTGCGTTGGTGGGCCAGGTTGAAGATATCTTTCAGCTCCGGGTTATGGCTGAACATCCGTTGGTAGAAGTGCTGGGTGAGGGCAGGACCTGCCGATTCGAGCAGCGGAATAGTGCTTTTGATGACGGCAACGGTGGTTTGATCTAGCATAGGGGCCTCGTTCTAATTGAACATATAAAATGTCATTTAATAAGTGGCATCCTAGATGTTTATTTGATTTGAATCAATACTCCACTTTTCGCATCGCGCTAATCAGGTTTTATGAGACTAACCAGTTATACAGATTTCGGATTGAGAGCCCTGCTCTATCTTGCCACCCTGCCGGAAGGGGAGTTGTCGAGCGTTGCCAAGGTATCAGCCCTGTATGGTGTTTCCCGCAACCACATGGTGAAGGTGGTCAATCAGCTGGTGAAGCTGGGCTATCTGCAATCCCAGCGGGGCAAGAATGGCGGTATTCGCATGGCTTGCGATCCCGCTACCATCAATATCGGGCAGGTGATCAGGGCGCTGGAAGGCAATCTGGACGGCATTGACTGCGGCTCGCCCGCTTGCCACATCGTCTCTGTCTGTCTGCTCAAGAGTGCGCTGAAAGAGGCGATGGATGCGTTTCTGGCGGTGATGGACAGCTATACGCTGCAAGACCTGCTGGCCAACCGTGACGAGCTGCAACGGGTCTTCGGCGAGTTGATCCCGACGCTGGTGCTGGAGCCGGATGATGAAGATGAGCAATGACTATGAGCAATAGAAAAGGGCTGCCACTGGCAGCCCTTTTTCAATCTTGCGAATCCGATTCCGCCCGGTACGATGCCGGCATAATCCGCGCCATCTTGACCATGTTGTTCTCCACATCGAGGATCTCGATAGGATAACCGGCCAGCCGGATCCCGATGTTGGGCTGGGGGATCTCCTCCAGATATTCGAGGATCAGGCCGTTGAGGGTACGCGGGCCATCGATGGGCAGATGCCAGTTCATCTCCTTGTTCAGCTCACGAATATTGGCTGAGCCTTCGACCAGATAAGAACCATCTGACTGGGGATGGATCTCGTCGCTCGGCGCTGGCGTCATGGAGGTGGTAAAGTCGCCCACGATCTCTTCCAGAATGTCGTCCAGAGTGATTAGCCCCTGAATATCGCCGTATTCGTCGACGATCAGGCCAATTCGCTCCTTGTTGCGTTGGAATTTGGCCAGTTGCACGTTGAGCGGCGTTCCTTCCGGAATGAAGTAGATCTCGTCCACTTCCCGCAACAGGCTCGATTTGTTGAACTGATCCCTGGCTACCAGTCGCAGGGCATCGCGCGCGTGCAAAAAGCCGACAACGTCGTCGATATTGTCGCGATAGAGCAGGATCTTGGTGTGAGCGCAGTGGGCCAGCTGGCGCTGGATGCTCTTCCAGTCATCGTTGATGTCGATGGCGTAGATATCGCTGCGTGGCACCATGATGTCCTCGACCAGCATCTTGTCGAGATCCAGAATGCTCAACAGCATCTCCTGATGACGCTGGGGGATCAGGTTACCCGCCTCATTGACTATGGTGCGCAGCTCCTCGGTGTTGAGGGAGTCATCCTTGTTGGGATTGATCTTCAGCATCTTGAGCAGGCCGCTGGTGATGCCGTTGATCAGCCAGACCAGCGGTGAGAGCGGCACCATCAGCCCCTTGAGGATCCAGGAGGCGGGATAGGCGATCTTCTCCGGAAACATGGCGGCCAGGGTCTTGGGGGTCACTTCACCGAATACCAGTACCACCAGGGTCAGCCCGAAGGTGGCGATGGCGACCCCGAGATCACCAAACAGCCGGATACAGACGATGGTGGCGATGGCGGAGGCGAGGATATTGACCAGATTATTGCCGATCAGGATCAGTCCCAGCAGGCGATCGGGGCGGGCGAGCAGTTGCTCGACGCGACGTGCGGCTTTGTGTTTGGTCTGTGCCAGATGCCGAAGTTTGTAGCGGTTGATGGACATCAGGCCGGTTTCGGCACTGGAGAAAAAGGCGGAAAGAAGGATCAAGATAACGAGAACAATCAGTAATGTACTCGTTGAGATGCTGTCCAAAAAGGGCTCCTGTTGGATGGTATGGCTAAAAGAGTATAGGTGTCAGCTCAACAGCACTTCTTTGACGAAGCGACTGCCAAAATAGGCAAGAGTCAGGATGAAGCTGCCGATCAGACTGAGAGTGATGACTTTACGGCCGCGCCAACCATAGGTGTGATGGCCCCACAACAGCAGCACATAGACACACCAGGCCAGAATGGAGAGTACCGCCTTGTGTGATTTGCCCTGGGCGAACATGTCTTCGAGGAAGAACAGGCCGGAGGCAATGGAGAGTGTCAGCAGGAACAGACCCGCCGAGATGAGCTGGAACAGCCGCTTCTCCACCGTCATCAGTGGCGGCATGGCTGGCAGGTTGCTGATTTTTCGAGATTTAAGCTGCTTGTCCAGACAGGCAAGCTGCAACGCAAACAGGCAGGCGATCATCAATACCGCATAGGCCATCAGGGCTAGGCCGATGTGCAGCAACAGCTGGGGATGGGCCTCCAGATGGGTGATGTAGCGACCCGGGATCAAGGCGCTGGCAGCCAGCAACAGGGCCGAGAAGCTATAGACTACCGGCAGCAGGATCCAGCCGTTGAAGCGACGGGTGACGCAGGTCATGAAGCAACTGATGATCAGGCTCACCAGCGAGGCGACGTTGAGCATGCTCAGGTTTTGACCGGAATGGGTCACCATTACTTCGCTGGCAACAGATGCACCATGGGCTACCAGTGCCAGTCCCACGCAAGCGAACAGGGGGGTGTACCCGACTTGTTTGGCATTGAGCAGCAGGTGCAGTGAGGCGATGATGGCCAGCAGATAAAACGCCAGGGCCAGAACAGAGATCACGATCATAACCAGGTCGTTGTTACACAAGCATTTAGGGATATAAGAGGAGCAGTATACCTTGCACAAGATGTGCTCGCCAGTTGTGCAATGGCCGATCCGCCCATATATAGGGACGAAGCATAGATGAGCGACGGTGCGGTGAATAATCGTCCTCGCGGCTGCTCTGGGTTATAATGCCCCCTATTTATTACGCCAAGAACCGGAATGCGTCATGTTTGAGAATTTGACTGAAAGACTCTCGCGCACCTTGCGCAATGTCAGTGGCCGTGGTCGGCTGACCGAAGAGAACATCAAAGAGACCCTGCGCGAAGTCCGCATGGCGCTGCTTGAGGCGGACGTCGCCCTGCCGGTCGTGCGTGATTTCGTGGCGCGCGTCAAGGAGCGTGCCGTCGGGCAGGAAGTGGCCAAATCCCTGAGCCCGGGTCAGGCATTCATCAAGATAGTGCACGGCGAGCTGGTCACCGTGATGGGGGAGGCCAATGAACAGCTCAATCTGGCTGCCCAGCCGCCCGCCATTATCCTGATGGCCGGTTTGCAGGGGGCCGGTAAGACCACCACGGTCGGCAAACTGGCCAAACTGCTCAAAGAGCGCAACAAGAAGAAGGTGTTGGTGGTCAGTGCCGACGTCTATCGCCCTGCGGCGATCAAACAGCTGGAGACCCTGGCGGGTGACATCGGCGTCGACTTCTTCCCGAGCGATGCAAGCCAGAAGCCGGTTGCCATCGCGACTGCCGCTATCGATCAGGCGCGCAAGAAATTCTATGACGTGGTGATCGTCGATACCGCCGGCCGTCTGCATGTTGATAGCGAAATGATGGCCGAGATCCAGGATCTGCATGCCACCATCAAGCCGGTCGAGACCCTGTTCGTGGTGGATGCCATGACCGGTCAGGATGCCGCCAACACCGCCAAGGCGTTCAACGAAGCGCTGCCGCTCACCGGTGTCATCCTTACCAAGGCGGACGGCGATGCCCGCGGTGGTGCCGCCCTGTCGGTGCGCCACATCACCGGTAAACCGGTCAAGTTCATCGGTATGGGCGAGAAGACCGATGCGCTGGAGCCGTTCCACCCTGATCGCCTCGCCTCTCGCATCCTCGGCATGGGCGATGTGCTCTCTCTGATCGAAGAGGTGGAGCGTAACGTCGATAAAGAGAAAGCGGCCAAGCTGGCCAGCAAGGTCAAGAGCGGTAAAGGCTTCGATCTCGAGGACTTCCGCGAGCAGTTGGCCCAGATGCGCAACATGGGCGGCATGATGGGTATGCTCGACAAGCTGCCGGGCATGTCCGGCCTGCCGGACAACATCAAGGATCAGATGGATGACAAACTCACCGTGCGGATGGAGGCCATCATCAGCTCCATGACGCCGAAAGAGCGTGCCCATCCCGACCTCATCAAGGGCTCTCGCAAGCGTCGCATCGCTGCAGGTTCCGGCATGCAGGTGCAGGACGTGAACAAGCTGCTCAAGCAGTTCACAGAGATGCAGCGCATGATGAAGAAGATGTCCGGCAAGGGCGGCGTGCGCAAGATGATGAGCCAGATGAAGAACATGCTGCCACCGGGATTTGGTGGCGGTCGCGGTCCGTTCTGATTATCCGGAGTTAGGTATTGAGCGAGGGTCTGCGAGTTGCAGGCCCTTTTCATTGCAGCCCTGCGCAAAAAATGGCTGGCTTGGTTGCAATTATTACGAATCCAAGTAGAATTATGCGGCTTATTTTAAGCTAGGGTCCGCGTGTTTGCGGGCCTTGTTCATTAGATGTTAATGAGGACGATATGGTAACCATTCGTTTACAACGTGGTGGCGCGAAAAAGCGTCCGTTCTACCAGGTAGTAGTTGCTGACAGCCGTAACGCCCGCGACGGTCGTTTCATCGAGCGCGTTGGTTTCTTCAACCCGGTTGCTTCTGGTCAGGCTGAAAAGCTGAACCTGGACCTGGCTCGTATCGAGCATTGGGTTGCTACTGGTGCCGCTGTTTCTGAGCGCGTTGCCAAGCTGATCAAAGACGCTGCCAAAGCTGCTTAATCAGCCAAACGGTAAGGAGTTAAGGTGGAAAAACCTGTAGTTCTGGGCACCCTGGGGACCGTTTACGGCATCAAGGGCTGGCTTAAAGTGAACTCCTTCACCGATGTTGCCGAAGCGATTTTCGATTACAACCCCTGGCTGATTAATCAGAACGGGGCGTGGCGTGAAATTCGGGTTTCATCCTGGAAACGTCACAACAAGGGTCTGATCTGCAAACTCGATGGTATCGATGTGCGCGAAGATGCCCTGGCATTGACCAATGTCGAGATCGGCGTACCCGCTGATCTATTGCCTGCGTTGCCTGAGGGCGAGTTCTACTGGCGTGACCTGATTGGTTGCTCGGTAGTGACCACCAAGGGATATGACCTAGGCAAGGTGACCGAATTGATGGAAACCGGCTCCAACGATGTGTTGGTGGTTGAGGCCAATGTAAAAGATGCCTTTGGTGCAAAGGAGCGGTTGATTCCGTTCCTGGAAGAGCAGGTGATCAAGAATATTGATCTGACTGCTCGAACAATCGAAGTTGATTGGGATCCTGGTTTCTAGTTTCCCGCGCTAACACGGGTGCCGGAGGTTTCTTATGTGGATTGGGGTTATTAGCCTCTTCCCTGAAATGTTCCGAGCCATTACCGAGCACGGGGTAACGGGTCGGGCCGTCAAGAGTGGCCTGCTGCAGATTGAGTGCTGGAACCCCCGGGAGTTTACCCACGACAAACACCGTACGGTCGATGATCGTCCTTATGGTGGTGGGCCCGGCATGTTAATGATGGTTCAGCCGCTGCGTGACGCGATTCATGCAGCCAAGCAAGCGGCGGGAGACGGGGCGAAAGTCATCTATCTCTCTCCTCAGGGACGCAAGCTGACTCAAGCGGGCGTAACCGAGTTGGCGACGAATCAGAAACTGATTCTGGTAGCCGGTCGATACGAAGGTATCGATGAACGCGTGATACAAACCGAAGTCGACGAAGAGTGGTCTATCGGGGATTACGTGTTAAGTGGTGGCGAGTTGCCTGCCATGACCCTGATCGATGCGGTTTCGCGTCTGGTCCCTGGGGTTTTGGGCGATCAGGCCAGTGCCGAGCAGGACTCCTTTACGGATGGCTTGCTGGATCATCCCCACTACACTCGGCCGGAGGTGTTGGATGGATTGGCGGTGCCCGAGGCGCTGACAAGCGGCAATCACGAAGTGATTCGACGCTGGCGTCTCAAGCAGTCGCTCGGACGAACCTGGCAAAGAAGGCCGGAACTTATTAACAACCTAGCTCTGACTGACGAGCAAGAATCACTTCTTGCCGAGTATGTCCGCGAAGTGCGTGACAGCGTTAAGTAGAGTTTTCAGTTTATCCTAGGTAAGGAAAGACAATGAGCAAGATTATTCAGCAGCTTGAACAAGAGCAACTGCGTACCGACATCCCGGCTTTTGCCCAGGGCGACACTGTACGTGTTCAAGTTCGTGTTAAAGAAGGTGGTAAAGAGCGTCTGCAGGCTTTCGAAGGCATCGTTATTGCCAAGCGTAACCGCGGTCTGCACTCTGCTTTCACCGTTCGCAAGATCTCCAACGGCGAAGGTGTTGAGCGTGTATTCCAGACTCACTCTCCGCTGATCCACAGTGTAGAACTGAAGCGTCGTGGTGATGTTCGCCGCGCCAAACTGTACTACCTGCGCAACCTGTCCGGCAAAGCTGCTCGTATCAAAGAGAAGCTCAACTAATTCGATTCGAATTGGTGTCGGTATGTCGGCAATAGCTCGACAGGTAGTGAAAAGGCTCGCCAATGGCGAGCCTTTTTTGTATCCGTCTATTGGCTATCTGGGTGCCGTTACTGGATGACCCGAACTACCGAGTTGTCTCGCCCGAAGGGGCCTGGCACATAGTCATCCGCTGCCCAGTCATTCTCGTAGAGGGTTTCCCCTGCCGGTGTGATGAGCTGGTAGCAGTATTCGAAGTACCCCGGGCCGTCGGTCGGCAGATTGAGGGTGGCTTTGAACTCGCCGCTCTTCATGCGTTTCAGCTCGACCGGTTGCCACTGGGTGAACTCGCCGATCAGCATCACCTGTTCTGCCCCTGCTGCGGCCTCCTTCTCTACGGCGAAGGTCACCTTGACCTCGGGTTTGGACTTGAGAAACTGCTTGGTAAGTGGCATGACGCCTCCTTGTCTGTGAGTTAAAAATAGCTCCTGTCTATTTTTATACCACCATATGACAAAGATGTTGATAAGGCAGATCAAGTCGGCAAGGCAAAATAGCGTTGCAGTAGACTGTGGGTGAAGTCGATCTTGAGATAGAAGCCGCGGGGCAGGGTCATGATGGGTTGACCATCGCGGCCGATGGCGCGAGTCAGCGCCTTGTTGTTGGCCGCCTTGGGCCGCAGTTGCATCACCTGGCCGTGGCGCGCGCTGATCTGCTCCACTTCTCCCAGCACTATCATGTCCATCAGCTCCTCCCAGTCCTGACGCAGTAGCCGATCTTCCTCTTCATTCGGGCTCCACATCAGCGGCATGCCGACCCGCCGCTCGCCAACCGGGATCTCCCGACTGCCTTCCACCGGGATCCAGAGCACCCGGGATAGCTTGTTGCGCACGTTGGACTCCTCCCAGCGCTGGCCGCTGACGCCGATTAGCGGGGCGACGCAGACGAAGGTGGTTTCCAGCGGTTTGCCTTGAGGATCCACGGGGATCGTCTTGAGTTCGATCCCCAGCTCTGGGAAGTCTTGTTCCGGCTTGCTCCCTGCGCTGGCTCCCAGTTGCAGCTCGATCAACTGACCGACCCACCCCTTGTCACGGCGCAGATCTTTGGGCACCACGACGCCTGCCTCGGCGGCTATCTGCGCCAGGGTGAAGCCGGCCATGGCATTGGCGCGGCTTAATAACTCCTGCTCGGATTGGGGATTGCTTGGCATAGTTGGTTCCATCTTGCTCGCCATATTCTAACAGGGGAGGATCCCGAGAAGGATCGCTGTTTTTATAACCGATCCTGAGTGGATAAGATCAAATGCAGAGAGTTTGGGGGCTATCATCTCATCATTATGATTTTAAAGGATTTTGTCTATTTTATCGAGTAGTGATCCTGGTCTGGTTTGACCTCTAAATAGTTGTCCAAGGGTTTGTGCATGATGTTACACACAGTTATCCACAGAAATCTTGGATAAGTGGATGAAAGTGGTTGGAGTCGCTGATATGTTACAAAAAATTGTGAATGCCACCCCATTTTTACAGGGTAAACGGGGTAGATATTGTGCCACTCCTGTGGATAATTTCGCCACGGTGGATCTTTGAGCAGTTGAACTTGTTCACAATCCGGATCATGGATCAGGCTCTTGGGGTAACATGGATCTAGATCCAGTTATTTTATCTCAAGTTCATAAAAAATAATGATTTTTTATATTTAATGTCGCGTGGTGATACGAAGAGTTACTTTTCGCGTACAGTTAAAAAGTACTGTATATACCCGTTTGCTAACAGCTTTATGCACAGCCTGGGTGGGCAACTTGGGGGCGCGGATCCTTGGATTTGTTTATAAGTATGTTTGAAATTGAAAGTTATTCATGAAACAGGGGATTCACTCCTTGTTTGCTGCCACGGAGTGAATGTGGAACAATCTCCTTATAGATTCAGCCTTTATAAGGTGATCACGTGATTGATGGCGACGGATTTCGTCCCAATGTCGGTATCGTGATCTGTAACCGTGAAGGACAAGTGTTGTGGGCTAAACGCTATGGGCAGCACTCCTGGCAGTTTCCGCAGGGGGGGGTTGATGATGGTGAAACGCCAGAGCAGGCCATGTATCGAGAGCTGTATGAGGAGATTGGCCTCAAGCCCGAAGATGTGACCATCATGGCCACCAGTCGTAACTGGCTAAAGTACCGTTTACCCAAACGTCTTGTCCGCTGGGACAGTTCACCGGTCTGTATTGGCCAAAAACAAAAATGGTTCCTGTTACAGCTGAATTCGGGCAAGGAGTCGCGGATCCAGTTCGGCTGTCATGGCCATCCCGAATTTGACGACTGGCGTTGGGTCAGCTTCTGGTACCCGGTGCGGCAGGTCGTCTCGTTCAAGCGGGAGGTTTACCGCCGGGTCATGAAAGAGTTTGCCCCGCTGGCGATGCCAGTGCCGGCAGTGCAGGTCAACAAGAAGGATGGGCGGCGCAACCGCGCCCGTTAAGGAGCACAGATTAGTTGTTAACGGAACTGAGACGTATCGTCGAGAGCATGGCCGAGGCCAATACCCTCGAGCAGGCCTTGCAAGCATTGGTGAGCCAGACCCGGCACGCCATGGCAGTGGACTGCTGCTCCGTCTATGTCTCGGAACCCGAGGTGCGTCGCTATCGTCTGGCGGCTACCGACGGCTTGGCCCCGTCCGCAGTCGGCAAGGTGACCCTGCCCTACGAGCAGGGCATCGTCGGTCTGGTGGGTCAGCGGGAAGAGCTGATCAACCTGGCTGATGCCCCCGCGCACCCCAGTTTCAAATTCCTGCCCGATGTTGCCGAAGAGGCGTTCCGCTCCTTCCTCGGTGCCCCCATCATGCACCAGCGTCAGGTGGTTGGCATTCTGGTGGTGCAGCAGAAGGAGAGTCGCCGCTTCGATGAGGGGGAAGAGTCCTTCATGGTCACCCTGGCGGCCCAGCTGGCGGCGCGGATTGCCCAGGCGCAGGCCAAGGGGTGGTTGCAGAAGACCGACTGGAGCAAGCCGCTGCGCGGTATTGCCGGTGCCAGCGGTATCGCCATGGCCAAGGCCTGGGTGTGGCGGCCCCGCAAGGCGCTCTCGTCCATTACCCCGCGCAAGGATGAAGACCATGCCAGCCAGCTGGCGCGGCTGGAGCTGGCCGTGGAGGAGGTTCGTCACGATCTGGAGAGTCTGGCGCTGCGTTTTCGCGAGAGCTACAGCCAGGATTCGGTGGCGATCTTCGATATCTACCTCCATCTGCTGAACGATCCCGGTTATATCAAGCCGATCCGCAACAAGGTGAGCAAGGAGCACTGGACTGCGGTATCTGCGGTCAAGCTGATCAGCGATCGCTTGATCGAGCAATTCAAGGGGATGAAGGATCCCTACCTGCAGGAGCGCTCCACCGACGTGAAGGATATTGCCCAGCGGTTGATCAGCCGACTGGTGCAGAATGAACCGGAACATATCTCCATCGGTGAGCCGGTGGTGCTGGTTGCTGACGAGGTGACCGCCACCATTTTGGCGGAAGTGCCCCGCGAGTATCTGACCGGGGTGGTCTCGCTCAAGGGGGGGACCAACTCCCACGCGGCCATTCTGGCCCGCGCCATGGGGGTGGCCGCCATCATGGGGGTCGATCTGCCGCTCGGCGACATCGGCGGTCGCATGTTGGTGGTCGATGGCTACAGCGGCGATCTCTTCATCGAGCCCAATCAGGTGATCCTGACCGAGTATCGTCAGCTGCTGAGCGAAGAGCGGGCGCTCGATACCCTGGTGCGCAGCGTCGATAACCTGCCATCCGAGACGGCCGATGGCACCAAGGTCTCCCTGTTGCTCAACGCCGGCCTCAGTGCCGATACCGAGATCTCCCTCAACCAGCTGGCGGACGGGGTGGGTCTCTATCGCACCGAGATCCCCTTCATGCTGCAGGAGAGCTTCCCCTCCGAGTGGGAACAGACTGCCCGCTATCGCGGCATTCTGGAGACCTACCGCAACCGGCCGGTCTGCATGCGGACGCTGGATGTGGGCGGCGACAAGCCGTTACCCTATTTCCCCATCGTCGAGGAAAACCCCTTCCTTGGCTGGCGGGGGATCCGGATCACCCTGGATCACCCCGAACTGTTTCTGGTGCAGCTCAAGGCGATGCTGCGGGCCAGTGAAGGGCTGGACAATCTGGCCATCATGCTGCCGATGATCAGCAGCGTCAGCGAAATCAAGGCCTCCCGTCGTCTGCTGGATCAGGCGTGGCGAGAGGTGTCGGAAGAGGCGGCGAGTCGCGATGCGGTGATCCGCTATCCCAGCCTCGGGGTGATGATCGAGGTGCCCTCAGCCCTCTTTATTTTGCCGGAGATGGCGCCGCTCATCGACTTCTGGTCTGTGGGCAGCAATGACCTTACCCAGTACCTGCTGGCGGTGGATCGCAACAACTCCCGCGTTGCCAACATCTACGATGCCTTCCATCCTGCGGTGATCCGCGCCCTGCAACAGCTGGTTGATGCTTCCCATCGCTACCAGAAGCCGGTGTCGGTGTGTGGCGAGCTGGCCGGTGATCCGGTCGGTGTATTGCTGCTGCTGGCCATGGGTTATCGCCGCTTCAGTATGAATACCCACAACATCGCCCGGATCAAGTACGTGCTGCGTCAATCCACCCTGAGCGAGTTGACCGAACTGATGGCCGATGGCCTCAAACATGACAACCCCCACGTACTGCGCGGCCTGTTTGCCCGCTATCTGGAGGAGCATGGTTTGGGCGGTTTGCTGCGAGCCGGTCATAAATCGAAACAGAGTGATTGATAATCATGCCTTGTCCCTGCTGACGAATGATCGGAAAATGCGGCTTTTATTTTGACTGGGGCCGCATATGCAGCACGATGGATATTGGGTTTTCTCGCAGATTGATCCCGTAGCATTCAGTTTGGGACCACTATCGGTACGCTGGTATGGTCTCATGTACCTGTTCGGTTTTGCGTTTGCCATGTGGCTTGCCGGCCGTCGCGCCGATACACCGAACAGCGGCTGGACCCGCAACGAGGTGTCGGATCTGCTGTTCTACGGTTTCCTCGGGGTGATCCTCGGTGGCCGTGTCGGTTACGTGCTGTTCTACAACTTCGATCTCTTCCTCGCGGATCCCACCTATCTGTTCAAGATCTGGACCGGCGGTATGTCGTTCCACGGTGGTCTGATCGGGGTGATCACCGCGATGATCTGGTTTGCCCACAAGACCAAGCGCCACTTCTTCACCGTGGCCGACTTTGTGGCACCGCTCATTCCGTTCGGTCTCGGCGTCGGCCGGATCGGCAACTTCCTCAACGGCGAGCTGTGGGGCCGGGTCACCGATGTACCCTGGGCCATCATCTTCCCGGAGGCCGGCCCCGAGCCGCGTCATCCCTCCCAGCTTTACCAGTTCGCACTGGAAGGGGTGGTGCTGTTCATCATCCTCAATCTCTTCTGGCGCAAGAATCCGCCGCGCGGTGCCATCTCCGGCATGTTCCTGCTGTTCTACGGCCTGTTCCGCTTCCTGGTGGAGTTTGTGCGCCAGCCGGACAGCCAGCTTGGTCTCTATTTCCAGGAGATCAGCATGGGCCAGATCCTCTCCACCCCGATGATTATCGCCGGTGCCCTGATGATCTGGGCCGCCTACAAGCGTCCGCAGTTGTTCGGTAATGCCGTGAAGGAGGCGAAATAATGCGAGCTTATCTCGACCTGATGCAGAAAATCCTCGATGAGGGGACCGTCAAGTCTGACCGTACCGGCACCGGTACCATCTCCCTGTTCGGCCATCAGATGCGCTTCAATCTGGCGGAGGGTTTCCCGCTGGTGACCACCAAGAAGTGCCACCTGCGCTCGATCATTCACGAGCTGCTCTGGTTCCTCAATGGCGATACCAATACCGCTTATCTGAAGGAAAATGGCGTCAGCATCTGGGATGAGTGGGCCGACGAGAATGGCGATCTGGGGCCGGTTTACGGCGCGCAGTGGCGCTCCTGGCCTGCCGCTGACGGGTCTGTCATCGACCAGATCCAGAAGGCGGTGGATGACATCAAGCACAACCCGGATTCGCGCCGCATCATCGTCTCCGCCTGGAACGTGGGCGAGCTGGACAAGATGGCGCTGGCTCCCTGCCACGCCTTCTTCCAGTTCTATGTGGCGGACGGCAAGCTCTCCTGCCAGCTCTACCAGCGCAGTTGTGATGTGTTCCTCGGCCTGCCGTTCAACATCGCCAGCTACGCCCTGCTGACCCACATGATGGCCCAGCAGTGCAATCTGGAAGTGGGTGACTTTGTCTGGACTGGCGGTGATGTGCATCTCTACTCCAACCACATGGAGCAGACAGCTCTGCAGCTCTCCCGCGAGCCGCGCCCGCTGCCGACCCTGCTGATCAAGCGCAAACCTGACTCCATCTTCGACTACAAGTTCGAGGATTTCGAGATCGAGGGTTATGACCCCCATCCCGGCATCAAGGCGCCCGTCGCCATCTGATAGCAAGGCGCCTCAGGGCGCCTTTTTTATGCAGTTAAATAATTGAAAATTCATTTTATTGATTAATAAGACGGTAGCCAGAGACGAGGAAAAACCTGCTTATAGCAGGTATGTTCTATTTTGCTTTCGGTTTTTTCGTTGTATTGAGCAGCAAGAAACGATTTTCCATTGGTTGTTGCAAGAGATAGACTCAAACCAAAGCAATACGGTGGAAAATTTAACCATGAGTGATGTAATCAAAAAGTTCCTGAAGCTGGAGGCCGCCTCCGGAATTATTCTGATCATGGCTGCCATGCTGGCAATGATTTTAGCCAATACCGCGCTGGCTGGCGGGTACCAGGCGTTTCTCGACACGCCGGTGCAGGTGCGCATCGCGGCTCTCGACATCAACAAGCCACTGCTGCTCTGGATCAACGATGGCTTTATGGCGATCTTCTTCCTGCTGGTTGGCCTGGAAGTGAAGCGTGAAATGCTGGAGGGGGCGCTCTCCTCCCGGGTGCAAGCGACTTTTCCGGCCATCGCGGCGGTGGGCGGCATGCTGGCTCCAGCCTTGATCTACGCCTTTTTTAACTATTCGGACGAAGTGGCGCGTGCTGGCTGGGCGATCCCGGCTGCGACCGACATCGCCTTTGCCCTCGGGGTGATGGCGCTGCTCGGCAAGCGGGTGCCGGTGAGCCTCAAGGTATTCCTGCTGGCGCTGGCCATCATGGATGACCTCGGCGTCATCATCATCATCGCACTCTTCTATACCCAGCAGTTGTCGCTTGAGGCGCTGGCGATCGGCCTTCTGGCTACCTTTACCCTATTCTGGATGAACCGTCGTGGCGAGGACAGGATCAGCCTCTACATGCTGGTTGGTCTGGTGCTCTGGGTTGCTGTACTCAAGTCGGGCGTTCACGCGACGTTGGCCGGTGTGGTGGTCGGATTTATGATCCCGCTCAAGGGGAAGCGTTATGAGTCGCCACTCAAGCATCTTGAGCACTCGTTACATCCCTGGAGCGCCTATCTGATCCTGCCGCTGTTTGCCTTTGCCAACGCAGGGGTATCCCTTGAGGGGATAGGTCTCTCCTCCCTGTTGAATCCGGTGCCCATGGGCATCATGCTGGGACTGTTTATCGGCAAGCCGCTCGGGGTGTTTACCATCAGCTGGCTGTCGGTCAAACTGGGTATCGCCCAGTTGCCGCCCGGGGTTAACTTCAAGCAGATTTTTGCGGTCAGCATCCTCTGTGGTATCGGATTCACCATGTCGATGTTTATCGCGTCACTGGCCTTTGAGCATGGTGGGCTGGATTACGGCAGCTACTCGCGCCTCGGGATCCTCGTTGGATCCAGCATTGCAGCGCTGGTTGGCTATCTGGCCTTGCGATTGTCACTCCCCAAGAGTGATGGGGACCAGAATGCGGAGGGTTTATGAGAAAACAGGCATGGTTACTGCTCTTCTTGGTCAGTCCTATGGGATTAGCTGGCGGGTTTGAAGAGTGTCGACAGGAGGCTGGTTCGGCCAGCTGTTCGGCCTATCTCAACGGGGTGGTAGACAGCGCCCTGCTGCTGGGGGACAAGCAGGCCAAGGCGCGCTTTGGCGAGACCTTCTCCGAACGGGCGCTGAGCAGCCGGGCTGGCGAGATGGTCAAGCGTTCCAACAAGCGTTATTGCGCTGACCGGATGCCTGACAAGGCACGCCTCAAGGCCAGTCTGATGGAGCAGTTTGGCGCGAACAAGGTTGACTCGGTCAGCGACATGTATGACATTCTGGCGGTTGAACTCAGCTGCTACCGGAGTCCGCGTCAAGCGGGAACCCCATCGGATGTCACACCTTAACTACAACCATCTCTACTATTTCTGGATGACTCAGAAGAAGGGCTCCGTTACCCAGGCAGCGGAAGCCCTTTTTTTGACCCCGCAAACCGTCACCGGTCAGATCAAGCTGCTGGAGCAGCGCCTCGGGGGCAAGCTGCTCAAACGCAAGGGGCGCTCTCTTGAGGCGACCGAGCTGGGCCAGCTGGTGTTTCGTTATGCCGACAAGATGTTCAGCCTCTCCTACGAGATGCTCGATATCGTCAACTACCGCAAGGAGAGCCAGATCCTGTTCGACGTCGGCATCGCCGATGCCCTCTCCAAGCGCCTTGCCAGCCGCGTGCTGCTCTCTGTCATCCCCAATGATGGCTCCATCCATCTGCGCTGTTTCGAATCGACCCACGAACTGCTGCTGGAGCAGCTGAGCGAGCACAAGCTCGATATGATCCTCTCCGACTGTCCGGTGGACTCCAGCCAGCATGCGGGGCTGCTCTCCAAACGGCTGGGCGGCTGTGGCGTCAGCTTCTTCTGCAAGGCGCCGCTGCCTGAAAAGCCCTTTCCCGCCTGTCTGGAAGAGCGCAAGCTGCTGATCCCCGGTCGCCGTACCGCCATGGGGCGTCAGTTGACCCAGTGGTTCGAGCAGCAGGGGGTTTCTCCCAGCATTCTTGGCGAGTTTGATGATGCCGCCTTGATGAAGGCGTTTGGCTTCTTCAATCAGGGCATCTTTATGGCTCCCACCATCTATCGGGAGGAGATCCTCGAGGGGGAGGGGGTGATGCTGATCGGGGAAACTCAGGATCTGATGGAGGAGTATTACGTCATCTTCGCCGAGCGGATGATCCAGCATCCGGCGGTGAAGCGGGTCTGCGAGAGCGATTTTACCTTTCTCTTTTCCGGCCAGGAGAACTTCTCCGCCATCCAGCCGGCCACCCTGTCGTTTTAAAACGACCCGTCACCACGTATCATCGGCGATGAGTGGTAGAGGAGAGATGTGATGCAACTTGAAGAGATGGAAGCCAATGCGAGTAAAGCGGTGGCCTTGCTCAAGGCGCTGGCCAACGAACGGCGGCTGTTTATTCTGTGCCAGTTGCTGGAGCGCGAACTGTCAGTGGGGGAGCTCAACGAGCGATTGGGATTGAGTCAGTCGGCCTTGTCACAGCATCTGGCGCTGCTGCGGCGGGATGAGCTGGTGACGACGCGCAAAGAGGCCCAGACGGTCTACTATTCGCTGCGCAGCCATGAGGTGCGTGAAATGATCAGTTTGCTGCATCGCCTTTATTGCAGCGCAGATAAATAAAAAACCGGCACTAAGGCCGGTTTTTTCAGCTTTGATCAGCAGAAGCTGATTAAGCCATAGCTTTGATCTGGGCAGACAGGCGGCTCTTGTGACGAGCAGCTTTGTTCTTGTGGATCAGGCCTTTGGTCGCCATACGATCCATGATCGGCTGAGCAACAGCGAAAGCGGCAGTCGCAGCAGCTTTGTCGCCAGAGGCGATAGCAGCAATGACTTTCTTCAGGTAGGTACGGGTCATGGAACGACGGCTGGCGTTGTGCTGACGGCGTTTTTCTGACTGAAGAGCGCGCTTCTTAGCAGATTTGATGTTAGCCAAGGTAAAACTCCTAAAACTGTCTTAGCGAGTGTATTGAAAAGGCCCGGAAATATGCCCTTCCAACCACATATTGTCAAATGATTTGTGCAAATAAACACCGCCTCCCGGTGGTGTGTCAGTAGGGAGACGGTTAAACTGTCGGCCGATTCTAGCAGCATTCTTTTCATTCTGACAGTTCCAGAGGCCTCGTCTTGAGTAAGAAATTGATCAAATCCGGCATGATAGTGTCCGGAATGACGCTGGCATCCCGCGTAATGGGCTTGGTTCGCGATGTGGTCATCGCAAATCTGCTTGGTGCCGGGGTGGCCGCCGACGTCTTCTTTTTTGCCAATCGCATTCCCAACTTTCTGCGTCGTCTGTTCGCCGAAGGTGCCTTCAACCAGGCCTTTGTTCCCGTGATGACGGAGTACAAGAAAAATGGCGACGAGGGGGAAGTGCGTGAATTGCTGGCGGCGGTAGCGGGCACGCTGGGGGGGATAGTGACTGTGGTCACCCTGCTCGGGGTGCTGGGGTCGGGTGTGCTGACTGCCCTGTTTGGTTGGGGCTGGTTCTGGGATTGGCTGCACGGTGGCCCCGCGGCCGAGAAGTTCGAGCTCGCCAGTCTGATGCTCAAAATCACCTTCCCTTACCTATGGTTCATCACCTTTACCGCCATGGCGGGGGCTATCCTCAACACCTTCGGCCGCTTTGCGGTCTCGTCGTTTACGCCGGTGTTTCTCAACATCACCATGATTGCGGCGGCCTGGTGGATTGCGCCACTGATGGACAAACCTGAGATCTCGCTGGCAATTGGTGTCTTTTTGGGCGGTTTGGTGCAGTTTCTGTTCCAGTACCCCTTTTTGCGCCAAATCAACATGCTGGTATGGCCCAAGTGGGGATGGAATCACCCTGGGGTGGTGAAGATCCGCACACTGATGATCCCGGCCCTGTTCGGGGTATCGGTCAGCCAGATCAACCTGCTGGTCAACACCATGCTGGCTTCGTTCCTGGCGACCGGTGCCATCAGTTACCTCTACTACTCTGATCGCCTGCTGGAGTTCCCCCTCGGGCTGTTTGCGGTAGCCATCAGTACCGTGATCCTGCCTGCGCTGGCGAAGAAGCATGTGGATGCCGATCCGGCGGACTTCTCCCGCACCATGGATTGGGGGGTGCGGATGGTGATGCTGCTCGGCCTGCCCGCCATGATAGGCATTGCGGTCATGCGCGAGCCCATTTTGCGAGTGCTGTTCATGCGCGGCGAGTTCGGCCTGCATGAAGTGAGCATGTCGAGCGCGAGCCTGCTGGCCTCCACTACCGGTCTGCTCTCCCTGATGCTGATCAAGGTGCTGGCGCCCGGTTACTATGCCCGTCAGGACACCAAGACGCCAGTGCGGATCGGGGTGATGTCGATGATTGCCAACATGGTCTGCAACCTCATCTTTATCTACCCGCTCGGTTACGTGGGGCTGGCGCTCTCGACCGCCTGCTCGGGCACTCTGAATGCGGCCTTGCTGTTCAAGGGGTTGTACCAGCAGAGCGTCTATCGTCCCTCCCGCCATACTGGCGTGTTCTGCCTCAAGCTGCTGGTCGCCAGCGTGCTGATGGGGGGCGTGCTCGCCTATCTGTCGCCAGATTTGGCCCAGTGGGGCGCATGGAGCATGGGCAAGGCCAGTTTGCAGCTGACCATGCTGCTGTCGCTGGGGGCTGCGGTCTATGCCGTGGTGTTGCTGCTGCTGGGCATTCGGCCGCGTCACCTTAAATCGGGGCAGCAGGGGGCGTGATTGGGCCCGGATAGTTGAAATCAGGCTATGAGGGCTGACCCTGCCTGCTGCCTGATATATAATCCGCCGATTTCCATGGCAGCAACGCACAAGGCACTGATGGAGCTTATTCGCGGCATTCACAATCTCAAGCCCCGTCACCGGGGATGTGTATTAACCATTGGCAACTTTGATGGGGTTCATCAGGGTCACCATGCGGTATTGGCACGTCTCAAGGAGAAAGCGGCCCAGCTGGGATTGCCCGCCTGCGTCATGCTGTTTGAGCCGCAGCCGCTGGAGCTGTTTGCCGGCACAGCTGCGCCCGCTCGGCTGAGCCGGTTGCGGGAGAAGTATGAAGCGCTGCAGGGGCTGCATATCGACCGCATGCTCTGTGTGCGCTTCAGCCACCGCTTTGCCGAGCAGGCGGCCTCGACATTCATCGAGCAGTTGCTGGTGGAGAAGCTCGGAGTGCGCTATCTGGTGGTCGGCGATGATTTTCGCTTCGGCAAGGGGCGGGAGGGTGACTTCCACCTGCTGGAGGCGGCGGGCCATCGCTTCGGCTTCGAGGTGATCAGTACCCAGAGCTTCCAACTTGAACGGCAGCGGGTCAGCAGCACCCTGGTGCGTGAAGCCCTCAAGGCGGGCCGGATGGCGGAAGTGGAGCTGATGCTTGGCCGTCCCTATACCATCAGCGGCCGGGTGGCCCACGGCGACAAGTTGGGGCGCACCATAGGTTTTCCCACCGCCAATCTGGCCCTCAAGCGTCAGGTGATCCCGGTCGGTGGCGTGTTTGCGGTGGAAGTGATATGTTCCGGCAAGACCTTCCCCGGTGTAGCCAATGTGGGTGTACGGCCGACCTTGAGCGGTACACAAGCCAGATTGGAAGTACATCTATTTGATTTTTCTGGTGATCTATATGGTCAGCAGGTCAAGGTGCTGCTTCGCCACAAGCTGCGCGAAGAGCAGAGGTTTGCCTCTTTCACTGCCTTGAAAGAGCAGATCGAACGAGATGCCCTGGCGGCCCGAGCCTGGTTCGGGCTGCCACAATTCAATTTACCCAGCACTCTTTTAGAAAAGAAGGGAACCCAGGACTGATGAGCGACTATAAACACACCCTGAATCTTCCGGAAACCGAGTTTCCGATGCGTGGCGATCTGGCCAAGCGCGAACCCAACATGCTGAAGCGTTGGTATGATCAGGATCTCTACGGCGCTATTCGCCGCGCCAAAGCGGGCAAGCCTTCTTTCATTCTGCATGATGGCCCCCCCTATGCGAACGGCAACATTCACATCGGTCACTCGGTCAACAAGATCCTCAAAGACATCATCATCAAGTCCAAGGGCCTCTCCGGTTTCGATTCCCCCTATGTGCCGGGTTGGGATTGCCACGGTCTGCCTATCGAACTGAAAGTGGAAGGCATGGTCGGCAAGCCGGGCGAGAAGGTTTCCGCTGCCGAATTCCGCGCCGAGTGCCGCAAATACGCCAAGACCCAGATCGAAGCGCAGAAGACCGACTTCATCCGTCTGGGTGTGCTGGGTGACTGGGAACACCCCTACCTGACCATGGATTTTGGCACCGAAGCCAACATCATCCGCTCCATGGCCAAGATCGTTGAAAACGGCCACCTGCACAAAGGCTCCAAGCCGGTGCACTGGTGTACCGATTGCGGCTCCGCCCTGGCTGAAGCCGAGGTTGAGTACTACGACAAAAACTCCCCCTCCATCGATGTGCGCTTCAAGGCCGTCGATGAGGCATCTGTTGCCGCCAAGTTTGACTGCGCCGAAGGCCACACCGGCAAGGGCCCGATCTCTGCGGTGATCTGGACCACCACTCCGTGGACCCTGCCAGCCAACCGCGCTATCGCCATGCACGCCGACCTCGACTACGCACTGGTGCAGGTTGAAGGTGAGCACCCCGAGCGTCTGATCCTGGCCGCCGAGCTGGTCAAGGACGTGATGGATCGCGCCGGTATCGAGAAGTTCCACAATCTGGGCTATGCCAAGGGTGCCGCGCTCGAGCTGCTGCGCTTCAACCACCCCTTCTACAGCTTCGATGTGCCGGTGGTACTGGGTGATCACGTTACCCTGGATGCCGGTACCGGCGCCGTACACACCGCCCCTGGCCACGGTCAGGAAGACTTCGTGGTCGGCCAGAAATACGGTCTGGAAGTGGCCAACCCGGTTGGCAGCAATGGCGTTTACCTGCCTGATACCGAACTGTTTGCCGGTCAGCATGTGTTCAAGGCCAATGCCTCCGTGATCGAAGTGCTGACCGAACGCGGCGCCCTACTGCATCACAAGGTGTTCAACCACTCCTATCCGCACTGCTGGCGTCACAAGACCCCGATCATCTTCCGTGCTACTCCGCAGTGGTTCATCAGCATGGAGCAGAAGGGTCTGCGCAAGCGCGCGCTGGAAGAGATCGAGCGCATCGAGAAGGACGGTATTGCCCAGCAAGGCCAGAGCGGCTGGGTACCGGCCTGGGGTAAAAACCGCATTCAGGCGATGGTTGAGAACCGTCCTGACTGGTGTATCTCCCGTCAGCGCACCTGGGGTGTGCCTATCTCCCTGTTCGTCCACAAAGAGACCCAGGAACTGCATCCGGAATCCGTGCGCCTGATGCACGAAGTAGCCAAGCGGGTCGAGCTGTCCGGTATTCAGGCATGGTGGGATCTGGACAAGGCCGAGCTGCTGGGTGCCGATGCAGACATGTACGACAAGGTGCCTGACACTCTGGACGTCTGGTTTGACTCCGGTTCTACCCACGCCTCCGTGGTCGATGCCCGTCCCGAGTTCAACGGCAAGCCGGCCGACATGTATCTGGAAGGTTCTGACCAGCACCGTGGCTGGTTCATGTCCTCCCTGATGATCGGTGTGGCCATGAAAGACAAGGCTCCCTATAACCAGGTGCTGACTCACGGCTTCACTGTGGATGGTCAGGGTCGCAAGATGTCCAAGTCCATCGGCAACGTGGTGAGCCCGCAAGACGTAATGAACAAGCTGGGTGCCGACATCCTGCGTCTGTGGGTAGCGAGCACTGATTACACCGGCGAGATGACTGTCTCCGATGAGATCCTCAAGCGCTCTGCCGATGCTTATCGCCGTATTCGCAATACAGCCCGCTTCCTGCTGGCCAACCTGAACGGCTTCAATCCGGCGACCGACATGGTGGCACCTGCCGACATGGTGGTGGTGGATCGCTGGGCTGTGGGTCGTGCCAAAGCGGTACAGGCCGAGATCATGGCGGCATTCGACGAGTACAACTTCCACGGTGTAACCCAGAAGCTGATGCAGTTCTGCTCCATCGAGATGGGCTCCTTCTATCTGGATGTCATCAAGGATCGTCAGTACACCGCCAAGGCTGACAGCCTGGCCCGTCGCTCCTGCCAGACAGCCCTCTATCACATCGCCGAGGCCATGGTGCGCTGGATGGCGCCGATCATGAGCTTCACCGCCGATGAAATCTGGGCACTGCTGCCGGGTGAGCGCGGCGAGTTCGTCTTCACCGAAGAGTGGTACGACGGCCTGTTCGGGCTGGAAGCGGGTGAAACCCTCAACGACGATTTCTGGGCCGAGATCCTCACCGTGCGTGGTGAAGTGAACAAGGCGCTGGAAGTGGCCCGTGGCGAGAAGCGTATCGGCGGCTCCCTGCAGGCCGAGCTGACCCTGTTCGCCAAGCCGGAGCTGGCTGCACGCCTGAATGCCCTGGCTGATGAGCTGCGCTTCGTGCTGCTCACCTCCAAAGCCAATGTGGTTGAGGCTGACACTGCGCCGGAAGGCTCTGTGGCGACCGAGCGTGATGACCTGTGGCTGAGCGTGGCCCAGTCTGCTGCCGCCAAGTGCGACCGCTGCTGGCACCATGTAGAAGATGTGGGCACCATAGCCGGTCACGAAGAGATCTGTGGTCGCTGTGTGACCAACGTTGAGGGTGACGGCGAAACGCGTCAATTTGCCTGATGAACATGACTCAACATAAAAGCGGCCTGCGTTGGCTGTGGCTGGCAGTGCTGGCCTTTGTTCTGGACCAGGCGAGCAAGCTCGCCGTGGTCAAGTTGCTGCCATTTGGTTACCCGGGGGTGGAGATCACCCCCTTCTTCAATCTGGTTCACGTCTACAACAAGGGCGCCGCATTCAGCTTTCTGGCTGATCAGGGGGGCTGGCAGCGCTGGTTCTTCGCGGTGCTGGCTTTTGCCATCTGTGGATTGCTGATCCACTGGCTGCGCAAGCAGTCGGTGACCCAGCGTTGGAGCGGTATCGCCTATTCACTCATCATCGGCGGCGCCCTCGGCAACGTCTTTGATCGACTGGTGTTGGGCCATGTGGTCGATTTTCTCGACTTCTACTGGCAGCGTGCGCATTGGCCGGCATTTAATCTGGCCGACAGCTTTATCTTTATCGGGGCCGCCATGATCGTGCTGGACGGTTTCCGTGGTGAGAAAAAGGAGCAGGCATGAGCCAGCAGATCACCGCTAACAGCAGCGTGCTGTTCCACTTCTCCATCAAGCTGGAAGATGGCTCGGTTGCCGACAGCACGGCGCTGCACGGCAAACCTGCCCGCCTGCGGATGGGCGATGGCAGCCTGACCCCCACCTTCGAGCAGTGCCTTTTGGGGCTGAGCGAAGGGGAGAGCAAGAGTTTTACTCTGGCGCCGGAAGAGGCCTTTGGTCTCTCCAATCCCGACAACATCTACCATCTCGACCGTGCCAAATTTGGCGCCGATGTGGAGCCAAAAGTCGGCACCATCATCCTGTTCGATCAGCCCAATGGCAGCGAGCTGCCGGGCATTATCCGGGCGGTAGCCGGGATGTCGGTGACGGTCGATTTCAACCACCCGCTGGCCGGTCATACCGTCACCTTCGAGGTGGAGATCCTGGGCGTTGATGATGAGGAGAAGGTGCATTAATGGATATTCTGCTCGCTAACCCTCGCGGTTTTTGCGCCGGTGTCGATCGCGCCATCAGCATTGTCGAGAGCGCGTTGGAGAAGTTCGGTGCCCCCATCTATGTCCGCCACGAAGTGGTGCATAACCGCTATGTGGTGAACAAGCTGAAAGATGCGGGTGCCGTCTTCGTCGAGGAGCTCGATGAGGTGCCGGATGACAGCATCGTCATTTTCTCTGCTCACGGCGTGGCCAAAACAGTGCGCGAGATGGCCAAGTCCCGCGCCCTCAAGGTATTTGATGCCACCTGTCCGCTGGTGACCAAGGTTCACATGGAAGTCCATCGCGCCAGTCGCAAGGGCTCCGAAGCCGTGCTTATCGGTCATGCTGGCCACCCCGAGGTGATCGGGACCATGGGGCAATACGAGAATCGCGAAGGTGGCATGTATCTGGTGGAGACACCGGAAGATGTGGCCAGGCTCAAGGTGAAGAATCCGGATGACCTCTGCTTCGTCACCCAGACTACCCTGAGCGTGGATGAGACCTCTGACGTGATCGATGCGCTGCGCAAGCACTTCCCCAAGATCCAGGGGCCGCGCAAGGACGATATCTGCTACGCCACCCAGAACCGTCAGGATGCGGTGCGGGAGATGGCGGGGCTGGTGGACGCCATGCTGGTGGTGGGGTCTCGCAACTCCTCCAATTCCAACCGTCTGCGCGAGCTGGCCGAGAAGGTGGGCGCCAGAGCCTATCTTATCGACGATGCGTCGATGATTGAGGCGAGCTGGCTGGAAGGGGTGAAGGCGATAGGCGTCACTGCCGGCGCATCCGCCCCCGAGGTGCTGGTGCAGTCCGTGATTGCCCGCCTGCGGGAGCTGGGAGGCAAGGTGGTCGCCGAGCATCCTGGCCGTGAAGAGAACGTTGTGTTTGAAGTGCCGCCAGAGCTGCGGATCCTCTGATCCCTCTCATCTCGCTGGATGTCGGTTTATTGCCAGAGCCACCTCGTTGAGGTGGCTTTGTTTTTTTTGGCTCTAACGAGTCCTCTTTGCATGTTCGCAACTAGATTGCAGCGAAAATTGATGATGCAGCTCGAACTTTTGCATTGCCGGGATTGAAACACCAAGTGCCCGGCATAGACTGCCATCAAGCCCTTACTCTGGCTTAGCACACATGGAGTGTGTCTGTCCTCCTGGAACAAATCAGAGCGAAACAGGATGTTTTTGCGTTCAGGTTTTAGCCTTATCGAGCTTATGGTCACCATAGCGCTCGTCTCTTTGTTACTCACGTTGGGGGTTCCTTCCTTCAACGCTTTGCTGCGCACTATTTCTCTCAATACTCAGGCTAACAACTTTGTTGCGGCCATCAACCTTGCCCGCTCAGAAGCCATTCGCCGCAACACGGTAGTGACCCTCTCCGCCTCTGCCGATAACCTGACCCAGCATCACTGGGAGGCTGGCTGGCAGATCTGGGTCGATGGCAACGGTAACGGCATACTGGATAATGGTGAGTTGTTGCGAGGCTTTCCCGACATGGGGGGCGGGGTATTGAGCAGCAATACCTCCCTGCTGCGTTTTAATAGCGAGGGTTTTCTTGATGGCCGCACTCCGTTGGCACGGGTATTTTCCCTGCGTCCTGATGAGTGTCGGAATGAGCCCTCCCGTGATATCAACATCACAGTGGCTGGTCGCCCTTCCATTACCGAGGCTAGCTGCCCATGATGCGAGAACGGGGTTTGTCACTGCTTGAAATCATGATCTCGGTACTGGTGCTCTCCATCGGTATTCTGGGCATGGCGACTCTGCAACTGCAGGCTCTCAAGAGTAACCAGTCGGCGCTGATGCGTACCGAGGCGACCCAGTATGCATACATGATCAACGACATGATGCGGGCTAATCGCAGCGCGGCTCTGAACGGGCAATACAATATCGACTTGGGCGAAACTGTCTCGGGTAGCTCTATGGCGGTTCAGGATCTGCAACACTGGAAGCGGGTCGTAGCCGAGCTACCAGGTGGCGATGGCGCCGTATCGGTCAGTGCCGGAAGGGCCACCATCACTATTCAGTGGGATAGCAGTCGGCTGTCGACTGATCCTGCGTCGCGCAGCATGATCCTGAGGACGGACCTATGAGCAGGAGCGGTTTGCCGCTACACCAGCACGGGATCGGCTTGGTCGAGGTGATGATCGCCTTGGTGCTCTCGCTGATAACGGTGGGGGTCATGATTCAGGTGTTTCTCGGCAATCACAAAACCTATCTCACTGGCGAGGCCATTGCCCGGGTGCGGGAAGATAGCGGATTTGCCACCAATCTGCTGCAAAAAGAGCTGCGTATGGTGGGCTATCAGGGGTGTCTCAGCAAACAGGGGGTCAATATCACCAATACCCTCAATAACAGTACGGCACTGCCCTACAACTTCACCACCTTTTTGCGTGGTTACGACAATGTGACGTCCACTTTGCCAGCCGAGCTGTCTGCTTTGTTCAGCGGTTCCGAGCCCAGACCCATGCCGGGTAGCGATATCCTGTTGGTTCAGGGGCCGGTTGGGGTTGGGGTTCCGCTCAGTCGTGATAATCATAACAGTGCCGCCCAGCTGTTTGTGCAGCAGCTATCCAGCAAGGCCGACTATTGTGGTTCCGGCGCACAGGGTTATAGCGATCTGTGCGAGGGAGATATTGTCATGGTCTCCGACTGTCAGAAGGCCAGAATATTTCAGGTCACCAAAGTACAGGGCGTGGCAGGGGGGCGTGAGGTCAATATCGTCCACTCCAATGACAACAAATATACGCCAGGCAATGCCAGCAGTTCCTGGGGGGGGGCCAGCAGCCCACCCGAGGAGCGATTCGGTCTTGGCTCGGTCGTGAACAGGGTGGAAACCCGTCTCTACTATATCGCCCGCCCCTCTGCCAGCAGCCCCTACGCGCTTTATCGCAAGAACGGGGTGGCTGCAGGTATGCCCCTTATCGAAGGGGTGGCCAATATGCAACTTACATTCGGCGAGGATCAGAACCGGGATCGGGCGGCAGATCGCTATGTGAGCGCCGCCAGCAATCCAAACTGGAACAATGTACTGGGGATTGGAGTACAGCTTCTTATGCGCAGTAACCAAGGCAATGTGGTGTCGTCTCCGCAGGCCCTTAGCTTTGCCGGAGCCACCTTCCGGGCGACCGATCGCAACTGGTACTGGGTCGCCGAAACCACAGTTGCGCTGCGCAACCGGCTACCTTGAGGAGCCCAGTCATGATGGATCGACAGCAGGGGATGGCGCTGGTGATCAGCCTGATTTTTCTGGTCATGGTGAGCCTGCTGGGTATGGCCAGCATGCGTGGGGCGCAGTTGCAAGAGAAGATGGCGGGTAACCAGAAAGAGGCACTGCAGGCATTGCAGGCGGCAGAAGCGGGCCTGCGCGCTGCCGAGCGCTATATCGAGGCTGGCAACTCGGGTCCCTATGACAACAGCGCGGGCCTGTATGAATTTATCGACACCGCGGTGGATCCTGCCTCCCCTTCGACCGCCTGGCGTACCTATACCAACAGTGGTCTGGCGGGGCGCGCTCCCGAATACTTTATCGAACGGTTGCCCTATACCCAGGGGGGGAGCGAGGATCTGGCAGTCGATGAGCCCATCAGTGAGCGTCGTCTATATCGTATTACTGCAAGGGGATTTGGTCTCTCTGACGAGAGCCGGGTGCTGTTGCAATCGACCTATAGTCGCTAGGAGGCGGTGTATGGGCAAACTTGGTTTTGGCCTTTCAGTGATGCTCTGCTGTGCTTCGGCACAGGCGGCGCTCGATATTGCCCAGGTTCCCCTCTATCTCGGCACCCGGGCCGATCCCAATATCATGTTTACCCTGGATGATTCGGGTTCGATGCATTTCGAGATCATGCCCGAGTCCTTGATCGAGAACGATGCGCGTTATGTCTATCCACGCGCTAGCCAAGTCTACGGGAGTGATGATTACGACAACTATACGATCACCTTTGCCAGCGACAACGCCCGCAATGCCTACGTGCGCTCCAGCCATAACAACAAGCTCTATTACAACCCGCAGCTGACCTATCGTCCCTGGGCCAATGCGGATGGCTCCTTGATGGCCAATGCCAAAGTGACCTGTGCCCCTCACAACCCTATGAAGACGGCGGCCGGTTGTCGCAACCTGACTGAAACTAATCGGGCTTGGTGGGCCATCTATTACACTGATTTTTCTCCTTATTATTTCAACCGTGACGAGAGTTTCTGGCCGGCTGTCTATTTCGACTATAAGGGTAGCGGTAATGTGAAGCTGGCAAACAGCTATACCCGAGTGGAAATTCAGTCTGGCAAAACATATGGTGACCGTTCCAATCGCAGTGACTGCAAAAACGCTCCCGTTTGTAGCTATGACGAAGAGATCCAGAATTTTGCCAACTGGTATACCTATTACCGCTCGCGGATTTTGGCTGCTCGGGCAGGCGTGGGACGAGCTTTTGCCAGTCAGGGAGAGGGAATTCGGGTCGGCTTTGCCACCATCAATGCCAAGGATAGTGTTATTCGTGGTGTCACCCCTTTTTCGGGTACCGACAGAAGCGCATTTTTCAATGAACTGTATGGCCGCGATATTTTGGCGAAGGGGACACCGCTGCGTACCGGTCTGAAAGAGGTAGGGGAGTATTTTTCCCGCAGTGACAATAATGGCCCTTGGTCTGCCCGTGCCGGCAGCACGCTTCCTCATCTGACTTGCCGCCAGAGCTACAACATCCTGATGACTGATGGTTACTGGAACGGGGATTCGCCCTCGGTCGGCGATCAGGACCTGGATGGCATCAAGAACACCTTGGCGGACGTGGCCTTCAAATACTGGAAAACCGACCTGCGTGCCGATTTGGCCGACAAGGTGCCGGCCAGCACGGCGGATCCTGCCAACTGGCAGCATCTGGTCAACTTTACCGTCGGACTCGGGGTCAACGGGTCGCTCAATCCTGCCAACGGTATCCCGGGCAGTTGGCCGAATCCTTATGATTCCGATGAGTTCAAGATCGACGATCTGTGGCATGCGGCTGTCAACAGCAAGGGGAGCTTTTTCAGCGCGGCAGATCCCGATACCTTCGCCGCAGCCCTGAGCAGTACGCTGGCACAGATTGCCGCCCGTAACAGCTCAGCCAGTTCAGTGACCGCCAACGCAACCCGGCTGGACAGCAATACCCACATCTACCAGGCCCGCTACAACAGCGGCGACTGGTCGGGGCAACTGGTCTCGATCCCGCTGAACAGCGATGGCACCCTTGGGGAGATCGCTTGGGATGCCGCTACCTTGATCCCCGAGCCTTCGGCACGCAATATCTTCACCCGGCAAGATGGTGTCGGCATCCCCTTTCGTTGGGATACGCTGAATGTGACCAACCGGGCTCTATTCAATGTCGCTGGTGACAACCAGGGAGAAAGCCGTGTCGCCTATCTGCGCGGTGATCGCAGTGGTGAGCAGCGCAATGGTGGTGCGTTTCGTAATCGTAGTGATCTGCTCGGCGACATCATCAATTCTGATCCCGTCTACGTGGGCAAGCGTGATTACGGTTACAGCAGTGCAGCCGGTCTGACCCAGACCGAGCGGGAGGGTTACCAAGCTTTTCTAAGCTCGACGGCGATTACCCGGCGCCCACCCATGCTCTATGTCGGTGCCAATGACGGTATGCTGCACGGATTTCGAGTCGCCGACGGTGTCGAGCGACTGGCCTATATCCCGTCCAGCCTGCTGGGCGAGCTGAATCAGTTGACCAGACCGAATTACAGCCATCGCTACTATGTGGATGGGACGCCCAGGGTAGGCGATGCCTATCTGGGCAGTCGCTGGAAGAGCATCTTGCTGGGATCCACCGGTGCCGGTGGCAAGGCGGTATTTGCCATCGATGTGACGGCCCCGGATAACTTCACCGCCGACAAGATGCTGTGGGAGTTCACCGATAGCGAAATGGGGGTTGCACTGGCGGCACCCACTCTGGTACGTGTCAAAGCCGACAACAAATGGGTTGCTCTGGTTGCGAATGGTTACAACAGCACCAGTCAGACTGCGAGGCTTTTTGTGCTGGATCTGGCGACTGGCGCCATCATCAAAGAGATTGATACCGAGGTAGGGTCTTCCAGCGAGCCCAACGGTCTATCTTCCCCCTTGCCGGTAGATCAAGACGGGGACAGGGTTGTCGACTATGTCTATGCCGGTGACCTGCACGGCAATCTGTGGAAATTCGATCTGACTGACAGAAACAGTGCCCAGTGGGGAAGTGCTTTGAAAACGGGCAACAAGCCCAAGCCGCTGTTCCAGGCCTGTAATGGCAGCTGCAGTGCCGGTACGCGTCAGCCGATCACCATGCGTCCTTTGGCTATTCGGCACCCTAAAGGGGGGGTTATGGTGATGATGGGGACTGGCAGTTATTTTACCAATGATGACAAACTGGTTCCCGCCACGCCGAGGCTGGAAGCGGTGTACGGTATCTGGGATACGGGGGCTACCGTGCTCAGTAGCCAGCTGTTGCAGCAGATCATCACCCATGAGTTTGTGGCCAACGGCACCACTATCAAGTTCAACGTGAGGGTTGTCTCCAACCGGAATGTCAATTACACCAGCCAAAAGGGTTGGTATCTGCTATTGAAATCGCCAAGCTTGAGCAAGGGGGTCGGTGAGCGGGCCGTCTCCGAGATGCTCTATCGGCATAAGCGACTGATCTTCAATACTTTGATCCCGTCGGCGGATGCCTGTGACTTTGGTGGCCGCTCTTGGTTGATGGAGCTGGATCCCATCTCGGGGGCCAGACTCACCTACTCGGTGTTCGACGTTAACGGCGACGGGGCTGTCAACGATGATGACTACGTCGCGATCAAGGATGATTCTGGTAATGACATCAAGGTGCCGGTCAGCGGCAAGCAATTTGATGAGCTCACCACGACGCCAAGCGTAGTGGAAGATGCCGAGATGGAGCGCAAATATATCAGCGGCTCCAGCGGAAATATCTCGGTCACGCTGGAAGAGGGGGCAGGCGATCTGGGTGGCCGCCAGTCCTGGTTGCAACTGGAGTAGAGGTTGGCATGGAACGTGGTTTTACCCTGATTGAGTTGATGATAGTGGTCGCAGTGGTCGCCATTCTGGCCGCGATCGCGTATCCCAGTTACAACAACTACATGGCGGCTGCCAAGCGGGCCGAAGCCAAGGCAGTGTTGCTGGAAGCGGCGCAATATCTGGAGCGGGAGTTTACTGCCAATGGCAATTACGACGCCGGTAACCTAGCCTCTGCCGGCTTGGCGACCCTGCCGAGGGATGGGGGGGCTGCGTATTACAATGTAGCGCTCAATGCCAGTGGGGCCCGTTATACCCTGACCGCCATTCCGACAGGTGTGATGAATGGCGATCCCTGTGGATTGTTGACTCTCGATCAGAGCGGACTGCAGGGGGTATCACGAGCCACCATGACAGCCACCGAATGCTGGTAGCGTTCAGTTCCAGCACTCGGCAGGCGTCTTGATGTCGGCCTTGTTGATAGTCAGGGTATCACAGGCCGTATTGCCGGCCTTGTCGCCGACCTGGGCCCCCTTGCTGGTGGCCACTAGTGTGTAGGCGGTGGCGCTGGCGCCAGAAATGCTAAAGGTGTAGTAATCGCTGGTTGGGTTGCCCACACTGGCTATCGCACTGCTGTAACTGGCATTGGAGATGCGAAATTCTTCTTGTTTGAGCTGCATGGTCAGCAAGCCCTTGATGGCATCGGCTCGACGAGATTTACGCAGACCGTCAGTAAAGCTCGGGTAGGCGACAGCGGCAATGATGGCAACGATGGCAACGACCACCATCAATTCCAGCAGGGTGATTCCGGATTGTTTGATTCTCATGGGCGCGGCAGGGTTCGTTAAACAGATAGATACTATAGGATAGTACTGACATCATACTCTACTGGCATGTGCGAAAAGAAAGGAGTCTTTAGCCAATGGAATTCGCAGAGGGGCGCTCAGCCGGTTTTACCATGATTGAATTGATGATCGCCATGGCTCTGGTCGCCCTGCTGCTAACCGTAGCCATCCCCAGTTATCAGTCATTGCGCCAGGAGCAGATGGTCAAGGCGGCTACCCAAGCCGTTTACACGGATATCATGCTGCTCAAGTCTGAGGCTATCAAACGTAATAAGCCGATAATCTTCAAGATATTCAATGCGGGGCAGGCCAATTGGTGCTATCGCATCGCTCTTGATTCGGCATGTAATAGCTGCTCGGATTCATGTTCTGTTATTGAAGGTCGCAAGGGCGTTGATGCCAGCGAGTTTAACGGCATTACTCTGACGACAAACTATGAATTATCCGGTTCTGAAAATGCTCTTGAAATCAATAACCGTAGAGGCTCATTCAAAGATCTTCACGGCAGTGGCGGTTTGGGCAATGGTTCTATTTGTCTGAAGAACGGGACCTCTGAGCACAGGGTTATTATTGCCACAAATGGGCGAGTGAGAACCGAGCCAGTCACGGGGAGCTCTCCATGCGATTAGGTCTGGCACGAGGCTTTAACATCGTCGAGTTAATGGTGGCCATGGTCGCAGGTCTGTTTTTGGTCGCAGCCGTAACATCCTTGTTCGCCACTATTCTCAAGGCCAATCAAACATCGATGCAGGTAAGTCGTCTAAATCAGGAGCTGCAAAGTATCACGGACATGATTGCCCGTGATGTACAGCGAACTGGTTACGATCAGGGAGCTACTGTGTTTCTCAATGCTGCATCAGGCTCCAGATCCCCCTTCTATTTTGATACTGGCAGCGACCTGATGAATGAGACGATCACTGGTTCCAAGATTTATCGCTGTATCCGGCTGAAATACGATGATGATAACAATGGAACCCTCGGTGCCAATGAGATCTTTATTTACAGCTACGACAGTACCGACAAAGGGGTGCAGCTCGGTACCAGTTGCAGCACGGGGAATTTACTCAGTACCGATGACACCATTGAGGTGACTGACCTCACTTTTTCGCTGCTTGGAAGCAGTGCGTCGGCTGGCGCGAGAACGGTGCGCTTGGCCATATCGGGTCAGTTAAAGGCAAATAGTGCACTTAAACTCACCTTGCAGCGTGATATCAAGCTGCGTAACGACGGGTATTGATGCCATGAAACGTTATCTTGGCTTTACCACATTCACTATTACGCTGCTGCTTATTGTGATCCTGCTTGGCATCTCTTTGCTGGTGGGCAAGCTGATGGTTGCTGACCGTCGTGTCAGTCTTAATGAAGTACAGTACCGGCAGGCGTTGGCACTGGCCGAGCTGGGTCTCTCGGATGGGGTCGGACGGCTTGCGCAGGATGCAGCTTGGCGCACCCCCAGTAGCGGTATATCTATCACTGTTTCGGCTGGCAATTATACCCTGTGGGCTCTGGATGAACCGACCGTGATTGTCGGTGGGGCGAACGTAGTTCCGGTTAAAGTGCGCACTATGGCAACCCTGGTGGACAGTACCGCCAATGCAGAGGTTGAGGTGAAGGCCATCAAGATAAGCGTGTTGGCCGGCACTCCCGCAGCCCCCCTGACAGTTGCCGGTGGTATGGCAGTATCCGGCAACTTCACTGTGGTGGCCAACCCTAACGGTGGGGGGCCAGGGGTTCCGTTATCTGTCTGGACGAATGGCAATGTGGATTTGACCAATGGTTCTGGTCAGACTTGCCACCAGGGAGACTACAGCGGCGGGTGTAGTACCTACATTAGCCAGAAGGGTGATAAGCAGTCGGACATCAAAGATAATGATACGGCATTCCCCACAGACCTGGTCTGGTATCTGTTTAACGAGAATGATGACGCTACGGGGTGGGCCAATCTGGAGTCACGAGCAGTACAACGGTTGAATAATTGCGACTCGCTCTCGACCGCCTCAAGCGGCCTGATTATCGTCGATGGAGACTGCAAACCGGGTGGGTCTATCGGCTCGGTTGCTGCGCCCGTGGTACTCATCGTTCGCAATGGCAATCTGATGGTCAATGGGAGCGCTACCCTCTATGGGCTGGTGTTTGCCTATTCATCCACGCCTGCTACGGCGACTACTGATATCAGCTTGAAGGGGGGGGCTATCGTCAACGGTGCCGTGGTGGCCAACTATCAACTGGGCAAAACGGCTAACGGCACCTTTGATGCCAAGTATGATCAGGCGGTGTTGAGCAATATCGAAAATGGAGCTGCGTTTCAGAGCATCAATCTGGTGCCTGGTAGCTGGCGCGACTGGTAGGAGCATGTATGAAACCGCACAAGGGATTTGGGCTGTTAGAGATTTTGATCACCCTGGTTCTGCTGGGAGTGGGGGTCGCAGGACTGGTGGCTATGTCTCGTTCGTTGCTCAATACCTCCCAGGATAGCCGCCGTTATGAGGTAGCCATGCGTCTGGCGGAGTCAAAACTGGATGCGTTTCGTACCTTCAATGGAGTGGTAAGCGCGGTTTCACCGCTTACTGCTTATAACAGTATCGCGGCAGGTTCCAGTTCGGCAACACCTCCTGATGGCGGTGGTACTTATGCCCTTAGTTGGAGCGTCAGCAATCAGTACTGGAATGGCTCTGGCTGGCAGACGGCTATCCCGGCGGGTTATTTGCATGCCTATCCTGGCCGAAAGTTGGTCAATGTCACTGTCAGTTGGAGCGACAGCGTCGGGCAGTCCCATTCCTTGTTGCTTTCCGGTGCGGTATCGCCTGTTGAGTCATTAACCCAGAATCAGTTTAACGGGGGGTTGGATACCAGTCGTGAACCGCCCCATGTGGTTTATACCCCCGGGGTCGCGCCCGATGTCATTTCCATCCAGATTGACCAGGAAGGGCGCAAGCAAGAGACCAGCAAGCCATTGCCCACCGTGACCTCCAAGGATGGTTCTGTTGGCAAACTGGTGCAATTCGAGACTGTTACCTATAAGCCAGACAATGGTGGCAATACTCAACAGGTGCTGCAGGATCTGGCATCGGTCTCCTGTTCCTGCAGTTATGGCTCGAGTGTCAATGCCTACCTGCCCGGTAAGGCCATTTTGACCAGCAGCAACCTGTTGTACTGGAATGTGGGCTCCCAGGTTACCAAGCAGACCGGGGTACTCAACAGCAGTGTCAGAGATCAGCCGAGTCTCTGCACCAGTTGCTGCAAGGATCATTTCGATGGCAGCGGCAGCAGTTTCGAACAGTTTTACGCTCCACTCAATACCAGTCGACTGCGTTACAACAGTGGCCTCTCATCGGTCAATAGTGGCGATTATGTGGATGCCTGCCGCTTTGTCAGACTTGATGGTTACTATCGCCCGCTGCCTGACTGGAACCTGATCAAAGTTGTCGTGACCAGCGCTGATTTTCTTGCCAAGCCCGCAAACCAGACCAGCTATCAGAACTACATCAAGTACGTAGTTACTACCTACATCACCTGGCAGAAAAACACCCTCAACTGGACCGCAAACCCCACGGCCACGCCGCCGACGATCACCGAATTTGCGGATTGGTTGCCTGCCAATGCTGCGACAGGGGGAGATACCAGCACCAAGATCACCATGAATACGGGGACCGCCCAGTTGATTGCTAGAGGTATCTACGTGGATCTGCTCTCGCCGGACAGTCTCTCGAAGCTCGATCTGACCTCTCAGGATCTGTTGGCCAAGGTTCCGTTTCAGGATATCAATCTGACCATGCTGGCGGAGTGGAGCTTGGTGCCATTGAGTGGCCAGTTGACTGGCAGTGCCTCTGACTATGTCGGTGTGACCAACGAGCCTGTCAAGACAGTCGTTGATCTTGGCAGCTATTATTTTGGTAGCTACAGCCGTGGTTATTTGTCCGCCAAGAAGAGCACCAAGGATGCATCCAACGTGTTGCAAAGTGCATCGATCAAGGTGACGGCCTACCAAGGTAACTCGGGGATCACAGCTTCACTTATCTCACCGGTAGATCGAAGTGAGGCCAAGGTCGCCACCATGCCTATCTCGATCGATACCAGCTCCCAGACTGTGCCAACTCTCACGGTATCGGGACGGATCGAGTGTCTTGAGCAGGGGAATGGCAACAATACTGCGCCAGTATCTTGCAGCAAAAATACCTTCGGTGGCTTGAATGTCAGTACCACAACTACGGGGGCTACTTGCCGTATTGATAAACCCCAGGCTAACAACCAGCCGGCTACCTATGTCTGTACGGCAGCGCAAAATAGTAGCTTGGTGGTGAACTTCTCCTACAGTGCACAGGGAAATAAAACTTACTTGTTGAAACCAGCTTCCCTCAGCATCGCCATGACGCCACCCGCCAACGGTCAGGTGATTAGTGGTCCTTGTGCCCTGCTGGTGGATAATGGTGTAACCAATGCGGCCAATCTAAGTTGTACCCCTTGAATCCGGGGCGCTGGCACAGCCAGCGCCTTTTCTTTATCATTCCCCATCATTTTCGAATACAAGATGCATCGCCATGGCAAAAGCCCTCTCTCTGATGCTTGCCCAGTTGAATCTGACGGTAGGCGCCATCGAAGATAACACTGACAAAGTGCTCGCTGCGGCGGCTCAGGCCGAGCAGCAAGGTGCCGATCTGCTGGTCTGCTCCGAGCTGGCCCTGACCGGTTATCCACCGGAAGATCTGCTGCTGCGCGCCGATCTGATGATGCGGGTCGATGCCGCGCTGGCTCGCATTGCCGAATGGCAGGGCAACTGCGCCATTTTGGTCGGGCATCCCTGGCGTGAAGGTAAGGCTCTTTATAACGCAGCCTCCCTCTATGAGCGAGGCAAGTTGATTGCCCGTTACTTCAAGCAGGACCTGCCCAACTACGGGGTATTCGACGAGAAGCGCTACTTCACCGCCGCGGCCGAGACTTGTGTGGTTCCCTTCCGTGGTCACAATCTGGGTCTACTCATCTGCGAAGACCTGTGGCAGCCTGGCCCGGCGCTGGCCGCCAAGGCTGCGGGGGCCGAGCTGCTGCTCACCATCAACGCCTCGCCCTATGATCAGGAAAAACCCTGGATCCGCCGCGAGCTGATGGCCGAGCGCTGCGATCAGACCGGTCTGCCGCTGGTCTACCTCAATCAGGTCTGCGGTCAGGACGAGCTGATTTTCGACGGCTGCTCCAAGGTGTTCAGCAGCCAGGGCGAGTTGACTCACAAGCTGGCCCCGTTTGCCGAAGAGCTGGCGCTGGTACGTTTTGCCGATGGCCAGCCAGTGAAGGCGCGGGAACCCGCTGCACCGCTGGAGCCGTTGGCCGAGACCTATAAGGCGTTGGTGCTGGCAGTGCGCGACTACGTTACCAAAAACGGCTTCCACGGCGCTGTGCTGGGCCTATCCGGCGGCATCGACTCGGCGCTGACGTTGGCCATCGCGGCCGATGCCATCGGGGCCGACAAGGTGCAAGCGGTGATGATGCCGTTCCGCTACACCGCCCAGATGAGTGTGGAAGATGCCAAGGAGCAGGCTGAGCGGATGGGGGTTGAGTTCAACATCATCTCCATCGAGCCGATGTTCGAAGGATTTATGACCCAGCTGGCGCCGTTGTTTGAAGGTACCGCTCGCGATACGACCGAAGAGAATCTGCAGGCCCGCTGCCGCGGCGTGCTGCTGATGGCGCTCTCCAACAAACGTCGTCGTATCGTGCTGACCACTGGCAACAAGAGTGAAATGGCTGTTGGCTATGCCACGCTGTACGGTGACATGGCTGGCGGTTTTGACGTGCTGAAAGATGTGCCCAAGACGCTGGTCTTCAAGTTGTGCGAATATCGCAACTCGGTCGACTATGTGATCCCGCAGCGGGTTATCGACCGCCCCCCTTCAGCAGAGTTGGCGCCGGATCAGGTGGATCAGGACAGTCTGCCGCCATACGACATCCTCGATGCCATCCTCAAGCGTTATGTGGAAGAGGATGCGTCCGTGGCCGACATGGTGGCGGAGGGCTTCGAGGAAGCTGTGGTACGCAAGGTGATCCGACTGGTGGATCTCAACGAATACAAGCGCCGTCAGGCGGCGGTCGGGCCCCGCATTACGGCTCGCAACTTTGGTAAGGATCGCCGTTACCCCATTACATCCGGGTTCGGCAAACAGAACTGGTAAGGAGTCACCATGAAGAAGATTGAAGCCATCATCAAACCGTTCAAGCTGGACGATGTGCGCGAGGCCCTGGCAGAGATCGGCATCAACGGCATGACCGTATCCGAAGTCAAAGGCTTCGGCCGCCAGAAGGGCCATACCGAGCTCTATCGCGGCGCCGAATATATGGTCGACTTCCTGCCGAAAGTGAAGGTGGAGCTGGTGGTGCAGGATGAGGATCTCGATGCTTGTCTGGAAGCGATCCAGAACACCGCCCGCACCGGCAAGATTGGTGACGGCAAGATCTTCGTTTGCGAGGTGGAGCGCGTCATTCGTATCCGTACCGGCGAAGAGAACGAAGACGCTATCTGATGTCGTTTTTGCCTCGTTATGTTCAGGAGAGCAAATCAAGTTCTGCTCTGATGTCCCGAAAGCGCATCGTGGCGGTGGCAGGCCTGCTGGCAGTACTCACTGCGTGCAGTACCCGCCCGCCGGCTCAGCCGGAAAACCTGTGCCAGATCTTTCGCGAGAAGCCGGAGTGGCACAAGGCCGCGCTCAAGATGAACGAGAAGTGGGGGACGCCGATCCATGTGGTGATGGCCATGATGTATCAGGAGTCCTCCTTCGTACACGACGCCCAGCCGCCGATGGAGTATTTCCTCTTTATTCCGACCGGGCGGGCGAGCTCGGCTTATGGCTACGCTCAGGTGAAAGACGAGACCTGGGCTGATTACCAGCGAGAGACCGGCAATAGCTGGAGCGATCGCGATGACTTTGCCGACGCCATCGATTTTATGGGCTGGTACACTAACAAGGCCCAGCGGCTCAATGGCACCTCCAAGTGGGATGCCTATGGCCAGTACCTCAACTATCACGAAGGGTGGGGTGGCTACCGGCGTGGCAGCTATCGCAGCAAGGGGTGGTTGATGAAAACCTCGCGCAAGGTAGAGGCTCGCGCCCAGCGCTACGGCGCCCAGTATCGACAATGCAAGGATCAGCTCTCCCGCGGGGGCTGGTTCTGGTAACCCAATCAGGAGTCAGAAATGCCGTTATTGGACAGTTTTACCGTTGACCACACCCGTATGGAAGCGCCAGCGGTGCGTGTGGCCAAGACTATGCAGACCCCGAACAAGGACACCATTACCGTGTTCGACCTGCGTTTCTGTGTGCCGAACCAGGAGATCCTCTCCGAGCGCGGTATCCATACGCTGGAGCACCTGTTCGCCGGTTTTATGCGTGATCACCTGAACGGCAACGGCGTGGAGATCATCGATATCTCCCCCATGGGTTGCCGTACCGGCTTCTACATGAGCCTGATCGGCGCGCCGGACGAAGCCCGTGTTGGCGCAGCCTGGCAGGCGGCCATGAGCGACGTGCTGACCGTGCAGGATCAGGCCAAGATCCCCGAGCTGAACGAGTATCAGTGCGGCACCTACAGCATGCACTCGCTGGAAGAAGCGCACGCCATCGCCCGTCATGTGCTGGAGCGTGGCATCGGTGTTAACCACAACGACGAGTTGGCTCTGCCGGAAGAGAAACTGAAGAGCCTTTGAGGCGGATGAGCTATCGCTCATCTGATAACCTCTTCAGGGAATCTTAAAAGAGCCGGTCAGCCATGCTGACCGGCTCTTTCTATCTCAACCGACCGCAAAAATTGGGATGGCTTGCTCCCCTTGTCGACTCTGATTAGGATGGTTTTTGACCTGAACCTGTTGGCGGAGGTGTGACGATGAAAGGGGTATTGCTGCGTTGGCTGGCCCGTTACGATGCGTGGTGCGAGGAGTGGGGGCTCACTCAGGAGAACCGGCGCTGCTGCACACCGGTTCGTTATAATGAGGACTCAAGCAAAGAGCGAGCTTGCGCAGAAGAGGCTGAGCTCAATCAAAATTGCGGGTCACGGCACCGGTAACACTGTTGTACTCGAAGCCGAGGCCGTTGGGGTGATCCGGGAAGCGGCCGATAGAATCACGCAGGATATAGCGGCAGTTGTGATGCTCTAACCCTCCGATCTCAGTTTGGTCATCTGCAATAATAAGTTCGGAACTATAGTCAGTTTCAGTGTTGTTATTGTCTAAGTCAGGAACAGTCTGCTCTGTATCAAGTAATCCAGTGAAGAGTAGCTTGCAGTCATCTTCGTTGTTAACAGAGATCTGGTTTTCGTTAGAGCCAGGTGGAAATGTTGTATCTGGCGCTTGGTTATAGTCCTCTTTCGTACCTACAGGCCAACCATAGCGATTAATATCAAGATCGCCTTTGCCAAAGCTACTCAAGTTGTAGAGCCCGATAGACTCCCCCTTCACTTTCACCGACCAGCCGGCATTTGCCAGTTGAACTGCACTGGCAAAGCTGCCAGCAGTCGCCGAGACCGTGCTTTTCAGGGCATCATCCTTGATATTGATAAAGCGTGGCAGGGCGGTGACGGCCAGGATCCCCAGCACTATGATCACCAACACCAGTTCAATCAGGGTAAAGCCGTTGTTTCTGTTGTTCATCATGTTCAATGACCCATTAAATACCGCAAACAGGTGTGAGTGATATGCAGCTGATAGATACCCATTGCCATCTCGACTTTCCGGTGTTCGACCAGGACAGGGAGGCGCTGCTGGCCCGTTGCCGGGCATTAGGGGTGACGCAGTATATCATTCCTGCCATCGCAGAGGATAACTGGACTCGTGTGATGGCACTGGCAGATCAGCATGACGGACTTTTTTATGGTTTGGGCATTCATCCCTGGTATACCGGTGAGCAGCGGGAGGGGGTGATGGAACGGCTGCGAGCGTTGGTGATGAGTCAACCTGCCAGGCTGGTGGCCATTGGTGAGTGCGGGCTGGACCTCCGTTCTCACGTGCCGCAGGAGGGGCAGCTTGCGCTGTTTGAGGCTCAGATCCGGCTGGCTGCAGATGCCGGGCTCCCCCTGATGATCCACTCGGTGCGCGCCAATGACACTGTGGCCAAGCTGTTGCGCCGCTTCAAGCTGCCTCGTGGCGGGGTGATCCATGCTTTCAGCGGTTCGTTGCAGCAGGCGGAGGCCTTCTGGCAACTGGGCTTTCGACTCGGGGTGGGCGGGGTGATCAGTTTTGAACGGGCGAACAAGACGCGAGAGGTATTTCGGGCTATGCCGCTCGAGGCTCTGGTGCTGGAAACCGATTCGCCAGATATGCCGTTGCAAGGCGCACAAGGCTCCCGAAATACACCGGAAGCGCTGCCAAAAATAGCGGAAATATTGATGACCTTGCGGGATGAACCATCGGCAGATGTTGCCAAGGTGTTATTTGAAACTGCCCGGCATATTTTCCATCACGACCAATGGCCATGAAACAAATTCGCAACACCTGATTTAGTTGTCAGGAAAAAAAATGAGCGTAAAAATCGTTTGCTGTCTAATTTTGTGACACTTGGACATTTTGATAACGATAAAATGTGACCAGCATTCTATTTTATCGGACTTTAATTAGTATAATGCGCTCCCCTTGATTAGTTGGGTTTAATAACAACTCGCTAACAAGCCAGGTGCTACTAGAGGAAGATAATAATGAATTTGTTCATGGGTCTGGTAGGGATGGCGACGCTCGTCCTTATCGCGGTGCTGTTCTCCAGCAATCGCAAGGCAATCAACGTGCGTACCGTTGTCGGTGCGTTCGCTATTCAAGCCGGTCTGGGGGCGTTTGTTCTCTATGTTCCGGTTGGTCGCGATATCCTGGTCGGCGTGTCCGACGCGGTATCCAGCGTGATCAGCTACGGCCAGAACGGGATCGACTTCCTGTTTGGCGGTCTGGTCAGCAACAAGATGTTTGAAGTGTTCGGTGGCGGCGGCTTTGTCTTTGCCTTCCGTGTTCTGCCGGTCATCATCTTCTTCTCTTCCCTGATTGCAGTGCTCTACTACCTGGGCATCATGCAGATGGTCATCAAGTTGCTGGGTGGCGGCCTGCAGAAAGTGCTGGGTACTTCCCGCACCGAATCCCTCTCTGCAACTGCCAACATCTTCGTCGGTCAGACCGAAGCGCCGCTGGTGGTTCGTCCCTACATCTCCAAGATGACTGACTCCGAGCTGTTCGCCGTCATGTGTGGTGGTCTGGCTTCCGTTGCCGGTTCCGTACTGGCCGGCTACGCCTCCATGGGCGTGAAGATGGAGTACCTGATTGCTGCCTCCTTCATGGCTGCACCGGGTGGTCTGCTGTTCGCCAAGCTGCTGGTTCCCGAGACCGAGACCCCGAACTACGACGAAAGCTCTGCCGATGCCGAGCTGGATGACAAGCCTGCCAACGTCATTGACGCTGCTGCTGCTGGCGCCTCTGCCGGTATGCAACTGGCCCTGAACGTCGGGGCCATGCTGCTGGCCTTCATCGGTCTGATCGCCATGATCAACGGCATCTTCTCCGGTGTTGGTGGCTGGTTCGGTTATCCGCAACTCTCTCTGGAACTGCTGTTGGGCTGGATCTTCTCCCCGCTGGCCTTCCTGATCGGTGTTCCTTGGAATGAAGCAGTGGTTGCTGGTTCCTTCATCGGTCAGAAGCTGGTAGTGAACGAGTTCGTGGCTTACCTGAACTTCGCTCCGTACCTGAAAGACGAAGTGCTGATCAACGGTGTGGCCATGTCCGATCACACCAAGGCGATCATCTCCTTCGCGCTGTGTGGTTTTGCCAACCTCTCCTCTGTCGCCATCCTGCTGGGTGGTCTGGGGTCCATGGCGCCGAACCGCCGCGGCACCATTGCACGCTTTGGTCTGAAAGCCGTACTGGCTGGCTCTCTGTCCAACCTGATGTCTGCCACTATCGCAGGCTTCTTCCTGGCACTGTCCGGCATGTAATCGCCGCCTGACTGACAGGGTATAAACACGAACGCCACGGCATCTGCCGTGGCGTTCGCGTATGGAGCGGTGACAACCGTTTTCCTATCTAAACTAATAATAAAATGAGTCAAATCGGAGGTTATATGAATGAAGTGCTACTGGCGATGGTGGCCGGCTTTATAGTTGGTTTGTTGTTTTCTTTCCTCAAATTGCCAATCCCTGCGCCTCCCGTTTTGTCCGGGGTAATGGGGATCGTCGGGGTCTATCTGGGGGGATTGGCCTACTCCTGGATCCTGACTCGTTTCTTTTCGTAAGGCTTTTATAGACCTGGATTTGCCAGATGTGAGGTACCTCTGAAATTGGCAAATCTGGCTTGCAAACAGGGGGGATCTCGGCTGAAATAGGCGTTGCCAGCAGGGTGCTGGCAATGACTAATACTCGATGAAATCGGGTGTTGGCGGTCAAATGGAATTGATTGGGAAGTCGGGTCAGATGCTGTCGGCCTTTCTCAAGTCTTCATGGAACCAAGTCCGCACTTTTGTAAGAAAGTGACAGGGCTCTTGCCTTATTTACAGTCGCAGTGCCTGCAGGGTGTTTTGAATAGCATCCCGATAGTGCCGGTGCCTTCGCACTGTAATTCCATTCCCGTATAGCTGGGGATTACTGCCTGTGCATCCATCGCTGGATGGTATGGTGGTGCCCGGTTATCTGGATTAAATCGAGACTTTGGAGAACAGAATGACTGATCTGAAAGTGGCCGCTCAGCGCGCTCTGAACCTGATGGACCTGACCACCCTGAACGATGACGACACCGATCAGAAGGTGATCGACCTGTGCCATAAGGCCAAGTCACCGGCTGGCCTGACCGCCGCCGTCTGCATCTACCCCCGTTTTATCCCTATCGCTCGCAAGACCCTGCGTGAGATCGGCGCTGCCGACGTACGCATTGCGACCGTGACCAACTTCCCGCACGGCAACGACGACATCGAGATCGCCGTGGCCGAGACCCGTGCCGCTGTCGCCTACGGTGCTGATGAAGTGGACGTGGTGTTCCCGTACCGTGCCTTCATGGCCGGCAATGAACAGATTGGTTTTGATCTGGTCAAAGCCTGTAAAGAGGCCTGTGGTGCCAACGTGCTGCTGAAAGTGATCATCGAAACCGGCGAGCTGAAAGAAGAGGCGCTGATCCGTCGCGCTTCCGAGATCTGTATCGATGCCGGTGCCGACTTCATCAAGACCTCCACCGGCAAGGTGCCGGTCAATGCGACCCCAGAAGCGGCACGCATCATGATGGAAGTGATCAAGGCCAAGAATCCGAAAGTCGGCTTCAAGCCAGCTGGTGGCGTGAAAGACGCCGCCGTTGCCGGTCAGTACCTGGCCATGGCCGAAGAGATCCTCGGCAACGACTGGGTATCCGCCCGTACCTTCCGCTTTGGTGCATCCAGCCTGCTGGCCAGTCTGCTGGCCACTTTGGGGCATGGCGACAAGCCGGCCAACACCAGCGGTTACTAATAGGTCGATGAGAGGGCGGATAGCTGTCCGCCCTGTTAGCCCCCACCATGCGGTGTGCGGGCAAAGATTCAGGCTTGTGTAACGCCAGCAATGGCGGAGGGAATGAAAGATGTTTTTGCCTCAAGAAATTATTCGCAAGAAGCGCAACGGTGAAGCGCTCAGTACCCAAGAAATTCAATTCTTCGTTCAGGGCATTACCAACAACACCATCGGTGAGGGGCAGATTGCCGCGCTGGCGATGGCGGTCTACTTCAAAGACATGACCATGGATGAGCGGGTTGCCCTGACCTGCGCCATGCGCGACTCCGGCATGGTATTGACCTGGGATCACCTCAATCTGGGTGGCCCGATTGTCGACAAGCACTCCACCGGCGGGGTGGGTGACGTTGTCTCCCTGATGCTTGGCCCGATGGTCGCTGCCTGCGGCGGTTTCGTGCCGATGATCTCCGGTCGTGGTCTGGGCCATACCGGCGGTACCCTCGACAAGCTGGATGCCATTCCCGGCTACCAGACCTCGGTCGACAACGACCGTTTCCTGAAAGTGGTGAAAGAGGCGGGCGTGGCCATCATCGGCCAGACCGGCGATCTTGCCCCTGCTGACAAGCGTATCTATGCAGTACGTGACATTACTGCAACCGTCGAATCCATCGCCATGATCACCGGATCCATCCTCTCCAAGAAGCTCGCCTCCGGGCTCGAAGCGCTGGTGATGGATGTGAAAGTGGGCTCCGGCGCCTTTATGCCAACCTTCGAAGCCTCCGAAGAGCTGGCCAAGAGCATTGTGGCCGTGGCCAACGGTGCCGGTTGCCGCACCTCTGCGCTTTTGACCGATATGAACCAGGTGCTGGCCTCCAGCGCCGGTAACGCGGTGGAAGTACGTGAAGCGGTGCGTTACCTGACAGGTGAATACCGCAACCCGCGGATCCACGAAGTGACCATGGCGCTGTGCGCCGAGATGCTGATCTCTGCCGGTCTTGCCAGCGACGAGCGCGATGCCCGCACCAAGCTGCAGGCGGTGCTGGATAACGGCAAGGCAGCCGAGATCTTCGGTCGCATGGTGACTGGTCTCGGTGGCCCGGCCGATTTCATGGAGCGTTATGACGCTTACTTGCCCAAGGCTGCCATCGTGCGCCCGGTCTTCGCGGCCAACAGCGGTTTCGTGACCGCCATGGATACACGCGAGCTGGGTCTGGCCGTGGTGGCGATGGGCGGTGGTCGCCGCGCTGCCGGTGACAAACTTGATTATGCGGTCGGTCTGACCGACTTTATCCGCCTGGGTCAAAGTGTTGATGCTGACAAGCCGATCGCGATGATCCACGCTCAGACTGAAGAGCAATATGCTCAGGCTGCCAGCATGGTGCAGGCGGCTGTTCGGATTGGTGGCGAGCGGCCGGAAGCACTGCCTGAAGTGTACCGCCGTATCACCTTGGCCGATTTGTAACAAGGGGAAGACCCATGAAACGTACCTTTATTCTGATGATGGACTCTTTCGGTATTGGCGCTGCTGCCGACGCCGACAAGTTCGGAGATGTGGGCGCCAACACCCTTGGCCATATCGCCAAGGCGTGTGCGGCAGGTGAAATTGAAGGCCGTGGCGCCCTCAATCTGCCGAACCTCAACAAGCTGGGTCTGGGCCACGCCTGCGAGCAGGCCTCCGGCTACTTCCCGGAAGGGCTGAAGAAAGATATCGATGTGGTCGGTGCCTACGGCTTTGCGCAGGAGCTCTCCTCCGGCAAGGACACACCGTCCGGTCACTGGGAGATCGCCGGCGTGCCCGTGCTGTTCGAGTGGGGCTACTTCAAGGATCACCACAACAGCTTCCCGCAGGAGCTGCTGGACGCCATCGTCGAGAAGGCTGGTCTGCCAGGTTATCTCGGCAACTGCCACGCCTCCGGTACCCAGGTGCTTGATGATCTGGGCGAAGAGCACATGAAGACCGGCAAGCCGATCCTCTACACCTCCGCCGACTCGGTGTTCCAGATTGCCTGCCATGAAGAGACCTACGGCCTCGAGAAGCTCTATGAGCTGTGCCACATCGTTCGCGAGCTGCTGGAGCCCTACAACATCGGCCGCGTGATTGCGCGTCCGTTCGTGGGCACTGGCAAGGGCAACTTCAAGCGTACCGGCAACCGCCACGACTACTCCGTGCTGCCGCCGGCGCCGACCGTGCTGGATTACATGAAAGATGCGGGTGGCCAGGTGGTCTCCATCGGCAAGATTGCAGACATCTATGCCCAGCAGGGCATCACCAAGCAGGTGAAAGGGACCGGTTTGACCGAGCTGTGGGATCGCACGCTGGAAGAGGTGAAAGCGGCCGGTGACAACACCATCGTCTTCACCAACTTCGTCGACTTCGACTCCTCCTACGGCCACCGCCGTGATGTTGCCGGTTATGCCGGTGCGCTGGAGTATTTCGATTCCCGCCTGCCGGAGCTGTTTGAGCTGCTGCAAGATGGCGATGTGGTGGTGCTGACTGCCGACCACGGCTGTGACCCGACCTGGGGTGGTACCGACCACACCCGCGAATACATTCCGGTGCTGTTCTTCGGCAAGCCGGTCAAGGCTGGCTCTGTCGGTCGTCGCGAGACCTTTGCCGATATCGGCCAGAGCATCGCGGCTTACCACGGCCTGCCGAAACTGGCGTACGGTACCAGCTTCCTGTAATTTACCCGCCCGCCACTTCGGCGGCGGGCAATTTATAAAACAATAAAACTCAACCTAGTGTGAAGGAATCAAGAGAATGGCAACTCCTCATATCAATGCGAAAGATGGCGCCTTTGCTGATACCGTGCTGATGCCGGGCGACCCCCTGCGCGCCAAGTACATCGCTGAAACTTTCCTGGAGAACGTCGAGCAGATCTGCGACGTGCGCAACATGTTCGGCTTTACCGGTACCTACAAGGGCCGTCGTATCTCCGTAATGGGCCACGGCATGGGTATCCCCTCCTGCTCCATCTACGCAAAAGAGCTGATCACCGATTACGGTGTGAAGACCCTGATCCGTGTGGGCTCCTGTGGTGCCGTGCGTGAAGACGTGAAACTGCGTGACGTGGTGATCGGTATGGGTGCCTGCACCGACTCCAAAGTAAACCGTCTGCGCTTCAAGGATCACGACTTCGCTGCCATCGCTGACTTCGACCTGGTTGCCAATGCCGTGCAGGCCGCCAAGAATAAGGGCGTTGCCGTGCGCGTCGGTAACATCTTCTCCGCCGACCTGTTCTACACCCCGGACCCCTCCATGTTCGACGTCATGGAAAAATACGGCATCCTGGGTGTCGAGATGGAAGCCGCCGGTATCTACGGCGTGGCCGCAGAGTACGGTGCCAAGGCGCTGACCATCTGCACCGTCTCCGACCATATCCGTACCGGTGAGCAGACCACCTCTGAAGAGCGTCAGCTGACCTTCAACGATATGATCGAAATCGCGCTGGATTCCGTCCTGTTGGGCGACAACTAATCCCGCAGCCTCTGGAACCATGCAAAAACGGCGACCTCTGGTCGCCGTTTCTTTATCCGTTTACTGCGCCGCATCATTGTTGGTTGGCGGCGGGGAGGGTGGAGGACTTCGTTTTTTGTGCTTGCGCACTCGCATATAGTTGCGACGAATGCCATAGGAGATAAGCAGACCTGCCAGCAGCGCAATCAGCAATATCAGCCGCTGTTTCTCCTGAATCGTTTTGAGTCTGGTGTCCTTGTCCGCCAGCATCTGCTGCTCTTCCAGGGTGATGCGCAGGTAGCCCAGTGTCTGATCGCCATCCAGGACCTCCTGTACGAACTGGATCCGCCCCTTGCCTTGTTCCGGCATCGATTTGTTATTGTCACCGATGGGTAGCAGGCTCTCCAGCGGTACGGCCTGTTCCGACTGGGCGAGGGGAATGCCGCGTCCATCATAGAGTGTGACATCGAGGATCTCCGGCTCGGTCGCCAGATCCCGGGCCAGCCGTTCCAGCTCACTGCTGTTCTCCTCCTTGATCCAGCGCTTCATGTCGCGGGCAGCATAGGCGACCAGTGCCTGGGCGCGGTTGCGTGCTTCGGTGTGCAGCGCAGCCTGGCTCTCTCCCTGCATATGAAGGAGAACAACCAGTACCCAGCAGCCGAGCAGCAGGCCGGCTACCAGACTGAGTACACGTTTGATGGGAAGATGACGCTGCAAGCGCGAGACCTCATGCTGACAATGAGTGCCGGATCTTGGCGCTTGCCTGCGCAAAAAGCAATACGCTACTCTGGGTCAGCATTGTTAACCCCCTGATCACCAAGGAAGGCGTATCTCTTATGTTGTTGTCCCGGCTCCCCCCTCTGTTATCCGATTGGCCTGCGTTGTTGTCCGGCTCACCCTGTTGGCAGCTCAACGCCGATGCGTTGCAACCGACAGAGACCCCGCAGGCGGGCGGCTGGTTGGTACTGTTTGGCAAGGGGCTGGGCGCCTCCCATCTGACGCATCTGTCACCACTGTTGGCTGCGCAGGGGCTGGTGGCCACCCTCTATCCTCCCACCGAGGTGACGGAGGTGCCGCTGCTGCTGCTTGGCTGCGATCGCTTCTCTTCCGAGTTGGTGGCCGAGCTCAAGAGCGGTGAGTGGGAGATCGATCTCTGCCACCTGCCGGCACTACCCACCCTGAGCGAACCCGGCCTGTTGGTGATGGACATGGATTCCACCGCGATCCGTATCGAGTGCATCGACGAGATCGCGCGGCTGGCGGGGGTCGGCGATCAGGTGGCGGCGGTAACAGCTGCTGCCATGCAGGGCAAACTGGAGTTCTCCGACAGTCTGCGCAACCGGGTGGCCCTGCTGGCTGGAGCGCCGGTCACCATTCTCGACGAGGTGGCCGCCAACATGCCGTGGATGCCCGGCTTGCAACTGATGGTCGATACCCTCAAAGAGGCTGGCTGGAAGGTGGCCATCGCCTCCGGCGGTTTTACCCGTTTTGCCGGCGAGTTGCAGCAGGCGCTGGGGCTCGATGCTATCTTCGCCAACGAGCTGGCGGTGGAAGGGGGTCAGCTGACTGGCAAGGTGAGCGGGCGCATCGTTGATGCCTGCGTCAAGGCCGAGGTGTTACAGCAGCTTGCTCAGAAGTACGGCATTGCTGCCGCCCAGACCGTGGCCATCGGCGATGGTGCTAACGATCTCAAGATGATGGGCGTGGCAGGTCTTGGGATTGCTATTCATGCCAAGCCGCTGGTGCGGGCGCAGGCTGCGGCCACCCTCAATCATCACGATCTGGAGGGGGTGATCTGCCTGCTGGCGGCGCGGGCCTGCAGCGAACAACGCTGGGACAAGCGCTGACTGTGTTTCAAGGAGGAAACCAATAAAAATGGAATTGTTGCAGCAGTCTCTGTTTATCCCCTGTGGCGCCCATCAACTGCATGTTCGCCACATCAAACCCCGGGTCGCCGTGCATGGCGAGCCGATCCTGATGGTGCACGGCGCCATCGAGAACGGCCGCATCTTTTACACCGAATCGGGCAAGGGGCTGGCTTGTTTTTTGGCCCGCCACGGCTATCAGGTCTATGTGGCTGATTTGCGGGGACGGGGGCTCAGCACTCCGGCCATCGCCGAGCAGGCGGAGCACGGCCAGCACGAGCTAATCACCGAGGACTTGCCCGCCCTGCATCGCTGGATTGCCGAGCGCCATCATGGCTTCAAGGTGCACTGGGTGGCCCACTCCTGGGGTGGCGTCATCATGGCCTCGACCCTGGTGCGCTTTCCCGAGCTGGCGGAGCAGGTGGCCAGTCTGCTGTTTTTTGGTACCAAACGCGGCGTGTCGGTGCACAATCCCGAGCGCTGGCTGAAGGTGGATCTGATCTGGAATCGGCTGGCCCCCTGGCTGGCTCGCCGCCGTGGTTTTCTGGCTGCTCGCACTCTGAAGATAGGTGCTGACGACGAGCCGCTGCGCTATCTGCAGGAGACCATCCCCTGGGTCAAGTGTGGCCCCTGGCGGGATCCTCACGACGGTTTTGCCTATGACGAAGGGGCGGCACGGGTCAACTGGCCGCCACTCTGGATGATCTCTGCCAGAGCCGACAAGGTATTGGGCCATCCGACCGATGTGCGCCGTTTCAGCGACGAGATAGGCTCGGCTGCTCGTCACACCCGCCTGGGGCGTGATAATGGCAACCGGCTTGACTATGACCACATCAATATGCTGACCGCCCCGCAGGCGCAGGAGGATCACTTTCCCCGGATCCTGGAATGGCTGCTCAATCCGCAGGCAGCATGACAAAAAACAGGGCACATAGTGCGCCCGTGTCGATGGGATCAGCGGGGCGGCTGCGTGATGCCGAACCGGAACAGAGTTGCCTGGGTGGTGTCGGTCAGCTCGCCAACCCCCACGACACTCCACAACTCCTCTTCCAGCCGCTTTGCCTTGTGAATGGCGAACTTGGCGATGTAGTCCAGCTCATTGGCAATGAAGTTGGTGTCGGGGCGTCCGGTGCGGGAGATGCCGACCAGCACCGAGTAGAATTCTCCCTGCTGCAGTGCCAGCTCGATGAACTGGCGCTTCTCTTTTAGGTTGCTAAAGCTGCTGGCGAGGCGGCTGGTGAAGATGGGGAGGCCTGCCTTGGTCTGGATGCTGGCAATATAGACCTCATCTTCACGCGGTTTGTCCTCCCGCTCGATGGCTCGCAACGGATTCATCAGCAGCTCCTTGAACAACTCCCCCTGAAACAGCGGATAGAGGTTCTCCTGCTCAGGTTGCTCGGCACAGGCGGTTAACAGTTGTTGCAGGCTGCGCGGAGTGAGTGACTTGCCGATGGCGGCTGGCTTGGGGGCACCCTTCAGTTTGTTGATATAGACCGGTGAGTTGAACAGGTGGTGGGTGTAAATATTGCGCAGGGCTCGCGCCAGTCCGCGATAACGGCGCTGCTCCTGCGCCGCCTTGAGCTTGTTCTGGTTGCTCTCGATCAGCAGGCTGAAGAACTGACGACCGGTATGACGATCGGAATCCCCGTCGATACAGAGGTGCAGCACGGTGCGAGTCATGTTGAGACTAACCAGCCGGTAGGAGAGATGCTGCAGATCCATGCTCTTGGATAACTCCTGCAGACGGGGCAGGGCGATGGTCACCACATCGTTTTTCTCGCCGATAAAGGCATCTTCCAGCTCGACCTGCAGGCCATGGGCAGAAATATCTCGGGTCCAGCCAAGCCATGACTTGCCATTGTGATGGATGGCAACGGCTGTTTTGTGGATATAGCGCAGCTCCTTGCGCAACTGGACATAGTGCAGGGATTCAATCTCGAAGGGGGCAACGCCCAGCTCGTGACCAAAACGTTGCAATTCATTGGCATTATTGCCCAGCTCGCCCTCCGGGCGGAACTCCTCCCGTTGGGACTCCAGACTGATCTCCTGCAGCAGGCCGCAATACCCAATCAGTTTGAGACGTTCGAGTAACAGAATATCCTGCAGTTGCGAATTTTCGACCCCCTGCAACTGCCCTACATCTGCCTCCAGCGATTCACACGCCTCCAGTGAAAACTTGTAGACACGCCAGCTGGGACGTCGGGAGCCCACCTGGAAGAAGAGGGCGGTGAGACCACTCTGGCGCAGCTCTTCAGCAGTGGCAGAGAAGAAATAGATATGGCTGCGTACCGTGTGGGTGAAGCAGTAGATGAGGGTTTCGGTCGTGGTGCCGGGAGCAGGGCAGAGGCGTTTCATCCGTTTTGCTGAGAAGAGTCCCGCCAGGGCATCGCGGTTTTTCTCGTCGCGCCAATACTCCAGCAGGTGCTGGTTGTTCTCGGTGCGCAGTGCTATCTCGAGTGAGGGACAGTCTCCTGTGCTGAAGAAGAGCGGCATGCCGGTCATCCGTGGCAGGTAGAACTGCTCATATCCCTTGATGATGGCGGCGGAGAGCAGATAGTCGACGCTGACCCGATAGCGGATCTTGTTGGCTTCGATAAAGTCGCTGAGGAAGGCATCGAAGGCGGGCTGCTCACCGGAGCGTACCAGCCTCAGCCAATACTTCCCTTCCTTGCTCTCTTCACCGAGGATCTGGTAACCGACCGGCTGATGCAGCACCGGATTGGGGTGATCCCGCTCCAGCCCGGTAAAGAAGACCTCGACCTGAGCGCCGGTCTGGTAATTGGGCAAATAGGGGACCGAGACTCTCATGCCGCCGAGGGAAAGATCGGAACTTTTGGCGAACAACTTCTCCCCGTCATGAAGTTTGATGAGCAAGGGCGAGCTGAAGTGCATCCGCTCTTGTCGTCGCCCGTAGTAACTGGCAAAGACGATGGTGTTGACGTCGTATTGCCGGAAGGGGCTGACAGGGGGTTGCAGCAGGCCATCCACCCGGGCGTGGTGATGGTTCTTTTGCCATTGTTGCAGCGCTTCGTAAACGCCAAGGGTATAGGCGTCACGGTAGAGATAGCACTGGGACTGAAACAGTCCGATGGCCTCGGCCGGCATAAAGTGGGTGATACCGTCGAACTCGTGCACCAGGCACTCGTCCTCCAGTTCATCGCGCATGTCGATAACCCTGCGGCAAGGGGAGCATTTGCGATTGAGCTCCATCTTGATCAGAAAACGGCCGTTACTGTTTTCGTCCTGGGTCAGACGGTTGAAGATCTCTTCGAAATCTTTCTCCCGCAGCAGGGGTACAAGTTGTTCAATCAGATGTTGTTGGTGTACTGAATCCATGTGTTCCTGCCACGGAAAGTCACTTTTCCGATTCTGGGTTTGATCTGTCGGTCGCAAACAAGTATATCAAGCAGGAATTCATCCTGTCCCCGAGTTATCAATGGCTAAAAATAAAACTGCTTATGTTTGTTCCGAATGTGGTGCCGACTTCACACGCTGGCAAGGTCAATGCAGCGAGTGCAAGGAGTGGAATACCATCACCGAGGTACGCCTTGGCTCCGTCACTCCCGCAGGCAAGAGTGCCCGTTACACCGGTTATGCCGGCGCGGTCGGCAGTCAGGTACAGACACTGGCAGAGATCGCCACCACCGAAATCCCCCGTTTTACTTCCGGTTTCAAGGAGTTGGATCGGGTGCTTGGTGGCGGTGTGGTGCCCGGCTCGGCGATTCTGATCGGTGGTAACCCGGGGGCGGGTAAATCGACCCTGCTGCTGCAGACCATGTGTGGTCTGGCAGAGCGGATGAAAACTCTCTATGTCACCGGTGAGGAGTCGCTCCAGCAGGTGGCAATGCGGGCCAACCGCCTTGGTTTGCCTACCGACAAGCTACGGATGCTCTCCGAGACCAGCGTTGAGCAGATCTGCCTGATTGCCCAGCAGGAGCAGCCGCAGATCATGGTGATCGACTCCATTCAGGTGATGCATGTGGCGGATGTCCAATCTTCTCCCGGTTCGGTCTCACAGGTGCGTGAGGCAGCAGCGTTACTGACCCGTTACGCCAAGCAGAACCATGTGGCCATCTTCATGGTGGGTCATGTGACCAAGGATGGCAGTCTGGCTGGCCCCAAGGTACTGGAACACTGCATCGACTGCTCTGTGCTGCTTGACGGTGGCCATGACTCCCGTTTTCGGACTCTGCGCTCTCACAAGAACCGCTTCGGTGCGGTCAACGAGCTGGGGGTCTTTGCCATGACTGAACAGGGGATGCGCGAGGTGAGCAATCCCTCCGCCATCTTCCTCAGTCGGGGGCAGGAGCAGGCGCCCGGTTCCATCGTCATGGTGATCTGGGAGGGCACCCGGCCGCTGCTGGTGGAGTTGCAGGCGCTGGTGGATTACTCCCAGCTCTCCAACCCGCGTCGGGTAGCGGTGGGGATGGATCACAACCGGCTCGCCATGTTGCTGGCGGTGCTGCACCGTCACGGTGGGCTGCAGATGGCGGATCAGGATGTCTTCATCAACGTGGTTGGCGGGGTCAAGGTCGAGGAGACCAGTGCGGATCTGGCGCTGCTACTGGCGATGGTCTCCAGTTTCCGGGATCAGGCGCTGCCCAAGGATCTGGTGGTGTTTGGCGAAGTGGGGCTCTCAGGGGAGATCCGTCCTGTCCCCTCTGGTCAGGAGCGGCTGCAGGAAGCGGCCAAACACGGTTTTCGTCGTGCCATCGTGCCGCACGCCAATGCCCCCAAGCATCCCATCGAAGGGATGGAAGTGGTGCCGGTCAAGAAGTTATCAGAGGCGCTCGAGGCGTTATAACCGTAGCAATAGAGGCTGAATGAACAGAAAAGAGCACCATGTCTGGCCGGGCGTCGTTACGACTGGTTGTGCTCCTGATGCTCGTTCAACAGCTGTTCCAGCTCCCGATGCAGCAGCTCTTCGTCACCTACGTTGAGCTCTATCATCCGCTTGAGGTGGGTGGCACTGTCGATGTCGATGTGGTGGCAGTAGAACCCCAGCTTCTTGCTGGCTTCATGGGTTAGCTCGACCTGCATCTTGATCTCGATGTCGCTGCCACTCAGGACAAAACTGAGCTGGTACTCCTTGTTGTCACGGCTCTCCCAATCATCCGGTCGGATTAACAGGGCGCCCTGCAGGGATATGTCGACAAGCTGAGTCTGCCACTTGTGCTCCCCCTGGGTGAGTTCGGCCGTGGTCAAATAGAGGATCCGTGCAAAACGGCGGCGCTCAGACATGCTCATCTCCTAGTTTGGAATCAGCTGGACACAGGGAATCATTGCTCTGAGTGTAATGCACCTTGGCTGCCAGTATCTTGAACTTGCTCCGAAAATAGCAATCAGGCTTGCTGGGCACTGAGGAACTCCACCACATGGAGTGCCTTGACCAGACGATCTTCCTGTTTGAAGCGATCCTCCAGTACCGGACCCAATTCGTTGAGGTCATCATCGAGCAGTAGCAGTTGGGCCTCGTCGGCATCACTGTATTTGTCGTTGAATTCGAGGGCAAACTCGGTAGTGGCACGAATATGGGGATAAATGCGCTTGGCCAGCTCCAGTGTTTCGCCGCTGGCTTGCTCGAAGGCGGTGACGACGTGGTGGTAGATCTCGAAATGGCCCGCGCTGACATAGTCGACTAGGCGGTCGCAAAACTGATGCAGCTCTTCTGTTTTGGGCAGGCTGCGTTGCTTGGTCCGCGCCGGAGTAAGGCCTGCCAGCTGCATGTATCCAACCAGCAACGCTTGCCTTGCATCCAGCCAGTCGTCGATAGCTTTATGCTTGCCTGCCAGCGCCTGCTTGGTCTGTTCCAGTTTCGTCAACATAATCCCTATCCCTCCGTGGGGCAAAGGCTGGCCGATTGTTCGGTATTCCGAGCCGTTTGAGCAGTGACACAACCTATAACTAGGGAAAATCTGGGCAAGCGTCAATAGCCATGGGGGGATAATGTTAAGTGGCGAAGAAATAGTCAGCGGATTGTGTCTGCGTGCTAGCAGGTTTCAGGCCTGCTCACGGTTTTTCGCGTGTGGAATGTGACTATTTCCGCAGATCTTGATGAAAACCCCAGCGTTTGACGCGTTCGGCTCGATAAAGGCTTTGCCTGTGCGTTTTTTTTTGCATAGAGTGACCCAGCGCTAAATGCCCGATCATAAAGGAAATGTTATGAACAAAGCTCAACTTGTCGATGCGATTGCCGCCAAAGCAGATCTGAGCAAAGCTCAGGCCAAAGTGGCTCTGGAAGAGATCATCAATGGTATTACCCAGAGCTTGAAAGAAGGCGATGCTGTGCAACTGGTCGGTTTTGGCACCTTCAAAGTCACCCACCGCGCAGGCCGCACCGGTCGTAACCCGCAAACTGGTAAAGAGATCCAGATTGCTGCTGCCAACGTGCCTTCATTCGTGGCTGGCAAGGCTCTGAAAGACGCCGTCAAGTAAGTCCGAAAGTCTGTTTTGTCCAATGCCAGTCAGCTTGCTGACTGGCATTGTTTTTATGGGATTCTCCCATCCTTCCTGACTTTTCCTTTTGTCGGCCTCGTTGCGGCTGAGGCCTTATGCCGTTTGCGGGTTGGATGGCAGCGGCCAGATCCGCTCATAGGCCCAGGTAAAGACCATGATGTAGACGAGGTAGAAGGCGACGAAGCCGAGATCCAGCATCAGGGCGTCCCACACTCCCAAATCGAGCCAGAACATGACGCAGGGGAGGGAGAGCATCATAAAGCTCGCCTCATAGCCAAACGCGTGCAGGAAGCGGTCCAGTGGTCGCTTGTTAGTGCGTCCGCAAAGTTTGAGCAACCCCTTGTCGAACAACAGGTTCCAGCCGTAGGTCCAGGCGGTGGCGACGATGGAGAAGAAGATGGCCAGTGAACCGACCTCGGCGACGCCCTGACCGAACAGCTGGCTGATCAGCGGTGCGACCAGTGCCAGCCCGATGCCTTCGTAGAGAACCAGATAACGAAGTCGATCGGGGGTGGTGCGTAGTTGGGTACTACTCATGGGGATGTGCCTCCTGTGGGAGGCGCATTCTAATCAGGGAGTGGTTAAAAGAGAAGCATCGGCCCGTCATGACGGGCGTTGAGGGGCATGATGATGCCCCCTCATTTGCGATACGTCTCTATTGCCAACTTGGGCGTTAGCCCTGAGTGGTCAAGTCTGCGACTCAGGCGCCGGTTGGCGTGACCCGGGTCAGCATGGCAAAGCCCTCTTCCACTTGAGTGAGCTCTACCTTGACCTCTCCCAACTCGGCGAGCGAGGCAACATGGGTGCCGCCACAGGGGATGGTGACCTCCTGGCCTTCCAGCGAGCAGTGCCAGTAACGGGAGTCGATGATCGCCTCGCCGGCCCGGCTTCGGCGAATGTCAGCTCCGCTTGCTACCCAGTCGGCCAGTTGTTGGTTGACTTTCTCTTCAATCAGCGCCAGATCTGCCAGCAGCGCCTCGCTGTTGACTCCTTTCTTGCGCAGGCTCTTGCCGATTCGGTACTGCTCCCACGATCCGCAAGGCTCGACCCGCGAGCTTTGAATAGCAAGACGATCGAAGTCGGGCTGGCCCAGTGCATCGCGCTCGCTTACCTCCTTGCGCCAGTAGGGAGTCAGTACTCGATTGAGCGCCAGCGCGGCCAGATGGCAGCCGCTATGGCCCAGACTCAGGGCGTGGCGGGCAGCGCTATCTACTTGCAATTCGACCTGGCTGCCAACGGCTAGCGCGTGGTCACCGGTCATTGGATGGACCACCACGAAACGCCACCCTTCAGCCCCCCGTTTTACCGGAATCGCAGTATCGACAAACAGCTTGCCATCCGGGCTGATAGCCCCCATCCGGCAAGGGCCAATGGCGGCTTCGCCCCCTTCCCAGCGAGCATGGCCCACATCCCCCGGCTGATCGGGCCAGAGGTGGCTCTGGGGATGAAAGGGGGTGAGGTCGGTGACCAGCAGTGTGGTGTCGCCACGCTGACAGCAGACCACGCTGGCTTGCTCCTGATGATGGCCCAGCACGAAGCTGACTCGGGTATGTTCCATGGCAAGGCTCCCGCAACGATAAATGAGAAAAGAAAGCGGCAGCATACGCCAAAGTGCGAAGAGGCTCATTAACCAGAGTTAATGAGCCCCTCTTCTCGGTTTGACGGTTCGCTAGATCATGGCGACCAGCAGGTAGGCGTTGAGCCCGATCACCAGGGCGACGATGAGGCGGCCGACCGCCTGGGTCACCGGGTGGTTGCGATACTCCCCCATCAGGGCGCGATCGCCGGTCAATATCAGCAGCGGGATGAGCGCCAGCGCGATGCCGAAGCTCAGCACCACCTGGCTCAGCACCAGGATCTCGGTGGTGTTGAGGCCCATGGCGATTACCACGAAGGCAGGGGCCATGGTGATGGCGCGGCGCAGCCAGAGCGGGATGGTGAAGCGCACGAAGCCCTGCATCACCACTTGGCCGGCCAGCGTGCCCACCACGGTAGAGCTGATGCCGGAGGCGACCAGCGAGAGGCCGAACAGAGTCGCGGCCGCCTGACCCAGCAGCGGGGTGAGGGTCTGGTAGGCCGACTCCAGCTCGGCTACTTGCTGGTTGCCAGAGCTGTGGAAGGCGGCCGCCGCCATGGCCATCATGGCCAGATTGACGAAGCCGGCGATGGTCATGGCAATCGCCACATCGACCCGGGTGGTGTGCAGCCGCTGGGGGACCGAGCCCTGATCCTGGGTGTGCTGGGTCAGTGCCGAGTGCAGGTAGATAACGTGGGGCATCACGGTGGCGCCGAGCACGCCGGCCGCCAGATAGACGGCGTCACTGTTGGGCAGGCCGGGGAAGAGGGCGCCCTCCAGCAGGCTAGGCAGATGGGGGCGGGAGAACACCAGCTCGACGATGTAGGCCGCCGCCACGAACAGCAGCAGGCCGCCCACCACGAACTCCAGCGGTTTCTGGCCGCGGGATTGCAGCATCAGGATCCCCCAGGTCACCACGGCGGTGATGCAGGCCCCTTCAAGCAAGGTCACGCCAAGCAGCAGCTTGAAGCCGACGGCGGCGCCGATAAATTCGGCGAGATCGGTGGCCATGGCGATGATCTCTGCCTGCACCCAGTAGGCCCAGACCGCCGGTTTCGGCAGTCGGTCGCGGATGTGCTCCGCCAGATTTTTGCCGGTGACGATGCCGAGTTTGGCCGAGAGGGTTTGCACCAGCATGGCCATCAAGTTGGCCCATACCACTACCCAGAGCAACTGGTAGCCAAAGGTAGAGCCCGCCTGAATATTGGTGGCGAAGTTGCCCGGGTCGATATAGCCGATGGCGGCGATAAAGGCAGGCCCGAGCAGGGTCAGTTTGAATTTGCGGGCTGGAATCGTAGTCGTCAGTGCGGGTTGCATGGCATCACCCTCCATAAGGATATGGAGAGAGAATAGATCTAAATGATAATCGTTATCAATTGTTGTTTCTGATGATTTCCATCGGGAAAAACATTTAAGGCGGTCAGTTGCAGTGAGGGATGTGATTTCGTACAATACGCCGCCCTAGAAAAGCAGCGACTAAACACCTTTATGTTCCTTGCCTCCGAGGTCTGGCTGCACCTGGGCGGAGGCTGAATTAATCCGTAAGGAGCTAAAATGCGTCATTACGAAATCGTCTTCATGGTTCATCCGGACCAGAGCGAGCAAGTTCCCGGCATGATCGAGCGTTACACCGGCGCCATCACCACCTCCGGTGGTACCATTCATCGCCTGGAAGATTGGGGCCGTCGTCAGCTGGCTTACCCGATCGACAAACTGCACAAAGCCCACTACGTTCTGATGAACGTAGAAGCAGAGCAAGCCGTTATCGATGAGCTGGAAACCAACTTCCGCTTCAACGATGCCGTTATCCGCAACATGATCATGCGCACCAAGCACGCCGTGACTGAAGTTTCTCCGATGGCCAAGGCCAAAGAAGAGCGCTTCACCCGTCGTGACGACGAGCGCCGCGAAGAAGCTACTGAAGCTGCTTCCGAAGAGTAATTCTGGATCACTGACTAGAGGATAAAGGCCATGGCACGTTATTTCCGTCGTCGTAAGTTCTGCCGCTTCACCGCCGAGAACGTTACCGAGATCGACTACAAAGATATCGTTACTCTGAAAAACTACATCACTGAATCTGGCAAGATCGTACCGAGCCGTATCACCGGTACCCGCGCCAAGTATCAGCGTCAGCTGGCACGCGCCATCAAGCGTGCTCGTTACCTGGCTCTGCTGCCGTACACCGATCTGCACAACAAGTAAGAATCGGCCCGGCACTTAAGCCTAACTCAACGAAATTTATAGAGGAAAGGTAATGCAAGTTATCCTGCTCGACAAAATCGCCAAACTGGGCGGTCTGGGTGACCAAGTTTCCGTGAAATCTGGTTATGCCCGTAACTACCTGATCCCGCAAGGCAAAGCTGTTATGGCCACCAAAGCCAACATCGAAGCTTTCGGTGCTCGTCGCGCTGAGCTGGAAGCCAAACTGGCTGCCAACAAAGCTGCTGCTGAAGAGCGTGCTGCCAAGCTGGCCGAACTGGCTACCGTGGTTATCGCTTCCAAGTCTGGCGACGAAGGCAAGCTGTTCGGTTCCATCGGTACCCGTGACGTGGCTGAAGCCATCACTGCTGCCGGCGTAGCCGTTGCCAAGAGCGAAGTCCGCATGGGCAACGTTCTGCGTAACACCGGTGACTACGAAGTTGCTGTTCAGCTGCACGCTGACGTTAAAGCAACCGTACAGATCCAGGTTGTTGCCCTGTAATAGCGATTCGCTTTTGCAGAAAAAACCCGCGCTCTTGCGCGGGTTTTTTATTTTCCGGCCCGGGGGTAGAGTGAAGGTCTGTTCCACTGGAGGAGATCATTATGGCTTGGGTAGAAGGTCGCGTCATCGAACGCATCGAATGGACACCCACCCTGTTCTCCCTGCGGGTAGCGGCCGAGCTGGTCCCCTACAAGGCAGGCCAATTCACCAAGCTGGCCCTCGAGCAGGGCGATCGCCGCATTCAGCGCGCCTACTCCTTCGTCAATCCCCCCTCTGCGCCATACCACGAGTTCTATCTGGTCGAGATCCCGAGCGGTGAGCTGACTCCGTCCCTTGGCTTGCTGCAAGCGGGCGATACATTGCTGGTGCAATCCCAGGCCACCGGCTTCCTGACGCTGGATGAGGTGCCCGCCGGGCGCGATCTCTGGCTGCTCTCGACTGGCACTGCCATCGGCCCCTTCCTCTCCATGTTGGCAGATGGGGAAGCCTTCAACCGTTTCGAGAATCTGGTGCTGGTGCACGGGGTGCGCAAAGGCGAAGAGCTGAGCTATCAGGATTTGATCGCCAGCTTTGCCGAGCAATATGGCGAGCGTTTTTGCTATGTCCCCTTTGTCAGCCGCGAGCCTTGGCCCGATGCAATGGCAGGGCGGATCCCGGCGACTATCGCCAATGGTCAGCTGCAGGCTAGAGTGGGGTTGGAGTTCTCACCCGAGCTGAGCCAAGTGCTGATCTGCGGCAATCCGGAGATGGTGAAAGAGACCCAGCAAACCTTGCTGGCGCTGGGGTTGGCCAAGAATCTGCGGCGGGCACCGGGCAATATCAGTGCGGAGAATTATTGGTAAAACAATCAGCACAGGGGCGCCAGGCCCCTGCTGGATAAGGAAAGGGGGGGTCAGTTTTTCTTGCCGTTACCCTTGTTTTTATCCTTCTGTTTGTCGTGACCCTGTCCCGGGTTATTGCCGCTGTGGATGCTGCGGTTGTAGTGATCCCGGTACTTGCCATCCATCTTGTCGCAGTTGAGTTTGATCCGGCTGTCGCCAATGCCAAGATCCAGACAGTTGTCTTGCCACCAGTCGTACTCCTTGTCATCCCAGTCGAGATTGATCTTGATGTCATCACCGGAGATCTTGATGCCATCGCTATTTTTGCTTGGCGGTGCCGCAACCGCGATGCCGTGCGCCATGAGCAGGGAAAGCAGCAGGGCGCCGCGTCGGATAACGGGGTTGTGTTTAGCTTGGGTCATCGCAAGGGTACTCCTGTTGTTACTGGTCGCTCTGCGAGTTGGCAGGGACCTGGTTGGTTTTCGGTGGCTGGTTGCGATTCTCTTCATCTTCCAGATTGAATTTGACCGCCTTGCAGTCGACGGTGGAGGTCTCCCCGATATCCAGAGTGAGGCAGTCGTTCTGGGTCCAGCCGAACTGTTTGTCATCCCAGTCCAGATTGAATTTAAGCTCATCGACGGAAAATTCGGTGCCACCGCTCTCTGGATATTGCTGTGTCGCAGCGGCGCCGCCGGTAACCAGAAGAAGGGAGAGTAGCAAGGTGGTCGTACTGTTCATGATGGCCTCGGATAATTGCAACGGTGGATGAGTGTACGGATCTGGGCTGAACCCGGGCGGAATCGCACCTCATCTCACCACATGATCAAGTCAGGGAGGAATTGTATCGCTTTTCTGCTGCCGATTTGTCCGTTTTGGTCGCACTCTGGGCAGCTGGTTGCCAATCTGAAGGAATTCAGTCATTTGCCCTTCTCTGTGCGAGTCTGGCGACTATAATCGGCAGCCAACTTTTCCTGCACAGCACACCCCTTCATCATGACCACACAGGACTCCTCCACACAGCGCTACCCCAAGGGGTGGTTCGCTCTGACGACGGTATACAGTTTTACCGGATTGGCCATTCTGGCCTCCATTATCTTCTCCCTGCTGCTGTTCCTCTCCATCGATGACAACCCGCTGATGAAGTGGCTGTTCGGCGGCTTGGCCATCATCTTCGAGCTGGGCAAGTTTTACGTCTGGTACGAGTACGGCGAGCGCAAGGCGCGGCGGGATTTGAGTGGTGCTCTCTGGTCGCTGCTGTTTTACAGCGTGCTGGCGGCCATATCCATCGGCGGCAGTATCGGTGGCATCAACAGCGCCACCAATACGGTGTTGAGCCAGCAGGCGCGCCACGAGCGGGAGCTTGCCCGTTTCGACGAGCAGATCGCCAGCATCGAGCGGCAGATCCAGCTCAACGAGGAGGCGGCCCGCAAATATATCGAGCTGGAGCGCATCTCCAGTGGCGTCTCCTCGTTGCAGCACGCCAACACCAAGCTGCGCTTGCAGCAGGATGAGCTGCGTCAGCAGCGCGATGCCAAGCCGGTCAACGAACAATCCTCCATGCTGGGGCTGATGAGCAGTCTGGCGGACGGGGTAGGGATGAGCATCAGTCAGGTGCAGTTCCTGCTGGTCTGCTTCCTCTCGGTGCTGCTCGACGTGTTCGGTGCCTTTTTCGTCAGCCTGATCGGCGAGGAGAACCGCTTTCGCCGGATGTGGCGCTGGCAGCAGGATCAAGCTCGCAGAGAGGCGCAGGAGGCGTTGGCGATGGCAGCCCAGCCTGAGCCCATGCTGCCGCCCGAGCCCGCCCCCGAGGTGCTGGCGCAGGTGCGCGGTGCGCTGGTGAGCGGTGAGCTCAAGTGCAGCAAGCGCTCGGTGGCACAGGCTTTGTCACTCTCGCTGGAGGAGGTGGATCGTGTGTTCCACCATCTGCTGTCGCAAGGGGTGCTGGGGCAGGGGAGCAATCGACACTACTACCTAAATCCGGCGCTGGAGCAGCAACCCGGATAGTGAGAAGGCCACCGGAACGCGGTGGCCTTTTTCGTTATCGAGTGGCTGTGGCACTCAGTGAGTCAGCACCATCATCAAGCTGAGGAAGGCGGCCAGTCCGCCACCGATGCCGATGATCCAGTAAAACCCCTTGGCCCCCTGTTTGAGCGGGATGCGGAAGTAGAGCAGAAATGCCCACCACCCCAGTGCCAGCAACAGAGGAATAAGAAACATTCGAGCCATGGTGTCCTCGCTGTTATTCTGTTGACCCTTGATCAATCAACAGGATGGATTGTGCAATGACGCAACTACAGATTACCGCATTCGGTGACCCCTCGGTACTCAAGCTCAACCCTTCCCTCGATAAGGTGCCAGCCGATGGCGAAATGCGGGTACGCATCTGCTTTGCGGGGGTCAATCCCATCGATGCCAAAACCCGCGCCGGTCTTGGCTGGGCGGCGGCCCAGAACAAGGACAAGCTGCCCTGGACACCGGGTTATGACATCTCCGGCGTGGTGGAGAAGATAGGCCCCGGCGTGACCTCACTGGTCGAGGGGGATCTGGTGTGCGGCATGGTCGGTTTTCCCCTCGCTGCCGGTGGCTACGGGGAGTCTGTGGTGGCAAGCGAAGGCGAGCTGGTCAAGCTCGACGGAGTGAGCCTGCAGCAGGGGGCGGCGCTGCCGCTGGCCGGTCTCACCGCCTGGCAGGGGCTGCTTGAGCACGGCGGCCTCCAGAGCGGTCAGCGGGTCTTGATCCTCGCCGGTGCCGGTGGCGTCGGCCATCTGGCGGTGCAGTTTGCCAGCGCTTATGGCGCCGAGGTGGTGGCCACCGCCAGCCCCGACAACCATGGCTTCCTGCACGCACTGGGGGCGCGCTGGATGGTGGATTACCATGATGCGAACTGGCCAGCACAGGTGGTGGCAGAGGCCAGTCAGGTCGATCTGGTGCTGGATCTGGTGGGCGGCGAGAGCGGCAAGGCGGCGCTGGCCTGCGTCAAACCGGGTGGCCGCCTGGTGACTGTGCCTACCATTACCGCCCAGCAGATCAAGGATGCTGGGGCTGCGGCGGGTATCGAGGTGGTCGGCATGCTGGTTCACCCCGACCAGAAGCAGCTGGGTCAGATGTTGATGCTGCTGCGTCAGGGGGAGGTGAAGGTCACCCTCGCCGGTGAGTTCGCTCTGGCTGAGGGGGCGCTGGCCCATCAGGCCATCGAAGGGGGCCATGTACGCGGCAAGCTGCTGCTGCGCATGCCTGCGGCCGATGGCTATCCCGGATGAGCGAGATGATGGAGATGGGGCTGGGGTGGCTCTTTTTAAGTGCATTCACCTCCGCCACCCTGCTGCCCGGCAGCTCGGAAGTGCTGCTGGGGGCCATGGCGGCCAAGGGGGAGTGGAGCATGGCTAGCCTGCTGCTGTGGGCGACGCTGGGCAATACCCTCGGTTCCATGACTACCTGGTGGCTCGGCTGGCTCGCCACCTTCAAGAAAAAACCGGAAGATTTTCAAGGCCGTGGGGAACAAAAAGCCTTAGGCTGGCTCAAACAACATGGTCACTGGTGTCTGCTGCTTGCCTGGACGCCGGTGGTCGGTGATGGTCTCTGTCTGTTGGCCGGTTGGCTGCGCCTCTCCTTCTGGCGCTCTCTCATTTTGATCGGGCTCGGCAAATTGTTCCGTTATGCCCTGGTTTTTCTGCTGGCCAGTCACATTTTCTAGCCTGTTTTTGTCACTCACGAGGTTACCGTGAACAAAGTCATACCTTTAACGATTCTGCTGGGCTTCACCCTGCCGGTGCTGGCGGCACCGACCCTGATCGCCGAACAGGGCAAGGAGGAGGGCAAGCTCGCCATCCCCTACCAGATGTACAAGCTGGACAACGGCCTGACCGTGATCCTGGCTCCCGACCGCTCCGATCCGCTGGTGCACCTCGATGTGACCTATCACGTCGGTTCATCCCGCGAGACGGTCGGCAAGTCCGGTTTCGCCCACTTCTTCGAGCACATGATGTTCCAGGGCTCCAAGCACGTCGGTGATCAGGAGCATATGCGGATCATCAACGAGGCCGGTGGTGACATGAACGGCACCACCAACAAGGACCGCACCAACTACTATGAAACTGTGCCTGCCAACCAGCTGGAAAAAGTGCTCTGGCTGGAGGCGGATCGGATGGGCTTCCTGCTCGATGCGGTGAGCCAGAAGAAGTTCGAGATCCAGCGCGCCACCGTCAAGAACGAACGGGCCCAGCGGGTCGACAACCAGCCGTACGGGCTGGTGAGCGAGAAGGTGGGGGAGGCTCTCTATCCGCGCACTCACCCCTACTCCTGGCAGCCTATCGGTTACGTGGAAGATCTCGACCGGGTCGATGTGAACGACCTCAAGCAGTTCTTCCTGCGCTGGTATGGCCCCAACAACGCCACCCTGACTCTGGGCGGCGACTTTGACAGCAAGCAGGCCCTCGAGTGGATCGAGAAGTACTTCGGCTCCATCCCGCGCGGCCCGGACGTGGCCGAGCCGGCGCCAAAGCCGGTGACCCTGCCCGAGACCCGCTACGTGACGCTGCAGGACAAGGTGCACCTGCCGCTGCTCTATATCAGTTACCCCACTGTCTCCCTTGGTGACCCGCAGGAGCCGGCGCTCGACATGTTTGCCGACGTACTCGGCGGTTCCGCCAGCTCCATGCTCTACCAGTCGCTGGTGAAAACCGGCAAGGCGATCGATGTGGGGGCGTCCCACTACTGCGAAGAGCTGGCCTGTACTCTGACCGTCTACGCCTATCCCAATCCGTCGCAGGATGGCAGCCTCAAGACCCTCAAGGGGGAGGTGGACAAGGTGATCGGCGAGTTCGCCCAGCGCGGCCTCAAACCGGAAGATCTGGAGAAGGCGATCGCCAAGTACCGTGCCTCCGCCATCTGGGGTCTGGACAGCGTCTCCGGCAAGGTGAGCCAGCTCGCCATGGGTCAGGTGTTTGCCCAGGATCCCAACTATGTGTTCAAGACTCTCGATGCCATCGGCAAGGTGACACCTGAGCAGGTGAAGGCGGCCTACGACAAGTTCATCGCCGACAAGCCTGCGGTGGTGCTGAGCGTGGTGCCCAAGGGCAAGACCGAGTGGCAGGTTGCCACCCCGAACTTTACCCCCGCCAAGCGCGAGCTGCCGGATTACAGCAAGCATGACGAAGCGCTGGCCGAACGACCGGTAAAAGACAATTTCGATCGCAGCGTGCAGCCCAAGGCGAGCGAGGCGGTGAGCGTCAAGGTGCCCGCCATTTGGCACGGCAAGCTCGACAAGAACATCGAGATCATTGGCACCAAGAGTGACGAGATCCCGGCCGTCTCCATCATGATCGCCCTGCCGGGCGGCATTCGTGCCGAAGATAAGGGGCAACTGGGGTTGGCCAATCTGACCGCCGCCATGATGGGGCAGGGCACGGTGCGCCTGACCGAGGCTCAGCTCAGCGACGAGCTGCAAAAGCTGGGCTCAAGCATTGATGTCTCCAGCGCCCAGTACAACAACCTCATCACCGTCAGCTCGCTGGCGGACAAGTTGCCCCAGACCCTGGCGCTGGTGCGCGAGGTACTGGAGCGCCCGGGCATGCGGGAGGCTGACTTCGAGCGGGTCAAGGCGCAGCTGCTGCAAGGGATGCAACAGGCCCAGCAGCAGCCCGAGTGGCTGGCCGGACAGGCGTTCCGCGAGCTGGTCTACGGCAAGCAGAACCGCCTCGGTCAACCTACCGACGGGGTAGCGGCTGATGTGGCCAAGCTGACCCTGGCGGACGTGAAGCACTTCTATCAGGCCTACTACAACCCCACCAACGCCAAAGTGGTGGTGGTCGGTGATGTGGGCCAGAAGCAGATCGAGGAGCAACTTGGCTTCCTGACAGAGTGGAAGGGGGCCACGCCAACCCTGGGAGATCTCAAGCTCAAGGGTGAGCAGGCCAAGCCGGGCATCTATCTGGTCGACAAGCCGGGGGCGCCCCAGTCGGTGATCCGCATCGGCCGTCGCGCCATGCCGTTTGATACCACGGGGGATTACTTCACCGCCGGGCTGATGAACTTCAACCTGGGTGGCAACTTCAACAGCCGCATCAACCTCAACCTGCGGGAAGACAAGGGTTACACCTATGGCGCCAGCTCGGGCTTCTCCGCCAACCGCGAGGTGGGCACCTTCGCCACAGGCGCCAATGTGCGGGCCGATGCGACTGTGGATGCCATCCGCCAGTTCCTCAAGGAGATGGACAACTACCGCAAGAGCGGCCCGACCCCGGTCGAGCTGGCCTATATGCGCAGCGCGGTTTCCCAGCAGGATGCCCTCTCTTACGAGACCTTGGGCCAGAAGGCGGGCTTCCTGCTGCAGATGGTGATGTATGACCTGAAACCGGACTATGTGCAGGCCCAGAACAACCTGATCAAAACGGTGTCGCCCGAGGCGCTGAAGGCCAGTGCCGCCCGTTGGCTCAATCCGGCCGACATGGTGATCGTGGTGGTGGGAGACAAGCAAAAGCTTGAAAAACCCCTGAAGGAGCTTCATCTTCCCATCTATCCGCTGCAGTTGCCGTAACTGACGCTTTATAAAAATCAAGAGCCGCCCCGGATGGGGCGGCCTCACATGAGCCGTGAATATGACTACAACAAGCTTGTCGCTCACCGAGTTGCTGAATGCGTTGGGATCACCGGAGCGCCTCACCGCGCTCAAGGGGATCCGGCGCGGGATCGAACGTGAATGCCTGCGCATCACGCCGGATGGCCGGCTCGCCCAGAGTGACCATCCCCGGGCGCTGGGCTCGGCCCTGACCCATCCCAATATCACCACCGACTACTCGGAGAGCCTGCTGGAGTTCATTACCCCGGCCACCGACTCCATCGACAGCCTGATGGAGCAGCTCGGCGACATCCATCACCATGTGATTCAGCATCTGGGTGACGAGCGGATTTGGCCGCTCTCCATGCCCTGCTTCGTCGGCGGGGAAGAGAGCATCCGGCTGGCCCAGTACGGCAGCTCCAATATCGGCCGGATGAAGACCCTCTACCGTCAGGGTTTGAAGAACCGCTACGGCAGCCTGATGCAGGTGATCGCCGGGGTGCACTTCAACTTCTCCATGCCGGACAGCTTCTGGAGCGAGTGGCAGGAACTGGAGTGCGTCGGTTGTTGCAGCCAGCGCTTTATCTCCGACAAGTACATGGGGCTTATTCGTAACGTCTACCGTTTCGGTTGGTTGGTCCCCTATCTGTTTGGCGCCTCTCCGGCCATCTGCGAATCCTTCCTCAAAGGGCGCAAGAGCAACCTGCCGTTCGAGAAGACCGGCAAGGGTACCCTCTATCTGCCTTACGCTACCGCGCTGCGTCTCTCCGATCTGGGCTATACCAACAGCGTCCAGGCGGGGCTCAAGATTAGCCACGACAGCCTGCCGGCCTATGTCAGCAGCCTGCGCCGGGCGATCAATACCCACAATCCCGACTTTGCCAAGATCGGGGTCAAGGTGGATGGGGAGTATCGTCAGCTCAACGACAACGTGTTGCAGCTGGAGAACGAGCTCTACGCTCCAATCCGTCCCAAGCGCACCCCGCGCAGCGGCGAGAAGCCCTCGGATGCGCTGGATCAGCGCGGCATCGAATACATCGAGCTGCGCACCGTAGACGTCAACCCCTTCACCCCGCTCGGTATCGATGCCGACCAGATCCGCTTCTTCGATCTGTTCCTGGTCTGGTGCTTGTTGCGCCCCTCTCCGGTGCTGAGTGACGAGGAGATTGCCCGCAACCGCCGCAACCAGAACAAGGTGGTGCTGGAAGGGCGCCGTCCCGGCCTGATGCTTGAAGATGAGCAGGGCAATGCCATTGGCCTCAAAGAGTACGGCCTCAAGCTGTTCGACGAGCTGGCTCAGGTGGCCGAATTGCTGGATCGCTGCTGCGGCCGTAACCACTATCGCAAAACGCTGGCAATGCACCGTGAGAAGCTGCTCAATCCGGATTTGACCTACTCCGCCCGCATGCTCAAGGAGCTGCTGGAGAGTGGCAAGGATAACGGCTGTTACGGCGACAAGCTGGCGACCCGCTATCGCGAGGAGCTGCTGGCAGGGGAACTGCAGTACTGGGATGAGGCCTACTTTGCCGGTGAGGCGAAGGATTCCCTGGCCAAACAACGGGAGCGCGAGCGCAGCGACAGCCTGTCATTCGATGACTTCCTGGCCGACTACTTCGGTACCAGTACCACCACGGCCTGAAGGCGGGTTCGTACCAACCAAAGTGCCAACGAAAAGCCGCTCGAGTGAGCGGCTTTTTTATTTCTCTGAACCTGAGCGATATCAGACGTGGTTATACATGGCCTCGATTTCGCTCTGGTACTTGGCCTCGATGATCTTGCGGCGCAGCTTCATGGTGGGGGTAAGTTCACCTAGCTCCATGGAGAAGGCGCTCGGCAGCAGGGTAAACTTCTTCACCTGCTCGAACTTGGCCAGCTCTTTTTGCAGATCGGCTATGCGGGCTTCGAAGAACTCCATCACCCGGGAGTGGCGCAGCAGCTCGGTCTTGCACTGGTACTGCAGGTTGATGGAGCGGGCGTACTCCTCCAGCGACTCGAAGCAGGGGACGATCAGCGCAGAGACGAAGTGGCGGGCATCGGCGACGATAGCGATCTGCTCGATAAAGCGATCCTTGCCGATGGTCCCTTCCACCAGTTGCGGGGCCACGTACTTGCCGTTGGAGGTCTTCATCAGCTCCTTGAGGCGCTCGGTGAAGTAGATATTGCCCTGGCTGTCGAGCTCACCGGCATCGCCGGTACGCAGGAAGCCATCCTCGGTCATCACTTCGGCGGTGGCGTCCGGCTTGTTGTAGTAGCCGCGCATCACTGTGGGGGAGCGCACCAGCAGCTCGTTGTTCTCACCCAGCTTCACTTCGATGCCGTTCAGTGCCGTGCCGATGGAGCCGAGCTTGAACTGGCTGTCTTCGTAGCAGCAGACGGTGGCAGTGGTCTCGGTCATGCCGTAGCCGTACTTGAGGTTGAGCCCCATCGCCTGGAAGAAGAGGTTCACATCGTCGGCCAGACGGGCGCCCGCCACCGGCAGGAAGCGGGTGCGGCCGCCAAAGCGGGCGCGCAGCTTGCGAAACACCAGTCGCTCGGCGAGCCAGAGCTGGCCGTAGAGCAGCGGGGAAGCGGACTTGCCCGTCTGACGGGTGGCAACCATCTGCTTGCCGACACGGGTTGCCCAGCCAAACAGGGCGCGCCGCAGAGCCGGAGCCTGAGCGACTTTGGCCTGGATCATGGCATAGGCCTTCTCGTAGAGGCGCGGCACGGCGCACATCACGGTCGGCTGCACCTCGCCAATCACATCCATCACCTTCTGCGGATCGCGGATATAGACGTTCTCGGCGCCGCAGTAGAGCACGTAATAGCTCCATACCCGCTCGAACACGTGGCTGAGCGGCAGCATGCAGAGCGACACATCCTGCTGATTGAGGTCGAGGCGGCTGTTGTGCATCTCGAAACAGGCGGCGATGTTGCTGAAGTCGAGCATGACCCCCTTGGGTTCGCCGGTGGTGCCGGAGGTATAGATCAGGGTCAGCAGGTCATCCATCCGGTACTGGGTTTCCCGTACTCGCAGTTCCTGCTCACTGGGCTGATGGTTGCCGGAGACCAGAAATGTCTGGAAGTGGCTCGCCTGCTCGCAGCCGCGCAGGTTGACGTTGCCGTCGAGGGCGATGAGCTGGCGGATCTCGCCGCTTTCAATCAGTTGCAGCGCCTGATCGAACTGAGGTTGTTCGCCAACGAACAGCACCTTGATGCCGGCATCTTTGACGATGTAGCGCAGCTGATCGAGGGTGCTGGTGGGGTAGATAGGGACGCTGACGCCGCGGGCGGCCAAGATGCCGAGATCGGCCTGCGTCCATTCCGGCATGTTGCGGGCATAGATGCCGACCATCTCGGTTGGCTGGTGGCCGGCACGGATCAGCGCCTGTGCGCAGTAGTCCATGGCCTGGCCCAGAGTACGCCAGCCGATGGCGCGCCACTGGCCATCTTGCTGAACCCGCAGGGCAGCCTTGTTGCCAAGCTGGGCAATACGTTCACGCATCAGTCGAACCAGATGAAGCTTCGGCATCAGTTAAACATCCTTTAATTACAGTTGTACGCCCGCGAGGGCACTAAAAATCGGGCTAGAGTTTAAACTCCAACATTACAGCTTACAAGTGTTCGCCGTTTGTCTTGGATCACAAAGAGCGCAAATAGCTCTCCCTTTGCGCAGACTGGCCGATACTGCAAAGGAGCAAAGGGAGAGTTAACGATATGAATCTATGGATGAAAGGGGCATTGGCCGTGATCGGGCTCATGATGGTGGGGGGCGGGGCGGCCTGGTACTTTCTGGGCAAGACACAGCAGCCTGCGAATCCCTGGTATGAAGGGGCGGAGGGATACCAGCAGGCCCAACAGCAGGCATTGGCGCTGGGCTATCCGCTGCTCTATGTGCTGGAGACCCCCAAGTGCCGTCGCTGCAAGGCATTGAACGAACGCTTCTGGCGCAGTGAAGAGATGAGAGTGCCGTTGAGCCGATTGGTCAAGGTGCGGCTCAATCCGGGCAAGGGGGATGGTAGTGAACAGATCCTGCGCCGTTTTCCCAAGGTGGCCACACCGCCCGGCATCTATATCCAGCAGCCGGGTCAACCCCTCAAACCGATCAAGATAGTGGTGGATATACAGCAGATCTGGATGCCGGGGAAAACCTGGCTGCGGGGCTTCTATATGCCGCTTTCCGCCGCCGGATTCGAGGCGGTGGTTCACACCACTCTCTCCTTGCAGGATCCGGCGATGGATAACGCCCCCCTCGATTGAGGCGGGATCAGCTGAAGTCGAACAGGCGGGACATCAGTACTGCATCTTCCCGATCATTGCCGGTGCCGTAGTAGTCGGCGCGGCGGCAATACTCGGCAAAGCCGGCGCTCTCGTAGAGGTTGATGGCGGTCTGGTTGCCTGCCCGCACCTCGAGAAACCAGGCCTCTGCCCCGGCTTGTTTGCTGCGAGTCAGGTAGGCTTGCAGCAGTGTCCGTCCCAACCCCTTGCCCTGAAATTCGGGGTGGACACAGATATTCATCAGCGAGCTGTCTCCGGCCACCAGATCCGAGATATAGAAGCCGGCCGGGCGACCATCGACCAGCATCAAGCCGTTGAGATAGCGAGGACCGAAGCAGGATAGCAGGTTGGCCTGGCTCCAGGGCTCCTTGTGGGCGGCCTGCTCTATGGGATAGACAAGGTCGAAATCGGCTTCGAGCAGGGGACGAAACTCAGGCATGTTGACTCCGGGTGACTGGGTGGAGGATGTCGGGGTTGGCAAAGACGACTTTTGTAAAATCAGGTAAAAAGAGCGGCTTCCAAGAGGGCGTTGAAGGCATGATGCAGGATCATGCCGTACTGTTCGCCAGGTGTCGGCGTAGTTGTTGCCACAGGGCGCGCTTTTGTGCGGCACTGGGGGCCAGCGGACAGATCAACGCATCGGGTCGTTCCGGGTTGGCCTCCGTCAGCCAGAGCAGCGGTGAGGCATCCGCCGTTTGCAGGTTGGCAGGCGGCAGCTCGCTGAGCAGTGAGACCTCGTCGGGGGTCATGCCGAGCAGCTGGCAGATATCCGCCAGCAGCGTGGTGGCAGGCAGCTGAGGCGCCAGCAACCAGAGTTTGCCGCTGGGCAGCGGAGCGCGGGTGGCCGGTGCTGTCTGGTCGGGCTGCACGGCATCTTGCGCAAGCTCGGGTACGAGATCTGCACCCAGCAATGCCGGACGACGCAGTTGCCAGCTTTGAATGCCCATGCGGGCCAACATGCTCTGACGAACGGGATCTTGCATCTGGGGCGACTCACTCTTGATCTGCGTTGGGGAAAATTGTGTTGCGCAGGGTACACTCGAACCGCTTTTGCTGCACCCTTTGCAACGCATCATCTGGCGCATGCGGGCATGGTGCCATCACGACACTGGCTATGCATGGGCGCAGCACGCTGCCGATACGGTATCGCACTGCCTTTGCGTTTTTTCCTGCCAGAGGCGGGTATTGTGCGGCAAGAGATACCAGAATAAACATCATAACAAGACAAAACCCAAGGTCGAGCAAATGGATATCACGCCTTGGGGCTAACATCATCCCAGCTTCGGAACACTCTCTATGTCGTCTTTAGCTCAAGCCCAGAACCCTGCGCGTCTTATTCCCATCCAGGAGCGCCTGCCCCGGCTGCTGGCAGCCCTTGGTGAGGGGCTTTATGAACGGCAGGATGCCCTGCGCCTCGGTCTGCTGGCAGCCCTCAGCGGTGAGAGTGTCTTCTTGCTGGGGCCACCCGGTATCGCCAAGAGTCTGATTGCCCGTCGCCTCAAGCTGGCCTTTCACGACGCCCGCCACTTTGAATATCTGATGACCCGTTTCAGCACACCGGAGGAGGTATTTGGCCCCCTCTCCATTCAGGCGCTGAAAGAGGATGGCAAATACCTGCGCCTCACTGCCGGCTATCTGCCGGAGGCTGAGGTGGTGTTCCTCGACGAGATCTGGAAGGCGGGTCCCGCCATTCTCAACACCCTGCTCACCGCCATCAACGAACGGCAGTTCCGCAATGGTGATAGCCAGCATCCAATCCCCATGCGGCTGCTGGTGACCGCCTCCAACGAGCTGCCGGCGCCGGACAGCGGGCTGGAAGCGCTCTACGACCGGATGCTGGTGCGGATCTGGATGGACCGGGTGCAGGAGAAAGCCAACTTTCAATCCATGCTGGCCAGCGACGGTCACGCCCACCAGAATCTGCCGGAATCCCTGCAGATCCGGGGGGATGAGTACGAGCAGTGGCAGAGCCAGATTGAGCAGGTGCGCCTGCCGGATGCCTGTTTCGAACTTATCTATCAGCTGCGCCAGCAGCTAGACAGCCAGCTGGCCCATCGCTGTTATGTGTCGGATCGCCGCTGGAAGAAGGCGGTACGGCTCATCAAGGCGAGCGCCTTCTTCAATGGCCGCGATGAGGTCGCACCGGTGGATCTGCTGCTGTTCAAGGATTGTCTCTGGCATGACGAGGAGTCCCGCACCGCCCTGCTGGAGATGATGACCGAGTTCTCCCGTCTCTACGGTTATCAGCAACTGGCCTTGACCCGCCAGCTGCTTGCCCTGCGGGATCAATTCAAACAGCTCAAACAGGGCGTGGCACAACGTCTCTGCTGCAAGGCGCGCAAGCGCAAGCAGTGGTTTGGCCGACGGGCGAGGGGGATCGAGATCCCCCTCGCCAACGCCAGACCCTTTGGCAAGCAGGTGCACTTCCATCTGCTCACCCCGGCACCGCTGGATGGCAGCGATCCCGAGCGTCTCACCAGCACCCTGGTGTTCGATCGTACCCTGCTTTCCCATTGGCATCCGACCGGCGAGGCGCTGGTGGGTTATCAATATGGCAACCCGAAAGAGGGACACTACGAGCTGGTACTTGACGATGAGCTGCGCCTGCAGGTGCTCGATATCCAGCGCCAGCAGATCCCGCTGGTATTGATGGAGCGCAACGCCATCCCCGAGGTGGTGCTGGAGCCCTGGCTGCAAGCGCTTGATGAGCTGCTTGCCCAGGTTGGCAAGGTGGTACTGGAGCTTAAACAGCAGCGTACTCTGTTCGATCGTCATCGGCAGCACCTCTTTATTGCCCAGCGCTGGCTGCAACAGGTGGAGGACAGCTTCTTCGTGCTGAGCCGGGATCTTGAACTGCTGCGCGGCGAGCTGACACAGTGGCGCGAGCGGTTGCCAAGGCTGGACGAGTAAGGAGCGCTCATGCTTGAGATTGGCATGCTGGATCTGGGACTGCTGATTGGCGAAGGGGAGCTGGCAGGGGAGGTGGCACTTTTGCTTGCTGCGTCGCCCAAGATCTCCGAGTTCATCAAGCGCTCCCCGCTGCAGGGCAAGCTGCTGAAAAAGCGCCTGCAGAGCTGGGGTGAGCAGCTTGGCGAGGAGATCCGTCACAAGCCGGTGCCGGTGGCGCTGGAGCAGGAGTACCTGCTCTATCAGGCGCACCGGCAGTTGCCGATGACCGAGCTGATTGGTCGCCTGCCCGCCCTGCTGGAGTCGCTGGATCACTACAGCCCCTTTGCCGGTGAGGCCCGTTCGCTGGTTCGCCAGCTGATGGCTCACCCCACCGAGGGGCTGCGCCAGCTCTTTATCGACAAGTGGCGTGCCAGTCTGGTGGGGAGCCTGCTGCAACTGCAGCAGCAGATCGCCGAGGCGGAGCGGGAGAAGCAGCGTCAGGAGATTGAAGATCAGCTGCTGGCGAGCCGCACCCTGGCCGATGCCCTCGATCCGAACCAGATCTCAGCCGGTGGTCTTTGGGATCTGGCGCAGGGGCACTGGCACAAACGCAGTCTGGTGCTGGTCAAGCAATACGCCCGTATGTTGCAGCGCGAGCCCTTGCTGGCGGAGATTGCCGCTCTTCTCGGGCGCAGCGAGCGGGATCGCCGGGCGCAGGAGCAGCCGGTGCCACCGGTTCAGGTGCTGGAGCTGGAGCCCGCCCCCAGCGACGATGTGCCGGACGACCTGGTGGGCATCCACCAGGCGAGCGACCTGATGCGGCTACTGCCAAGCGAGGCGGTGATGCTGGGGCTGCCGGAGCTGGAGCTGGAGTTCTACCGCCGCTATCTGGAGCGGCGCCTGCTCAGTTACCAGTCACGCGGCACCTTGCCGCGCCAGCGCATCATGCTGCGCACCCCGGAGCAGGGGGGGCAGCAGTTGCAGCAGCGGGGCCCCTTTATCGTCTGTGTCGATACCTCCGGCTCCATGGGGGGCTATCCCGAGGAGTGTGCCAAGGCACTCTTTCTTGCGCTGCTCAAGGTGGCGATGGATGAGAAGCGCGGTTGCTACCTGATGCTCTTCTCTACCGAGGTGGCGACCCTTGAGATCACCGCCGATACCGGACTGGACAAGGCGGAGCGCTTCCTCTCCATGAGCTTTCACGGTGGTACCGATCTGGTGCCTTGTCTGGAGAAGGCGCTGGTCAAACTCGATGAGCCCGCTTTTGCCAAGGCAGATGTGCTGGTTATTTCGGACTTTATCGCTCAGAGTCTGCCCCATGCCCTGCTCGAGCAGATGAACCGCTATCGCCAGCGCCAGACCCGCTTTCACGCAGTGGCCATGTCCCGGCACGCCAAACCGGCACTGTTGCGGGTCTTTGACAACAGCTGGCTGCTCGATTGCGGTCTGCGCGGCCGGCTACTGCGGCGCTGGCAGCATCATTAGTTACCGGGAGGGAGCCAGCCCCCTCTTTCGCTCTGTATCCCCCTCCTCATTCCAACGTTATGATATTGCTGTAAAATGTGAGATGAAACCCATTCAAGTCCTCTCTCCTTGCGGTAGCCTTTACAGCCGTTGTTACAGGGTGATTTTCCGGTATCGGGTCGCCTGCTGCTCTTTCCCCATTCATCCGGAGTGTTTATGAGCCGACTTGCCTTGCTGCTGTTGCTGGCGGTATTCGGGCTGGCAGCCAGACCCTTGTCCCCCGAGCAGTTGGAAAATGAACTGGAGGAGATGGAGCAGGTCCATCAGCCTATCGAGTTGCTGCGGGAGCGCGTTGCTCGCTTGCTGCGGGATGGCAGCGACTATCCACCGTCCCAGCTGATGCGGATCAGTCGTCTGGCTTGCTGGGCCCAATCTGCCGATGACATCCAGGCGTCTCGCCGTGCGATTGCGTATGCCGACAGCCAACTGGTGCTGGCTCAACAACGGGGAGATGACGCAGCCATTGCCGAGTTACTCATCTGTCGTGGCTGGTTCAATCAGCTGCTCGGCGAGGTGGCACAGGCCCGTCGGGATTATGATGAGGGGCTGCGGTTGGCAGGGGAGGCCGCTGTGCTCAAGCTGGAGGCGCTTGCGCTGTCCCACCGGGGAGCCATGTTGTCGTTTCAGGGGGCGTCAGGGCTGGGGCTGGTGGATCTCACCAGGGCGCACGACATCTACGAACGGTTGGGATTGACCACCTGGTATAACCGGGCGCAGCTCGAGATTGCCGCCGCGTTTCGCCGCATGGGTCTCTATGCCGAGGCGCTCACTACCCTGAACCGGTTGCATGAACACTTTGCCCACAACCATGACGGGTTCGGTTTGGCCAGGATGAGAGAGCAGCTGGCTCTGGTCTATCTGGAGACGGGGCGCTATCAGGAAGCGCAGCAGGAGCTCGAACGTAGTCTCGCCTTTTTGCAACAACCCGAGTACCGGATTGAACATGCGGATCGTCAAGTGATGCTGGCGGAGGCTCTGCTCGGTCTGGCGCGCCTGGAGCAGGCCGGACGCTTGCTGGCGCAGGCAGCAGGCGTGCTCACCCCTGAAGTTGATCCTATCCTCCACGCCCATCTCGAGCTGGTAATGGCCAAACTGCAGGTGAAAATGCGGGATCCGGTCCCGGCCTTGAGCGCACTGGCGAAGATTGAACCGATCCTGAAGGCTGAGGGGCACACTCGTTACCTGATGGATCTCTACGCAGTGCGCAGCGAAGCATTCGAGCTGCAACGGGACTATCCGGCTGCGCTGGCGGCCTTGCGGGATCATTTGGTGCAAGAGCAGCGCCTCGACCAGATGCAGCGAGAGCAGAGTACAGCCTGGGTGCGCGGCCAGTTTGAACTGACCCGCCAGGCGGAAGAGAACAAGCGGTTGCGGGTCGAGCAGCAGTTGCAGCGGCAGGAGCTGGCGCAGATCAAGGAGCGTCGCTTCTGGTTGCTGGTGGTGATGGTGCTCTGCGGTGGAGTGGCTCTGCTGACGATGAGGTGGTTGCTGGAGCGCAATCGTCGGATGCATCGGTTGGCCTTTACCGATGAGCTGACCGGCATCGATAACCGGCGTCGGGTGCTGGTGGATGGGCGCGAGCACTTTGAGCTGGCCCGCAGGCAGCGAATGCCCTTTTCTCTGCTGCTTTTTGATATCGATCACTTCAAGCGGATCAACGATTCGCTGGGTCATCATCAGGGAGATCGGGTACTGCAGTGGGTATCCAGAATGGTGGCAAGAGAGTTGCGGCAGCAGGATCTGCTGGGCCGTACCGGTGGAGAGGAGTTTTTGGCACTGCTGCCGGAGACGGGGCTGGAGGAGGCGTCCCGTTTGGCTGAGCGGATCCGCGCCAGGGTCGGCCAACGGGCGTTGCCCGGTTTGTCCCATCCGGTGACCATCAGCATCGGGTGTGCCTGCCAGCGCGATGATGATCAGGATCTGGCCGCGTTGATCCGGCGTGCGGATGAGGCTCTCTACCGGGCAAAAGGGGCCGGGCGCAACCGGGTGGAAACAGACGACTGACGGACTGGGTATTTTTCACTCGCGCGGGTATAATGTCGCGCAATTTTGCTTTGACTCAGGCGAGAAGACCCATGTAACGCAACCCTCCTCCCTCTCTCCACCTGGTTGGCAACACGCCAGCTGGCGTGGCTTTCGTTGCGTATACATGTGCCGTGAGCGGCATTCCGGATTTATTCCCACGGTGGTTGATGCCACCGCCCAATAGAAGAACGTTGAATTATGTCAGCTGAATTTCTGAGTGAAGTCTCCAAGAGACGCACTTTTGCGATCATTTCGCACCCGGATGCGGGTAAAACCACCATCACCGAGAAAGTCCTGTTGTTCGGACAGGCCATTCAGCGCGCCGGTACCGTCAAGGGCCGTGGCTCGGGCCAGCACGCCAAATCCGACTGGATGGAGATGGAGAAGCAGCGTGGTATCTCCATCACCACCTCGGTGATGCAGTTCCCCTATGCCGATTGTCTGGTCAACCTGCTCGACACCCCGGGTCACGAGGACTTCTCTGAAGATACCTACCGCACCCTGACCGCGGTCGACTGCTGCCTGATGGTCATCGATGCCGCCAAGGGTGTTGAAGACCGGACCCGCAAGCTGATGGAAGTGACCCGTCTGCGTGATACCCCCATCCTCACCTTCATGAACAAGTTGGACCGCGAAGTGCGCGATCCGATGGAAGTCATGGACGAGGTGGAGCGCGAGCTGAAGATCATGTGCGCCCCCATCACCTGGCCCATCGGCTGCGGCAAATCCTTCAAGGGTGTCTATCACCTCTACAAGGATGAGACCTATCTCTATCAGAGCGGTCAGGGCCACACCATCCAGGAGAAGCGGGTGGTCAAGGGGCTGAACAACCCGGATCTGGATGCCGCCGTCGGCGAAGATCTGGCCCAGCAGCTGCGTGACGAGCTGGAGCTGGTGCAGGGCGCCTCCCCCGAGTTCGATCACGATGCCTTTATCGCTGGCGAGATGACCCCGGTCTTCTTCGGTACTGCGCTTGGCAACTTCGGTGTCGACCACATGCTGGATGGCCTGACCGACTGGGCGCCGTCTCCCATGCCGCGCAAGGCCGAGAGCCGCGAAGTGGTGGCGACCGAGGAGAAGTTCTCCGGCTTCGTGTTCAAGATCCAGGCAAACATGGATCCGAAACACCGTGACCGTATCGCCTTTATGCGTATCGTGTCAGGCACTTACAGCAAGGGCATGAAGATGCGCCACGTGCGCATCGGCAAGGATGTAAACATCTCCGACGCCGTGACCTTTATGGCCGGTGACCGTGAGCAGGCGGAAGACGCCTTCGCCGGTGACATTATCGGTCTGCACAACCACGGTACCATCCAGATCGGCGACACCTTCACCCAGGGTGAGGATCTCAAGTTCACCGGTATCCCGAACTTTGCGCCGGAACTGTTCCGCCGCATCCGCCTGCGCGATCCGCTCAAGCAGAAGCAGCTGCTCAAGGGGCTGGTCCAGCTCTCCGAAGAGGGCGCTGTGCAGGTGTTCCGCCCGCTGATCAGCAACGATCTCATCGTTGGTGCGGTCGGTGTGCTGCAGTTTGACGTGGTGGTTTCGCGCCTCAAGAGCGAGTACAACGTCGAGGCCATCTACGAGGCGGTCAACGTCTCCACCGCCCGCTGGGTGGAAGGGACCGACGTCAAGAAGTTCGAAGAGTTCAAGCGCAAGAACGAGGTCAACCTGGCCCTCGATGGCGGTGACAACCTCACCTACATCGCGCCGACCATGGTCAACCTGCGCCTGGCACAGGAGCGCCACCCCGACGTGCAGTTCCGCCAGACTCGCGAGCACTGATACTGCTTACCAAATCCCGCCAGATGGCGGGATTTTTTTATGCACCAAGGAGAGGTGATGGTTGAATCGATGAATCCTGCCTGCTCGGCTCTGGCTGAGAGTTATCTGTTATCCCTGCCGGTGGCAGCACGGGCTCGTCATGTCTCAGCGGACTACTTCTGTGCTGATGAACACAATGCCAACCTCTGTGCCGAGCTGGTGGCAGCAGGCCGCAAGCGAGCGACCTGTAGCCTCGCTTACTGGTATCTGGAGAAGGGCGAGCGGATGCCGGAACAGGGTGACTTGCTGGTGGTAACAGACTGGAGTGGTCACCCCAAGGCTCTGGTTGAACTGGTGTCAGTCACCTTGTGTCCATTCGATGAGATTGATGCTGCGTTTGCCGCCGAGGAGGGGGAGGGCGATGGCTCTCTGGCTTGGTGGCGCAAAGCGCACAAGGCATTCTTCGAATGCGAGATGAAGGCGGAAGGGGGCGAATTTGATGAGCACGCCACGCTGGTGCTGGAGCGATTCCGGGTAGTGGCGCTGCCATAATAAACGAAGCTGCAAGCAGGGGAGACTCCTGTTTGCAGCTATCACTTTAGAGTGCCAGGTCCAGCACCATGCAGATCTCGCAATCCCCGTGGCCGGTGCAACCAAGGGGGCCGGGCAAGTGTTCAAAGCCCAGTGATTCGTAGAGGCTGGTGGCTTCGCGCAGTACCTCAGTGGTCTCCAGATAGCAGCGGCGATAGCCCAAACCACGAGCGGCATCCAGCGCTTGCAACACCAGCCGTTTGCCAAGGCCCAGTCCGCGCAGGGCGGGCATAAAGTACATCTTCTGCAGCTCGCAGACTCCCTCTTCTCCCGCCAATGGCGCGATACCGCCACCGCCGAGGATGGAACCGTCCGGCCCTTCGATAACCCAGTAGCGACTCTTCTCCCCCTGATAGCTCTGGGAGAGGGTGTCGAGATTGGGATCCGAGACCCCATACCCCTTGTCGGCGGTGAGGCCATATTCGGCCGAGACGGCGCGGATCACCAAGGCGATCTGGGCATTGTCCGCCGCCGTGATGGGGCGGATCTGGTAGCCCCGCTGGCGACGGGCGCGGGAGAGGGCGCTGCGATAGAGCCGCAGCCCTTGCCACAGCTGCTCCCGCTCGGGCAGGCTCAACTGCGCCAGCATCTCTTCCATCGCCCCGTCCATCTCCCGGTGCAACTCCAGCAGCATCCCCTGACCGTTGACGGTGAGGCGGGCCTCCTTGCTGCGGCCGTCGGAGGGGTGCGGGTGCCAGCTGATGAGATCCCGCTCGGCGAGGCGCGCAAGCGGGCGGCTGGCGTTGGATTTGTCGATGTGCAGCTTTTCTGCCAGCTGCTGGTTGGTGGCCGGGGCGTTTTCCAGCTCGATCAGCAGGTGAGCCTCGATGGGGGTGAGGGCCAGATAGCCGCACTGCTGGGAGAGCATGCCGAGTTCGCGAACCAGATCGCGCGACAGGGCGCGCAGGGGACGGGGATCCATATCGTGGTTTCCTGTTTAGTTGTGTATGACAACTAAAATAGCGTAAAAGTTGTAATTCGCAACCTTTTGCTGTGATGGCTTGCAGAATATGGGGTGAGCTGCAGCCCCGTTGTCGGGGCTGCCGTAGGCAGGGGGGCGTCAGGCGGCGGCTCTGATGGCCAGCTCCGGGCGGCGGGAGAAGCAGCGGGCGAGCAGCAACATGGTGGCGACGCCTATGGTGCCCAGCACCAGCCAGGGGAGGGCCGGTTGTCCCTGTTGCAGCGAGAAGTCATAGAGGGAACCGCCGCCCACGTAGCCGGTCATGCCCCCCAGCGCCAGTCCGAGGCGGCTGAAGCCCATGTAGCTGCCGCGGGCTGTGGGGTTGGCCAGCCGGGTCATCAGGGTCTCCCGGGCCGGTTCACAGATGATGATCCCCAGATAGAAGCAGGCCAGCAGTACGAAGATGCCGGAGAGAGTGCTGACGAAAGCGACCAGCCCGATCCCCACCGTCATCAGCAGGATACCTGCCATCAGTCGGCTCTCCAGCCGATAGCGCCGCTCGCTGAAACGGGCGATAGGATAGAGCAGCGCCAGTGACAGCGCCGTTTCCAGGCTGTACATCCAGCCCACTGCCGTGGTGGTGCCGGAGAGCTGCTTGACCAGAATGGGGAAAATCAGCATCACCTGTACCCACAGCATGTAATAGCCGCTTAAGATCAGCACCAGTCGGCAGAAGGCGCGATCTGCCAGTACTTGTCCCAACCCTTCCCGCATCGGAGTCGGTTTGACCGAGAGGCGGTAGGCGGGCAGCAGGGTCCAGTTGCACAGGGCCGCCAGGGTGAAGAGCCCGGCCCCCAGCAGGCAGACGTAGGTGAAGTCAAAGCGCAGCAGCCAGCTGCCGAGCAGGGCACCGGTGACGGCCCCTGCGCTCTCCAGCATCATCAGCAGGGAGATAAAGCGGCCCCGTTCATGGGGACGGGTAAATTTGATCACCAGTGCCGCCCGTGGCGGGTCGAACAGGCAACCGCCCAGTCCGGAGAGGAAGCAGGAGAAGATCAGCATGGCGCCACTGTCGGCCCAGGCCAGGGTGGCGAAGCCGACGGCGCGCAACAGCATGCCGGTGACGATGAGTGGGCGGGCGCCGAAACGGTCGGCCAGCGAGCCGCCGAAGATCCCCAGTCCCTGCTGGGTCAGCTGGCGCAGGCCGAGGGCCAGCCCCACCAGACCGGCCGCCCAGCCGAGTTGATCGACGAAGCGCAGGCTGATCATCGGCATCACCACAAAGAAACCCAGGATCACCAGTGTGGTATCCAGCGCCAGAAACCAGCGTCCCCAAAACCTCGCCCTATCGACCATAACGCCCTCTCATTCACAGATACCTTCATTCTGGAGAGGGTTTAGATATAGTGGTAGACGACAACTACCTATATTTCATATCAGGATTATTTATGTCTATGGATCTGGACGATCTGCAACTGCTGCTGGATGTGGCCGAGCTGGGCAGCTTCAGTCAGGCGGCGGCCATTCGTGGCTGGTCACAGCCGCTGGTGAGCCAGCGGATTGCCCAGCTGGAGGAGAGCCTCGGGGCACCGCTGTTTCAGCGTCATCGGCGCGGGGTGACGCCGACCCGTGCCTGCGAGGAGTTTCTCCCTGCCGCCCGCTCGGCGCTGGCCACTCTGAGTGAAGGACGGTTGGCACTGCAGGGGGCACCTGCACTGCCTTGTATCCGCCTCTCCAGTCTGCCATCCCTCACTTCGGTGGTGTTTGGCTCGCTATTGATGGAGCTGGTGGACGAGCCGTTCGAGATCCGCTGCACCACGGATCACTCCGGCGAGATCATGCAGTCGCTGCTGACCGGGGAGGCCGATATCGGCTTTGTGCTCAAGCGCCCGCCGGTTGCGGGCCTGCAGATGGAGCTGCTCTGTTGCTCCCCCATTATCGCTATCGCCTCGCCATTGCATCCGCTGGCCGGTTGTCACGGCCTCACCCTGGAGGATATTGCCGACCAGCGGCTGGCACCTCAGGTGTGGGGGCCGGGGTGTGACGTCTTTATCCAGCAGTTGCGGCGGCTGCGGCGGGCGGCCAGCCCCCTGCATGCGGTGCAGCCCGCCAGTGCGGCGCGGGATCTGGCGCTGGAACACGGGTTTATCACTTTGATGCCGGAGCTGGCCATCAAGCGGGATCTGGAGGTGGGGCGGCTGGTCAGGCTAGATGTGCGCAATCTGCCGCAAGAGCATTGGGATGTGATGATGGCGTGGCGAGGTGGCAAGCGGCCCAACCCGGCCCGGGAAACCGTGTTGGCCACCGCCCGCACGCTGGCGAAACGGTGGCGCAATGAGTAGAGCGATGCGGGACAAGGCCCGCATCGGGTGGATCAGTAGCTGGCCTTGAGGGTCACGCCGCTGAACGCTGTAAACCCTGACAGCTGCACATGCCAGGTGCCTGCCTTGGGATTGGTGAACGAGCAGCTTTCGTTATTGCCCCCCTTGTAGGGGCGGCAGTCGTAACTGCTGCTGGTGGGGGCGCTGCCAAAGCGGACGTAGAGGTCGGCATCTCCGGTACCGCCGCTGCTGCTGATCTGCAGCGACCTAGTGCCCGCCGGTACGTTCAGGGTGTAGTTGAGCTTGCCCCCCTTGCTGGCGGCGAGGTTGCTCACCGGCACGCCGTTTTGCAGCACGTTGTCGCTCGGTGGCGGCGTGCTGCCGCAGCTGGCATCGACCCCGACGGTCTGGAAGGCCCGTGCCACATCCTCCTGACTGTAACCCAGATCGGCGGTCGCCCGGCTGACGCCGCAGGCCCCTTGCTGGTAGTTGGTGTTGGCGCCCCAGTAGAGGCGGTTGGCCAGCAAGAACACTTCAAATGCCTTGCGGGTGTTCCAGCCGCTGCTGGTGGCGAGCAGGTAGAAGGCGCGGTTGTAGACCCCGGAGCTGTGGTGTACATCCATCCCCTCCTGATAATCCGCGGCATGGCCGATGGATCTGCCATCCCGGGTCGGATCCTCGAAGTAGCGTAGGGAGCCGTTGCCCTTGAAGATCTGGGCGCCGACCAGCCAGTCGTTGCTCCCCTTCATGTAGAACTCGGCCGCTTCCCCCGCCATATCGGAGAAGGCCTCGTTGATGCCGCCGGATTGTCCTGAATAGATCAGCCCGGAGTTCTGCTCGGTAAAGCCGTGGCTCACCTCGTGGGCCGCCACATCGAGGCTGACCAGCGGGTGGAAGGTGGTGGCGCCATCACCAAAGGTCATCTGGCTGCCATCCCAGAAGGCGTTCTCGTAATTCTTGCTGTAGTGAACCCGCATCTTCAGTTTGAAGGTGAGGGGCGCCGTGTTGTACCAGTTGCGGTACATGTCGAACACCACGTTGCCGAAGTAGTGGGCGTCGTTGAGGGGCGAGTAGGCGCCGTTGATCTCCTTGACACGGTTCTCCGGACAGGTGAACTGGTGGATGGCACCGCCTGAGGTGGCGTGGTTGAGGTTGATGGTATCGACGTTGGGGCTGGTCATCCGGCAGTTGTCATCCACGATGAGCGGGCCAAAGTCGGTGCCGTAAAAGTATTTGCCGGTCTTGATGTTGCCCCCCGGGCCGGTGGCGTCCTTGTGGTTGATCCCCTCCCAGCGTTTGAGCTCCTCGCCGCTCTGGGCATCAAGGATGACGAAGGGGCGGCTCGGTTTGTCACCTTCGGCGATGAAGGAGACCTGATAAACCAGCCGAGCCAGCCCGTTCTCATCCTGCATCACGTAGAGTTTGACCTGCTCGTTGCTCCCCTTGCTGCCCGCCTTGGCCTTGCTGGCGGCATCCTGTGGCGAGAGGGTGGCGGCCGGGCTTGCCACGTCCTGATCGATCTGGCGCAGCATGCGTCCACTGGCCTGCTGCAGCTGGCCGTTCAGGCTCTTGTCAGCCACCACCACCTGACCCATTACCGGGATGCCGTTCCAGACCTGCTCGTAGCGGATCCGCTGCTGGCCGTTGGGCAGCTTGACCACCCGCACCTGACGAAACTCGCCATCTTCCAGCTGCAAGGTACCACTCGCGGCACTGAGGCCTGTCATGGCCCGGATGCCGTTTGCCGTTACGTTGATCTCTACCTCTTGCGCCGCCAGTGCGGCGCTTCCCCAGCAGGCCAGCGCAACGGCCAGATAAATTTTATTCATCTCTTCTTTCCTTAAATCGATGAGATTGATAAACCGACCGAAGGTCGGGCGTTTTGAAGCTAGTGCCGGTGGGGGAAAGTGCCCCCTGTCAAAAGTGACAGCGCAGCACAAAGGGGTAGCAGGATCTGCCAAAGTGCCGTTTGGGGGCATTCGTCGGCGCCATGTGGAGAGCATTATCCGGTTTCGGACACCCACCCTCCTCTTTTGAGGGAGGAGAGTACGTGCGCTGTCACCCTCTGCGAAGCCTGCCGGAGGGGGGCCGTAAAAGTGGCTGGCGCGGCCAGTGGCGATTGGCTACATTGGGTGCTGATTCGCTATTTGATCACTGATTTGAAAGGAGAATCCCATGTTTTCATGGCAGTTGGACGACGAGCTTGCGCTGCTCTTCTTGCAGCCAGATATGGCGAGCGAACTGTTTGCCCTCTGCAATGACAACCGGGAGTACCTCTCCCAGTGGCTACCCTGGCCGCCACTGATCCAGCGCCCCGTTGACAGCGCCCTCTTCATTCGCAGTGCCATCGAGAAGTTCGCCCGCGGCGAGGGGCTCACCACTGCCATCGAGTATCAGGGGGAGGTGGTGGGGGTCATAGGTTACAACAGCATCAATCACGACCTTGGCAAGGTGGTCATCGGTTACTGGCTGGCGGAGCGCTGGCAGGGCAACGGTATCATCACCCGGGCCTGTCAGGCCCTGATCCACCACGCCTTCGAGGAGATGGGGATGGAGAAGGTGGAGATCAGCGCCGCCACCGATAACGAGCCCAGCAGGGCTGTTTGTGAACGGCTCGGGATGCAGCTGGAGGGGGTGACCCGGCGTGCAGAGCGGCTGGGCAACCGGATTGTGGACCATGCCCACTACAGCTTGCTGCGCGATGAGTGGCTAAGACAGCGGGAGTCCTGATGTCGCTGCCACATATCAAGACGGCCCGCACCCACCTGACCATACTGTCGCCGGATCAGGCCCCCATGATGCTCGACTTCTACCGGCGCAACCGTGCCCATCTCGCCCCCTGGGAGCCGCTGCGCGATGACCATTTCTACACGCTTTCTTACTGGCATAACCGGCTGCAGGATAGCTACAGCCAGTTCTTCAACGGTACCGGCGTCAATCTGGTGGCCCTCGATCCGGCTGGCGAGCGGGTGATCGCCACCTGCAACTTCAGCAATATCCTGATGGGGGTCTTCAAGGCGTGTCATCTGGGCTATGCCATCGACCAGCAGCATCAGGGGCAGGGGGTGATGGGAGAGGTGCTGTCAGCCGCCATCGACTACCTGTTTCAGGAGCACGATCTGCATCGCATCATGGCTTGCTATATGCCTGCCAATCAGCGCAGTGGCGCCTTGCTGGAGCGGCTCGGTTTCGAGCGTGAGGGATTCGCGCGGGCGTATCTGATGATCAATGGCCGCTGGGAGGATCACATCCTCACCTCGCTGATTAATCCGGCGCCCTGAACGACAGATAAAAAAACGGGCCCGAAGTTGCCTTCGGACCCGTCTTCGAATGAGGTGCAGGCTTAGTTGGCCTTGGCATCGCTCACTGCAGCTTCAACCTTGGTAGCGGCTTCGGTAGCAGCTTTTTCTACGGTTGCAGTCGCTTCGGAGGTGGCCTTCTCTACGGTAGAGGTGGCTTCGCTAGCGGCTTTTTCTACAGTGGCAGCAACTTCGGCGGCCGGAGCAGCAGCAGGAGCGGCAGCTTTTTCTTCTTTCTGACCGCAAGCAGTCAACATCAGACCCAGGATACCGGCTACCAGTACTTTGTTCATGTGCATTCCCTCAAAAAAAGATGGAGAGATGGTCTGTGCAACCATCACAGCGCCCACCGTTGCCCGGTATTGAAACAAGAAGCCGGGAGGCAGCAGGCGGGCGCAATATAGCCCCATTAGTTACCGATGAAAACGGATATCACAATGACATTTTTTCGTGCCGTGGATAAAAAGCTCCACTGCAACGACTGATATCAATACAAGATGCCGTTAAATGGCACTGATTGCACAATAAAACACCACTTTACTGCCATCTTGTGGCGGTTTAGCAAGGTCAAGGTTGGTCAAGCGCGGCCGATGACCCGCACCTTAGTCAGACAGCTTCTGACAGGGCAGCCGTTTTCCCTCAAGGTGGCTCTGACGGGCCAGATCCAGCAGCGCCATCACCGCCAGCGCTTCACTTGCTGGCACCGGGTTGCTCCCTTCGCCCTTGATGGCGGCGCAGACACCGCGATAGTAGGCGCCATAATCCCCCGCCTCACCCACCACGCTCTGCTGCTGCAACTGACCATCGACAATGCGGCTGAGCTGACCGGGTTCGCTATCCATGCCCCAATCCGCCGCCGGCGGCCGCTTGCCCAGCTTGAGTTGATCTTCCTGCACATCCATACCGAATTTCACGAACGAGCCCTGGCTGCCGTGGACGATGAAACGCGGCATGGTGGCCGAGACCAGACAGCTGCCATGCAGAATAACCCGCAGAGCACCGTAACCCAGCACCACATGGAAGTAGTCGTCCGCCTGTGCGCCGGGGCGCTGCTCGGCCAGATCGGCCTGCAACCAGTCCGGCTGGCCGAACAGCTGCAATGCCTGATCCAGCACATGGGGGCCGAGATCGAACCAGAGGCCGGAACCCGGGCCACCCGCTTCGCGCCAGCGCTGGCGCACTTCGGGGCGATAGCGATCGAAGTGGGATTCGAACTGGGCGATCTGCCCCAGCGTCCCCTCGCCAATCAAACGGCGCACGGTAAGAAAATCTCCATCCCAGCGCCGGTTGTGGAAGATACTGAGCAGCCGCTGCTGCTTTTCGGCCAGCTCGACCAGCGCTTGCGCCTCGGCCAGATCCAGTGCAAAGGGCTTGTCGATCACCACATGTTTGCCTGCCAGCAGCGCCTGGCGGGCCAGAGGAGCGTGGGTGTCGTTGGGGGTGGCGATCACCACCAGATCGACGGTCTCATCGCTTAGCACCTCCTCCAGTGAACCGACCCGGCAGCCGGGCAGATCGGCCTGCACCTTGGCGGCATCGCGGCTCACCACCCAACTGAGGGACAAGCCCGGGGTGGTGGAGAGGAAGGGGGCGTGAAAGGTCTTGCCTGCAAAGCCATAGCCCACCAGGGCTGCGTTGAGAGTGTGGCTCATCGGGAGTTCTCCGCTGACATCGAGTGAGTGGGGTTGCCATCGCAGGCTCTCTGCCGGATGGCCATTCGTTGTAAAGGCGATACAAACGAGAAGGGGGCCGATGGCCCCCTGAGTGTGCCCATCAGAGCACAGGATTTATTGCAAACACAAGCGGCGACCGCGTCGGGTCATCAGCATCACCAAGGGCGGCAGCAGCAGCCACATATGCAGCGCCAGCTGGCTCAGCGGGTCGTGCATCAGGGCGCCGGTCAGGCCAACCAACGCGCCGGATCCGCTCATCTGGAACAGGCCGAGCAGGGCGGCGGCGGTACCGGCGCAGTGGCCGAATGGTGCCAGCGCCATCCCGGCGGCCGAGCCCAGAATCATGGCAAAGCCGATGCTGGAGAGGAATACCGGCCCCATCATCGCCAGCGGATGTTCGATGTGCATCGCGAGGGTCAGGGTGATGGCCGAGAGCATCAGTACCAGCAGGCCGATACGCAGGGTGCGTCTTGGTCCTACCTTGGCAATAAAGCGCGGGGCCATGAAACAGGCCAGAATGTTAAGCGCAGCGTTGGCGGTAAACCAGTAGCTAAAGCCGCTCATATCCAGCCCCAGTTTCACCATCAGCTGCACCGGTGCGGCGGTGACATAAGCGAGGATCACCGCCATCGCCAGCATGCACAGCGCCGCGTTGAACAGGAAGCTGGGGGAGCGCAGCACCGGGCTGTAGCGAGACCAGCTGATGAGGGCCCCTTCGCTACGGGTCTCCTCCGGGCGGGTCTCCGGCATCCGCCACATCAGCCAGCTGCCGACGATGAGCGCATAACCGGCCATAAACCAGAAGTTGGCAGACCAGCCTGCCTTGGCGGTGAGCCAGCCACCGAGCAGGGGGGCCAGCGCAGGAATAAAGCAGATGGCTCCATTGAGATAGGAGATCATCTGGCCGCTCTTTTTCGGGCCGTAGCTGTCACGCACCACCGAGAAGGCGGCGACCGAGGTGGCGCAGGCGCCGAAGCCCTGCAGCACCCGGGCCAGCATCAATTCGCCGAGGCTGGCGGCAAAGCCGGCCCCCAGCGCGCTCAGGCCATAGAGCAGCACGCCGCCCAGCGCGATGGGCTTGCGACCGTAGCGATCGGCCAGCGGGCCAACAAGTAGTTGCCCCAGTCCCATGCTGAACAGGAACCAGGTGATGGTGCCCTGCATCAGGGTTACTTCGGCGCCCAGCTGCTCGGCCATCTGCGGAATGGCGGGCAGGTAGATGTCGATAGCCAGCGGACTGAACAGCACCAGTAGTACGAGTAAAAGTATCAATGGCATCTGTCACCTCTTTAGTCAGCCAGGTTAATGAATTGGGGCGCGAGTCTACTGACTCACAGTAATGAATAGAAATGGTATTTAATCACTTTGGTTATTCCATTATGGAAACATGTATTAAAAAGCTGGTTATTCGATGGTGGCAAATCCCCCGTAACCCCATCACAGCGGGTGTAATTGGCGCTTTTACTAAACGCTTGCGCCGCATAGAATGCGCAGATTATTTTTGCGGAGGTGCTCGATGAACAAGCTTGTCCTGGCAACAGGTAACCAGAAAAAGGTGAAGGAATTGGCCGCCATGCTGGCCGATATGAAGATCCAGGTGATCCCACAGAGCGAGTTTGCGGTCTCCGATGCCGATGAGACCGGCACCACCTTCGTCGAGAATGCCATCATCAAGGCCCGCCACGCCGCCCGCATTACCGGTTTGCCCGCCGTGGCCGATGACTCCGGTCTGGAAGTCGATCTGCTGCAAGGGCGCCCCGGTGTTTACTCCGCCCGCTTTGCCGGTGTGGGTGCCGGTGACAAGGCCAACATCGAGAAGCTGCTCGGCGAGCTGCAAGGTGCCCCCGAGTACCTGAAGAGCGCCCGCTTCTGGTGTGTGCTGGTCTATATGCGCCACGCTGACGATCCCACCCCCATCATCTGTCAGGCGAGCTGGGAAGGGATGATCATCGATGAGCCGCGCGGTCAACATGGCTTTGGCTATGACCCCGTCTTCTTCGTGCCGGATCACGACTGCACCGCCGCCCAGATGCCCGCCGAGCTGAAGAACCAGCTCAGCCATCGCGGTCAGGCGCTGGCCAAGCTCAAAGCGGCGCTGGCTGCGGCGCACTGAGTCACTTCGCCACTTTGTCGGTTACACACGGTCAATTACACATAGTCATCTACAATGGGGGCCTTGAGCCCCCGTTTTATTGGAAGCCCCATGCTGCAACTGCCGCCGCTCTCTCTCTATATTCATGTGCCCTGGTGCGTCCAGAAGTGCCCTTATTGTGACTTCAACTCCCATGCCCAGAAGGGGGAGTTGCCTCACCTCGAATATGTCGCCGCCCTGCTGGAGGATCTGGATCAGGATCTGAAGTGGGCGCAGGGGCGGCCGCTCTCCTCGATCTTTATCGGCGGCGGCACCCCCAGCCTGTTGACGGTGGAGGCGATGCAAACCTTGCTGGACGGGGTGCGGGCCCGCATTCCGCTCACCGCAGATTGCGAGATCACCATGGAGGCCAACCCGGGCACGGTGGAGGCGGATAAGTTCGCCGGTTTCCAGCTCGCCGGCATCAACCGTATCTCCATCGGGGTGCAGAGCTTTCAGCAGGAGAAGCTGACCCGCCTCGGTCGCATTCACGGCCCGGAAGAGGCGCGCAAGGCCGCTGCACTGGCCCATGCCATCAAGTTGCCTACCTTCAATCTGGATCTGATGCACGGTCTGCCGGATCAGAGTCTGGATGACGCCCTTTATGACCTGCAGCAGGCGATCGACTGCGCCCCGCCACACCTATCCTGGTATCAGCTCACCATAGAGCCGAACACGGCATTTGCCTCCAAACCGCCCAAACTGCCGGAAGATGACACCCTGTGGGATATCTACGAACAGGGCCACGCCATGCTTACCGCCAGCGGTTATCGCCAGTACGAAATCTCGGCTTATGCCAAAGAGGGCTATCAGTGCCATCACAACCTCAACTACTGGCGCTTTGGCGACTATCTGGGGATCGGCTGTGGCGCCCACGGCAAGGTGACCGATCTCGCGAACCAACAGATCCTGCGCACCGCCAAGGTGAAGCATCCGAAAGGGTATCTGGACAAGAGTCGCCCCTATCTGGACGAGCAGTGGCAGGTGACGGCAGACGATCTGCCGCTCGAATACTTTATGAACCGCTTCCGCCTGTTTGAACCTGCCCCCAAGGTGGAGTTCGAGGCCTATACCGGCTTGCCGCTGGAACGGGTGGAGACAGTGCTCGCCATCGCCCAAAGCAAGGAGCTGATCGAGGATTTGGGGGATAGCTGGCAGCTCACTTCTCTCGGCCATCGCTATCTGAACGTATTGCTCGAACTGTTTATGGATGAGTGAAAACTGGCTCACGATCTGGCTGCGAAGCCGTGATCAAGGTTCATGCGCTGCTCGGAAGCCTCACGTATCTCTATACGCTCCGGTTCCTGCGCTGCTCTTCACCTCGCTGACAGCTTCTCGCGACAGGTCGTGAGCCAGTTTTGGCGAACCGTGTTTCGAGATAACAATCAGGGCGCCAATGGCGCCCTGATTGTTTTGGTCGGTAGAAACCCGCTCAGTAGCAGACGCGGAGCATCTGCTGTTGGCCGGGCTCCCACCGCTTGCCGAATTTGGCCTTGCGCTGGTAACTCCCCTTGCCCTTTTTGTTGCGCTCGACCCGGCTGCGAAACAGGGGATCGGAGAGCAGGGCGTGCAGATGGTTATCCTTTATTTCGCCGTGCTGATGGGCATAGCAGCCCCCTTGCGCATTTTCCTCACGGGGGAGGGCGGGTTGGTCGACCCGAATTTTGGCCATGATGGCTCCTCTTCTTTTCTCTTGGTGTGTTGATTCTTGTGTCTGGATGGCGGTTTTCGCTGCGGGCGCCTGTTCAGGCTAGCGCCCGGCAACCGGATGCACTGGCTCCGGTTAAAAACGCGGCGATTTTGTCACCAAATCGCCGCCGGAGCAATGCGTCGGCGGCGCCGAGTCAGTCACACTGAGCCAGGCACGCTCAGTCAGGCGTACCATGTCAGCCGTGAACCGGGTCATGCAGGTCGTGGCTGTGGTGCTCGTGATGGGCCGGGGCTCCAGATTCCAGCGTCTCGAGGATGGCGCAGTGCTCGGCCGAGCGCGGCCCGCCGCAGCAGATATTGGAGAGCTCGCGCAGATTATCGCGAAAGCGGGTCAGTTCGATGATCTTCTGCTCCACCTGGGCCAGCTTGGTGTCGGCCACTGCTTTCACCTCCTGACAGGTGACTTTGGCCTTGTTGGTATCGAGGTCGAGCAGCTCGCCAATATCGGCCAGCGAGAATCCGACCGACTTGGCGCGGATAATAAACTCCAGCCGCCGCTTGTCCTGTTCGCTGTAGAGACGGTAGCCGGATTCGTTGCGGATCCCCGGTGAGATAAGCCCGTTCTTCTCGTAAAAACGCAGGGTATCTGCCTTGACCCCGCACGCCTTGGCCAGTTCACCGATCCGATACATGCTCTCTCTCCCCTTGAATATATGCCGCTACAAAAACCGGAATCCACTATCACCCCTTTGCTCATGGATTGCCAGCCAAGGGCATAAAAGGGGCAGATAAACATCTCCTGGCGACCCTTTTTCCCATAAAACACTGAAAGTGCAAACGTTTCGAGAAAATCAAGTAGAAAACGTTTAACGCCGCGCCAAATAAGGCTTTGCTGTTTCAAAAAATCCACCACGGGTCACATTTTTTGTGTAGAATACGCGCCCATAACAGAGCGCCGCACCAAGCGGGCATTTCCTAAAACGCTTTTGCCGGATGTCGGGGCGAGAGTGGTTTGCGAAATCCCCCACTTCCATTTATTTGGGGACTCTCTGTGTTGAGCCTCGCCTCCCATGGAACGGTCCCCGTTATGTTGAGGACGATAGTGTGATGGAACAAGCTCGACCCATTCGCCGTGCACTGCTGAGTGTGTCTGACAAAACTGGCATTCTGGAATTTGCCAAGGCACTCAACGAGCGTGGTGTTGCCCTGCTCTCCACGGGCGGTACCGCCAAGCTGCTTGGCGAGGCGGGTCTGCCGGTGACCGAGGTCTCCGACTACACGGGTTTCCCTGAAATGATGGATGGCAGGGTCAAGACCCTGCATCCCAAGGTTCATGGTGGCATCCTCGGCCGTCGGGATCAGGATGACGCCATCATGGCCCAGCACGCTATCTCCCCCATCGACATGGTCGTCGTCAACCTCTACCCCTTCGCTGCCACCGTGGCCAAAGCGGGCTGCACCCTGGCCGATGCAGTCGAGAACATCGACATCGGCGGCCCGACCATGGTGCGTTCTGCCGCCAAAAACCATAAAGATGTCGCTATCGTCGTCAAAGCTGCCGACTACGATCGGGTTATTCGCGAAATGGATGCCAACGGCAACAGCCTGAAACTGGCCACCCGTTTCGATCTGGCCATCGCAGCCTTCGAGCACACCGCCGCCTATGACGGCATGATCGCCAACTACTTCGGCACCATGGTTCCTTCCTACGGTGACAACAAGGAGGGTGACGAGGAGTCCCGTTTCCCGCGCACCTTCAACAGCCAGTTCATCAAGAAGCAGGACATGCGTTACGGCGAAAACAGCCATCAGGCTGCAGCTTTCTATGCCGAGGAGCATGCCGCGCCGGGTTCTGTCTCCAGCGCTACCCAGTTGCAGGGCAAGGCGCTCTCCTACAACAACATCGCCGATACCGATGCGGCGCTGGAGTGTGTGAAGGAGTTCGACGAGCCAGCCTGCGTCATCGTCAAGCATGCCAACCCCTGCGGTGTGGCCATCGGTAACGACCTGCTGAGTGCCTACGATCGCGCTTACCAGACCGACCCCACCTCTGCTTTCGGCGGCATCATCGCCTTTAACCGTGAGCTGGATGGCGCCACTGCCGCTGCCATCGTTGCCCGCCAGTTTGTCGAAGTGATCATCGCCCCGACCGTCAGCCAGGAGGCCCGCGATGCGGTCGCCGCCAAGCAGAACGTGCGTCTGCTCGAATGCGGTCAGTGGACGGCACCGGCGCAAGGCTTTGACCTCAAGCGTGTCAACGGCGGCCTGCTGGTGCAAGAGCGAGATCTCGGCATGGTGACGCTGGGCGACCTGACCGTGGTCAGCAAGCGTCAGCCGACCGAGGCCGAGCTGCAAGATCTGCTGTTCTGCTGGAAAGTGGCCAAGTTCGTCAAATCCAACGCCATCGTCTACGCCAAAGATGGCCAGACCATCGGCGTCGGCGCAGGCCAGATGAGCCGTGTTTATTCGGCCAAAATCGCCGGTATCAAGGCGGCGGACGAAGGGCTGACCGTGGCGGGCTCCGTGATGGCCTCCGATGCCTTCTTCCCGTTCCGCGACGGTATCGATGCTGCCGCGCAGGCCGGTATCTCCTGCGTGATCCAGCCCGGTGGCTCGATGCGCGATCAGGAGGTGATCGACGCCGCCGACGAACACGGTATGTGCATGGTCTTTACCAACATGCGCCATTTCCGTCATTGATGGGTCAGGGGCTGCCGATGGCGGCCCTTTTGTTGTCTCTTTTCAACTGACTATTTCCACTGACTGACGGCCCGAGTGGCCGTCCAGTGACCACAAATAGAAGCGAGCGATACGATGAAAGTACTGATCATTGGCAACGGTGGCCGCGAACATGCTCTGGCCTGGAAGGCCAAACACTCCCCACTGGTACGTCACGTTTTTGTGGCGCCGGGCAACGCAGGCACCCAGCTTGAGCCGGGTGTCGAGAACGTCGCCATCGAGGCGACCGATATCGAAGGGCTGCTGGCCTTTGCCAAAGAGAAGCAGGTCGGCCTCACCATCGTTGGGCCGGAAGCGCCGCTGGTGAAAGGGGTGGTGGATGCCTTCCGCGCCGCCGGTCAGCCCATCTTTGGCCCGACCGCTGCCGCTGCCCAGCTGGAAGGCTCCAAAGCTTTCACCAAGGATTTCCTGGCCCGTCACGCCATCCCGACTGCCGAGTACCAGAATTTCACCGAAGTGGAGCCTGCGCTCGCCTACTTGCGCGAGAAGGGCGCCCCCATCGTCATCAAGGCCGATGGTCTGGCGGCAGGTAAGGGGGTGATTGTCGCCATGACCTTGCAGGAAGCGGAAGACGCGGTGCGCGACATGCTCTCCGGCAATGCCTTTGGCGAAGCGGGCTCCCGTGTGGTGATTGAGGAGTTTCTGGAGGGGGAAGAGGCGAGCTTCATCGTCATGGTCGATGGCGAGCACGTGCTGCCGATGGCCACCAGTCAGGATCACAAGCGGGTTGGCGACGGTGATACCGGCCTCAACACCGGCGGCATGGGGGCTTACTCCCCGGCGCCGGTAGTGACCGCCGAGGTACATCGACGCGTGATGGAGCAGGTGATCATGCCGACTGTGCGAGGCATGGCGGCCGAGGGCAACGTCTACACCGGTTTCCTCTACGCCGGTCTGATGATCGACGGTGCAGGCAATCCCAAGGTGATCGAGTTCAACTGCCGCTTTGGCGATCCCGAGACCCAGCCCATCATGCTGCGGATGCAATCCGATCTGGTGGAGCTCTGCCTGGCCGCTTGCGCAGGCAAGCTGGATCAGAAAGAGGCCATCTATGATTCCCGCGCCGCCATCGGCGTGGTGTTGGCGGCGGGAGGCTATCCCGGCGATTACAGTACCAATCACCCCATCAGCGGCTTGCCGGTGGATGAAGTGGCGGGTGAGAAGGTGTTCCATGCCGGTACCCGCCTGGAGGGCGATACCAGCCTGACTGCTGGCGGTCGTGTACTGTGCGCCACCGCCCTCGGCCACACCGTTGCAGAAGCCCAGCAGCGTGCCTATCAGCTCGCTGGCCGCATCAAGTGGGATGGCGTCTTCTACCGCAAGGATATCGGCTGGCGCGCCATTGCTCGCGAACAGGAGTAACTGACGCAAGCCATTGGCCAGCTGATTCAGACCCCGCTACGGCGGGGTTTTTTGTCGCTGTTTACCGCTTTCAACCATCCCCATGGTGCGTGTCACCTGCGTTCAATCAGTTACCAAGCGCAAACAAGCGCGGCATATCCGTCACTATTTGCCACAAAAAACAGCATTTTTCACAAACGTTTCACCATGAGTCATGGCATCATGCTGGTGATGAATTCTTGTTTGGATTCATAAGTACCCCTAACAATTCGAGCATGTCGTTATATAAGGAAATCCCATGTTGAAAACCGTCCGCCCCCTGCTGCTGCCCCTGATGTTTGGCCTGATGACCCTGCCTGCAGTGGCGGGTGATCTGGAACAGCCGATGAAGAAGATTGGCTTCAACTACAAGCAGGCCGTCAAGGCTGATGATGCAGCCACCATGGAGAAGCACATCAACGAGATGAAGGCCCAGCTGGATGTGGCCAAGCAGAAGAACATGCCGGCCGCCAAGAAAGAGAAATTCCTTGAAGGGATGAACGAGGTACAGACCGAGCTGGACGCCAGCCTGGCCGCACTCAAGGCGGGTGATGAGGCCAAGGCGCGCGAACATCTGGCCAAGGTCAACGACCTGAAGAAGGAGTACCACAAATATGCCAAGCAAAAAGGGTGAGCCCTTTCGCTGGGATGCGCTGGTTCGCCTGACCCACTGGGGCTTGGCGGCGGTCTGCATCGGCAACCTCTGGGTTAACGAAGCGGGGGAGGAGTGGCACGAGTGGCTGGGTTACTGCGCCATTGGGCTGGTCTCCTTGCGTCTGCTCTGGGGGCTTACTTTTGCCCGTGGCTACGCCCGCCTTGGTGCCCTCATCCCCAGCGGTGAGGATTTTCGCCAGCAAGCGCGCGAGATGCGTGAGCGGCAGCCTCCGGCACCGGGTCATCACGGTAGCGGCAAGCTGGCCGTGTGGGCGCTCTGGCTGGTTGTGCTGGCCACTGCTGGCAGCGGCTGGTTTCAAAATACCGAGACGGGATTTGAACTGGGGGCTGACGAGTGGCATGAGTGGTGCGTGGTGGCGCTACAGGGGTTGATTGGTCTGCATCTGCTGGCCATTGTTTTCACCTCCTGGCGTCAGCGCAGCAATCTGGTTACCCGGATGCTACCTGCCATCGGGCGTCGCTCGTCCATCCAGAGCGGCAGCAACGAGCAAACCTGAGGCTCAGCATTAGGCTCCTTGTCTCTGAGTGAGGCGCCTGATCCGGACCCTGCCCAGACCCGCCCATGGCGGGTCTTTTCTATGGCCTCCTCGAGCTTATCACGGGACATTGCCCGATACGTAGATGCAAAAAGGCCGCTCATTATGAGCGGCCTTTTCTAATTTGGTGGCCCCTGGGGGACTTGAACCCACGACCAATCGATTATGAGTCGACTGCTCTGACCAACTGAGCTAAGGGGCCAAATTGTGCGTTTAGCGGCGTGGATTATAGGGGAAGAGGAAAGGGCAGTCTATAGGCATATCAACCACTTGGCGACTAATTGTCCAGGTCGATAGAGGGGGAAAAGCCGGTCGCAAGGGTAAATGCCAGACAAAACAAAGCCCCGCATGGCGGGGCTTTGGCAGAGCAGTTTGACACAGGGTCAGGACTATTCGTCCAGGAAGCTGCGCAGCACTTCCGAGCGGCTCGGGTGGCGCAGTTTGCGCAGTGCCTTGGCTTCGATCTGACGAATACGCTCACGGGTAACGTCGAACTGTTTGCCCACTTCCTCTAGGGTGTGGTCAGTGTTCATGTCGATACCGAAACGCATCCGCAGTACCTTGGCTTCACGGGCGGTCAGGCCAGCCAGCACTTCGCGGGTGGCGTTGCGCAGGCTTTCGCTGGTCGCCGCATCCGCTGGCAGAGCCAGGGTGGTATCTTCGATAAAGTCGCCCAAGTGGGAATCTTCATCATCACCGATGGGCGTCTCCATGGAGATAGGCTCTTTGGCGATTTTCAGTACCTTGCGGATCTTGTCTTCCGGCATGCCCATGCGCATGGCCAGCTCTTCCGGGTTCGGTTCGCGCCCCATCTCCTGCAGCATCTGACGGGAGATACGGTTGAGCTTGTTGATGGTCTCGATCATGTGTACCGGGATACGGATGGTACGGGCCTGATCCGCGATGGAGCGGGTAATGGCCTGACGGATCCACCAGGTAGCATAGGTCGAGAACTTGTAGCCACGACGGTATTCAAACTTGTCTACCGCCTTCATCAGACCGATGTTGCCTTCCTGGATCAGATCCAGGAACTGCAGACCACGGTTGGTGTACTTCTTGGCGATAGAGATAACCAGACGCAAGTTGGCCTCAACCATCTCTTTCTTCGCACGGCGGGCCTTGGCCTCACCGATGCTCATGCGACGGTTGATATCCTTGATCTGGGCAATCGACAGACCGGTCTCTTCTTCAATCTGCTGCAGCTTGCCGATGGCGCGCTGAATATCTTCGTCCATTTCAACCAGACGGGGAGACCAGGCTTTGCCAGCCTGCTTCTGGTATTCGAACCAGGCAGTTTCACACTCATTGTTGGTGAAAGCCGCGACGAAGGTTTTCTTCGGCATCTTGGCCTGCTCAACGCAGAGCTTCATGATGATGCGTTCCTGCACGCGGACACGCTCCATCATTTCACGCATGTTGTTGACCAGGCGATCGAACTGCTTGGGCATCAAGCGGAATTGACGGAATACATCGGCCAGCTGGGCGATGGCGGCCTGGGTATCTTCGTGCGCGCGACCATTCTTCTGAATGGAGAGGCGGGTCACTTCATACTGGGCACGCAGTTCGCCAAACTTCTCGCGAGCGACTTCCGGATCCGGACCACCGTCACCGTCGTCGTCAGAGCTGTCGCCATCTTCGTCTTCGTCTTCTTCGTCTTCTTCATCTTCGTCGGCCAGATCGTCTTCGCCGAGTTCGGAACCGATATGCGTGGCGGTAGGTGCCATGTCTTCAGTTTCGTTCGGGTCAATAAAGCCAGAGATGATGTCAGAGAGACGGAGCTGCTCGGCTTCATACTTGTCGTACTGTTCGAGCAGGTAAGTAATTGCTTCAGGGTACTCGGCTACGGAGCTTTGTACCTGGTTGATACCGTCTTCGATCCGCTTGGCGATGTCGATTTCGCCTTCACGGGTCAGCAGTTCGACGGTACCCATTTCCCGCATGTACATGCGGACGGGATCGGTCGTGCGACCAATCTCAGATTCAACAGATGCCAGAGCCTGGGCCGCTGCTTCGGCAGCGTCCTCATCGGCGGTACCACCTTCAGCCATGATAAGGTCATCGGCATCCGGAGCGTTTTCAACCACTTGAATGCCCATATCGTTGATCATCTGAATGATGTCTTCGATCTGGTCTGAATCGACAATGTCTTGCGGGAGGTGATCGTTCACCTCGGCATAGGTCAGGTAGCCCTGTTCTTTACCTTTGGCAACGAGGAGTTTAAGCTGAGACTGCGGGGTTTGCTCCATAGAACTCATCCGGTTGGTGTTGCTAGGTTGCGCGTACAGTGCGCTGCTGCGCAAATAGCCAATTCTAATAGAAAACCGCCAGACATGCTATGTCTGGTTGCGGCGTCGGTCATGAGAAACCCCTGCCCGCAGTATTGTCGGGGCCAGGCGGTTATAAAAATTTTGCTTTTCATCCCGTCGATTCGGGCAACGCTATCCATATTGGGACTAATCACTCAAATATCAAGCCCCACTCTCATTTCTTTTCTCAATTTGCACCTCTCTTATCAGCATCATCAGCTCTTGGGTTTCTTCGGAGCTTAGTCCTTCCTGAGCCACTTTGGCCTGCAATTCTTCGATCCGCTGTTTCAGAAACTGGTTGATGAAGCCGACGAAGGTGTCCTGCAATTCTCCCAGAATATCCGGCTCCTGATCGAGTTTGATCTCCTCGAACAGGTCGTGCATGGCCAGCTGAGCAAGGATCTCTCCCTCTTTGGTACCACGCCAGTGTTCCAGCAGGATACCGGTTGTGATACCGGGCTGTGCCAGGATTTGCTGGTGCAGTTGCAGCAGGAACTTGATGCCTTGTACGCGTAGTCCGGCCAATTCCGGCATGGGGGGAAGCTCAGCCGTTACTGCCGGATATTGCACCATCAGTGCCAGCGCACGCCGCAGTGGCGTCAGCTTGGCTGCCTTGGGTTTGTTGACCTCGGCCTTGGGCTGACTGTTGCGGGCAAAGAGCTCGGCGATGCGCTGCTTGTTCTCACCCCAGCGCATCATGCTGGAGAGGCGGGTGATCAGCCCTTCGCGGGTAAACCCTTCCGGTACGCGACGAATAAGCTCGGCGGCCTTGTTGGCCACTTCGAACTTGCCTGCCTCACCGGAGAGCGCCGCATCCCGCCCGAGACGCTCGAACATGAAGTCGGCGAACGGTTGGGCTTCATCGAGCAGGGCTTCGAAGCCCTCCTTGCCGATCTGACGTACCAGCGAGTCGGGATCCTCGCCATCGGGCAGGAACACGAACTTCAGCTCGCGGCCATCCTGCAGATGAGGGAGGGCATTATCCAGCGCGCGCCAGGCGGCTTCACGACCGGCGTTGTCACCGTCGTAGCAGCAGACTACCTCGGCGGTGGTGCGAAACAGGGTGTGGATATGGTCGCTGGTCGTTGCAGTACCCAGCGCCGCCACCGCATAGTCGATGTCGTACTGGCCGAGTGCCACCACATCCATGTAGCCTTCCACCACCAGGATCCGGCGTGGATCCTTGTGTGCCTGCTTCACCTCGTAGAGACCGAACAGCTCCCGCCCTTTATGGAAGATGGGGGTCTCCGGCGAGTTCAGGTATTTGGGGGTGCCATCACCCAGCACCCGGCCACCGAAACCGATGACCCGGCCACGCTTGTCGCGGATCGGGAACATGATGCGATCGCGGAAACGGTCATAGCTGCCCGGGCCATTGTCACGGGTGATCAGCATGCCGCCCGAGATAAGCAGCTGTTCGTGATCCCGGCTGGCGCCGAAGCGGCGGCGTACCTGATCCCAGTCACTTGGGGCATAACCGATGTTGAAGCGCTTGACCACTTCGCCAGTCAGACCGCGGCCTTTGAGGTACTCCACCGCATGGGGAGCGCTCTTGAGATTGCTCTCGTAGAAGCGGGCGATCTGGTTCATCAGCTCGAACAGATCCTTGCTGACGGCGGCCTGGCTATTGGCCGAGCCGCCGATGCTCTGCTCGCGAGGTACCTGCATGCCTTGCATGCTGGCGAGCTCTTCGATGGCATCGGGAAATTCGAGACCGTCGTACTCCATGACAAAGCCGATGGCATTGCCGTGGGCGCCACAACCGAAACAGTGGTAGAACTGCTTCTCCTGGCTGACCGTAAAAGAGGGGCTTTTTTCGTTATGAAAAGGGCAGCAAGCCTGGTAATTCTTACCGGCTTTTTTCAGCCGCACTCGCGAGTCGATCAGCTCGACTATGTCTGTGCGTACGAGCAGATCGTCGATAAAGGATTGGGGGATCCTGCCTGCCATAACCGTCCTGTTTCATTGCGGAGAAAATAAAAAAGCCGCGCATTCCAAGGGAAGCACGGCTTCTTCGACCAAACAAGAGAGTTGCCTGTTACGCCAAGCGGGTTTTCACCTGAGCACTGACGGCGCCGACATCGGCACGCCCCTGAATTTTCGGCTTCAAGACAGCCATGACCTTGCCCATATCAGCCATGACGGCAGCACCACTTTCAGTGATGGCTTGCTCGATCAGGGCAGCAATTTCATCTGCGGTCAGCTGTTGCGGCAGGAATTCCTGCAACACAACGATCTCGGCGGACTCTTTGTCGGCGAGATCCTGGCGACCGGCAGCTTCAAATTGGCTGATGGAATCGCGGCGCTGTTTGACCATTTTGGTCACGACAGCGAGGATATCCTCATCATTCAGCTCGATACGGGTATCGACTTCACGTTGCTTGATTTCTGCCATCAACAAGCGGATCGCTCCCAGACGTGCCTTATCTTTGGCAAGCATGGCGAGTTTTTGCTGATCCTTGAGTTGATCCTTCAGAGACACGGCAATATCTCCCGATTAGTACAGGCGGATACGACGTGCGTTTTCGCGAGACAGCTTCTTGGCGTGACGCTTGACAGCAGACGCTTTGGCGCGCTTACGAATGGTAGTCGGCTTCTCGTAGAACTCACGGCTACGAACTTCGGACAGGATACCGGCTTTTTCGCAAGAACGCTTGAAACGACGCAGAGCAACGTCAAACGGCTCATTTTCACGGACTTTGATTACTGGCATGTGCCTTTCACCTCAGTGATAAATTGTTAGCTGACCTTCAATCGATCAGCATGTCTTAAAATGGTGCGAAATTATACTCTGGACAGGGAATGAAAGTAAACCCGCAGAGATCGCTCTGGTTTAAAAAACCCGCGAAGGTTACCATAGCCGTCTCATTTTAGCAGTGAAATTTTTTAGCAATGCGTGTATTGGGCATAGAGACATCCTGTGACGAAACCGGGATCGCGATCTTCGACGATCAAAAAGGGATCCTTTCCCATCAGTTATACAGCCAGGTCAAGCTGCATGCGGACTACGGTGGCGTTGTCCCCGAGCTCGCCAGCAGGGATCATGTTCGCAAGACGATCCCGTTGATCCAAGCGGCATTGCAAGAGGCGGGACTGGGCAAAGATGACATCGATGGCATCGCGTATACCGCGGGTCCGGGTCTGGTTGGCGCCATTCTGGTGGGAGCCACTATTGGTCGTTCACTGGCGATGGCATGGAACAAGCCTGCTATCGCCGTCCACCATATGGAAGGCCACCTGCTGGCTCCCATGCTGGAAGAAAAGGCCCCCGAGTTCCCCTTCGTGGCGCTGCTGGTCTCCGGTGGTCACTCCATGCTGGTGCGGGTTGACGGCATCGGCAGCTATCAGCTGTTGGGCGAATCCATCGATGATGCTGCTGGCGAAGCGTTCGACAAGACCGCCAAGCTGATGGGGCTGGACTATCCAGGTGGTCCGCTGCTCTCCCGTCTGGCCGAGAAGGGCACTACCGGGCGCTTCCACTTCCCTCGTCCGATGACAGATCGTCCCGGGCTCGACATGAGCTTCTCCGGCCTGAAGACCTTCACCGCCAACACCATCGCTGCCAATGGTGATGATGAGCAGACCCGCGCCGATATCGCTCGGGCGTTTGAAGATGCGGTGGTCGATACCTTGGCCATCAAGTGCCGTCGTGCCTTGAAAGAGACAGGTCTCACGCGTCTGGTGGTCGCCGGTGGCGTCAGTGCCAACCGTCATCTGCGTGCCCAGCTGGCCGAGCTGATGGAGAGCCTCAAGGGCGAGGTGTTCTATCCGCGCACTGAATATTGCACCGATAACGGCGCCATGATCGCTTACGCCGGTATGCAGCGCCTGAAAGCGGGCGTGTTCGAACCGCTGGCGGTCAAAGCCGTGCCGCGTTGGCCGCTGGATACCCTGGATCCGGTCTGATCCAAAGGATCCCGCCTTCTGGCGTGGTGGTGAGTACCATGGTGGCCTACTGCTCCTGCAATCCGGCAGCGGTGGTTATAGCGCCGTTGGCACGCTGTTGTGGTGTCTGCTGTCGCCGTGGTTGAGCCACCCGTATAAGAGGTCAGGTCTCTTGCTGGCAGACAGCCAAGCACAGAGTAAAGAGATAAAAAAATCCCCGCCAACTGGCGGGGATTTTTGTTTGGTAATCGGCAGGCGATAGGATTACAGCAGGATGCCGCCGAAGAAGAAGCCCAGTGCCACGGCGATGGCGATGGTGGCGGTGCCCGGTACGAAGAAGGGATGGTTGAAGACCGCCTTACCGATACGGGTGGAGCCGGTGTCGTCCATCTCTACCGCGGCCAGCAGAGTCGGGTAGGTCGGCAGTACGAACAGGGCGCTCACGGCTGCGAAAGAGGCAATCGCAGTCAGCGGGCTGACACCCAGTGCCAGTGCGGCAGGCATCAACGCTTTGGTGGTGGCGCCTTGTGAATAGAGCAGCATGGCAGCGAAGAACAGCACCACAGCCAGCAGCCAGGAGTACTGGTTCAGCAGGTCGCCAGCGATCAGCTGGATGGTGTCCATGTTGCCTTTAACGAAGACGTTACCCAGCCAGGCCACACCCAGTACGCAGATACAGGCGGACATACCGGACTTGAAGGTCGGCATGTTGGTGACCTGGGTGGCGTCCAGTTTGCACACCAGGGTCATGATGGTGGCCGCGGCCAGCATGATGCCCATGATGGCGCCGTCACGGGGGATCGGCGGGTTGGTGATCAGGCCCACTTTACCGGAGATGGCAGTGGCATAAGCCATGACAGCAACGATGGCGGCGATGAAGATCCAGACCGACAGCTTGGCGTACGGTTTGATCTCGAGCTTGGTAGTACCACGCAGTTTGATCAGCCCCTTGGCTTTACGCTCCAGATAGACTTCGTCTTGCTCCAGCGGCTTGCCCATCATGTTGGCAATGAAGGCGCCCAGGATACAGGCCAGGAAGGTAGAGGGGATGCAGATGGCCAGCAGGGTCAGATAATCAACACCAAACGGCTCGAGCATGCCGGAGAAGGCAACCACAGCGGCAGAGATCGGGGAAGCTGTGATGGCGATCTGGGAGGCGACAACCGCGATGGAGAGCGGACGGGATGGGCGGATCCCTTGCTCTTTGGCCACTTCAGCGATCACCGGCAGGGTGGAGAAGGCGGTATGACCGGTACCGGCCAGCATGGTCATCAGGTAGGTGACCACCGGGGCGGCGAAGGTGATGTATTTGGGGTTCTTGCGCAGCGCTTTTTCTGCTAGGAAGACCAGATAGTCCATCCCGCCAGCCAGTTGCATACAGGCGATGGCGCAGATGACGGACGCGATGATCATGATCACATCCCAGGGGATGTAGCTGACCAATTGATCGCTCGGGATGGGCATGCCCAGACCCCACGTCAATACCAGTACCCCCAAACCACCGGCAAAGCCGATGCCGATGCTGCCTATCCGGGCCCCCAGATAGATAGCGGCGAGCACGACAAGTAACTCGATTCCAATCATAGCGATAACTCCATTTTTTAGTTTTTTGGTTTTTATTTGGCAAAAAGCCAATTCCCGATCGGGCTGGGGATAAAGACCAATCGGGAACTGACTTTATGGGCCGGGAAGATCCCGGCCCACACTCGCTTATACGGCAGCTTCGCGGGTGAAACGCTTGGCTTTGTATTGCGGGTTCATCAGGTTCTCGATGGAGAGAATTTCGTCCAGCTGCTCGGCGCTCAGCAGGCCACGCTCAAGAACGACTTCGCGGACGTTCTTGCCGGTCTGGGCACAGATCTTGCCGACGATATCCCCTTCGTGGTGGCCGATGAAGGGGTTCAGGTAGGTCACGATACCGATGGAGTTCAGCACGTGATTCATGCAGATTTCCGGGTTGGCGGTGATACCTTCCACGCACTTCTCGCGCAGGGAAATACAGGCTTTTTCCATCAGGCTCAGTGATTCGAACATCGCCTGACCAATCACCGGCTCCATGACGTTCAGCTGCAGCTGACCGGCTTCGGCGGCGAAGGTGATGGTGATGTCGTTACCGAATACCTTGAAGCAGGATTGGTTGACCACTTCCGGGATAACCGGGTTGACCTTGGCCGGCATGATGGAGGAGCCCGCCTGCATTTCCGGCAGGTTGATCTCTTTCAGTGCAGTGCGCGGGCCGGAGGAGAGCAGACGCAGGTCATTACAGATCTTGGACAGCTTCATGGCCAGACGCTTGATGGCGCCGTGCAGCATGACGTAGGCGCCACAGTCGGAGGTCGCTTCGATCAGATCTTCTGCCGGTACATAGGCACGACCGGTGATCTCGGCCAGACGCTTGATGGCCAGTGCAGAGTACTCGGGCGGAGTGTTCAGACCGGTACCGATGGCGGTCGCGCCCAGGTTCACTTCCAGCAGCAGCTCCTGGCAACGCTTGATGGACTTGATCTCTTCACGCAGGGTCACGGCGAATGCGTGGAACTCCTGACCCAGGGTCATCGGAACCGCATCTTGCAGTTGGGTACGGCCCATCTTCAGGATCTTCTTGAATTCTTCTGCTTTGGCATCAAAAGCGGCGATCAGTGCTTCCAGAGCATGCAGAGTCACGTCAGTGCTGTTGACCACAGCAACGCGGAAACCGGTCGGGTAAGCATCGTTGGTGGACTGGCACTTGTTGACGTGGTCGTTCGGGTTGATGACGTCGTAACGGCCTTTCTCCAGACCCATGATTTCCAGTGCGATGTTGGCCAGTACTTCGTTAGTGTTCATGTTGACGGAGGTGCCGGCACCTCCCTGGTAAACGTCGACCGGGAACTGGTCGAAGCATTTGCCTGTGTTCAGCATCAGGTCGCAGGCTTCTACGATCTTGTCAGCAATTTCAGGACGGATGGTACCGAGCTCGCCGTTTGCCAGTGCAGCAGCTTTCTTGGTCAGCACCATACCGCGGACAAATTCCGGAACGTCAGAAATCTTCTGAGAGCTGATCTTGAAGTTCTCGACAGCGCGCAGGGTGTGCACACCGTAGTAGAGATCATTGGAAACTTCTTTGGTGCCCAGCAGGTCTTCTTCAATGCGGACGTTCTTGATGTCGCTCATTGTAATGCCTCAGAAATCAGATAAATGGAAAAATCCTCACCGAGTGGTCGCGAGTTCCTTGCGCACAGCTCATCCTGAAGCACCACACATCGAGTGGGGCGGTAGGGAGAGTGACCTCCCGAAAAACTAATCAATATACTACTCCAATTGAGGTATCGGTTATTAGAGGTGGATCACTAAATTTGCGACATTTTCAAATTACTTTGAGGAAAGTACACATATGTTATGAAGTTTTTATCATGATGATTTTTATAAGTTTTTGTGACTTTTTGCTGATTTTTTAGATTGCTGATGACGTAGGAGTCAGTTGACCAACTTGAAAAGAGGGGGGCTGCCCCCATTTATTCAGGGCAGAAAGTGGTGATGACGGGGCGGCAAAATCGCCTCCGGCCATCGTTGGATGGGCGCCACTTTTTCTCAATTTACCGGTGCTGGAGTGGATATGGGCAAGTTGTTTTTGTTGTTGGTGGGTCTGGTTGTGCTGGAGCTCACCGTGATGATCGAGGTCGGCTCGGTAATCGGGGCGCTGCCGACTGTCGGCTTGCTCATTCTGACTGCTGTATTGGGCTCCTCGCTGGTGCGCAGTGAAGGGATCAAGACCCTGTTCAGCGCCCAGCAAAAGATGCAGATGGGCGAGATGCCGGGCCGCGAGGTGATGGGAGGCATGATGCTGGCGTTGGCCGGCTTGCTGCTGATTATCCCGGGTTTCGTGACCGACATTTTCGGTGTGCTGTTGCTGCAACCCTGGCTGCGCAACAAACTGGCTGACAAGCTGATCGGCAGCAGCCAGTTCCGGATGCAGATGGGTGGCTTCCAGCGTACTCAATCGCCGTTTGGCAACGCACCGTCCGATGATCATCTGGGGAACGCCAAGCAGGGCGGCACCACCATCGAAGGCGAATTTGAGCGCAAAGAGTGAGCGTAAAGAGTAATCGACGAAACGAAAACCCGAGGTGAGTGACTGAATCAGGGTTTACCCTGATGGCACAACGCCTCGAAGCGGTGTCGGGCATACCACCATGCGAGGGTGCCCGCCGCCAGATTGGCCAGCAAGATCCCCAGATATATCCCCTGTTCTCCCCCCAGCTTTGCCCCCAGCCAGGCTCCTGGCAACAGAAAACCAAACAGTCGCAATCCGTTGAACAAGAACGAAATACTGGATGCCCGCACGCCATTGAGTGCCGAGGCCAGCAGCATCACCATGCCCTGAAATCCGTAACCGATCGGCACTAGATGCAGATAGAGAATAATCAGGCGGATGACCTGTGGATGATCGCTGAACAGGTTAGCGATGAGTGGCGCCAGTAGCCAGGTCAGGCCATAGATGGCGAGCTGGAAAAGCAACGCAAAACTCATGCAGCTCTGCAGTGCAGCTTTGGCGCGGGCCGGATTGCCGGCGCCACAGTTTTGCGAGATGAAGGGGGCCAGTACGGAGGCGAGGGCCATCATCACAATCAGCAGCAGCGCCTCGACGCGCGATGCGGCGCCGTAAGCGGCCACCACCTCGGTACCCAGTCCTGCAAAGATCGTCATCAGCACTGCATTGGCCAGGGGGTTGAGCATATTGGTAAAAGAGGCGGGGACGGCGACATGGAGCAGCGCCCGCCAGTGGGTCAGCAACCGAGCTCGAGGCGAGAGGCGCCACAGCAGCAAGCCCTCCCGATGACGCAGGATATAGAGGCTGACCAGCATCGCCATCAACCAGGAGATAGAGGTGGCGATGGCTGCCCCGCGGATCCCCCATTCGGGAAAGGGGCCGATACCGAAGATCAACAGAGGATCCAGTACCCCGTTGACCAGCCCGGCTATGGCCATCACCAGGCTGGGGGTTTTGGTATCGCCGGTCGCCCGGATAGCGGCATTGCCCACCATGGGCAGCACCAGCATGGGGACGGTGAGATACCAGATCAGCATGTAGTCATGGATGAGAGAGATAAGCTCGGCACTGGCCCCCAACAGAGTAAACAGAGGCTTGATGGTGAGAGCCCCCCCCGCGGATAGCAGGGCCACCATGATCACCGCCAGAAACAGGCTGTCGGTGGCGAGATGGGCCGCCTCATCGTGTTTGCCCTGCCCCAGAGTATGACCGATCACCGCTGACAATCCGGCGCCCAATCCCATCGCCAGCGAGGTAACCACAAAAGTGACAGGAAAGGTAAAACTGATGGCTGCCAGAGCTTCGGTGCCCAGCATACCGATAAAAAAGGTATCGACCAGATTGAAGGCCAGAATGGCGATGATGCCGAAGATCATGGGGCCCGTCATCTGGCGCAGTACGACCGGAATAGGGGCTGTCAACATGGGGTTGGTGCGGGTCAAGGGCTCGTCTCTACAGCTGGCTTTGAAGGTTCTGGCATGGAAAACGGGCGGCTTGAACCGACCTTGCTCCAGGGTGTGGACATGGCTGAACCATCGAAGATGTTTATAGTACGTGAAAAAATTTTTTTTGTATTTGCCCTTGAAGGGTTAGCAACTCTGCCCCACATCAGGGACATATCTAATTTGGCCTGGAACGGCCATTCCTCAAAGCAACAATGAGACTCATTTTGGGAGAGTTATCGATGAAAATTCGTCCACTGCACGACCGCGTCATCATCAAGCGCATCGAAGCTGAAGCCAAATCTGCCGGCGGTATCGTCTTGACTGGTACTGCGGCCCAGAAGTCCACCCGTGGTGAAGTGCTTGCCGTGGGGACTGGTCGCATCCTGGATAATGGCGATGTGAAAGCGCTGGCCGTGAAGGTTGGTGACAAGGTGATCTTCAACGAAGGCTACGGCGTGAAGACCGAGAAGCTGGATGGTCAGGACGTCCTGATCCTGTCCGAGACTGACATCCTGGCGATTGTCGAAGAGTAATCTATCCCCGATTTTCCCCGAATTGATAGAAAGGATTGAAGAAAATGGCTGCTAAAGACGTCAAGTTTGGTAACGAAGCTCGCATCAAGATGCTGGAAGGTGTCAACATCCTGGCTGATGCCGTCAAGGTGACTCTGGGCCCGAAAGGCCGCAACGTGGTGCTGGACAAGTCCTTCGGCGCCCCGACCATCACTAAAGATGGTGTTTCTGTTGCGCGCGAAATTGAGCTGGAAGACAAGTTCCAGAACATGGGCGCCCAGATGGTCAAGGAAGTGGCTTCCAAGGCGAACGATGCCGCCGGTGACGGTACCACTACTGCAACCGTTCTGGCTCAGGCTATCGTCAACGAAGGTCTGAAAGCCGTTGCCGCCGGTATGAACCCGATGGATCTGAAGCGCGGTATCGACAAGGCCGTTGTGGCTGCGGTTGCCGAGCTGCAGGCGCTGTCCCAGCCGTGTGCTGACAGCAATGCCATCGCTCAGGTGGGCACCATCTCCGCCAACTCCGACGAGAAAGTGGGCAAGCTGATTGCTGAAGCCATGGACAAAGTGGGTCGCGATGGCGTCATCACCGTTGAAGATGGTCAGGGTCTGGAAGATGAGCTGGCAGTTGTTGAAGGTATGCAGTTCGACCGCGGCTACCTGTCCCCCTACTTCATCAACAAACAAGAGACCGGTTCCGTTGAACTGGACGACCCGTTCATCCTGCTGGTTGACAAGAAAGTCTCCAACATCCGCGAAATGCTGCCGGTGCTGGAAGGCGTTGCCAAAGCTGGCAAGCCGCTGCTGATTGTTGCTGAAGACGTGGAAGGCGAAGCCCTGGCGACTCTGGTGGTCAACACCATGCGCGGTATCGTGAAAGTGGCTGCCGTCAAGGCGCCTGGCTTCGGTGACCGTCGCAAGGCCATGCTGCAGGATATCGCCGTACTGACTGGCGGTACCGTCATCTCTGAAGAAGTTGGCATGGAGCTGGAAAAAGCGACTCTGGAAGATCTGGGTCGTGCCAAGCGCATCGTCATCACCAAAGAGAACACCACCATCATCGATGGCGTGGGTGATGCCGGTGTGATCGAAGGTCGTGTTGCCCAGATCCGTCAGCAGATCGAAGAGACTTCTTCCGACTACGATCGTGAGAAGCTGCAAGAGCGCGTAGCCAAGCTGGCTGGCGGTGTTGCCGTGATCAAGGTTGGCGCAGCCACCGAAGTCGAGATGAAAGAGAAGAAAGCCCGCGTTGAAGATGCCCTGCACGCTACCCGCGCCGCGGTTGAAGAAGGTGTGGTTGCCGGTGGTGGTGTTGCGTTGGTTCGCGTTGCAGCCAAACTGGCTGGTCTGCGTGGTGACAACGAAGACCAGAACGTCGGTATCAAGGTTGCCCTGCGCGCCATGGAAGCCCCGCTGCGTCAAATCGTCATCAACGCCGGTGAAGAAGCCTCCGTCATTGCCAATGCAGTGAAGAACGGCGAAGGCAACTTCGGTTACAACGCTTACAGCGAACAGTATGGTGACATGCTGGCCATGGGTATCCTGGATCCGACCAAGGTAACCCGTTCAGCCCTGCAGTTTGCCTCTTCCATCGCCGGTCTGATGATCACCACCGAGTGCATGGTCACCGAACTGCCGAAGAAAGATACCCCTGCAATGCCTGACATGGGCGGCATGGGTGGCATGGGCATGATGTAATCATCCCCCCTTGCTTTGTTTGACAAACGGCTCGCTCAAGGCGAGCCGTTTTTTTATATCTGGCTAAACTGAGTCTGTTGATAGCAGAAAAGTGTAAGGGGGAAAGATGAAGGTGCTTGGATGGATAACTCTGCTGTTTGCATTGATTGCCATGCCGCTTGTGGCTGCCGAGGCCCTCAAGGGGCCTGTGATCTTGAAAGTAAGCGGCAATATCAGATCCCCAGATGAGGTGGACGGCAAAGTGCTTTTTGACTTGGCCACGCTGCAGGCGTTGCCGCAATATGAGATAGTCACCAGCAACCCTTGGGTTGATAAACCTCACAAGTACAGAGGGCCCAAGGTGGCGGACGTGCTGGCCGCAGTGGGGGCTAATGGCAAGAGCATAACCCTGACAGCATTGAACAGTTTTCAGATCCGCATCAATTGGGACAAAGTTGCCAAGTATAACCCTATTCTTGCTTGGGAAGATGACGGGGTAGCCATGAGGGTCCGTGACAAGGGGCCGCTCTGGTTTATGTTGCCGCTTGATCAATATCCGGAGCTGAAGCGCTCTGAATATACCGACATGATGATTTGGCAGCTGGACCTGATAGATATTCAACACTGATAAAAGAGTCACGGGAGCACGGGGTGAAAGGAAAGACCAGGGCGTGGCCACTGCTCGTCATTCTGTATGTATCCATTCTGTCGTTTACCGGGAGCACCCTTTATTGTCTGGTTCAGCTCCAGAATGCGACCAGAGCGATGGAGAAATATACCTATGATGTCTCCTGGGCGCTGATGCAGCTGCAGCTCGAGTTGGGGCGTTTCCTCAGTGCTGTAGAGGTCTACCATTATGGTGGAATAGAGCACAATGACCTGATGTTGCGCTATGACATTCTTTGGAGCAGAACCCCCATCCTGTTGAGCGGTCAGTTGCGTAAAAGCATGCAGGATAAGCAGAAAACCTTGCGCTTGGTGCAACTGATTGAAAACAACATTCGCGATATAGAGCCTGTCATTACCAAGCTGCAGAGCGGAGACTCTGTCTACCAGCAAATAATGATGCGCCTAGCCCCCTTGCAGGAGCCTTTATCCTATGCACTAGCTTCCGTTATGCAGAAGAACATCAACATCTACTCAGAGAATGATCGCCATTTTGGTCAATTGCGTAATGCTCTGCTGTTGATGGTGTCGGGGTTGGTTATCTCGGTTTTACTCCTTAGCTTGCTTCTTGTATATGAAGCTCGACGTCACTTTAGGGCAGCAAGGCGTGACCCGTTGACGGGTCTCTCCAATCGGGTGGCATTGCTGGAACGGATGGAGCTCTGTGCCACTCAGGAGGTACCTTTCGGATTGGTATTGGTCGATATCAACGACTTCAGAGATATCAACAGCAAGTTTGGTTATGATGCGGGCGATTTTTTGCTCAGTGAATTGGCCAGACGGATCAGATTGCTCTGTGAAGAAGGGGAGTGGAGTGGTCGGTTGGGTGGCGATCAATTTGCCATTATCCAGCGTGGTAGCAGCGATCTGCGTCAGGTCAGGGAGCTGGTAGCGCGACTGCTGCACGTTCTGAAGCAAGATATCGTCTATGATAACTATCCCTTCCGGCTCGAGGTGGGGATCGGGATTGCCTTCTATCCGATGGACAGCGATAAAACACAGGAGTTATTGAGTCGTGCGGAACAGGCTCTGTTCCATAGCCGCAAGACCCATGTCCCCTATGTGATTTACGATAACTCCTTGCTCAACGAGACGGCGCGGCGCAAGCATTTGGCCTCGGACATGATCATGGCGCTGGAACACAATGCGTTGGAACTCTATTACCAACCCATCGTCAATCTCGAGAGTGGCCGTTGTGAAGCTGTCGAAGCACTGCTGCGCTGGCGGCATCCGGAGCTGGGCTTTATTCCGCCAAACGAAGTGATCATGGTGGCTGAGGAGTTCCAGCTTGCCGAGCGTCTGGGCGGCTGGGTGTTGAACACCGCTTGCGAGCAGCTTTATCAGTGGCATCAGTTGGGTATGGTCGACCTGCAGATGTGCGTGAATATCTCGCCGGGCATGTACCAGCGCAATTTGCTCAAACTGGTGGCCAAGGCATTGATGGAGAACCACCTGCCAGCCAGCAGTCTGGTTTTGGAGGTCACTGAAGATACCACCATGCGCGAAGTGAAGAATTCGCTGCAACTGATGCAGGATCTCAATCAGCAGGGGGTACTGCTGGCATTAGACGATTTTGGGACTGGTTATTCATCTTTGAGTTATCTGCAAAAGTTACCGGTCAGCAAGGTGAAGATCGACCGCTCCTTTATACAGGGCATTGACACCTCAATGGAGGCATCCGAACTGGTCGCCAATATTTGCAGGATGGGGTCGATGCTGGGCAAGAGTCTGGTGTGTGAAGGGATTGAGACACAGGCCCAGTTGGATGTGCTGCGATCCCTGACCGATATCCACTTGTATGGACAGGGCTATCTGTTCAGCCGACCGGAGCAGGCGGAGAAAATCTATCAGACCTTGTTGGAGATGGAGGAGCTTTGGCTAGCACGTCAACAATCCGAAATGGCTTATATGAGTTGAAGGGGAGGGGTACTTGACGGTCATCTGCCTCAAGAATGTGTGATTCAGTTCAAGTTTTATGCTTTTTGTTTGTTGTTTGAACGGTTGTGCGGTTTTATCAAAAAAACATGCAGTTTAGCCTTGCCAGAAAGAATCTGTTCCCTATAATGCGCCTCCATCGACAGGGCAAGCGGCAACGCAAACAACCTCGTCGGTAACCTCGAAAAGCCTTTGAAAATAAGGCTTGACTCGAGAAGGCGGTTGAGTAGAATTCCACTCCCGCAGCAACACACTGTTGCGTCGCTCTTTAACAATTTGAATCAAGCAATCTGTGTGGGCACTCACAGCATCGAACATCAAAAACAATTTTTGATTTTCAAT
>NZ_JAAKPE010000016.1:0-114832 GCF_049171775.1 Aeromonas sp. 603404
GCATTCGCCATGCGAGAGTAGGACACTGCCAGGCACCCAATACAAGAAACCCCGCTCTATGAGCGGGGTTTTTTATTACCTGCTATTCAGCAAGTCGCCAGCTTATTAAGCTTTTCCCTTCTTGTCATTCATTGAATCCCCCTGCGAAGCCCCAAAGGGATCTCCTTTCGTGTTCAATATTTGCTCGCTGGTTCAATGGGTTGGATATAAAAAACACAGAATGTGATGCCTCTACCTTTCTTGTGATGCCTCCTCTGGTTTAATTCTTCAGTCCATATTGATGGACCAAGGAATCACAATAATTTAAGGAATAGACTCATGTTCAAGAGAACAGTAACGATGATGCTGGCGGCGGGAACCCTGGTATTAGGCGGTTGCGCATCCAATGGTGGTGCAGAGCAGGCGGGGGCAGACAACAGCGACTTCGGTGGCAAGTCCATCTACCTGCGCGGGGAGATGAACGACTGGATGGCGACTGATGAAAGCAAGGTAGTCAAGGTAGCCGACAAGCTCTATATGGCTAAAGGCACCCTCAAGAAAGAGTGGGCCCCCTACAAGTTCAAGTTTGCTGATTCAGGCTGGAGCTGTGGCACCAACTTTGGCTACAAGAGCCCGAGTGATGGTGTTGCCGTACTGGGTGGTGAGGCTGTGCCGGTCAACCCCTGTTCCAAGTATGAGGACATGAAGTTCTCACCGGATGCCGATGGCGTCTACGAGTTCTATCTGAATATGGCGGGTGAAACACCGACGGTATACGTCAAGAAGCCCTGATCTATCTCTGAGTGTTAAATCTCTCAGTAAATTAATCAGTTAAGTGCCCTGGCCCAGAAATCTGCTGGCCGGGGCATTTTTTTAGGTTAGAATCGGCGCCTTCATGGCATCAGGTGTACTATATGTTGTGTCATTAATTTTAGATGGCACTATTTGTTGTGTTTTGTGCTGTTGTCATGATGTCGATGCATTCACATAAGGTTGATTGAAAATGGCTAAATCGAACCCGGTGCTGGAGAGTGAGCTTGGCTCCCGCCTTATCCCCATGCAGGAAACGTCCCTCGAGATCTGGGATAGCAAGTATCGCCTCAAGAGCAAGGATGGCACTCCCATCGACAGCTCTATCGATGAGACTTACCAGCGGGTTGCCCGTGCGTTGGCAGAGCAGGAGCTGGAACCGGAGGCCTGGTATGAGCCGTTCCTGTGGGCGCTGCGCAATGGGGCCATTCCGGCGGGCCGCATCACCTCCAACGCCGGGGCGTTTGAGCACAAGCCTGCCACTTCAACCATCAACTGTACTGTTTCCGGCACCATCGAAGATTCGATGGACGATATCCTCGGCAAGGTGCACGAGGCCGGTCTGACCCTGAAAGCCGGTTGTGGTATCGGCTATGACTTCTCGACCCTGCGCCCGCGCGGTGCCTTTGTCTCCGGTGCCGGTGCCTACACTTCCGGCCCGCTCTCCTTTATGGATATCTATGACAAGATGTGTTTCACCGTCTCGTCAGCCGGTGGCCGTCGCGGCGCCCAGATGGGCACCATGGATATCCGCCATCCCGATGTGATCGAGTTTATTCAGGCCAAGCGTGAAGATGGCCGCCTGCGTCAGTTCAACCTCTCTCTGCTCATCACCGAAGATTTCGTCAAGGCGGTGAAAGAGGATGCCCCCTGGTCGCTGATCTTCCCCTACACCGCCAAAGAGGTGGAGCAGGATGGCATTGCGCTGGACGATCCCGCTCAGGTGCTATGGGCCGACTGGCCCAACAAGGAAGGGGTTGTATTCAACGAGTTGGGGCAGGTCGCCTGCAAGGTCTACAAGACCCTGCCGGCACGCAAGCTGTGGAATGTCATCATGACCTCCACCTATGACTATGCAGAGCCCGGCTTCATCCTGATCGACAAGGTCAACCAGATGAACAACAACTGGTTCTGTGAAGAGATCCGCGCGACCAACCCCTGTGGTGAGCAGCCGTTGCCGCCCTACGGTGCCTGTCTGCTGGGCTCGGTCAATCTGACCAAGTTTGTGCGCGACCCTTTTACTGAAAACGCGGCATTCGATTGGCAGGCGTTTCGCAAGGTGGTGGCCATCTTTACTCGCATGCTCGACAACGTGGTGGAGATCAACCAACTGCCACTGGCCAAACAGCGCGAGGAGATCACAGCCAAGCGCCGGCATGGCATGGGTTTCCTGGGTCTTGGTTCGACCCTCACCATGCTGCAGATCAAGTACGGATCTGCGGCATCCGTAGCCTTTACCGAGCAGGTATCCCAGGAGCTGGCGATGACCGGCTGGCAGGAGTCCCTGCGTCTTGCCAGGGAGAAGGGCCCTGCCCCCATCATGGAGCAGGAGTTCGAAGTGACCGGCAAGATGCTGCGTCTGCGCCCGGAAATGGCGGCTGATGGCATCAAGGTGGGTGACAAGGTGAAGGGCAAGGTGCTGCATGCGCGCTATAGCCGCTATATGCAGCAGGTTGCCGAAGTGGATCCTGCGCTGGTCGCCGAGCTGGCCGAAGTGGGTGGGCGTTTCACTCACCACAGCAGTATTGCACCGACCGGCACCATCTCGCTGTCACTGGCCAACAACGCCAGCAACGGCATCGAGCCGAGCTTTGCTCACCACTACAGCCGCAACGTTATCAAGCCGGGCAAGAAGAGCAAAGAGAGCGTGGATGTCTACTCCTTCGAGCTGCTGGCCTATCGTGAGCTGGTGAATCCGGCCGCCATGCCCTATGCCGATGATGAGGCGAGCAGTCTGCCGGACTATTTCATTACTGCCGATGACATCAGCCCGGCGCAGCATGTGGACATTCAGGCGGCGGCCCAGCGCTGGATTGACTCCTCCATCTCCAAGACTGCCAACGTGCCAACCGATTTCCCGTTCGAGCAGTTCAAGGACATCTACATGTATGCCTCGGACTCTGGCCTCAAGGGCTGCACCACCTTCCGCTTCAATCCGGAGGCCTTCCAGGGCGTGCTGGTGAAGGAGAAGGATCTGGAGAACACCCTGTACGATTTCACCCTAGAGGATGGCTCCATCATCTCCGTCAAGGGGAACGAAGAGATCGAATACGATGGCGAGCTGCATACGGCCGCCAACCTCTACGACGCCTTGAAAGAAGGCTATTACGGTAAATTCTGAGAACGACATTATGGTCAAGAAGATCGACAAGAAAATCGTCGCCTACAAGGTGCGTACCAAGGATGAGCCGCAAGAAGATCTCTCTGTGCAGGATGACGTAGTGCATATGCACGAAACCGTGCTGCGCCCGGAGCGGCTGATGGGCACCACCTACAAGTTGAAGACGCCGGAGCATGTCTCCGAGCACTCGCTGTTCATCACCATCAACGACATCATTCTCAACGAGGGCACGGTTCACGAAACTCGCCGTCCGTTCGAGATTTTCATCAACTCCAAGAGCCTGGAGCACTATCAGTGGATCGTGGCGCTGACCCGCATCATCTCGGCGGTATTCCGCAAGGGTGGGGATGTCACCTTCCTAGTGGAGGAGCTGCGCTCGGTGTTTGATCCCAAGGGCGGCTACTGGAACAAGGGCAAGTATGTGCCATCGCTGATCGCCGAAATTGGCAACGTGATCGAGAGCCATCTCACCGAGATCGGCATGCTCAAGGCAACCGGGCTGGACGAGCATCAGCAGGCGTTTCTGGCTGAGAAACAGGCCGAGTTGAAGGCGGCTCAGGAGGCTGAAGAGCAACAGAGTGGCAGTGGTTTCCCGGCCAATGCCGCGCTCTGCTACAAGTGCCACACCAAGGCGCAGGTGCTGAAGGATGGCTGCATGACTTGCCTCAACTGTGGCGACTCCAAGTGCGGCTGACAAACATGCCCAAGTAGTTGAACGATAGAAAAGAGACCGGCCACAGTGCCGGTCTTTGTATTGCTGTTTTTATGCGCAATCACATCAGGCGGCCAAGTGATTTGTTGCGCGATAGTAAAATCGGGCGTAGCGTTGAGGGTAATAAAACTGTCACGGCCGTGTGGTTTCAATGACATCTGAGATTCACACACGTGGCCCTTCAGTGCCAAGGAGGATGCTTATGGACAATACGGACCGAAAGCTGTTTATCCTGGATACCAACGTTCTGCTTCACGAACCCCTCGCTATCTACTCCTTCAAAGAGCACGACGTGCTCATCCCCATGACTGTGCTGGAAGAGCTCGATAACATCAAGGATCGCAACAAGGATGTCAGCCGCGACGCGCGGGTGGCCATTCGTGCGCTGGAAGATGTGTTCCGCGATGCAACCCCGGATCAGATCACCCAGGGCGTGCCGCTGGCTGGCGAAGCGAGCGGCAATATCTGCATCTTCAGCGATCACCATCTGCCGCAGGATGCCGAGGTCTTTACCGACAAGGAGGCCGACAACCGTATCATCAACGCGGCCCTCTATCTGCAAAAGCATGAGTTGAAGCGCCAGGTGGTGCTGGTCACCAAAGACATCAACATGCGCCTCAAGGCCAAGGGAGCCGGACTTGCTCACGTTGAAGATTACCGTAGTGACCAGCTGATCGATGATATCCGCCTGCTGGCCAAAGGCTTTCAGGTGGTGCCCGGCAGCTTCTGGGAGCGGGTTGGCGAGTGCGAGAGCGAGACCCATGGTCGCGACACCATCCATGTGATCGATGCCAATCTGCTGGAAGGGGTTCACGTAAACCAGTATCTGGTGGATGAAGAGAATTTCTTCGCCGCCCGGGTGCTCAGCCACGATGGCAGCAAGATCCGCATCAAGGATCTGGGCCGCGAGCGACTGATGTCTCGCAAGGCGTGGGGTGTACACCCCAAGAATGTCTATCAGGGGATGGCGCTGGATGCACTGCTCGATCCGCACATCGATCTGGTGATCCTGACCGGCCCGGCCGGTTGCGGCAAGACCTTGCTGGCAATGGCTGCTGCGCTGGAGCTGGTGATTGAGAAGGGCATTTACGAGAAGGTGATCGTCACCCGGAATACCCCGGAAATTGCTGAAAGCATCGGCTTTCTGCCCGGCACCGAAGAGGAGAAGATGATGCCCTGGTTGGCGGCGGTGACCGACACCCTGGAGGTGCTGCACAAGCAGGACGAGAACATGAGCGGCTCGCTCAGCTACATCATGGAGAAGGCCAATATCCAGTTCAAATCGGTCAACTTCATGCGCGGGCGCAGCATCCAGAACACCTTCGTGCTGCTGGATGAGTGCCAGAACCTGACCGCTTCCCAGATCAAGACCATCATCACCCGTTGCGGCGAAGGCACCAAGATCGTCTGCTCTGGTAACCTGGCCCAGATCGACTCCAACTACCTTAGCCCGGTGACCTCGGGTCTCACCTACATCGTCGAGCGTTTCAAGGATTTTGACGGCAGTGCCAACATCTTCCTCAATGGCGTCGTGCGCAGCCGACTGGCTTCGTTCGCCGAGGAAAATCTCTGATTTAGCTGACTATCTTCATATGAAAAAGGGAAGCCACTTGGCTTCCCTTTTTGATCATGGCGCAGTCTTTATTCCCAAGGGTTATTGGCCAAGATAGCGCAGCAGCCCCGGGTGGTCGCTGTTTTGCAGAATATCCGGCTTGCCTTGCAGGGCGATGCGCCCCTCGTCGACAAACAGCACCTGATCGGCGATAAGCTGGGCATCTTCCGGATTGTGGGACACCATCAGTACGGTAATGCCCTGTTCGCAGGCGAGGCGCGCCACTTCGGCCAGCATCTCCCGGCGCAGGGCGGGATCGAGGGCAGAGAAGGGCTCATCCAGCAGCAGCAGCGGTTTGCCGCGCACCAGCGCGCGAGCCAGCCCGACCCGCTGCTGCTGGCCGCCGGAGAGCTGTTCAGGCTGGCGGTTTAACATCTCGCCAAGACCAACCCGTGCGGCTGCATCGAGCACCTGTGCCCGCTGGGCGGCACGCAGGCGCAGACCCGGGTGCAAGCCGATGGCGATATTGTCGAACACCGACAGATGGAGGAACAGGTTGTGATCCTGAAACAGGGTGGTGACTGGTCGCTCGGCCGGGCCCAGTGGCAGCAGATCTTCGCCATCGAAGCTGAGGCGGCCCGACTCCACCGGCACGAATCCGGCGATCATCCCGAGCAGGGTTGATTTACCTGCGCCGCTTGGGCCGATCAGTGCGGTGATCTCTCCCTTGGGCAGGGTCGCGCTGAAGCTGACGCGCCAGTCGGGGTAGCTGGTCGCAAGCATATCAATGTTCAGCATGTTTTCCTCCAAGACCCCGCTCCACCAGCCAGAACAGGGAGAAACAGAGCGTCAGCAGCAGCAGAGCGGTGGCGGCTGCCTCGGTCAATCGATAGCTGCCAAGCTGTTGGTAGAGCAGCCAGGGCAGGGTGGTGAGCTCCTGACTGCCAAACATGGCGATGGCGCCGAGATCCCCCAGCGAGAGGATCATCGACAGTGCCATCGCTAGTGCTAGCGGGCGGCGCAGCAGCGGCCACTCCACCAGTCGCAGGCGATGCAGGCCGCGTACCCCCAGGCTATCCGCCAGCCGGTCGTATTGGCGCACCACCAGCTGCATGGGGGCGGAGAGGGTGCGCAGCACGTAGGGTAGCGCCATCAGGGCGTTGACCAGCACCACCAGCCAGGGGCCGAGGGCGAACACATCGGCGAACGGCATAAACAGGATAAAGAGACCGGTAGAGAGCACCACTGCCGGGATCATCAGGATCACCGAGCCGCTGGCCTCCCACAGGGCGGCAGCCCGCCGCTTGCGAGCCCGTATCCGTAGATGGCGGCTGGTCAGCAGCAGTGCACCGCCGAGCAAGGTGGCCAATGCACCGGCTGCCAACGCAATCAGCAGCGATTGACCGCTCGCCTGCCACAGTTTGGTGGAGGTGAGCGCTGTCAGCAGGTCGGGTTGAAGGCCTGCCACCACGATGGCCAGCAGCGGTGGCAGAAAGATGACGAGCCCGATACCGAGCGAGAGCAGATCCACCACGGCCGTGCCCGGCTGATGACGGTCCGGCCGCAGGCAGGGACGATGGGGGGCCACCCTGCTGGCCGGGGTACTCTGCAGCTTGTGCTGCAGGGCGAGCAGGGCGGCGGTCAGGATGAGCTGCACCAGCGCCAGTCCGCCTGCGGTGGCGAGATCGAAGTCAAAGCGCAGCGCCTGATAGACGGCCACCTCCAGCGTGGTGGCTTTCGGCCCGCCTCCCAGTGCCAGCACTGTGGTGAAGCTGGTGAAGCAGAGCATAAAGATGAGGCTGGCCAGCCCCGGCAATATGCCGCGAATAAGCGGCCACTCCAGCAGCCGAAAGATGTGGGATGAGCGCATGCCGAGCTGGCTGGCGAGGCGCCAGCTCGATTCGGGGATGCTCTCTATGCTCTGCAACATCAGGCGTGCCGCCAGCGGCATATTGAAGAAGACGTGGGCCAGCAGGATACCGAACAGGCCGTAGAGATAGTTGCCGGGATCCAGCCCCAGTGAGCGCAACAGTTGCGGCAGCCACCCCTGCTTGCCGTGTACCGCTACTATGCCGAAGATGGCGATGATGACCGGCAGTACCAGCGAGAGACCAAACAGCTTGATCAGCAGGGTTCGGCCAAGGAAGCGCCGCCGCGCTAGCGCGCGGGCCACTGGAATGGCCAGCCCGAGACTGAGCAGGGTGGAGAGCAGTGCCTGTCCCAGACTGAAGCCCAGCACATGACGCAGATAAGGATCTGCGAGCAGGGTGCGGGGGGCCAGCGAACCGGCCTGCCACAACAGGGCCGCGAGCGGCCCGAGGGATAAAAGCAGGATCAACAGGGTGGCTGCACTGCCCGGTAACCACCAGAGGGGACGAACCTGTGGTTTCAGATAACGGCTCACTGGGTGACGGCTTGCAGCCACTCGCGGATCCACCCTTTGCGATTGGCGGCCACCTCATCGCTGCTGAAGGCGAGCGACTTGTCTACGGTGATCATCTGCTCGAAGCCCTTGGGCAGCGGCGTGTCGATAACCGGATACATCCAGTTGCCGGTCGGGATTTCCTGCTGGAAGGCGGGGCTCACCATAAATTGCAGGAACTGGTCAGCCAGCTTCTCCTGTTTGGCGCTCTTCAGCTTGGCGGCCACTTCTACCTGACGGTAGTGACCCTCTTCGAAGGCGGCGGCCTGATACTGGGGCTTGTTCTCGGCAATCAGGTGATAGGCCGGAGAGGTGGTGTAGGAGAGCACCATGTCCGCTTCACCATCAAGGAACATGCCATAAGCCTCTGACCACCCCTTGGTGACGGTGACCGTCTTTTTGGCAAGCTCGGCCCAGGCGGCAGGCGCCTTGTCGCCGTAGACAGACTTCATCCACAGCATCAGCCCCTGCCCCGGGGTGGAGGTGCGGGGATCCTGATAGATCACTTTGAGGTCGGGACGCTCCACCAGCTCTTTCAGGCTCTTGGGCGGCTGCTTGAGTTTGTCCTTGTCATAGACAAAGGCGAAGTAGCCGTAGTCGTAGGGGACGAAGGTGTCATCCTGCCAGCCACCCGGCACCTTGATGCTGTCGAGCTTGGCGGGATGGGGGGCGAACAGACCGCTCTGCTTGGCTTCGCTGATGAGGGCATCGTCAAGCCCCAGCACCAGATCGGCCTTGCTGTGGTTGCCCTCCAGCCGCAGTCGGTTGAGAATGGCGACCCCATCTTCGAGGGGAACCAGATTGAGGGTGCAGTCGCACGCTTTCTCGAAGGCCTGTTTGATCTTGGGCCCCGGACCCCACTCGGCAGTGAAAGAGCTGTAGGTATAGACGGTGAGGGTGTCGGCGGCGAACACATTGGCCGACAGCAGGCCGGTGGTGACCAGCAGCAGGGTCTTCATGGGTGGCACTCCCTATTACTTGTTAATAACGAGGTGCCAGCGGGTGAGGGCGCAAAAAATGAGCGCCATGCCTCAAATTCCTCCGCCAGCATTATCTGGATCAGGTACACGGGTATAATCTCAGCGGTAAACCGCACCCCGTTTGAGAAACGAACCGCATTGTATTAACGTTCTTTTGGGTAGACCAGCACAATTGTGCAATACCCATGAGATGACGCCCACCCAACAGAGGATGTTCGCGTGCTTACCAATACCAAGGAAAGGCGTGCCTTTGCGCGCATGGTCATCAATGCTCCGGTCACCGTCTATCAGCAGCAGCTGGTGCTGGAGGGGATCTGCCGGGATCTCAGTGCCAACGGCATGGGGATTGCGGTCTCTGAACACCAGCTCGACATCAATCAGCCCATCCGGATCAGTCTTGCCACCAACAACAACCTGTTGCCCCCCTTTGAAGCCCATGCCCGTATTATCCGGGTGCTGGAGGAGGAGAGCGGGTTGCTGCTGGCGGTAGAGTTTCTGCCTCAGGGTTAGTCCTTTCTCCCCATCGGCAGAGGGAGGGGATTAGCCTTTCTCCTGAACCGACTGCACACTCAACTGCTTGCTATCGACCAGCGTTTTGCTGGTCGATGCTATTTGGCCCGCAGGCAAGGTGGCGGGACCGGTAGGTTCGAGCAGCAGGTAGTTCTGCCCCTGCCAGTTGAGGGTCGCATCCCCCGGCTTGGCGGGCAGGTCAACGGCCAGCAGGGCATGGCCGGGGACGAACACCATGGCCTGTTTCAGCTCGGGAAAGAGCTGGGCCAGCATGGCGGCCATCAGGGTTACCTTGCTGTCGCAGTCCCCCCGGTTCTGCTCCAGCACCTGACGGGGCGGGAGGAAGCCCTTGCCCTGTCTTCCATTCAGGCTGTCGAGCTGCTGATAGGGGATGCTCTGGATAAAGGTGAGCATATGGGCCACGGTTTTCTGGCGCGCTTCTGTTTCGGTACTGCCCTGCTGTTTGAGCTGATCCGCCAGCGGAGCCAGCCCGCTGCGACTCTCCAGCGCGATGCGCACATGATCTTGCTTCACCGCCAGCTGCCCGTCGGGGGTGTTGAAGTACTGGAAGTAGTGTTTGGTCAGCCACGCCTGCTCCTCTTTGCTCCGCTTGGACTGCAGAAAGGCCATCGCCTCGCGTGCCTTGTCCTGATTGCGGCTTTTCAGATGCAGCTCCAGCGAGGGGCGGGAGAGGGTGAACTGCACCTCGGGGTAGTTCTGGCGCACCTCCCGCAGCAATACCTGCAATACCTCCTCCTGCATTCTGGCCGGGCGATAGGCGATGAGAGGCGGTAACTTGCCCTGTTCGAGCCGGTAGGTGAGCTGTTGGGATTTGCCTTCGCTATCCTGCCAGCCGACGCTGATCTGGCCGAGGCTGTTGTTGAAGCTGGTTTGGCTGGCCCCCGCAGGCAGGGCAAGCAGCAGGGCACAGAGCAGAGGAATTGCCGTCGGTCTCTTCATCATCCTTTCCTGTGGCACGGGCCAGTTCCGGTGGTCCAAAGTGGGAAGCGTCGCGGACAGTAAAACAGGGAGCCGAAGCTCCCTGTTGATTCTACTCGTTTTTTGCAACTGGCTGATTAAATCCAGCTCGGCTGCTTTGCCTCAAAGGCGCTGATGGCGGCCTCGTGCTGCAGGGTCAGGCCGATGGCATCCAAGCCGTTGAGCAGGCAATAACGGCGGAATTCGTCGATCTCGAAACCGAAGCAGAGGCTACCTGCACGCACCTGATTGGCTTCCAGATCCACCTCGATCTCGATGCCCGGCAGGGCGGCAACCAGCTGGAACAGGGCATCGATCTCCTCCTCCTTCAGACGCACCGGTACCATGCCATTGTTGATGGCGTTGCCGTAGAAAATGTCGGCAAAGCTCGGGGCTATGATGGTCTTGAAGCCGTAGTCGGCCAGCGCCCAGGGGGCGTGCTCGCGACTAGACCCGCAGCCGAAGTTCTCGCGGGCCAGCAGAATGCTGGCACCGGCGAATTGCGGCTGGTTCAGTACAAACTCGGGGTTGGGCTGCTGGCCGGCATCGTCCAGAAAGCGCCAGTCATGGAACAGATGCTTACCGAAACCGATGCGGTTGACCTTCTGCAAAAACTGCTTGGGAATGATGGCGTCGGTGTCGACGTTGGCGCTGTCGAGGGGGACGACGATCCCTTTGTGCTGTTTGAATCCTGTCATCGAAATGTCCTCTTACAGTGCGCGAATGTCGGCGAAGCGGCCGGTGACGGCGGCGGCGGCGGCCATGGCCGGGCTCACCAGATGGGTGCGGCCGGCGCGGCCCTGACGCCCTTCGAAGTTGCGGTTGCTGGTGGAGGCGCAGCGCTCCCCCGGTTGCAGCCGGTCGTTGTTCATCGCCAGACACATGGAGCAGCCGGGCAGGCGCCACTCAAAACCGGCCTCGATGAAGATCTTGTCCAGACCCTCGACTTCGGCCTGCGCCTTCACCTGCTCTGAGCCAGGCACCACCAGCGCCTGCACGCCAGCGGCGACCTTTCGACCGCGGGCGATGGCGGCGGCGGCACGCAGATCCTCGATGCGGCTGTTGGTGCACGAGCCGATGAACACCTTGTCGATGGCAACGTCGGAGAGCTTCTGGCCCGGTTGCAAATCCATGTAGGCCAGAGCCTTGCGGGCGGACTGCTGCTCCATCAGATCGCTAAAGGATTCCGGCGCCGGAATCGGTTCATTGACGGCAATCACCTGACCCGGGTTGGTGCCCCAGGTGACCTGGGGAGCGATGTCGGCAGCGTCCAGCACTACCTCTGCATCGAAGCGGGCACCTTCGTCGCTCTTGAGGCTCTGCCAGTAGGCGATGGCCTGCTCCAGTACCTCGCCCTTGGGGGCAAACTCCTTGCCACGGATGTAGTCGATGGTGGTCTGGTCGGGGGCAATCATCCCCGCTTTGGCGCCCAGCTCGATGGCCATGTTGCACACCGTCATCCGCCCTTCCATGGTGAGGCCTTCGATGGCCTCGCCGGCGAATTCCACCACATAGCCGGTACCGCCGGCATGGCCGACCTTGCCAATAATGGCCAGCACCACGTCCTTGGCACTGATGCCCTCGGCCAGCTTGCCGTTGACCGAAATGCGCATGGTCTTGGCGCGGCCCTGTTTCAGGGTCTGGGTTGCCATCACATGTTCCACTTCGGAAGTGCCGATGCCGAACGCCAGCGAGCCGAAGGCGCCGTGGGTGGCAGTGTGGGAGTCGCCGCAGACGATGGTGGTGCCGGGCAGGGTGATGCCGAGCTCGGGGCCCATCACATGGACGATCCCCTGATATTTGTGGTTGAGATCGTAGAGGCGAACCCCGAACTCCTTGCAGTTGTCCGCCAGCATCTCCATCTGGATGCGGGCCATCTCGCCGGAGGCGGCGATGTCCTTGGTGGTGGTGGAGACGTTGTGATCCATGGTGGCCCAGGTCAGATCCGGGCGGCGCAGCTGGCGATTCATGGCGCGCAGGCCGTCGAATGCCTGCGGGCTGGTCACTTCATGCACCAGATGGCGGTCGATGTAGATGAGGGGGGTCTCCCCTTCCACTTCCCGTACCACGTGGGCGTCGAATACTTTCTGATAGAGGGTCTTGGCCATTGCTTCTCTCTTCCTTGTTCTCTGTTATGCGGCTCAGATCCGGGCGGCGATCTGGCTACCCATCTCGGACGTGCTCTGCACCGGATGGCGGGCGCTGGCCTGATGCAGGTCGGCGGTGAAGTAACCCTCGGCCAGGGTCTGGGCCACGGCCTGCTCGATGGCTTGAGCTGCGGCTTCCTGGCCCAGGCTGTAGCGCAGCATCAGGGCGGCGGAGAGGATCTGGGCGATGGGGTTGGCAATTCCTTTGCCGGCGATATCCGGGGCCGAACCACCGGCCGGTTCGAACAGTCCGAAACCCGATTCGTTGAGGCTAGCGGAGGGGAGCAGCCCCATGGAGCCAGTGATCATGGCACACTCGTCGGAGAGAATGTCGCCAAACAGGTTGGAGCAGAGCAGCACGTCGAACTGGGACGGATCCTTGATGAGCTGCATGGTGGCGTTATCGATGTACATATGGTTGAGGGTTACGTCCGGATAGGACTTGGCGACTTGCGTCACCACCTCACGCCACAGAATGGAGGAGGCGAGTACGTTGGCCTTGTCGATGGAGGTGACCTTGCCACGGCGCACGCGAGCCGACTCAAAGGCAATCTTGGCGATGCGCTCAATCTCGAAGCGATGGTACACCTCGGTGTCGAATGCCTTCTCGTTCGCCCCCTCTCCCTCACGCCCCTTGGGCTGGCCGAAGTAGATGCCGCCGGTCAGCTCACGCACGCAGGCGATGTCGAAGCCGCGATCGGAGATGTCGGCACGCAGCGGGGAGAACTGTTCCAGACCGGTGTAGATGCGGGCCGGGCGCAGGTTGCAGAACAGTTTGAAGTGGGCACGCAGGGGCAGCAGGGCACCACGCTCAGGCTGATCGTTGGGCGGCAGATGCTCCCATTTCGGGCCGCCCACCGAGCCAAACAGCACGGCATCGGCCGCTTCGCAGCCTTTGATCGTGCTTTGCGGCAGCGGGGTACCGTGGTTGTCGATGGCGATGCCGCCCACGTCATGGTTATCATACTCGAAGGCGAGGCCGAACCTGGCCTGCACCTTCTCCAGCACCTTGACGGCTTCGGCCATCACTTCCGGGCCAATGCCGTCACCCGGCAATACTGCGATCCGATAACTGCTCATACACTCTCCATCCTGATATTGTCTTTGAGATCCCTCTGTCCGGTTTCCCCGACGCTGCGCGCGGTTGCCGGTTCAGACGTTCCCCGTCTTGATGTTGTCATTCCATGCCGTCTGTGTGGCAGCGAGTCCTGCTCAGACGGTTTCTGATTTGATGCTGTTATTGCGTTCCATCTGTTCGGCGACCTGATCGGCGCGCCAGATGCTGTTGATCACATGGAGCAGGGCGTGGGCCGAGGATTCGATGATGTCGGTGGCCAGTCCCATGCCGTGGAATTTGCGCCCTTTGTACTCGGCGACGATATCGACCTGACCGAGGGCATCTTCCCCTTCGCCCTTGCTCTTGAGGGCGTATTTGTCGATGCGGATCTCATAGCCGGTGATGCGGTTGATGCACTGGTAGACCGCATCCACCGGGCCGTTGCCGGTAGCCGCTTCGCAGATCAGATCCTGTCCTACCTTCAATTTGACCGAGGCGGTGGCCAGTACCGAGCTGCCGCTCTGCACCCCGAGGTACTCCAGTTTGAAGTGCTCCGGCTCTTCGTGGATCTGGCTGAAGAAGGCCAGCGCTTCGAGGTCGTAGTCGAACACCTGACCCTTCTTGTCGGCCAGGGTCAGGAATTTGCCGTAGAGGTGGTCGAGGTCGTAGCTGCTCTCGGCGTAGCCCATGGACTCCATCCGGTGCTTGATGACGTGGCGGCCGGAGCGGGAGGTCATGTTGAGGTTGTTCTGGGTCAGGCCAATGCTCTCGGGGGTGATGATTTCATAGGTGTTTTTCGCCTTGAGCACGCCATCCTGATGGATGCCGGAGCTGTGGGAGAAAGCGTTGGCACCGACGATCGCCTTGTTGGGCTGCACCGGCATATTGCAGAGCTGGCTGACCAGCGTGCTGGTGCGATGGATTTCGTTGTGACGGATGTTGGTGTGCACCCCGAGCAGATCGGCGCGGGTTTTGAGGATCATCGCCACCTCTTCCAGCGAGCAGTTGCCGGCCCGCTCGCCGATGCCGTTGATGGTGCACTCGATCTGGCGAGCTCCCATCTGCACTGCGCCGATGGAGTTGGCTACCGAGAGCCCCAGATCGTCGTGGCAGTGGACCGAGATGATGGCCTTGTCGATGTTTGGCACCCGGTTGAACAGGGTATGGATGATGCCGGAGAATTCGGTCGGTACCGTGTAGCCGACGGTATCCGGGATATTGATGGTGCGGGCGCCCGCCTTGATGGCGGCCTCCACCATGCGGCAGAGGTTATCGATGGGGGTGCGGCCCGCATCCTCGCAGGAGAACTCCACATCGTCGGTGTAGCGCAGCGCATGCTTGATGGCGCTGGTGCCCATCTCCAGCACATCCTCGAAGCTCTTTTTCAGCTTGCTCTCCACATGGATGGAGGAGGTGGAGATGAAGGTGTGGATGCGAAAGGCGTCGGCAACTCGCAAGGCCTCACCGGCGGCATCGATATCCTTGGGCAGAGCGCGGGCCAAGGCACAGACCCGGCTGTTCTTGATATGGCGGGCGATGGTCTGCACCGAGTGAAAATCGCCGGGAGAGGAGACCGGGAAGCCTACCTCCATGACGTCGACACCGAGCCGCTCCAGCGCCTGGGCAATTTGCAGCTTCTCCTTGACTGTCAAACTGGCCGCCAGGGCCTGCTCACCATCACGCAAGGTAGTATCGAATATGATGACCCGATCTGACATGTGACTTCCCTCTTCCTAAGTTCGGTGACGTGCATCCTGCGGCGGCATAAAAAAACCCGTGCAGGGTGCACGGGTTTTTGTAAATTCCGGCTATGCCTTAGCCCGGCTACAAGGATCCCGCGCGAGTTAACGCGATTAGGGAGATTAGTAGTAGCGGGGTGGCGATACGCATGACGTTGTTATTCCTTCCAGTCGATAACGCTTTTACCAATATCGAGATTTTTATGCTGTGTCAACACGGAAGGTCAGGGGCAATCTGCTGACGTATTTAATCGGATTGTAAAGGATTGCAAATTTCCTTGTCCCATATTCGGCCCATGACCGATTATCTGGTCATTCCTGCTGTGCTCTATTCTCTGCACAACCAGATCGACTTATCAGCATTGGCTGAATTATCTGAGGTGTTAAATGGAAAAACGTAGACCTGGTCGTCCGGTCGGACGTTCTGACATTCGTGACAAGTTGCTTGCTGCCGCCCGTGAGCGTTTTCTCAATACTCCCTATAGCAAGGTGACTACACGCGAAATCGCGGAGCTTGCTGGCTCCAATCTGGCAATGATCCACTACTACTTTGGCAGTAAAGAGGGTCTTTACAAAGCGGTATTGGGCGATGTGGCCGAACCCCTCGACCATGCCTGGCAAGATGAACACAGCAATCACAGCCTCAACGAGCTGCTCAACACCTACTATCAGGTGATGGCGCCCAACAGCGAGCTGACCTCTGCCATCTCCAGCGCATTGTCGACCGAGAAGAGCCCGGGCCGGGATTTTGTGCTGAACCGTCTGCTGGAACGCCAGCTGCCGCAGTTCGATGCCCTGCTGGAAACCATGAAGTCCAACGGCGAGCTGGGTGACAACCTGGATCCCGACATGCTGAAGATCTCCTTCCTCAGCATGATGTGGCAGCCATTCGTGATGAAGGATCTCTACGAGCAGGTGTTTGGCCTGAAAGTGGATGAGCACTTCATGGCTCGTCTGGCGGACCACAACTGCCGTCTGATGGAGACCGGTCTGCGCGGCAGCCACTGATTTTGCCGCAACATCGAGATTAAAAAGGGCCATTCGGCCCTTTTTTCATAAATCTGTTATCCCTTGTTCAACGTAACGTCATCCCGCTTTCTTACTCTGCAAGCAGAATTCAGGGAAGGAGGGGATATGAACAAGATCCAGCAATGGGACCTTCAGGTGTGCCGGGTCTGCCTGCTTCACGGTTACAACCGGCAGCAGGCGAGGGTGAGTCGTCTCATTTCCCGCACCGGTGATGGCCCGCTTTACGCCGTGCTGGCCGCCTTGCTCTGGTGGCTGGGGGAGGCAGAGCGTGAACTGGTTCGACTGGCGCTGCTTGCCTTCGCCATCGAACTGCCCCTCTATCTGCTGCTGAAAAACAGCCTGAAACGGCAACGGCCAGTCGGTTTGCCGGTCTTTATCACCCCCTCCGATCGCTACAGCCTTCCCTCCGGCCATACCGCCGCAGCCTTTCTGATGGCCACCATACTGGCCACCGGTTTTCCGCTCTGGGCACCCCTGCTGTTTGGCTGGGCGGCACTGGTGGGGGCATCCCGGTTGCTGCTCGGGGTACACTACCTGAGCGATCTGGTAGCCGGTGCTCTGCTGGGGGGCGCTTGCGCCGTGCTGGCGCTCGGCTGGAGCCATTCATGAGGATACTGTTCGGGGTGCAGGGCACCGGCAACGGCCACATCAGTCGCAGTCGCACCCTGGCGCGGGCGCTGCGCACGGCAGGGGTCGAGGTGGATTATCTCTTTAGCGGCCGCTCCGCCGACTGCTACTTCGACATGGAGGAGTTTGGCGCCTACCGCGCCTTTCCCGGCCTCACTTTTGTCAGTCACGAGGGGCGAGTTTCTCCGTGGCGCACCCTGCAAGCCGCCTCGCCGCTCACCTTCTGGCGGGATCTGCGGTCTCTCGACTGCAGCGAATACGATCTGGTGGTGAGCGACTTTGAGCCGCTGACCGCCCACGCCGCCCGCCGCTATGGCAAGCCAAGCCTCACCGTCAGCCATCAGGCCAGCTTCAACTGGCCCATCCCGCGCTGGGGGGAGAATGGGATCAGCCGTCAGCTGATGCGCCACTTTGCCCCAGTGGATCAGCCGCTCGGGCTGCACTGGTTTCACTTCGGCCACCCCTTGCTACCACCGGTGATCGACCCCATCGCCGCCGCGCCGGATAACGGCGAGATCCTGGTCTATCTGCCGTTCGAGCAGAGCGAGGCGATCGCAGCCCTGTTGTCGCGCTTTGGTCAGCAGCGCTTCGTCTGCTTTCATCCCGCCATTCGCACCCCGAGCCAGTGGCGCAACCTGCGCTTCGAACCGCCGTCGCGGCAAGGATTTATCGCCGTGCTGGCCGGTTGTCGCGGCGTCATCTCCAACGCGGGTTTCGAGCTCGCTTCCGAGGCGCTCACCCTTGGCAAGAAGCTGCTGGTCAAGCCCCTTGTTGGCCAGTTCGAGCAGCTGTCCAATGGCAAGACTCTGGAGATGATGGGGCTGGCGACCCTGATGGATGTGCTCGATGCCAATCTGGTGCGTACCTGGCTCGACAGCGCCTCGCCGGGTGCGGTCTGTTACCCCGATGTGGCGGGGGAGTTGGCCCGCTGGCTGGCTGCGGGTGCTGACGAGAGCGTGGCCTCTTTGTCTCGTCGGCTCTGGGCTCGCACCCTGTTTCCGGAGGAGGTGAGTGATCGCCTGAGCGAGCTGGATGGGGGAGAGCGTTTATCCGCTGGCTGGTTATCGCAAGTGAGCGTTGTTGACTAGACTGAAAGGCGACCCCACCAAGGAGAGGATGGAGCAAATGCGCTTTACCAATGAAAACGGCGAAGTCATGAACCTGGCTGACAATCTAACCCTGCACGAACTGCTCGATATGGGCGTCAGCATTTCTGTCAGTGAAGAGACAGATCCGGATCAGCAGATCTGGCTGGCAGAGCCGGATCAGGACAACTGAATCATCATCCGGCATCAAGCCCACCGCTGAACGGTGGGCTTTTTTGTGGCTGTTTTTCTCCTCTGCGGAATGATCCACTGGCCATTCCCCGACATCCTTCCCTTTTGTCTCATGGTCGCAGCGGCAAGTCATTGAATGTTAATAGCTGGTTGAAATGTATGACTGTTCTGGTCAGATAAAGCCGTGGACAAGCGTTATGAAGCGGGTTAAGTTGTTTTTTCACCCGATTTTCGGGTCAATGATGGAAAAATCCTTTTTTTCTACTGTCGACGGGGCTGAATTGGGCCGATCTGCATTCAGATAACAACAAGAAACGGATCGGGCCGTGCCGGGAAGCACGGCATCGTCGGCGGGATTCGCTAAACGGAGCAAAGCCTGGAGGGCTTTATCATGGAGATGTTATCAGGCGCCCAGATGGTGGTTAGAGCGCTGGAAGATCAGGGAGTTGAGCACGTCTTCGGCTACCCTGGTGGCTCAGTGCTCGACATCTATGACGCTCTCTTCGAAAACGGCAAGATGGAGCATGTCTTGGTGCGGCATGAGCAAGCCGCGGTTCACATGGCTGACGGTTACGCCCGTTCCACCGGCAAGGTGGGGACTGTGCTGGTAACGTCAGGCCCGGGAGCGACCAACTGCATTACCGGTATTGCCACCGCCTATATGGATTCCATTCCGCTGGTGATCCTCTCCGGCCAGGTGCCGACCAGCATGATCGGTGAGGATGCATTCCAGGAGACCGACATGATCGGTATCTCCCGCCCGGTGGTGAAGCACAGCTTCCTGTGCAAGAAGGCGAGCGATATTCCCGAGGCCATCAAGAAGGCCTACTACATTGCCGCCAGCGGCCGCCCGGGGCCGGTGGTGGTGGATCTGCCCAAAGATGTGCAGAACCCGAAAGAAAAATTCCCCTACCAGTATCCCGAGACGGTCTCCCTGCGCTCCTACAACCCGACCAAGTCTGGCCATAAAGGGCAGATCAAGCGGGCAGCCAAGCTGCTGGTAGAAGCCCAGCGCCCGGTGATGTACGTGGGCGGTGGCGCCATCAACGCCAATGCGGACCATCTGGTGACCAAACTGGCGGAGCTGCTGAACCTGCCGGTGACCACCACCCTGATGGGACTGGGGGCTTTCTCCGGTGTCCATCCGCAATTTATCGGCATGCTGGGGATGCACGGCACCTTCGAAGCCAACAAAACCATGCACAACGCGGATCTCATCTTCGCCGTCGGTGCCCGCTTCGATGACCGCGTCACCAACAACGTGGCCAAGTTCTGCCCCAATGCGACCGTGGTCCATATCGACATCGACCCCACCTCCATCTCCAAGACGGTGCAGGCCCATGTGCCTATCGTCGGCTCGGTGGAAACCGTGTTGGAGCAGATGCTGGAAGTGATCCGCGAGTGTGGCTTCGATAACGACAAGGAGGTGCTGGCGGACTGGTGGAGCCAGATCAACCAGTGGCGCTCCCGTCACTGTCTGGCCTACGAAAAGTCGGCTACCCAGATCAAGCCGCAACAGGTGATCGAGACCCTCTACAAGGTGACTCAGGGTCAGGCGTTCGTCGCCTCCGACGTCGGCCAGCACCAGATGTTTGCTGCCCTCTACTACCCGTTTGCCAAACCGCGCCAGTGGATCAACTCAGGGGGCCTCGGCACCATGGGCTTCGGCATTCCGGCCGCCATGGGGGCCCAGTTTGCCAATCCGGATGCGGTGGTCTGCTGCGTCACCGGGGATGGCTCGGTGCAGATGAACATTCAGGAGCTCTCTACCTGCATGCAGTACGGGGTGCCCATCAAGATCATCTCCATCAACAACCGTGCGCTGGGCATGGTCAAGCAGTGGCAGAAGATGTTCTACGGTGGTCGTCACAGCCACTCTTACATGGAGTCCCTGCCGGACTTCGTCAAACTGGCGGAAGCCTATGGCCATGTCGGCATCGCGGTGAGTGATCCGGCGGAGCTGGAGAGCGCCATGGAGAAGGCCTTCGCCATGAAGGATCGGCTGGTGTTCATGGATATCTCGGTCGACCCGGATGAGCACGTCTATCCGATGCAGATCAAGTTTGGCGCCATGGATGAGATGTGGCTGAGCAAAACGGAGAGAACCTGACGATGGAACATATTATTTCGGTCGTGCTCAAGGAGCTCAAGTTTGGTTCCATCAAGGACGAGATGTGGCTGAGCAAGGCGGGGGAAATATCATGAGACACATCATTTCAGTACTGCTGGAGAACGAATCCGGCGCCCTGAGCCGCGTGGTGGGTCTCTTCTCCCAGCGCGGCTACAACATCGAGACCCTGACGGTAGCGCCGACCGAGGATCCCACCCTGTCACGCATGACCATAGTCACCATGGGGGACGAGCGGGTGCTGGAGCAGATCCAGAAGCAGCTGCACAAGCTGGTGGATGTGCTCAAGGTGTGCGACCTGAGCGAAGGGGAGCATATCGAGCGGGAGATCGCGCTGGTCAAGGCGCGCGCCGCCGGTGGGGCCCGTGACGAGCTGAAACGGCTGGCAGATATCTTCCGCGGCCAGATCGTCGACGTTACCCCCGAGCAGTACACGGTACAGCTGGTGGGCACCAGCGAGAAGCTGGATGCTTTCATCAAGACCGCAGCCCAGACCAACGAGATCATCGAAGTGGTGCGCTCCGGTGTCTGCGGTATCTCCCGGGCGGATAAGGCGCTGCGGCCCTGATGGCTGGCGGAACAGCTGATGACACGTCAGCTGCCGCAGAGTGAAAGAAAAGAGGGCTCTGCGGAGCCCTTTTTGTTTGGTTTTTCTTTACGAGGGGAGGGGTGATGTTCGGTATTCATGATCTTGCACTGTTTATGGTCTCGGGGCTGCTGCTCAACATCATGCCGGGGCCGGATTCCCTGCTGGTTATGCTGCGCAGCGGCTCGCAAGGGTGGCGTGCCGGTTCAGTCACGACGTTGGGTATCGGCACAGGTGTCATGGTGCATGTGCTGGCGGCGGCCCTCGGTCTGTCGGCCCTGCTCAGTGCCTCGGCCGAGTTGTTTGCCCTTATCAAGCTGGCTGGCGCCATCTACCTCATCTATCTGGGGTTTTCCTTGCTGCGCCAGCAGGCAACGGGTGCAATGGAGAGAGGGATCACCTTGCCTGCCCTATCCTATGGCCAGATTTACCGGCAGGGAGTGCTGACCAATGTGCTCAACCCCAAGGTGGCGCTCTTTTTTCTCGCCTTCGTGCCCCAGTTCATCGCGCCGGATGCCCCCGACAAGGCGCTCGCTTTTATCCTGCTCGGCTGCATCTTCAATCTGGGCGGCATCATCTGGTGTCACCTGCTGGTCTTTACCACCGTCTATGCCAGCCACAAGGTACGGTTGTCGCAGCGCCTCGGTCGCTGGCTCAACCGGGGCATTGGCACCCTATTTGTCGGACTCGGGATCAAGCTCGCCAGCGACTAGCTCGCCGCTTTCTGACCTGGGGCAGATTATCGTGTGCCGCGCTGTGGTATGGTCGGCGGTTAGCTGCGGGTCTCTCCCGCGCTCTCTTATAAACGCCAGCATTGCTGGCCGCAGCAGCGAGATCCCTTGCCCAGATGAACATCGCCCGGCTCAAGAACTTTACCGAGATAGTGAAGAATAACTTCAACATCTCGGCGACGGCGGAGAAGCTCTACACCTCCCAGCCAACCCTCAGCAAGCAGATGAAGATGCTGGAAGATGAGCTGGGGCTCGCCCTCTTTACCCGCAAGGGGAAGAATCTGGTCGGCTTGACCAGCGCAGGCGAGCAGGTGATGGAGCTGGCCAAGGGGGTAGTGGCGCAGGTGGAGCAGATCAACCAGCTGTCGCTCGGGGAGCAACTGGCTACCAGCGGGGTGCTGCGTATCGCCACCACCCACACCCAGGCCCGCTACAAGCTGCCAGCGGTGATCACCGAGTTCAGTCGTCGCTACCCTGACGTGGCGATCCAGCTTCATCAGGGGGCGCCTGCCCAACTGGCCCAGATGGTGCAAAGCGGCGATGTGGATATGGCGATCGCCACCGAGTCCATGTACCTATTCGACGAGCTGGCCGCCGTCCCCTGTTATCGTTGGGGGCGCAGTGTGGTGGTGCCGCACGGTCATCCGCTGCTTGACTGCCAGCCGCTGTCAATGGCGGATCTGGCTCGCTATCCCCTCATCACCTATGTGTTCGGTTTTACCGGCCGCTCGAAGATGGACAAGGCTTTCAGCCGCCACGGCCTCTCGCCGAAAACTGTGCTGACCGCCACCGATACCGACGTGATCAAGCACTACGTCCGGCTCGGGATGGGGGTCGGGGTGATTGCCAGCGTGGCCTTCGACGAGGGAGATAGGGAGGGTCTGGTGAGTCTCAACATCGACCACCTGATCGCCTCGAGCGCGACCCACATCTGCCTGCGCAAGCATGCCCATCTACGTGACTACATGTACGACTTTATCCACCTCTACGCCCCCCATATCAGCCGGGAGACGGTGCAACTGCACCTTATCAACCAGCCGCCGACTGCCAATATGGCGGAGTTGCCGTGGCTCTAGCCGCAGGTTGTTTGTCGTACACAGAGCAAGAATGCAGAGACAAAAAAGAGAGGCTGTTGCCTCTCTTCTGGTTTTATCGGTATGCGGGATTAAGCGCTGCGGGTCGCCAGATTGATAAAGATCTGGGCTCCGACCAGCAGGCAGTCGTCATCGAGGTAGTAGGGGTTGGCATGCAGATAGTTGCAGATCCCCTTGGCCTGACAGCCGCTGCCGAGGAAGAACATGGCACCCTTGCGGCCACGGCAGGCGTTGACCATGTAGCTGAAGTCTTCGCTGCCGGTCATCGGCTGACCCTGAGCGTTGATCCCCTCAGAGGGCAATACGTCGGCGGCCGCTTGCAGCAGGCGGGCGCAGGCATCGGCGTGGTTCTCGACCGCCGGATACCCTGCATAGACCATCTTGGTCTTGAAGCCGCGCAGTTCGCTCTGGGCCACGATCTCCTTGAAGCTGTTCTTCAGGATCTGGTCGGTTTCGGCATCCATGGCACGGATGGTGCCGCGCGCCTGCACATGGTCGGCGATGGCGTTGGGGATGGTGCCGCCGTTGATCATGCCGCAGCCAAATACCGCCGGGCTGAACGGGCTGGTGCGCTTGGCGACGATGTAGTCCATATCCTCGATGATCCGCACCGCTTCGCGGATGGCATCCAGCCCCTTGTGGGGGGTCGAGCCGTGGGCGGAGATGCCATGCACATCCAGCGTCCAGGCGGAGCCCCAGGAGGAAATGACCCCGTTGTTGAACTTGATGGTGCCGGTCTCCATGGCGCCGTCGTTATGGAGGGCATAGACCTCGTCCACCCCCTTCATGCAGCCCAGCTCCACCATCTTCTCGGCGCCCGGTACCCGCATGTCCTCTTCCGCCATCTGGAAGATAAAGCGGACGTTGTACTGGAGGCGATCGCGGTTGGCGGCCAGAAACTTGGCTGCGGTCAGAGCGATCGCCATATGGGAGTCGTGACCGCAGTTGTGAGCCATTCCCTCATGGGTTGACTTGAACGCAACGTCGCTCATGTCGTGCATCTCGAGGCCATCCATGTCGGCCCGGAAGGCGATGGTCGGCAGCACAGGATCAACCACCAGATCGCCGTGAAAACCGGTGAAGCCCGGGTAGTCGGTGAGGCGGTAGCCAAAGCTTGCCATCAGCTCGCGGCAGTAGGCCGAGGTCTTGAACTCGACGCCGGAGGCTTCCGGAATGGTGTGCAGATGGTGGCGTACTTCCTGACTGAAGTTGCGCAGGGCTAGCAGGGCCGGTTCAATGTGGAGGTTGTTCATCAGATGATCCCTTGAATGGAGAAGCCGAGTTGGGCCACCAGCGAGGCGCCGAAGAAGCAGCAGGTGGAGACGATCATGAAGATCAGGATCACTTTCCAGGACATCTTCTTCAGCTCTTCCAGCTGACCGCCCACCGAGAGACCGGCGAAGGCCAGCAGCGGTACGCAGCAGGAGAGGAAGGAGATCTTGGCGACGGCGTCGATAAAGAGGCCGCGCACCGGGGTTTCCGGCAGGCAGATGAGAATGCCGATGATGGTGGCATAGGCAAACGCCGGCAGGGAGGAGGGCAGGTAGCGCTTGGCAATCAGCGAAGCGAACACCACCAGTGACATGGCGATGAAGCTGTCACCCATCAGCCAGAGTGGGGTGCCGGTGGTCAGGGTCTGGGTAAACATGGCCAGCAGGATCGCCAGAAAGACGAACCGCATATCCATTACGATGCTTTTCATGCTTTCTCTCCTTTAGCGGTCAGGGCATAGATTTTTTCAGCGAGCGGCAGACCCAGATAGGTGAGGGAGAGCGCGCCAAGAGCGGAGGAGAGCAGATTCGATGCGGCGGCGATACTCAGCACCTGCTGAGCCAGCGCTTCGTCGAGACCGTTGATCAGGGCGCCGGAGGCAGCGCTCAGCATGGAGCCTGAGCCCACACCGGAACCGGCAGCCAGTGCCAGCGGGTGCAGGCCGGTGAGCGGGGCGATACTGCCCAGCACGCTGAACCAGAGGGTGCCGATAACGGAGCCGCACAGGTAGATGGCCAGCACGCCGATGTACTCCTGAGAGCCGGTGCCGAACTTGCCCTGAATGACCGCGACGGACGGCTCACGGCTGATGGAGGAGCAGGCCCCGATGGCGCGGCGGCCAAAGCCGAACTTCACCGCCAGCGGGATGGCGATCAGGATCGGCAGCAGGTTGCCAATCTCCTGCAGGAACAGCGGTACGCCGACGCTCAGGATCATCTTCAGGTTGGGGATGATCATCCCCGCGTACTGGGTACCCAGGATCAGCAGGCTGAAGCCCACCATCTTGCCGCAGAAGCCCTCTTCTTTCTCGGTGAAGAGCTGTTTCCAGCCGGGGATGCGATCCTTGATCGGCTTGGCGGAAATGCACATGCCGATGATGACGGCAAAGAGCATCGGCAGGATCGGAATGATGGCGATGCCGATCTTGATCTCCTGTTTACCTATCAGGTACTGGGCCACAAAGATCAGCATGGCGGTTGCCAATATGCTGACCGTGACCGTCTTGAGGGGGCTGGTTTGCTGCATAGTCTTTTCTCTTGTTATTCCCATGTGTGGCCATCGTCAGGGTTGTCCAGACCGATGATGGGGGCATCATAGGGGGCTAAGAGGGGCAGGTATGTGACCTTCATCAAGCTGGCCATATGGCATTTTTTCATGGGGTATGCCCTTTAACCCTCTGGATACCAAGGGTTAAAGGCCGTTAACAGAACGTCAGCATTGGCAGGACAAGATAAGCAAACAGGAGGGAAATGGTGACACCGCCCCGCAGGGCGGTGACGCGGATCAGACGGGCGTTTTGAGCCGTGCACTGCGCAGCAGCAGGGGGAGCTGGTAGAGCACCAGGGCGCCGAGCACCAGTCCGGCTCCGGCCAGTTTGGCGCCGCCGAGGGGTTCGTTGTAGAAGAGGGTGCTCAGCAGTAGAGTCCAGACCGGCTCCAGCAGCATCATCAGGGCGGCGTGGGCGGTAGTCATCTTGCTCAATGCGTGGGTGAGCAGCCAGTAGCGCAATGTGGTGGCAATGAGCACGCTTGCCGCAAACCAGCCCCAGATGCCGTGGCTGGCTCCAGCCTCGGGCCACTGTTCGGTCAGCAGGGAGAGCAGGGTGCCGAGCAGGCCGGTCATCGCCAGCTGGATGCAGGTGAGCCAGGTGGGGGCAATGGATTGGGCAAAGTGGCGATGGACGGCAAGCTGGATGCCGAGAGTGGTGGCCGCCGCCAGAAACCAGAACAGCGAGAGCGACACGCCCCAGTGGGTGCTGCTGGAGAGCAGCAGCAAACCGGCGATGGCGATGGGCAGGGTGAGCCAGTAGTGGCGGCCAGGCTTGGTCCGAAAGGCTCCCCAGGCTGCCAGCGGGGCCATCAGGGTCGCGACGCTCATGATAAAGGCGCCGCTGCCCAGCGCATCGCTCTGGCTGATGGCAGTGACCCACAGCAGCAGGCTGGCGCCGAGGAGGGTGCCGCAACCGGCAGCGCGCACCAGCTGGGCGCGAGTCGGCGGTGGCTCGCGCAACCAGGCCAAGGGGAGCAACAGCAGCGCGGCCAGCAGAAAGCGGCTGCCGATAAAGGCGGCAGGGGGCAGTTCGCGGATCGCCTCTTTCGAGAAGAGCCAGCCAGCGGCGGCCAGCAGGGTGACCAGTACCATCAGCAGCAGGGGAGTGCGGTTCATCGGGGTCGCCATGGTGAAATGGATGGGAGAGCATAAAGGAAAGGCGCCAGGTATTGCTACCTGGCGCCTTTCGCATCTGCCTTGAACCGCCGTCGCGGCTCGCGGCCAGCAATCAGTTCATGCCGTAACGCTTGAGCTTCTTGCGCAGGGTGCCACGGTTGATACCCATCATCACGGCAGCGCGAGTCTGGTTACCACGGGTGTACTGCATGATCACGTCCAGCATCGGCGCTTCGACTTCGGAGAGAACCATATCGTACAGATCAATCACTTCCTGACCGTTCAACTGGGCCAGGTAGTTACGCAGGGCCTGTTGCACAGAGTCACGCAGGGGGCGCTGGGTCGGCTCGGCAGCGTGATTGTGAGTAGTTGTTACCAATGCATCAGAAGTCAGGGTTTGTTCGAACATATTCGGTCGGCTCTTTAGTTATCTTGTTAACCTAATCCATCGAAATACGCTTCGAGTGCCTCAAGTTGCGCGTCTGCGCAATCCAGGGCATTGAAGTGCTTACGGAATTCTCGGCCCGTCTCTTCTTCATCCAGATACCAGCCCACGTGTTTACGGGCTATGCGCGCTCCCAGATATGCACCATAAAACCGGTGCAGGTTGGTTACATGCTCGTTCATCAGGGTGCGAACCTCTTCCCTCTCGGGAGGCGGCAGCTTGGTGCCCGTCTCAAGAAAATGACGGATTTCCCGGAAAATCCAGGGTCGTCCTTGCGCAGCTCGGCCGATCATCACGGCGTCAACACCGGTATAGTCGAGGACATACCGGGCTTTCTCCGGGCTGTTGATGTCACCATTGGCGACAACAGGAATCGATACGGCCTGCTTAATCGCCCTGATCGTGTCGTACTCCGCTTCGCCCTTGTAGAGGCAGGCGCGGGTACGACCATGCACGGCAAGGGCCGCGATACCGCAATCTTCGGCGATTCGGGCGATCTCCACGCCATTGCGGTTATCCGGATCCCATCCTGTGCGGATCTTCAAGGTGACAGGCACCTCCACTGCATCCACCACGGCCCGGCAAATTGCTTTGACCTGATCGGGGGCACGCAGCAGGGCAGAACCTGCCAACTTCTTATTCACTTTTTTTGCCGGACATCCCATGTTGATGTCGACGATCTGTGCGCCCTGCTCCACGTTGTAGCGGGCAGCAAACGCCATCATCTCGGGGTCGGCTCCGGCAATCTGGACCGAACGCAATCCGCCTTCTGCAGAGTGATCCATCCTCATCCGGGTTTTCTGGGTATCCCAGACATCCGGGTTGGCCAGCAGCATCTCGGAAACGGCCATGCCAGCCCCCAATCGCAAACAAAGTTCACGGAATGGTCGGTCAGTTACACCGGCCATGGGAGCCACAATCAAGGGAGTTTCAAGCGTGTGGGGACCTATCTGCATTCCACGGTTACCATCGGCTTAGGGCGGCGTATATTACGCATTTTTTAGGCAGGAGAAAAGGTTAGTATTTGAGCGTCAGCCATTTTTTTCTGAAAAAAACGTCGCGCCAAGGCTTGCAAATTCTGGAGTTATTGAAAAACGGCCAGATTGCCGGAGAGTGAGCGCTGTACCATTCGGGTCGGACGCCTGCATAATTGTCAGTCCACTTGCAGGCCCGCTTTGCGTTATGATAGCGGGCTTAAGTCGAGCAAATGCTCCAAACATTTATGCAACAAAAGCGGATTGGGGATCTATGACGTCAAGGTTCATTAAATCACTCTGGCCGTGTCTGATGGGGGCCGTGCTGGGGTCGGCGCAGGCGCAAACTATCAGCTTCGGTGAAGCCTGGACCAGGGTCATCCAGCAGGATGAAGGGCTGGCTGCCGAGCAGGCCGGGGTCGATCGGGCCAAGCAGCTGCGCGAGGCGGCCAAGGATATGTATCTGCCCAAGGTGGATCTGGGGGCCAGCTATACCCATCTTGATCAGCCGATTGAACTTGATGCCCTCGATCTCAATCCGCTGGCCAAGCAGAAAGATCTGATCCTGGCACTCGGCAGCCTGTTCGGGGTCGGGGCCAACGCATTTGTCACTCCCCTGACCAAACAGAATGTGGTGACCAGCTCGGTCAAGATGCTCTGGCCGCTCTTTGCCGGTGGCCGCATCGATGCGGCGCAGGATATCCGTCAGGCGCAGGTGAGCGAGGCGCAGCAGCTGCTGGTGCTCAAGCAGCAATCCACCTTCGAGAGCCTCTCCCAGACCTATTTCGGTGTGGTGCTGGCTGCTCAGGTGGTGCAGACCAAACAGGAGATCGAAGAGGGGCTGGCCCACCATCTGGATCACGCCAAGAAGCTCGAAGCGCAGGGGCAGATAGCCAGGGTGGAGTGCCTCTCCGCCCAGTCGGCCTATGATCGGGCCCGCATCGATACCCAGAAGGCGCGCCGCAGCCTCGAGATCGCCGAGCTGGCCCTTGGCCGCATGCTGAAGTTGCCAAATGCCCAGCCGGGCAGCGGCCTGTTCGTCAACAAGGAGCTGCCGCGCCTTGAGGGGTTGGTGAGCCAGACCCTGGAGGTGCACCCCGGTCTTAAGCTGCTCACTGCCAAGAAGGAGCAGGCCAAGGGGCTGATCCGAGTCGAGCAGGGCAAATATGCCCCCGAGGTGTTCCTGTTCGGCAACTACAACCTCTATGAAGATGATTCACTCGCCTCCAAGACTGCGCCGGACTGGCTGGTGGGGGTGGGGGTCAGCATGCCGCTGGTGAGCCGCGATGGCCGCTCCGAGACGGTGCAGGCCGCCAAGAGTGCCGAGTTGCAGGTCAATCTGCTGCAGGCCAAGACCCGTCAGGATCTGGAGTTGCTCGTTGAGAAGACCTGGCGTGAAGCGGCGCAGGGGCTGGAGGAGTATCAATCCCTCTCTTCCACCCAGGCGCTGGCAGAGGAGAACGTGCTGCTGCGGGACAAAGCCTTCGGGCAGGGGCTCTCGACCTCCCTCGATGTGGTGGATGCCCAGAACCAGCTGGCGGGGGTCAAGACCCAGCGTGCGGCGGCGGCTTATCAATATGTGGTGTCTCTGGCCCGTCTGCTGGCGCTCTCCGGCCAGATGAACAGTTTCAATCAATATCAGCACGGTCAGGTGATCGAGGTGAACTCATGATCGCACTCCAGCCCGTTCCTTTTTCTATCTCTGTTTCGACCGCCAAGGGTCGCCCGTTTGTCGAGGTGAAGTGATGAGCCATCCCCCCATCAAAAAGAAGATGAGCCAGGGTAAACCGCTGTTGTTGCCGCTGGTGCTGGTGATCCTGGTGGTCTGGCTGGGCTGGCGCTTCTGGCTCGCTTATCAGCCGGAGCCGGTGCATCTGCAAGGGCAGATTGAAGCGCAGCAATATTCGGTCTCCTCCAAGGTGCCGGGTCGTATCGACGAAGTGTTGGTGAAAAAGGGTGATCAGCTGACCAAGGATCAGCTGGTCTTTACCCTGGCGAGCCCCGAGATCGAAGCCAAGCTGAGCCAGGCCAAGGCCGGTGAGGCCGCTGCGGGGGCGCTGGCGCAAGAGGCAGAGAAAGGGGCCCGAGCCCAACAGATCGCTGCCGCCAAGGATCAGTGGCAAAAAGCCAAGGCTGCCGCCCAACTGCGTGGCAAGACCTATGAGCGGGTCGCCAGCCTGCACCGCGACGGCGTAATGCCGCTGCAAAAACGCGACGAGGCCTGGACCGCGTGGCAAGCTGCACGCTACAGCGAAGGGATGGCGTGGCAACAGTACCAGATGGCGTTGGAAGGGGCGCGGGAAGAGACCAAGATCGCCGCTCGCGAGAAGGCCAAGATGGCGGCGGGTTCTGTTGCCGAGGTTGAGGCCTATCTGGCCGACACCCGCATCACCAGCCCCCACAATGGTGAAGTGAGTCAGGTACTGCTGCGTAGCGGCGAGCTGGCGCCACAAGGCTTCCCGGTGGTGACCCTGCTCGACATGAGCGATGCCTGGGCCCAGTTCCACGTTCGCGAGGATCTGCTGCCCCGCTTCCCGGTCGGTACCGAGTTTGATGCCCGCATCCCGGGCCTTGGCGATCAGACCGTGCGCTTCAAGGTGACCCATGTGGCCGTGATGGGGGATTTCGCCACCTGGCGTGCCACCGATACCCGTCAGGGCTTCGACATGAAGAGCTTCCTGGTGGAGGCTCGCCCGCTGCAACCGGTTGAGGGGTTGCGGGTTGGCATGAGTGTGCTGGTTGAACTCTGATGGGACGTGAATTTCGGCTGCTGTGGCAGGATCCCTTCAGTCGTGCCCTGATGAGCTGGGTGCCGCTGCTGCTGATGGGGATCCTCTGCTGGATCTTCTCGGCAGGATTGGCCCGCGACCTCAAGGTGGGGCTGGTGGATTTCGACCACAGCATGCTCTCGCGCCAGCTCGCCTTCTCGCTGGATGGCTCGGCGGGGCTCAAGGTGGCGCAACAGTTCGACTCCATCGATGCCGGTGCCCACGCCCTGCGCGGTGGCGACATCTATGCGCTGGTGGTGATCCCCAACCATCTGGAGCGGGATGCCCGTCAGGGCACCCAGCCGCAGGTGACGGTGTTCAACAACGGCCAGTTCATCCTGATCGCCAAGCTGGTCAACTCTGCGCTGGCGCAGGTGGTAGGCACCCTTAACGGTCAGGTCGGCGTGCTGGAGGCGATGGCCGATGGCAAGGCGCTGCCCGGCGCGCTCGGGCAGTCGGTGCCCATCAGCAGTCAGGTCACTGCGCTCTATAACCTCAACTCCAGCTATGCCCAATTTCTGCTGAGCGCCATTCTGCCCGCGGTGTGGCAGATCCTGGTGGTGCTGTTCGGCCTCAATGCACTGGCCCGTAATGATCGGCTGGGGCTGGACTGGACCACTCGCGGTGTCTGGTTTGGCCTCTGGCGCACCCTGCTGCCCCACATGCTGATTGGCTGGGGCTGGGGAATTGTCTGGACACTGCTGCTGTTCAAGGGCTTCTCCTACCCCATGCACGGTAGCTGGCTGGTATTGCTGGTGGGGCTGGGGCTCGCCTCGGCAGCCTGCGTCACCATGGGGGCTTTTTTCTACGGCATCATTCGGGATCCGGCCCGCGCCCTGTCGCTGGCGGGGGCTTACACTGCGCCCGGTTTTGCCTTTATGGGGGTCACCTTTCCGGTGAGTGCCATGGGGGATTTCGCCCGCTTCTGGCGCAGCCTGTTGCCGGTCTCTCACTATGTCGAGCTGCAGATTGGTCAGAGCAATTATGGTCTGCCCCTCGCATCCGCCCTGCCGCAACTGGGGGCGCTGCTGCTGTTTCTGCTCCCCCTGCTGCTGGTGGTACGTCGTTACAAGCAGCAGGCCGAGCTGGCCCGTCAATCAGCCGCAGTGGCAGTCGCCGAAAAGGAGCCTGAGTGATGCTGGGATTTGTCGATCTGTTGCGCCTAGAGCTGCGCACCCTGCTGGCGGATCGCGCCATCATGCTGACCCTGTTTGGCGGGGTGATCTTCTACTCGTTTCTCTATCCCCAGCCCTATCTGCATCAGCTGCCGCGGGAAGAGGCGGTGGTGATGGTCAACGAGGATGGCAGTCAGTTGTCCCGTCAGCTGGAGTTTATGGCCGATGCCACGCCGCAGGTGAAGCTGGTGGCGCGGGCCAATTCACTGGATGAAGCGCGGCAGCTGATGATGGCCGGGAAGGCGAGCGGGATCCTGCATATCCCCAACCACTTCTATCGGGATCTGATGCTGGGCAAGAGCGTCACCCTGAGCTATGCCGGTGATGCCTCCTACTTTCTGGTCTACGGTACCATTGCCGAGGGATTGGCGCAGGCTGGCGGCACTCTCGCCGCGCAGGTGAAGGTGGCGCGGCTGTTGAGCCACGGCGAGGCACTGCCACAAGCGGCCATGGGCTGGAATGCGGTGGCCCTCAACGTGGTGCCGGTGTTCAACCCCACCATGGGCTACGTCAACTACGTGGTGCCGGCGGTGTTCGTGCTGATCCTCCATCAGGTGTTGCTGATGGGGGCGGGGATCCTGGGTGCGACCCAGAACCAGCGCAGTTGCCGCGGCGAGCACGGTTACTGGCAAAGCGCGCCGGTGTTGCCGCTGCTGCTGGCCAGAACCCTGGTGCTGGCGGGGTTGTTTCTGTTACCGGTGAGCTACTTCCTCGGCTTCTGCTTCGATCACTACAATATCGCTCGTCATGCAGACCCTGTGCAGCTATGGCTGTTCGCCCTGCCGTTCCTGCTGGCGACCTGCTGGTTCGGTATTGTGCTGGGGGCGATCTTTACCCGGCGCGATCTGCCCACTCAGGTGGTGTTGATCTCCTCCCTGCCGCTGGTCTTTCTGGCGGGCTTTATCTGGCCGCTCGAGCTGATCCCGGCGCCCCTCAACTGGCTGGCTCAGTGGGTGCCCACTATCCCGGCCATCGAGGGTTTTCTGCGCCTTAACCAGATGGGGGCCGACTTCGCGCAGGTTTCCCGTTACTGGTGGCAGCTGTGGGGACTGGCGCTGCTCTACGGCGTGCTGGCTTGCCTGCTGCTGCGTTGGCGGCAGCAGTCGCTGCCGGTGGCCAGTCAGCCGGTCGTACAGAGTGAGACGACCGCCGGTTAAGCGGGATGGTGCAAGCGCGAGCAAGATGGCGTGTGCGGTAAGGCGAAAACGGTCAGCCCTTGGGCTGACCGTTTTGCTATGTGGTGGGGTTAAGCGGTTTTACTGCTGCTTTAGCCACGCTGGAGCGTGGGATCCCCGATGGCGTAGATCTGCCCCACCGCCGTCTCATCCGCCAGCAGACGCAGCCCTTGGGCGGCCACATCGGCACGGCGCACCAGTCCGTGTACTTCCTTGCCCTGACTCAGTTCGGCGCGGCCGGTGGCGTCGCCATCCTGCAGGCCCGCCGGGCGCAGAATGGTCCATGCAAGGGCGCTGGTCTGCAGCCAGCTCTCCGCCAGACTCTTGAGACGTACCTCGTGACCGAAGGCGGCGCGGGCCCGCTCCGGCAGATACTGCCAGCTGTCGCCACAGCCGAGGGAGGTGACCAGCAGCAGCCGTTTCAGGCCTACCTGCTCCATGGCATCGATCACATGGCGGTTGCCCTGATAGTCCACCGGCGCGGCTTGACGGAAGCTGCCGAGGGTAGAGACGACCTGTGCATCTTGTCCCGCCAGAACACATGCCTGCTGCACCGCAGCCAGATCCAGCGCATCCCCCTCGATCACCTCAACTCCCAGCGCACCTAGTTCTGTGGCCATCTCGGGGTTGCGTACCAGCGCAACGACCCGGTGACCCTGGCTCAGGGCGTGATGAGTAAAGGCGCGGCCCAGCCCGCGGCTGGCTCCGAAAATCAGTGTGGTTGGCATAGCTGAGCTCCCTTGGCAAAAGGGGCTAGCCTAGTGGCTTGTTCGCCTGCTGTAAATGAGAGTTGTTTCTATTTGTGAGCTGGCAGGGAGGAGAGAGTGCGAGCCGTCAGCGACTCGCACTCTTTGAGAGGGATCAGCCGTTGTAGTTGCCGATGCTGGGGCGACGGCTTGGGCCGCTCAGGTGGATATCCACCGGATTGAATGCCTTGATCGCCTCATAGCTGAAATCACCGATCGCCTGATGCAGGCTCTGGGGCGTGTGGTTGGTGATGATGATGACGCTCTTTGACAGGTTGCGACGGCGGCGCAGCAGGTGGCCGAGGAAGCTGGACTGGCTCTCCGCCATCTTGGCGCGGTTGGCCGATACCTCGTCGATGATCAGCAGATCCACCTCTTCCAGTGCGCGGCGGTACTGGTTGCGCTCGTCCTGATCGGGGATGACGTTGAAGAACAGCCGATCGACGATGGAGGCCCACTGCTGGAAGATCACCGATTTCTGGTGACGGGCGATCAGCTCATGCGCTACCGCCCCCGCGAGGGTCGACTTGCCGGTGCCGTAGTCGCCGTAGATCAGCATGCAGCCGCCACCGCTCTTCTCCCAGTGCTCGAAGCCGCTGATAAAGTAACGGGCGGTTTCGATAGGGTATTGCAGCGCCGGGTCACCGGCATCCATTTTGTCGAACACCCAGTCGGGGTTGAGGTCGGCCTGGGCGATCAGCTTCTGGATCCGTTCCTGGCGGGCTGCCTTCTGCAGCTCGCGCACCTCGGCGTTGGCCTTGGCGTCGTACTCCTTGCGCAGGGTCTCGTAGTCATACTGGCCGCCACCGGTCTCTTGTTGCAGGCGACGAATGCGCTCCAGCAGGCCACCCACATGGCGACTCAATTCCGGGTCGTGAATGCGGTGATCCTGCTTGGCCTTGGCGATCTTCTGGCGCTTGGCTTCGATCTCTTCCAGCTCCTGGCGCAGGGGATCTTGCGGGTCAGTCATGGAATGCTCCTTCTGCTCGATCAGGGATGGGTAGACAAGGGGTTGATTCTGCCTGCAGGCGGGGGCCGCTATCAATCATTATCCGGCTCCTGCTGCGCTGCGGGTTCTTGCGTCTGCTGTTGGGCCAGTCGTTTGGCCTCTTCAATCATCTGTTGGGCCCGTTTGCTGGGGCCCGACTCTGCCGGGGCCGGCGTCACCTGCTGGTAGCCCTGCACCTCCATCGGCTTGCGACGGGTATAGCGGCGGGTCTTGAGGGCGCGAATGAACTTGAGCATCCATTGATGCTGGGAGTCGAACACCTCGGGGCGCCCCAGCCAGTAGGCGATAAACTCCCCCAGATCCTCTTCGCTGTAACTGGCATCGATCACCCCGCACAGACGGGCGAGGGCGGGCAGCTCTTCGTCCGGTCGCCACTGCAGATGCATCTGGAAAGGGCGCTCCGGCAGCGGGCTGCGCAGTTTCTGGGTCAGCAGCGGCAACTGAAACGGGCACTGGTGGTAGTGCTCACTCTCGGGCTGAGCCTCGACTTGCAGCAGGCCCGCCTCCATCAATTCATCGAACAGCTCGGTGAGCTGGCGGGCATTGACCTGAAACGAGAAGCCGCAGGGATCGCCCGGGTCGACCACTGCCAGCGCCCGACCCAGCTCGGGATAGTTGAGCCGGGCCGCCTGATTTTCCAGCACCAGTCGGCGCAGCTGCAGGGTATAGAGACTGCGAGCCGGATGGGACAATCTTGGGTGGGCAAGGGCGCTGTATTCGGCTGGGGTCATGGTCTTCTTCACGAGCTGGAGTGGGGGGCATTATCCCCTATGGTGCTCTCCTGCACAATTCGTCACACTGCAAGTGAGTGCCCTGCATGGTCGGGTGGTGAAAATTGATCGTACCGCGGAGCGTTGAGCAGGGAGAGCGGGATTGTGTCGATAATCCAGCAGCTTGCACTATTTTGGTATGCAGATTAGCCAATCCGGCTATTTGTGACGCAAGGCACGCGGCATTTCTGCTGATTTAGACTAGTCTTATTACTTAAATAAACAATTGACTCATAAGGTTTTTGTCAACATGCCAAAACCCGGACTGCGGATCCTGGTGGTGGAAGACGAAGCAGTTTTTCGCCATTCGTTAGTGAGTTACCTCGCGCGGGACGGGGCAACGGTGTTTCAGGCTGAGGATGGAATTGAAGGGTTGTCAGCTGCAGCGATTTATCATCCCGACGTGGTACTGTGCGATCTCAATATGCCCAATATGGATGGCCGCGAGGTAATCGCCTGTCTCTCTGCGCGCTATCCCCATATTCCGGTTATCGTCATTTCGGCCCAGAGCTCCATGGAGGCGGTCGCCAGTGCCTTGCGTGCCGGTGCTCGGGACTACCTGCTCAAGCCCCTCGAGAACTTCGCACTGGTCGATCGCAGTATCGACCAGTGCCTGAATGGGAGTTCCACGCGAGCTCAGCAGCTCGAATTGATGGCGCATATGGATTACTTCAGTGCGCATGATCGGGCTGCCAGCCGTTTGCTCGCCGGGCTGAAGCCACCGGGATTGCAGGAGTGGGGCCCCTGGCAGGTCACGTTCAAGGGGCTTGGGCACCTCTTCATTCCCGATACCTTCAAGGTGGAAGACAAGCTGCTGGTGCTGGTGATGGAGATGCCCATCATGGGGACGGATGCAGGATTTTGCGGGGCGCTGGTGCGCTCTCTGATGAACGTGCCCTATCGCCAGTTTCAGCAGAACGAGAGCCGTTTGCTGAGCCAACCGCACCGGTTGCTCGACTACCTAAACCATCAGTTGATGGAGTCCGGGTTGCGCCACGCTTTTGCCATGGCTGCTCTGCTGTTTGATCAGCACGATGGGCTGGTATTTGCCAATGCCGGGCTCACTTCCCCCCACTGGTTGATGCGCTCGGGTGGATTACCGCTTGGTCTGATGCGCAACAGCCACTACGCTCTGCACAAACGCAGCTGGCATGAACCATTCGATCTGCAGTTTCGCAGCGACAGCGGTAGTGCGCTCAATGTGCAGGTGCGTCATCACTGAGGCTGCTTGACTAGAGACCAAAACAGACAAGGCGCCCGATGGGCGCCCTGTCTGTTGTCTACAATCCTGACCGTTTAGACGGTGGCGGAGTGTAGTTTCTTCTCTTGAGCTTGCGGCTCTTTGGCCGGGCCTTCGGCACCGTGCATCCAGTAAACCAGACGATTAGCCATGGTCAGCAGCAACAGGGCGCTCAGCACCGCAGCCAGGGCGATGCCACCGAAGATGGCGATCGGGCCGGCTTCACCAACAATGGAGCCGATAAAGCCCGCAGCATAGTTGGCGATGGCGATAAAGCCCATCCAGGCACCCATCATGAGGGAAGCCAGACGCAGCGGAGCCAGTTTGGTCACCATGGAGAGGCCGATCGGGGAGAGGCAGAGCTCGCCCAGGGTGTGGAACAGGTATGCGCCAACCAGCCAGAACATGGAGGTCTTGACGGTGTTGTCACCACCCTGCTGTAGCACGGCACCCACCATGAACAGGAAGCCGATAGCCAGGAACAGCAGACCCATGGCGAATTTCACCGGAGAGTTCGGCTCTTTCTTGCCGAGCTTGATCCAGATGGCCGCAACGACCGGTGCCAGAGTGATGATGAAGAAGGGGTTCAGGGACTGGAACCAGGCAGTCGGCACTTCGAAGCTGCCGATCATGCGGTCGGTATACTCCTGGGTGTAGAGGTTCATCAGACCACCGGCCTGCTCGAAGCCGGCCCAGAAGATGATGGTGAACAGACCCAGTACCAGAATAACCTTGATGCGATCCACTTCCTGCTTGGTCAGCGGTGCTTTCTGCTCGGTAGTACGCAGGGCGGCTGCGCGCTGGGCGGCAGTGACACGACCGATGTCACCCAGGAAACGTTGGGCCATGGTGGCCTGGATCACCAGAGAGAGCAGCATGCCGATACCGGCGCCGACGAAGGCTGCTTGCCAGCCGTAGGCGGTGGCGGCAGCACCACAGATCACACCTGCCAGCAGGGAACCCAGGTTGATGCCCATGTAGAAGATGGTGAAAGCACCATCACGGCGGTGATCGCCCTCTTCATAGAGGTCACCCACCATGGTGGAGATGTTCGGTTTGAACAGGCCGTTACCCACGATCAGCAACGCGAGGCCCGTGTAGAACATGGTGTTGACCATATCCGGGAACATGGCGTGGGGCAGTGCCAGAGTGAACTGACCTGCGGCCATCAGCACGGCACCGATCAGGATGGCGCGACGTTGACCCAGGAAGGTGTCAGCCAGCCAGCCGCCGATCAGCGGAGTGATATAAACCAGACCGGTATAGATACCGTAGAGTTTGAGGGCATCTGCCTGACTCCAGCCCAGACCGCCGTTGGCAGTCAGGTCGGTCAGATAGAGCACCAGTACGGCACGCATGCCGTAATAGGAGAATCTCTCCCACAGTTCGGTACTAAAGAGCAAAAAAAGCCCTTTAGGGTGACCTAAAAAGGTCCCTTTTGACGGGTTATTCATTGGAACTTCCACCTGTGTCTTATATTTTTTTGAGTTTTTTATGCAAGGGCGAGAAACACGCCTCAACCCTTATAGAACATGCGTGAATAAATTACAACATTATGATTTGCTGAGAGTTTATTTACTCTTGATTGATTTTTTGTTGCGCAAATGAAAAAGGAGCATCATTTGATGCTCCTCGAATACCTCTACAAAAAACAGATTTTTTAGCGATTACAACTGTTTGACGAACTGCTTCAGCCAACCGATGAACTCGCCGTTCAGCTCACGATGGCGTACGGCATATTCCACATTGGCTTTCATATAGCCGAGTTTGCTGCCGCAATCGTGGCTCTTGCCCTTCATGAAGTAGGCGTTGACCTGCTCCTGCTCCATCAGCATGGCGATGGCGTCAGTCAGCTGGATCTCGTCACCGGCACCGGCCGGGGTCTTCTCCAGCAGCGGCCAGATATTGGAGGAGAGGACGTAACGACCCACCACCGCCAGATTGGAGGGGGCTTCGTCACGGGGCGGCTTCTCGACAATGGCCTGCATTGGCAGGGACATCCCCTCGCTCAGGGCCTCGCCCTTGATGTCGGCGATGCCGTACTTGTCCACTTCGCTTTCGGGAACCGCTTCCACCATGATCTGGCTGATCTGGTTCTCTTCGAACATATGCACCATCTCGGCCAGGTTGTCTTTTTTCGGGTCGCTGGCCACTTCATCAATCAGCACATCAGGCAGCAGCACGGCGAAGGGGTTGTCACCGATCAGCGGGCGGGCACAGAGGACCGCGTGGCCCAGCCCTTTGGCCTCCCCTTGGCGGACGTGCATAATGGTGACGTCTTTCGGGCAGATCTGTTGCACCTCTTCCAGCAGCTGACGCTTGACTCGCTTCTCGAGGGTCGCTTCCAGTTCGAAACTCTTGTCGAAGTGGTTTTCGATGGAGTTCTTGCTCGAGTGGGTGACCAGCACGATCTCTTTGATACCGGCGGCGATGGCTTCGCGCACTACGTACTGGATCAGCGGTTTGTCGACCACCGGCAGCATCTCTTTCGGGATGGCCTTGGTGGCTGGCAGCATACGGGTACCCAGACCGGCTACCGGGAGCACGGCCTTGCGAACTGTCAGAGGAGTCTTTTTCATGGAAAACTATCCAGCGGGATTAAAGTGCGGCCATGATACTCCAAGAAAAATGGGGCAGCCACAGGCTACCCCATTCGTATATGCAGAGCTCGGACGTTATTTGACGATGATCATGTCACGGTTGGCTTCCAGCGTGGCAGGGCCAATTCCATTGACATCTGCCAGCTGATCGACCGAGGTGAACTTTCCCTGTTTCTCCCGATAGTCGACGATGGCTTGTGCCTTCTTGTCGCCAATCCCTTTCAGGCTGGTGAGTTCGGCAAGGGTGGCCGTATTGATATTCAGCTTGCCGGCTTCCTTGGCGACCTCGGCTGTGGTGGTTTGCTTCGGCGCTGCTTTATCAGCGGCCAACACAGGTTGGCTGAACAGGGGCAAGCAGGCTAACAGCATGATTGCAGAGAGCTTCTTCATCAGCATTTCCATTCCTCCATGATGTTGGATTTTGCCGAGTAGGCAGTTTGAGAAATAGCGTATCGAACGGGTCTTTTTCACTGCTATTTCTAACAGGTCAAATTCTCATGCCGATGGTGGCGGATTTGCTATAAGCGCTTAGCCATGAATGCCGCCGTATAGCCAACCTTATGATCTGGAATGTATTTCAGATGCATCTTTGATTTGACGAGCAAACTTCTCCGAGATGCTCTGCTCAAACCGTTGTGGAGGTGCCGGATGGAATTATTCTGCGCAACAAAGTGCGGATGGCATGTTTCACTGGTCTTCAAAGAGAGAACCAATAAAAAAGGCTGCTCACCTGGGGTGAGCAGCCTTTGTGATCGGTTTTTTCAGGCGGATGCTGATTAGGCTTGTTCGTCAGCCTGAGCAGCCTGGATACCGGTCAGGGCGATGGTGTAGACGATGTCGTCAACCAGGGCACCACGGGAGAGGTCGTTGACCGGCTTGCGCATGCCTTGCAGCATCGGGCCGATGGAGACCAGGTCAGCAGAACGCTGCACCGCTTTGTAAGTGGTGTTACCTGTGTTCAGGTCAGGGAAGACGAACACGGTAGCTTTACCGGCAACCGGTGAGTTCGGTGCCTTGGACTTGGCTACGTTCTCCATGATGGCCGCATCGTACTGCAGCGGGCCGTCGATGATGAGGTCGGGGCGCTTGGCCTTGGCCAGCTCGGTCGCTTCACGCACTTTCTCTACATCGGCACCGGCGCCGGAGGTGCCGGTAGAGTAGGAGATCATGGCGACGCGCGGCTCGATGCCGAACGCGGCTGCGGAGTCGGCGGACTGGATGGCGATCTCGGCCAGCTGCTCGGCAGTCGGGTCCGGGTTGATCGCGCAGTCACCGTAGACCAGCACCTGGTCAGGCAGCAGCATGAAGAAGATGGAGGAGATCAGTGAAGAGCCCGGAGCGGTCTTGATGATCTGCATCGGCGGACGGATGGTGTTGGCAGTGGTGTGCACCGCGCCGGATACCAGGCCGTCAACTTCATTGCGCTCCAGCATCATGGTACCCAGTACCACGTTGTCTTCAAGCTGCTCGCGGGCAACCACTTCGGTCATGCCCTTGTTCTTGCGCAGCTCGACCAGACGCGGCACATAGCGCTCGCGCACAACGGCCGGATCGATGATTTCGACGCGATCGGTCAGTACCACACCCTGCTGTTCGGCAACGCGACGGATCTCTTCCGGGTTACCCAGCAGCACCGGACGGGCAATGCCACGCTCGGCACAGATGGCGGCAGCCTTGATGGTGCGCGGCTCGTCACCTTCCGGCAGCACGACACGCTTGTTGGCCTGACGGGCCAGCTCGGTCAGCTGATAACGGAATGCCGGCGGGCTCAGACGACGGGAACGGGTAGAGCTGACGGTCAGTGACTCGATCCAGTGTTTGTCGATGTGGCCAGCGACGTAGTCCTGTACCAGCTCGATACGCTCGCGGTCATCTTCCGGAATATCGACGTTGAAGTTCTGCAGGCTTACGGCGGTCTGCCAGGTGTTGGTACCGGTCATCATGATCGGCAGGCCGGTGGCCATGGCCTGTTGGCACAGCGCCATTACCTGCGGCTCCGGATGATAGTTACCGGTCAGCAGCAGGGCGCCCAGCTTGACGCCGTTCATGGCGGAGAGGCAGGCGGAGACGATGACGTCAGAGCGGTCGCCGGAGGTCACCAGCAGGCTGCCCGGACGGAAGTGCTCAACCATGTTGTGGATGGAGCGGGCACAGAAGGTCACGGTCTGCAAACGGCGGCTGTCCAGCTCGCCTTTGTGCAGGATCTTGGCGGCCAGATGCTTGGCAAGATCCTTGGCGCGCGGGGCGATCAGCTGGGTGTTCCAGGGGATGCAACCCAGGATGCGCAGCGGGCTCTTGCCAAACACTTGCAGCACTTCCAGGTTGTGAGCCGCGTCAGAAGCGTGGTGATGGGCCTCGAACATCTCGGTCAGGTCAGGGCGGGTTACGCCATGCTCGTCAACCGGCGCGCCCACCTTGTTGATCACGCAACCAACGATGCGGGGGTTGTTGACACCACCGAAGTTGGAGCAGGCCAGCTCAATGCGCTCTTTCAGCTTCTGGCTGGAGTCATGGCCCGGGTGGGTCACGAATACCATGTCAGCGTCCAGCGCCTTGGCGACGTCGTAGTTCAGCTTGTTGGCAAAGGGCTGCTTGTCGGTCGGCACCATACCTTCGACAACCAGCACTTCGGCACCACTGGATTTCACGTGCTCTTCGAAGCGGGCAACGATCTCTTCCAGCAGGATATCGGTGTTGCTGGAGCTGATCATGTTCTCGGCGTAGGAGAGGGTGAAGGGCTCGGGCGGGTTGATGTTGGCAGCTGCGCGGATAACGGCGGTTGAGCGCTCTGCGCCGGTTTCACCCGGACGCGGCTGGGCAACCGGTTTGAAGAAGCTGACATTGACACCGTGACGCTCCATGGCGCGAACAACGCCAAGACTCACGGAAGTTACGCCGACACCAGTGCCGACCGGGATAAGCATAATAGTGCGTGCCACTTTATACCCCTTGTTCATTTTTTGGGATCAGGAAAAGGCCGCCCTGTGGGCGGCCTCGAGTTACTGCGTCAATTAAGCGCCGACCAGTTCCAGCGCGTCGTGGGCGATAACCCACTCTTCGTTGGTCGGGATAACCAGGGCCTTGGTAGAACCAGCCTTGGTGATCTCGCCACCCTTGCCGAAACGAGCCTTCAGGTTGGCGTCGTGATCGACGTCAAAGCCCAGCAGACCCAGCTTGTTCAGGGTGATTTCACGGATCGGGGCGGAGTTTTCACCGATACCACCGGTGAAAACAACGGCGTCCAGACGACCGTCCATGGCGGCAGCGTAGGCGCCGATGTACTTGGCCAGGCGATAGCAGTAAACGTCCATAGCACGCTTGGCTTCTTCTTTGCTGTCGTAGTTGTCTTCAACAAAACGGCAGTCGGAGGTCACTTCAGTCAGACCCTGCAGGCCGGACTCTTTGGTCAGCATGGTGTTGATATCGGCCACGCTCATGCCAAGCTTGTCGTGCAGGAAGAAGATGATGGCCGGGTCCAGATCGCCGGAGCGGGTACCCATAACAAGGCCTTCCAGCGGGGTCAGACCCATGGAGGTATCAACGGATTTGCCGTTCTTGATGGCGCAGACGGAACCGCCGTTGCCCAGGTGGCAGTTGATGATGTTCAGCTCTTCAACCGGCTTGTTCAGCTGCTTGGCAGCTTCCAGGCTGATATAGTAGTGGCTGGTGCCGTGAGCGCCGTAGCGACGGATGCCGTTCTCTTTGTAGAGCTTGTACGGCAGGGCGTACAGGAAGGCTTCTTCCGGCATGGTCTGGTGGAACGCGGTATCGAATACGGCCACGTTCTTGTCAGCCAGCGCCGGGAATACGCGGCGAGCTTCACGGATACCGATCAGGTGAGCCGGGTTGTGCAGCGGTGCGTACGGAACGGCGGCTTCGATGCCGTCGATCACGTCGTCACAGATAACGACGGAAGAGGTGAAGCGCTCGCCGCCGTGAACAACACGGTGACCGATGGCGATCAGGTTCTTGGACAGTTCCGGATTGAGCGGCAGGATCTTGTTGACGATGAAGTCCAGCGCTTCCTGGTGAGCGGCACCCGCACCCAGATCGGCACTGCCCTTCTCGCCATTCAGTTTCCACTTGATGCGGGCGTCGTCGAGGTTGAAGCACTCGGCCAGGCCGGACAGCAGGTCATCACCGGTGGTTGCGTCAATGACGGCAAACTTCAGGGAAGAGCTGCCACAGTTAAGAACAAGAACCAGCTTACTCATGAATAAATCCTATCGCAGATTGGGTTGTGTAGGCGGATGCGTTGGACGCGGTGCGGCCAAAAACTTTCAACTTATCCTTATGAGGGTTGGCAATCTGTTGCTTGCCCCTTGTATAGTGATACAAGACCCGAAATCCAGACGTCCCTGACAGGTCAATAGCAAGAAGCTTTTGACGCAAAAATGGGCGTACAAAGGATAACCCGATTGTTGAAAAATAACAAAGTCATCCTCAACCTTTGTTACTTTGCATCAAATTTTGTCGAGGTTTTGCCGTTAGTACGTTCAAAAAGCGCTCGGAGGTAGTATGAGCATGAACATTTTTGGAACTAAGTTACAGCAAGGCCGCCATTATATGACGCTTTGGCCGCGCCGTCCCGAGCTCAATTCGATGTTTCCTGAAAATCGGGTGATCAAGGCGACCGAGTTCGCCCTCAAGGTGATCCCCGCACTGGCGGTGTTGAGCGTGATGCTGCAGTTCCAGTTTGGCGAGCTGCACTACTGGCCTTCTGTCATCACTTCCGTGCTGTTTCTGCTCAGTTTGCCGCTGCAGGGCTACTACTGGCTCGGCCAGCGTGCCGATACCCGATTGCCCCCGTCGCTGGCGAGCTGGTATCGGGAGATCAACGGCAAGATGAACGAGCAGGGTGGCCGCCGCCAGCTGGTTTCCCAGCCGCGCTATGAAGAGCTGGCCGATACCCTCAAGGCCGCCTTCCAGCAGCTCGATAAATCCTTTCTCTACGAATAACCCGTTTCAGATGCAAAAAGGCGCCAGTGGCGCCTTTTTTGTTGCGGTTGGTATGCGGATCAGGCCGCCAGCACCTTGCGGATCTCCTGGATGGAGAGCTTGTACTGACGTGGACACTGACGCCACACCTGCAGCATCCGCTGGTATTTGTCGCGCATGGCGATGTCGCTGGAGAGCTCGTCGCACGGGCACTTGAGCTCGGGGAAGCGCTTGTCCACCTCCAGCAGGAAGCAGACGTAGTCAGCCAGCTCACGCTCTTGGCTGCGGCTGTAGCCGTTGAACTCCAGCCGACTGGCGTTGATCTCGCCCTGATCGTCTACATCCAGATTGCCCCATGAGATGGCCAGTGCGTGGTGCAGCTCCAGGGTGTCGATTACCTCTTGGCAGGTCGCCAGATCCAGATGGCCGAAGCTCTTCTCCAGCTCGAGGATCTGCAGGCAGTAGCCGCGCTCGATGATGGTGCTTGCGCGCTGGTAGGCGTCCGCTTTCTCCGGATTGAGTTTCGCCAGAATTTCGTACTGGTTGCTCAGGATCAAACGCTCAGTGTTGCTCATGTTCATGGGATATCTCGCTGGAATATGATTCTTGGGTCACGTTAACCCATATATAAAATGAATTTTTTGATCTGGGCGGGGGAGTTGGTGAGAAAAATCCGTTGGCAAGGGGCGGCTGACCAGACAAAAAAGGCCTGCATGGCAGGCCTTTCAATGACGCAGGGGAGGGTTATCCCTTGAGGAAATCCAGTACCACCTGATGGTGATCGCTGGTTTTGAACTTGTCGAAGTGGTGGGCAATCTTGCCCTCTTCATCGATCAGGAAGCTCTGACGGTGAATGCCGTCATACTCTTTGCCCATGAATTTCTTCGGGCCCCAGACGCCAAAAGCATCGGCGACGGCGTGGTCTTCATCGGCCAGCAGGGTGAAGTTGAGCTGGTCCCGCTCTTCGAACTTTTTCAGCCGTTTGGCCGGATCCGGGCTGATGCCAAGCACCACCACATTGAGGGCGGCCAGCTCGGCGTTCACATCGCGCATGCCGCAGGCCTGGGTGGTGCAGCCGGGGGTCATTGCCTTGGGATAGAAATAGACCAGCACCTTCCTGCCGCGCAGGCCAGCGAGGCTGACCTGATTACCATTCTGGTCGGGCAGGGAGAAATCGGGGGCGGGGCTGCCAGCTTGTAGTGGTTGCATGGGGTCTCCTCGGGTAAAACGCCCTCAGGCGTGTTTGCGATTGACGATAAACTCGAACGATTCGGCACCCAGTTGACGACAGAATTCGGCGAAGGCGGTTTGCGAACCTTCCACTTCACCCTCTCTGGCCAGATTGAGCTGAAAACTGATCTTCAGCAGGTTGAATGGCTGCTGCTCCAGGGTCATGGATTGCATCGCCTGAATGTTCCAGCCATGTTCGCTGAAGAACTGGGTGCACTGGCTTACGATGCCGGGCTCGTCGCGGATCAACAGGTCGGCACTGGCGCGGACGTCATACTGCAGGGACTGGTGGCGCTCGGTGCGTTTCATCATGGTGATGAGATCCCACTCCTGGCTACGCAGGGGCAGGCTGATTTCGAGTTGCATCATGCTGTTCCAGTCGCCCGAGAGCAGCATGATAAAGGTAAATTCATTGCCGAAGATGCCAAGGCGGCTGTCCACAATGTTGCAACCACAGCCACTGACGTGGCGGGTCACTTCATTGACGATGCCAGGCCTGTCCGTGCCGATGGCCGTTACGACCAGGTAGTGAGTCATAAATCTTCTCTCGTCCGTTATTTCGTTGCGAAAGCCGCGCTGGCAAGCCAACCCTCCGGCCCTGATGACCACTCCCTGAGGGACGCTGCCGACTTTCGTCCATTACTTTTTGTTCCGGATGGTATCACGGCTTGCCCCCTCTCTCCCTTGTTTTTCAAAGGGGTCAGCTTTACCATTACGCCCCTGAAAATCGGGAGAAAAGTCCATGTTACGCGGTAGTATTGTTGCGCTCGTTACCCCCATGATGGCTTCAGGTGAAGTCGATTGGGCCAGTCTGGCCAAACTGGTCGACTATCATGTCAGCGCCGGGACCTGCGCCATTGTTGCGGTGGGTACCACAGGGGAATCGGTGACCCTGAGCGAGCAGGAGCATATCGCCGTCGTTGAAAAGACCGTTGAGTATGCCGCCGGACGCATTCCCGTCATCGCCGGTTGCGGCTCCAACAATACTGCCCATGCCATTGAATTGGCAAAGCGACTGGCCAAAACCGGCGTGGTGGCGGGTCTCTCGGTGACTCCTTACTACAACAAGCCCACTCAGGAAGGTCTCTATCGCCACTATTGTGCGATCGCCGAGGCTAGTGGTCTGCCCCAAATTCTTTATAATGTGCCCGGTCGCACCTGTTGCGATCTCAAACCGGAGACCGTGGCCCGTCTGGCCAAGGTTCCCGGCATTATCGGTTTGAAAGAGGCAACCGGCGATTTGAGCCGCACCCCGCTGCTGCGCGAGCTGTGCGGGCCGGAGTTTGCTCTCTACAGTGGCGACGATGCCACTGGTTGTGATTTTATGCTGCAAGGTGGCGATGGCGTGATTTCGGTCACCACCAATATTGCAGCGGCCCAGATGGCCGACATGTGTCGTGCTGCGCTGGCCGGTGATGCCGGGCAGGCGCATGACATCAACAATCTCTTGATGCCGTTGCACAAGACTCTGTTCTGCGAACCGAGCCCCACCCCGGTGAAATGGGCCTGTGCCCAACTGGGGTTGATTGCAACAGCCACCTTGCGCCTGCCGCTGGTTGACCTCACCCCCGAGGGCGAACAGCTGATGGCGCGAGCACTGACCACAGCGGAGTTGATGGCGAGTGTTTAAATCTAATGGAAAGGGAAATAGAGCCCGTCTGGTGCTGAGCGTTGCGACTGTGGCCGTATTGGCCGGTTGCAGCACCCCCCAGGATCGCAAAATGGCCAACCGCGACTTCGGTTATGAAGATGCCCGCCTCGAGGGCCGCGCGTTCTTGATCCCCGCAGGATTGAGTGCCCCCACCTTCAACAGCCAGTACGACATCCCGCCGCTTCCCGAGAGCAGCCGTGAAGGTGCCCTCGGCGCCCAGGTCGATGTGCGCCCACCCGCTCAACTGCTGACCGTGGTACCGGGCAGTCAGGTGGTGCAGAGCGCAACCGAACCGACTGTTGCCTTCTATGCCCTGAGCACCAGCCAGAGCGTGGAGCGCGATACCTGGTCGTTCCTGATGAACTTCCTGGCCAAATACAAGGTCACCACCGAGAAGCTGGATCAGCAGGATGGCGTATTGCAGACCGGCTGGTTTGACAACACGGTCGCCCTCGATGGCTGGGGTGAAGATGACGAAGACTTCAAAATCCGTCAGCGTTACCAGTTCACCGTGCGCAACGACGCCCAGCGCCACGCCGTCAACATGTCGGTCCGGGTGCTGGATCACGAAGAGACTATCGACGGCGAGACCAGCAACAAGCTGACCCCTGCCGATGCCCAGCGCTATGCCGCGCGAGTGCTGAACCAGTTCTCTCTCTATTACGACAGCCAGCTGAAAGCCCGCGAGCAGCACAAGTCCAACGATGGCATGGGTCTGCAACTGGGTCTGGACAACAACGAACTGAGCGCCTGGATTGCCGAAGGCTCCTTTGATCAGGTGTGGCGTCGCCTCAACCAGGTACTGCCCGCTTACGGTTTCACCATCAAGGATACCCAGCAGTCACTGGGCTGGATCGACGTCGAGTACGAAGAGCCGGGCGCCGAGTTCTGGAAGGCGAAAGGGAGCGAGCCGTTCAAACTGGAGGAGGAGAAATACCGCTTCCAGCTTGGCGAAATGGCGGGAGGTAAGACCTCCATCACCCTGTTCGACAAGGACAAGAAGCCGGTATCGTCCGGGGTTATCTCCCAGATGTATATCAGCCTGTCCGAGGCGTTCGCCAAGGGGCTGGCCGATCAGGCAGCAGCAAAAGCAGAATAAATACAGGGGCCTTGTGCCCCTGTTTTGTTATCAAAATCCCCCTGAAAACGCGGGGATTCCGAGCGGTTTTCGATGATGCGAGCCCCCTTGCCAGCCCGTTGCAAACAGAGCGCGCAGGTGAGGGACTCGCGATGTTTACCCCCCCACAAACAGGAAGTGTTATTAGCCATGAGTCTTGCAGATCAAGTATTGGCGGTGAATGACGATTTGCCGATCCGTACCGATAAACCTGTCCATTCCGGCAAAGTGCGCAGCGTCTACTGGTTGACCCCCGAAGACAGTGCCCGGCTCATAAAAGAGAAAGGCTATGATGTGCCGGCCGATGCGCCCCTCGCCCTCATGGTGATCAGCGATCGCATCTCGGCCTTCGATTGCATTTGGCAAGGTGAGGATGGCCTGAACGGCGTACCGGGCAAAGGGGCGGCGCTCAACGCCATCTCCAGCCACTGGTTCAAGCTGTTCAAGGAGAAGGGACTGGCCGACAGCCACATTCTGGATATTCCGCACCCTTTCGTCTGGATCGTGCAAAAAGCCCGTCCGGTGATGATCGAGGCGATTGCCCGCCAGTACATCACCGGCTCCATGTGGCGTGCCTACAAGGATGGCGAGCGCGAGTTCTGCGGCATCACCTTGCCGGAAGGGCTGAAAAAGGATCAGAAGCTGCCGGAGATCCTCATCACTCCGTCCACCAAGGGCGTGCTGAAAGGGCTGGATGGCGTGCCGGAAGCCGATGACGTCAACGTCTCCCGTGCCGATATCGAGCGCCATTATAAGGGCTTCAACTTCAGCAAGCCGGCCGACATCGACCGCTACGAAGTGCTGCTCAAAGAGGGCTTCAACGTCATCAGCGACGCGCTGGCCGGGCTGGATCAGATCTTCGTCGATACCAAGTTCGAGTTTGGTTATGTCCACGATGCGGCAGGCAACGAGAAGCTGATCTACATGGACGAAGTGGGCACCCCCGACAGCTCCCGTATCTGGGATGGCGCCGCCCTGCGCGACGGCCAGATCGTCGAGAAGTCTAAAGAGGGTTTCCGTCAGTGGCTGCTCAACCACTTCCCGGATCCGGACATCCTGCTCAACAAGAACCGCATGCCGGAACGTTTTGCCCTGGCCCGCGACAACAAGCTGCCGACCGAAGTGATGATGGATATCTCCAACACCTACGTCGGGATCGCCGAGAAGATTATCGGCCACAAGCTGGCGCGTTCTGCCAATCCCAAGCAGGAGATCATCGAGGTGCTGCGCGATCAGTACGGTCTGATCGACTAAGGGTTGCGCTCTTTTTTTGTCGCCAACAAACAAACGTTTGCTGATGGTGAAGGAGAGAGGCAGATAAACAGACGGGCCCCGCTATGGGGCCCATTTTTATTGCTGGTCTGGCGGCAAGCGAGCGGCGATTAGCCGTTGACCCTGAACACCTGGCCGGTCTGGATGCCCAGCACCGACTTCTTGTAGGCCTGCGCTACCTTGGCGGCGGGTACCGGTACGAAGCCCGGGAAGAAGTCAGCGTATTTGTCCATCGACTCCGCCAGCACGGTGGGGCTCACCACATTGATGCGCAGGCCGCGGGGTAACTCGCAGGCGGCCGCTTTCACAAAGTGATCGATAGCGCCGTTGACTGTGCTGGCGCTCACGCCCCAGTTGATCGGCTCCTCGCTCAGAATACCGCTGATCAGGGTGATGGAGCCCTTGTCAGTCAGATAGGGAATGGCGGCGCGGGTCAGGTTGATCTGGCCCATCAGCTTGCTCTCCAGTCCCACCTGCCACTGTTCGTCGGTCATCTCGGTCAGGCCGTTGAAGGCCACGCTGCCGCTGGCGACAACCAGTGCATCAAACTGGCCCAGCTTGGCGAACAGCGCCTTGATGGAGGCGGGATCGCGCATGTCGACCGTGGCATCGCCACGACTGTGGCCGACCCGGATCACCTGATGATCTTTGGCAAGCAGTTCACTGACTGCGGAACCGACGGTGCCGGAGGCACCCACAATCACAATTTTCATCTGCATCACTCCTGGTTGGAATGTATCGATTCTAGCGCAACAGAAAATGTGAAAAAGCGCGTAAAATAAACCCATTGTTTCCATATTGGAGCTAATGATGGATATCGCCCATCTGGCCAGCTTTTATGAGGTGGTGCTGCGCGGCAGTTTCTCGGCTGCGGCCGATACGCTGGGGGTCAGCAAGGGGATGCTGAGCCGCCACGTCAGCGCGCTGGAGTCCTCCCTCAATGCGCAACTGTTGCAGCGCACCACCCGCCGCCTCAGTCTGACCGAGGCGGGCAAGACCCTCTACCAGCAGGTGGGGGAGATCTTCGCGCTGGTTCGGCAGGCGGAGCAGGATATTCAGGCGCTGACCGAAGAGGATAGCGGAAGACTGCGTTTTACCTGCCCGGTCAGTACCGGCGATCGCATGGTGAGTGAGCTGCTGACCAGTTTTGCCGCGCTCTGCCCGGGGGTGGAGGTGGAGCTCAATTTCACCAACCAGATGGTCGACATGAGCCAGGGGGAGAACGACATCGCCCTGCGCGCCATGAACGAGGTGCCGGACAATCTGGTCGCACTTCCTATTGGCCGACTTAAGGATGTAGTGGTGGCCAGCCCCGCACTTGTAGCGAGAGAGGGGCGTCCAGCCACTCCCTATGAGCTGAGCGGGCGCAGCTGCCTGTTGCAGGGGCACAATCCGGCCTGGGAGCAGTGGCACTTTATCCGTGAAGGGGAAGAGGCCCACATTCTGGTGCAGGGCAAGGTGCGGGCCAACCATTACAGCACAGTGTTGCAACTGGCGCGTGCCGGTATGGGCTATGCCAAGTGCCCGCTGATGCTGGTGGAATCGCTGCTGACGGCAGGGGAGCTGGTGACCGTGCTAGATGAGTGGCAGAGCGGGCTGCATCAGCTTCATGTGCTGCATGCCCAGCAGCGGCGGGTGCCACGCAAGATCCGGCTGTTCAAGCAGGTGCTTGCCCAGTGGTTTGCCGAGCGACCCCACTACCTGCTCTGAGCGGCGTTATTTTTCTGTCATCTTCGGCTGCTACCCTGCGCCCATCATCGGCATCAGGAAGATCAGCGGGAATGAAGAGTAATAGAGGGTTGACCGGTTTTGTGCTGCTCTGTGCAGTGTTGGGGGCTGGCAGTGTGCAGGCCATGGTGGACGTGAAGGTTCCGGAGAATTTCCGCATTCTCGCGGTGAGCAACGGCACCTTGCTGGATGAGCAGCATGCCACCCTGGCGGATGGTGAGCAGCAACTGCTGGTGCGCTTCGAGGGGGTGATCCCCAGCCGCAGCAGCAGCGAGAATGATCGGCAGGTACGCTCCGAGCCGCAGGTGGTGCGCTATCAGGGCAGCAATCAGCATTTGCAGCTGACGGCCAGCGTACCGGGAGACGAGCGGGGGATGCAGGCCTATGCCAAGGCTCCTGTGGTAGCGCTGCAGGAGAATGGCCGCGCGCTTGCCATCCAGCAGGACGCACTGGTGACCAGCGGCATGCTGCTTGGGGTGGATTGGAACGGCAAACTGGCTGAATACAACCGCAGCGGCGGCAAGGCGGCGCTGGCGGCTGGCGCCGTTGCTACGCAGCCAACGGCCACGGCCGCTGGTGGGGCTCAACCCGTTGTGGCAGCCAGCGAGCTGGAAGGGCAGTTGCAGCAGCTGTTCCTCCAGGCAGACCCAGCCCTGCGCAAGCGCTTTATCGGTTGGGCCGTGCCACAGCTTTAAGTTTTCTGCCCGTTGCAGTAACGTGGACACTCCTTTTTTCAGGCGCTCTGTTCATCGTACTCAACGAGGTTTTCATGTTTGAATTGCATTCACGCCTGCAGGCAGATACCCGGTGGCTCGGGGATCTGCCCCTCTGCCGTGTCTTGCTGGCAAAAGACAGCCAGTATCCCTGGCTCATCCTGGTACCGCGAGTAGCCAACCTGCGGGAAATTCACCATCTGGCGCCGGAGCAGCAGCAACAGCTGATGCAGGAGTCCTGCGCCGTCGCCGCCCTGATGGAGCAGGCCCTCAGCCCGGACAAGATCAACATAGGGGCGCTGGGCAATCTGGTGCCACAGCTGCACATTCACCATGTCGCACGTTTCGCCACCGATGCTGCCTGGCCAGGCCCCATCTGGGGGGCTCATCCGATCGTGCCTTATGAGCCACAGGTGCTGGCGCAGCAGGCCGACAGATGGCGTGCCCGGCTCGCCAAGCTGAGCGGTTTTACCCCTGCGGCTGCTGATAACGGCGTCAACTGAGAGGCGTGTCGCTATTTCAGTCTTCGGGCCGCGCCATCTGTTAGAGTTATGGTATAGATAAGCCCATTCTCGATGTTCAGGAAGGTCCCATGATAGTGACAAGAGCCGATGATGACGTCGTGTTGACGACTGAGGATGTACTGCTCAGCCTGTGCAACTCGGTGACCGATGTGTTGAGTGCCGCGACCATGAGTCAGGTGCGGTTTTCCGGCATGGTGCAGCGGATCAGCAAGACCTGCCTCAAGCCGGATATCGGCTGCTTCGTGCTGTTCGATGGCGGTTTTTCCGGTCTGGTGGTGATCAACTTCTCCGCCGCTGCCGCCATGGAGTTGTACGAGAGCTACATGCTGAGCATGGGGCTCTCCAAGGAGGATCTCGCCATCTCCCATACCTCTGACGAGGTGAGCAACGTGATGGGCGAACTGATGAACCAGATCGTCGGTAGCTTTACCGTCAAGGTGGGCCGGGATTTGCAGACTCACATTACCCAGAACCAGCCGAAGATGCTGGCCCTCAACAAGCAGGTGATGCTGAGCGTCGATACCAATCTTGACAGTCCGGAGTCCCGCCGCGTCACTTTCTTCACCGCCCGTAACAACATCTTTTATCTGGAGCTGGCGATGGACAAGACCGAGTTCATCCGCATTCACAATGAGGGGATGGAGCACGAGGAGCTGGATCCTGACGCCCTGATCGCCCAAGCCAAGCAGGATGCCGCCAAGCCGGCCCCGGCAGCCGCTGCGCCAGCCAGTAATGATCACGATGATCTGCTCGACTCTTTGGGTATTTGAGGCAAATGCCGGATAGCAACAAGGCCACCTTCGGGTGGCCTTGTTGTATCGGTGCGCACAACCGTTATTAGAAGTTGTAGAGCAGGCCGGTGTTGAACATCACCGATTCAGAATCGTAGAAGTTGATGTCGGAATCGGACTTGGCGTAGCCAGCGGTAAAGGTTGCCGAGAGCGGTGCAATACCGAACAGGCGGTGCCAGAAGAAGGTACCGGTCAGGGCAAACTCGTCGGAGTCGGCTTTTTTGTTACCAAAGTCAGGGATTGGGTTGGCTTCATCATATTTGGTCTGACCCAGATAGAGGTTGCTGACGAAGGACCACTGGGATGCCCGCTTGCCGTAGGTCAACTGGAGGCCGTTGCTCTTGTAGCTCTGGGCGCTGCCGTCCAGGTCAGCCTGACGGTGGATGAAAGCCGGCTCCAGCACCTGACCGGCTGCCAGCTGCCATTTGTAGGAGAGGTCGAGGGCGTGGATCTTGCCGTTGCGATCCAGCTTGGCCGCCGTGTCGGCACCATACTGGCTGCCACTGCGCTCTTCATCGACTTCGATGTTGCGGGTGGTCAGGCTGCCGAAGAAGTTGCTGCCCCAGATATTGTCCCAGGCGAAGCGCACCCCTTTTGACTTGATATCGGTCGACTGGCGATCGACGCTTACGGCGAAGGGATCGCTCCACTGCTCGGTTGGCATGGCATTGAAGACCACGGAGCCGGCCACTGTGCCCTTGTTGCTCATCTCCTGGCGGATACCGAGTTGCTGGGTGAAGTCGAAACGGATGGCATCCTGGATCAGGTTACCGAGGAAGACCTGGGTGCGGGTATCGGCAAAGGTGTAACGGATATCTGCGTTGAGCAGCGGGGCGACGGCGGAGCTGCTCTCTGCACTGCCCAGTCCGCTCAGTCGACGATTTTCGTCGTCACCGCTGTAAAAGTTGGATTCGTAATTGATGACGTTGACGCCGCCAAGCAGGAAACCGGACCAGCCCGATTCGTTGGGAATGGTTCCCAAATCCGCATATGCACTATTTGCGACCAGCAGGCCCAGACCAAGCAGGGTAGTGTTGCGCATCAGATAACTCCTAAATTAAACGCGTTTAAATTACCAGGTGGGCGATTATAGGGGGCCACCCTTAATGGCAACTGACAGAATTTCATCAAATATCCTAACTCACTCATTTCACTAGGCGAATCGTTAATTAATTGTGCGAGATAAGAAGAGTTCAATTCTCTGTGCTGGTATTCTGTTCGCGGATATGGGGGAGAAAATAACAAGATGAAGCAGATTAAATCCTGGGCACAATATTACGTCGATCTGATGACCAAGCTGGGACTGGTGCGCTTCAGCATGTTTCTGGCGGCTGGCATCATAGTGCTGGCTGTCGCCATCCAGATGGGGGTGACCCTGTTCCTGCGCGGCAATATTGATGTGATCGACTTCGTGCGCTCGGTCTTCTTTGGCCTGCTGGTGACCCCCTGGGCGGTCTATTTTCTCTCCATCGTGGTGGATCAGCTGGAGGATTCCCGTCAGCGATTGAGCCGGATGGTGCGCAAGCTGCAGGATATGCGCGAGCGGGATCTGGAGCTCAACAGTCAGTTGCAGGAGAACATCAGTCGCCTCAATGCCCAGATTGCCGAGACCAACCGGGCCGAGGCACTGCGTCTGCAGGCCATCGAGGATCTCGAGAACGAGGTGTTCCAGCGGGAGAAAGCCCAGCTTCATCTGGGGGAGCGTACCGCTCTGCTGCGCTCCTTTATCGACTGTTCCCCGGATCTGGTCTACTACCGCAATGAGGATGAGCAGTTCTCCGGTTGCAACCGCGCCATGGAGGAGCTGACCGGCAAGGCGGAGAGCGAGCTGATTGGCCTCACACCTTTCGATGTCTACAAGCAGGAGATTGCCAACAAGGTGGTGGAGACCGACAAGCAGGTCTTTGCCAGCAATGAGCCCCTCACCTATGAACAGTGGCTGGAGTATCCCGATGGCCGCAAGGCCTACTTCGAGCTGCGCAAAGTGCCCTTCTTCGATCGCTTCGGCAAGCGGCTGGGCCTGCTCGGCTTTGGGCGCGACATCACCGAGCGCAAGCAGTATCAGGACAAACTGGAGAAGGCGAGCCGCGACAAGACTACCTTTATCTCCACCATCAGCCACGAGCTGCGCACCCCGCTCAACGGCATCGTGGGCTTAAGCCGGATGCTGATGGATACCCCCCTCGATCCCAAGCAGCACCAGCAGCTCAAGACCATTCACCTGAGTGCGGTGACCCTTGGCAATATCTTCAACGACATCATCGATTTGGACAAACTCGATCGGCGTCGCCTCGAAATTGCGCCGACCCGCATCGATCTGCCTGCCTTCCTCGACGAGCTGGAGACCCTGTCGCGCATTCAGGCGGAGCAGAAGGGGCTATATCTGCATTTCGATCGCGATGGCGACATGCCGCAATTCGTGATAGCCGACGGTACCCGTCTGCGTCAGGTGTTGTGGAATCTGGTGGGCAATGCGGTCAAGTTTACCGACGAGGGGGGCGTCACCGTGCGCTGCCTCTCTCATCCTGCCGACGAGCCGGGCAAGCTGGCCCTGCACTTCGAGGTGGAGGATACCGGCATCGGCATCCCGCGCGCCCAGCAGGAGAAGATCTTCGCCATGTACTATCAGGTGCAGGGCAAGAAACACGCCACCGGCACCGGTATTGGCCTCGCGGTCTCCCGTCAGCTGGTGCAGGCGATGGGCGGCCTGCTCTATGTGGACAGTGAGCCGGGCGAAGGCTCCTGCTTCACCGCCGAGCTGGAGGTAGCTTGCGCCGAGCCAGTGCCGCAGGAGCAGGAGGAGGAGATGCCCTCCCTCGATATCCTGCTGGTGGAAGATGTGGAGCTCAACGTGACGGTGGCCTGCGCCCTGCTGGGCAAGTTGGGTCATCAGGTGCAGGTGGCACGGGATGGCACCCAGGCGCTGGCGATGGCCAATCCGGATGATTTCGACCTCATTCTGCTCGATATCCAGCTGCCGGACATGACCGGCTTCGATGTGGCGAAAACCCTGCTGGAGCGTTATGGCGACAGCCTGCCGCCCATGGTGGCACTAACGGCCAACTCTACCGGCGATCGCCAGTATTATCTGGAGCGCGGGATGCGGGATGTGATCAACAAACCGCTTGGCTCGAAGGCTGTGCGGGAGGTGATTGGCCATCTGTTTGCCGGTCTGGCCGAGGATGAAGCGGACGAGCAAGCTGATGCGGGCAATCAGGATGCCCTGCTGGATATTCCCTTCCTCACTGATTATGCCGATACGGTGGGCAAGCCGGTGCTGCTCTCCAGCGTCGAGCTGTTCGAGAAGATGATGCCGGACTACATGGCGGTGCTCGACTCCAACATGATCGCCCGGGATCAGGCGGGGGTGGTGGAGGAGGCGCACAAGATAAAAGGGGCGGCAGGCTCCATTGGCCTGCGTCGTTTGCAGCAGACGGCTCAGCTGATCCAGAGCCCGGATCATCCCGCCTGGTGGGAGAACGTGGAAGACTGGATTGAGACGTTGCGCCGGGAATATCCGGGCGATATCGCCCGGCTGCGGCGCTGGTTGCTGTCTTGAGGCTGGAGGTTGTCTTGAGTCTGATGGAAGTGGCTGGCAAGGAGCTGCAAGATGTATAGCCGTTTGATTACCCCTGCGCGCATCCACCCTTGGGGGGACGAGGATTTGCTGGAGGCGACCGAGCAGGATCGCGCCCGTATCGTGCAGGCGGCGCCGGTGCGCCGGTTGCAGCAGAAGACCCAGGTCTTTCCGCTCGATGTGAAGGCCTCGGTGCGCAGTCGCCTCACCCACTCGCTGGAGGTGCAGGAGACCGGTCGCCAGATCAGCCGCCGTATTCTGGCCGCCTTGCCAGCCGGGATGGTCTGCGAAGGGGCCTTTATCAATCTGGTGGAGATGTCCTGCCTGCTTCATGACGTGGGCAACCCGCCGTTTGGCCACTTTGGCGAGCAGGTGATGAGCCAGTGGCTCGGCGAGATGCTCGATCCCCTCTATCAGCAGGCGCTGGCGCAGCCCCCCTCGACCCAGTGGGCTGAGCTGCGTCAGGATCTGCAACTGTTTGATGGCAACGCCCAGAGCTTGCGGCTGGTGCACAGCTTGCACGAGCTCAACCTGACACTCGGACAACTGGCGGCGCTCTGCAAATACCCGCAGCAGCCGCAACCCGGGGTGAGCTATGGCCAGCATCATGGCTGGAGCAGCAAGCGGGGCATCTTCTTCAGTGAGCAGCCGCTCTACCGCGCCCTCGGTCAGAGCCTGGGTCTGGCCCCCGGCTGCCGTCATCCGCTGGTTTACATCATGGAGGCGGCCGATGACATCTCCTACTGCATCGCCGATCTGGAAGATGCGGTAGATCGGCGGATCCTGACTCAGGGTGAACTGCTGGCGGCGCTGCGAGCTGCTGACCAGAGTGACTACATGGGCACCTTGCTGGATGAGGCGCTGGCTTCTGGTCGGGGCTTTTTCCCCCATTTTCGCCAGCAGCTGACCCGGGATCTGGTGGCGTTGGCGGCGCAGAGCTATGTCAGCGAACATCAGGCCATTTTGCAGGGATCCTATCCGCAAGCGCTGCTGCACGGTCAGGCGCCGGCGGCGCGGGTGCTCGATATCCTCAAGCGGGTGGCCCGTGAGCTGGTCTTTATGCGCCCCGAGGTGGAAGCGCTTGAGCTGGAGGGGTATGCGGCGCTGCGCGGGGTGCTGACCAGTTATGCCTGCCTGTTGTCGCTGCCAGCGCCACAGTTTGCCCGTCTGCTGGCCGGGGAGGGGAGTCAGACGCTTTTCTTTGCGCGCCGCCTCTATCACCGTCTCTCGGCCCGCCATCTCAAGGCCTATCGATTGGCGATCGCCACCCCGGATCCGCGCTTTGCCTGCCAGAACGAGCAGGAGTGGTATTACCGGGTGCGGCTGCTGCTCGATTATGTCAGCGGCATGACGGATACCTATGTACTGGAAGAGTACCGGCTACTCTCGGGGATCTGATGCCCCAGGCTCCCTGTCGGGCAGCATAAAATGCCGTAAAAACGTTTAAAAAGGAGTCGCAAGAGGCTTGTTTTAAATTCGGATATTTTTTAGACTTCTGCAATCTGTTCAACTTTTACCCGGTAAGGAGACGAAAATGCAACATCTGATGCTCAATATTGCATTCTCTCGCGGCACTGCGTGCGGCGTGAAATCTCGTGCTCTTTTACCGCGTGGCGTAAACAGGTAACCCCTGTCTTTTTATCACCCGCGGTTCGTCCCGCAGGGTGATATCCACTTTCTCCGGGAGAACCGCATGTTCAACTGGAGAATGTCATGTCTATCGAACTGGTTTTACTGCGCAGTGTTGAATCCCTGGTCCAGAGAAGGATTGCCCGGGTCGAGCGTCGTCTCGCCGTGGTCAATCTGTCACCTGCCCTGCTGAAAGATATTGGTCTGGAAGGGTTTGAGGGACAGATCGCCCATATCCGCGAAAGCGAGTATCAAACCGGCTTTCGGCTCGGGAATCGAATAACCTGATCCATAGGGGAGGGTAAACGCTCTCCCCGTGGTGACGTGGCAGGCGTAATGCCTGCCATTTTTGTGTTTGCAGGTTGATTTTTTATTCACTTTTCTGTGCCCCGGCACTATCCTCTCTGCCCCGTTTGTGACAGATGCGTATGTTTTCTCGCCTTGTTCCGCCAGGATCGGCAAGATTAGATATGGTGGCCTATCTGTTTTACTCATCAGGACAAGACTTCATGTCACTCTTTCGTCAGCTTTTTCTCCCCCTGTTGCTGCTGTTTTCCGGCCTGCCTGCTGTTGCTGTTCCCCAGTTGGAAAAGGCAGTGGCGGACCACCAGAGTGCGGTTGATGAAGAGTTGGTGGTCGGGGTGCCCCGTGGTGGTTATCCTCCGTTCCTCTATGAACTGCCCAATCAGCGCTATGCCGGTCCGCTCAAGGAGCTGGCCTCGCGTATTGCGGCAGAAATGGGGGTCTCCCTGCGCTATGTCTCCTACAACTCCTATGTGGATGCCCGTGGTGCGCTGAACAGACGCCAAGTTGATGCCTTGATCGGGGTCGAGCTCGATGCGCTCGAGCTGGAGGGGATGAATCATATTGGCTATCTGGGCTCCTACGCCCGCGCCATCTTGATGCGCCATCCGGATCAACGTTTGACCCTGGAACAGGCGCGCAAGCTTCGCTGGGTCTGTATTCGCGGTTTTGGCAGTTGCAATGAGCTGGCGCGACTGGGGATGCCTCATGTGACCGAGCTGGAGAGCCGTGACGAGGCGACCTATATGGTCAAACTGGGGGCGGCCGATGCTTATCTGGCTCTGGGGCCGATCATTGCCATGGAGATGGAGCGGTTGCCTGAGTCGATGGGGATTGTGATCCCGGACTGGATCCCCGGTAGTGCATTGACCATTGCAACCAGTACCCATGACCCGGCGCTGACGGATCGCATCTGGCAGGCCTACCAGCGGATCCCGGTGGCTGATGCCCGGTTGCGGCTGAATCAGGAAGACAGCCGTTTCAAGGCGGGTTTGTTGCTGGAACCAGACGAGGTAGCCTGGTTAAAGAAGAAGAGCAAGGTGGTCAGGTTTGCCGTTGCGCCGTCGTTTGCCGGTATCAGCGAGATTGATGACGAAGGGGTGTTGCACGGCTATGCGGCAGATTTGATGAAGTTGTTGAGTCTGCGCTCGGGGATCCGCTTTGAACTTGAGCCGACCAGCACCTGGCAAGAGTCTCTGGCTCTGCTGAAACAGCACAAGGTGGATCTGATCCCCCTGATGACACCGCTCAGGGATCGCGAGGCATTTGCCTCCTTCAGCTCCTCCTACCTTAAATTCGACAGCTATGTGGTATCCCGGCGCGGCGCGCGCCCGTTGAAGTCGCTGGCGGAGCTGAAAGGGCGCCTGATTGGTGGCGTGACCGGTTCTTATGAAGCTTCTCTTATCAGCGCCCATGGTGGCAACGTCATTGAAGTGGGCAAGGATACCGAGCTGCTTACCCTGCTTGATACGGGGAAAGCCGAGTATGTGCTGTTGACCATGACCAATCTGGGGCAGCAGGCCATGAAGGGCTTCAACGAAAAGTATCAGGTGGTGCTGAGCTCCCCCGAGTTTTCCGTGCCCATCAGCATGGCCGTTGATATCAGGCAGCCCGAGCTGCTGCGGATCATGGACAAGCTGTTGCTGACCATCACGGATGAGGAGTGGCAACTGCTGGAGCGGCGCTGGCTCAATGTTTCGGTAAATGTCGAATCCGATTACAGCCAGTTCTACAAGTGGCTGGCGCTGGGCGGAGTGGCCTTGTTGACCTGCGGTCTGCTGGTGATGTTCTGGGCCCGCAGCCTGCGTCGCCAGATTGCGCAGCGGAAAATCGCAGAGAGCAAACTCAACGAACAGTTGCTGTTTGTACAGACCCTGCTCAACTCATTGCCGACCATGGTGGCATTGCGCGACAGCGAGCAGCGTATAACCCTCTGCAACCGGGCTTATCGCGATGCCTTTCTCGTTGATGTCAATGGCGAGGCGCTTGACGACCTGCAAAGCATCCCCGAGCCCCTGCGTGCGAGCGTGCTGGAAGAGGAGCGCCGGATATGGCAAAGCGGCCAGGAGCTGGAGGGGGCCGGCAATAGCTTGCGTGCCGATGGCACCCCTTTTCATGTTATCTATGCCAAGCGCCCTTACCGGGACCCCGATGGCAACATGCGGGGTGTGCTGACAGTGCTGACCGATGTCAGCCGTATCAAGGAAGCCGAGGAGCGTGCTCGTCAGGCTGAAACTCGCCTGACCCAGATCACCGACAGCATGCCCGGCGTAGTCTACCAGTATCTGTGGCTGGGGCCGGGCAAGGGACGCTTTCTTTATGCCTCTCAGGGGGCCAACGAGATCCTGGGGGTATCTCATCAGGATTTATTTAACGCTGAATCGGGTGGTGAGGTATTTGGCTTTACCGAACAGGCCCTGCAGGAGTTTGTCAGCAAGGTGGCCAACCATGCCGAGACCCTGGCCCCCCTCGATCTGGAGGTCAAGGTGGAGCGCCCTGACGGGGATCGCTATCTGCAGGTACGCGGCAATTTTGTCCGTCAGGAGCAGCAGGCGCTGATACTCAACGGGGTGATTCAGGACATCACGGCCCTCAAGCAGCAGGAGCATGAGCTGCGCGAGGCACGTGCTTATGCCGAGCAGGCGATGCAGGCGCGCAGCCGCTTTCTGGCCACCATGAGCCACGAGTTACGCACCCCCATCTCCGGCATGCACGGCATGCTCGAGTTGTTGCAAATGAGCGAGCTCAACGACGATCAACGTTACATGGTGCGTAATGTGGTCACCTCGACCAACAACCTGCTCTATCTGGTCAACGACATACTCGATTTCTCCAAGATCGAGGCGGGTCAGTTGCAACTGCATTGTCAGGTCAGCCGGTTGCAGACGGTGATCTGCGATGCGATCCGTGGCCACGCTACCCTGGCCCATAGCAAAGGGCTCAACGTGACGCTGGAGTGGGGCCAGCATGTACCTGATTGGGCCGATATCGACGGGGTACGGGTCGGTCAGGTGATCTCCAATCTGCTCAACAATGCGGTAAAGTTCACCGAACAGGGGGAGGTCTCCATCCGGGTCAGCTACCTGCGCGATCAGCTTGCTATCAGTATCCGCGATACCGGTATCGGGATTGCCGAGGAGAAACAGGCATTGTTGTTCACTCCGTTTGAGCAGGTGGAGTCCGACATCAATCGCCGCTTTGGTGGTACCGGGCTGGGGCTGGCAATCTGTGATCAGCTGGTGCGCAAAATGGGGGGCGAACTCACCCTGACCAGCAAGGCGGGAGAGGGATCCCGTTTCCGCTTTACCGTGCCGCTGACCAACCCTCAATGGGATGCGCCCCCGCTGGCTGGCACCGAATGGTGGTTTTTCAGCGCCGATGCCAGCCTCGAGGCGGCCATGCGGCGGTTGGGCGCCAAGCTAAGGCATCTGGATGCCAGCCAGCTCAACCGCTCACTGGAAGGGTTGCTGCTGGCTGATCAGCTGTGGTTGGAGCAGGCCCTCGGCGGTGAGTGGCAGGGATGGTTGCAGCATGTCTCATTGAGAGGGATCATAGCGTCACCGAACGAGGCCCTTCGCGGCCGGATCGGCGGTCAGTTGTGGTGGCGATTGGGGCTCTCTCCTCTCTACCCGGACCTGCTGCTGGAGAGTTGTCTCGAACTGCTGCAGGAACGGGTCGCCCCGGTTTTGCCTGCGCTGGCCGACAAGCTGGGAGGACGGGTGCTGGTGGCCGATGATCATCCGGTCAATCGCGCCCTGCTGGCACGACAACTGGCTATCCTCGGAATTGAATCCCAGGTAGTGGAAGATGGCGAAAAGGCGTTGCGGGCCTGGCAGGGGCAGCCATTCTCCCTGTTGCTGACCGATTGCCACATGCCGGTGATGGACGGCTATGCCCTGACCAAGGCGCTGCGGGCTGCGGGCGTGACGGCGCCCATTATTGGGGTGACAGCGGATACCTCGGAAGAGGCCCATGCCCGTATGGTGGAAGCGGGAATGAGTGACATGCTGTTCAAGCCCTACCCGCTGGATACCCTGCGCCAGCTGCTGGCACACTGGCTCGCTGAGTCGGTACCGGCGGGCGGTACAGCGGTGACGGCGGTCGATGATGTGCTGGCCGTTCAGGCTGAACGCTGGTTGACCCTGTTTGGCGATGAGCCGACGGCGCGGGCGATGGCGGCGGAATATCTCGACTCCAATCGTCAGGATGGGGCTCATATGATGGCTGCGCTGGCTTGCCATGATTTCAACGTACTGGTAGAAACTGCCCACCGGATCAAGGGGGCAGCCCGCATGGTCGGGCTGCAGGAGCTGGCCACACAGGCTGCCAGGCTGGAGTCGGCTGCCAGATTGAAGCAGCTTGAGGAACTGGATGAGCTGACCGGCAAGGTGCAGCTATTGATGACGGCGATCGCCCACGACATTGGATTATGGCTCGATGAAAAAAGCACAACATGAGTTGGTCATTATGGTCGTGGAAGACCATGGATTTCAGCGCAAGGCGCTGCTGCACCAGGTCCGCAGCCTGGGTTACCAGAATCTGCTGGAGGCGGCCGATGGTGCCGAGGCGCTGGTGCTGAGCCAGCAACACGCCGTCGATATCCTGTTTTGCGACCTGCGGATGCCGGGCATGGATGGCATGGCGCTGCTGCGCTGCCTGTCATTGGGCGGTTTTCGCGGGGGGATTATCCTCTCCAGCGCCCTTGAAGACGATGTGGTGGAGGCCGTGTTGCGGATGAGTGCCGCCTATGGCTTGCAGGTGCTCGGCCGCATAGAGAAACCCTCTACCCAGCAGCAGCTCAAGCTGCTGATCGATGCCTGGTCACCCCGGGAGGAGCCTGCCAGGGAGGAGGAGGGGCACAGGATCGGCCTGGATGAGTTGTGCAGTGCACTCGAGCAGGATCAGTTGCTGCCCTGGTATCAGCCCAAGGTGAGCTTTGCCTCCGGCGAGTGGGTCGGGATGGAGGCGCTGGCCCGCTGGCAGCACCCGGAGTACGGCCTGATCTCTCCGGGGCGTTTTATTCCACTGGCGGAGCGCAACGGACTGATCGATCAGTTGACTGAAGTGATCATCGGCAAATCCCTTAGTGATGGTCACTTGTGGGAAGAGACTGGACTCTCGCTCAATCTGTCGATGAACCTCTCCACTACCTCGCTGATCGAGGGCGATCTGTGCAACTCCCTGATCAATCAGTGTCAACGCTGGAGCATCAACCCCGAGCTTATCACCCTGGAGGTGACCGAGAGCGCCTTTGTACAGGATCTGGGCAAGTCGCTGGAGGTGCTGACCCGGCTGCGGATGCACGGCTTTGGCCTCGCCATTGATGACTTCGGTACCGGCTACTCCTCCATGCAGCAACTGGCGCTGCTGCCCTTTACCGAACTGAAGCTGGATCGCTCCTTTGTCGACCGCTGTTTTGAAGACCCATCCCGTCTGGCCATTATCGAGTCCAGTATCGAGCTGGCGCGCAAGTTGGGCCTCAAGTCGGTGGCTGAAGGGGTAGAGGATGAGCAGACCTGGCGGTTGCTGGCAAAGTTGGGCTGCGATGTTTGTCAGGGGTTCTTCTCTGCCAGACCGATGCCACGCAGCGAGTTGCAAGAGTGGCACCGGGCTTGGCAAGATAGATTGCCTACACTGATATCTATCTGATTCTGTTGGCTTGATCCCTCCGTTTGAACAAGGATGTTCATGAAAATCTCAAGCAAGTTGCTGCTCAGCTTCGGTTTTATCAACCTGCTGATCCTGCTCTCCTCCGCGCTGGTCTATTACCGGCTGACCCAGATCAATCAGGCCCAACACACCCTGTTGGAGCAGGCGCTGCCCGCTCTGCAGCGGGATGAGGCGAGCCAGAAAGCACTGGTGGCCACCGTTTCTGCCCTGCGTGGCTATCTGATCCTCGGCAAGGATCCGGCTCAGGCTTCCCGCCTCAAGCTGGAGTGGGAGTCGGCCTGGCAGGCCATCGCCCATCAGGCCTTCAGCCCGGCGCTCGCCAAGTCTCTCGAGACCTTCAAAAGCCATCAGGAGAAGGTGTGGACCATAGCCCAGAGCGAAGAGAATCTGCCCGCTCATACCCTGATGTTGCAGGAGGCGGGTCCGCTGGCAGAGGCGGCGCTCGATCAGCTGCAATCCTTTGCCAATGAAGAAGTTGGCACTCCGCAGGATCAACTCGCGGGCGATCGCCGCATGTTGCTCAAACAGGTGGGAGATGCCTACAACAGCCTCGCCAATTCCCTCTCCGCCCTGCGGGATTTTCTTATCTCAGGCGATCCCGAATACCGCAGCAAATATCAGGATTACTACCAGTTTCACCAGCAGCGAGTGGCTGAGGTGAAACAGCAAGCCGCGCTCTTTACCGAGACCCAGCGCAGTCTCTGGCAGCTGTTTGAAGAGATGGCTACCCCCTTCTCCGAGCTGGTGGGGCAGGTGATCGAGAAGCGCCAGGCGCCGGATTGGGATCAGGCCAACTACCTGATGGCCACCGACATCGAGCCGATGCAGTCCAGCCTCAGCGAGCAGCTGGTCCAGCAGGTGAATAAAACCCGCGCCGAGGTGGATCAGATTTCGGCGCAGATGACCGGAGCCGGGAGGGCCATCAACCAGACACTGCTGTTGGCCACCGGCAGCGCCATCGTGCTTGGCATGGTAGTCGCCTGGCTCTTTAGTCGTCGTCTGACCCGTGACATTGCCTGTCTGGTGACCCGGGCGGGGCAGGTTGCGGATGGCCGGCTGGCGGCCGAGCCCTTGCCAATCACAGGGCAGGATGAGTTGGGAGACTTGACCGGTTCCATCAACCGGATGTCTGCCCAGTTACATCATCTGGTCGGGGAGTTGCAGGGGGCTGTGGGGCAGGTCGAGGTGGCCTGTCTCGATGTGGGCAGCACTACCAGAGCCATAGTGGCGGATCTGACGGAACAGGATCAGCGGGTAGATGCGGTGGCTGCGGCTATCGATCAGATGTCGGTGAGTGCTCGTGATGTGGCTGGTAACATTGCCGGTGTGGCGGATGGTGCCCATCAGGTGCGGCAGCAGACCCGTCAGGGAGAGGCCGCGCTGGCACGAATGAGCGATACCATGCAGCAGATTGCCGCCATGATTGGACAGGCCAACGAGGCCATGGGGCTGCTGGAGCATCAGAGTGAACAGGTGGGGCAGATCACCGAGGTGATCGCCACTATAGCCGAGCAGACCAATCTGCTGGCACTCAATGCGGCGATAGAAGCGGCGCGGGCAGGCGAGCAGGGGCGAGGTTTTGCGGTGGTGGCCGACGAGGTGCGCCAGCTGGCGACCCGCACCCATCAATCAACCGCCGAGATCAGCCAGACTATTGCAGCCATCTCTCGGCAGACTCGCCAGACGGTGAGTACCGTCAGCAGCGGCACCCGGCTGGTGGAGCAGGGGCGGGATGCCGTTGGATTGGTGACCGATACCCTGAGTGCCATGAACGAGCTGGTGCACTCGCTGTCGGGCCAGCTGCAGGCCATTTCGGTGGCAACCGAGCAGCAGTCGCGGGTGGCCGCCGAGGTAGCCGGAACGGTCGATGACATTGCTGCGCTCAGTCGGCAATCCTGTCTGCGCAGTCAGCAGGGGGAGGAGATCGTAGCCAGACTGGCTGGCGATACCGGCAAGCTGAAGGCGGTCATCGCCCGCTTTGATCTTGACGCGTGAGATGGCGGGATCATCCCGCCATTGCGATTTATCGTGCCGTCTGGCCCGTGGATTTAGTCCAGACGTCTGAAGGTGTGGTTGTCGAAGCTGCTGGTGGTCTCCCGGTTGAGCAGGCTGACCAGCAAAATCGCACGTTTCTCTCCATCCGGCTCCATATAGATGGCTTCGAAGCCGGCAAGCGGCCCCTCTTCAATCAGCACCTTGTCGCCCGAGCAGGGCAGGCTGGCGTAGCTGGCTCTCGCCTCGTCGCTGTCATCGCGGCTCATCAGCTGATAGACCAGCTTGCTGCTGATGGGGGTCCATTCACTGCCAAAGTGGATGATTCTGCTGATGCCGCGGGTCGATTTCAGGGTGACCGGTGTCACCTCTTCCAAATCGACAAAGATAAACAGGTAGTTGGGGAACATGGGTTCCCGTACCGGAACTCGCTTGCCCCGGCGCAGCTTCTCAATCTCCACCATGGGGTAATAGGATTCGATACCCTGGGCATCGAGGTGGGCGCGGGCGCGGGCCTCTTCTTTTGGCTTGCAGTAGGCCAGATACCATTTTTTCATGTTATGAGTATGTTCGTGTTGCCGTGCTCGCGGATATGATAGCGGCGCCAATAAAAAAGGCCACGCATTGCGTGGCCTTTTTTGCCGAGTGAGCAATTACCAACCTTTTACTAAGCCGCCTTTGAACAGCTCGAGACCTTTCTTGTAGACATCATCGGTCTGGAAAGCTTGTACGAACTGTTTGACCTTCTCGTCATCCTTGTTGTTGTCGCGGGCGACGATCAGGTTGACGTAGGGGGACTCTTTGTCCTCAACAAACAGGCCGTTCTCGGTCGGTGTCAGACCAATCTGACCGGCGAAGGTGTTGTTGATGATAGCGAGATCCACATCTTCCAGCGAGCGCGGCAGTTGGGCTGCTTCCAGTTCCACAATCTTGAAGTTACGCGGGTTGCTGGCGATATCCAGTACGGTCGCTTCCAGACCGGCACCATCCTTCAGGGTGATCAGACCCTGTTTGGCCAGCAGGATCAGGGAGCGACCCAGGTTGGTCGGATCGTTCGGTACCGCGATCTGGGCGCCATCTTGCAGTTCGCTCAGCGCCTTGATCTTCTTCGAGTAACCGGCAATCGGGTAGACGAAGGTGTTGCCAACCGGCACCAGCTTGAAGCCGCGATCACGCACCTGTGCATCCAGATAGGGTTTGTGCTGGAAGGCGTTGACGTCGATGCTGCCATCGTTCAGCGCTACGTTCGGGGTGACGTAGTCGGAGAAGTTGACCACCTCGACTGTCAGACCGTATTTCTCTTTGGCTACCTTGGCAGCCACTTCAACCAGTTCGGTCTCGGGGCCGGCAATAGCGCCCACTTTCAGAACCTTGCTCTCTTCTTTTTGACCGCAACCGGCCAGAACCAGACCAGCCAGCAGGGCAGCCGCAACGGATTTGATGCCAAATTTCATAAAACCTCCTGTCAGAAATCGACGATTAACGATGATCACATTTGTTGACCAGGCGCTCACCCGCGCTCTGGATAAGTTGAACCAGTACTACCAGGATAACCACGGTCACCAGCATGACGGTTGGGTCAAAGCGCTGATAACCATAACGAATACCCACATCCCCCAGACCACCGCCACCGATGGCCCCGGCCATGGCCGAGTAGTTCACCAGAGTGACGAGGGTAATGGTGACGCTGTTGAGGATGCCGGGCAGAGCCTCGGGCAGCAGCACCTTGGTGATAATTTGCAGCGGCTTGGCGCCCATCGCCTTGGCCGCTTCCAGCAGGCCGTCCGGCACCTCCATCAGGGCCCCTTCCACCAGACGAGCAATGAAAGGGATGCAGCCGACAGTCAGCGGCACGATGGCGGCGATGGTGCCGATACTGGTGCCGACAATCAGCCGGGTTAGCGGAATGATGGCGACCAGCAGGATGATAAAGGGCACCGAGCGACCCACGTTGACTACCATACCCAGAGTACGGTTGAGCAAGGGGTTGGCCAGGATCTGGCCAGCCTTGGTCACATGCAGTGCTACGCCGAGCGGCAGACCCAGCAGGCAGCCGAACAGAGCGGAGGCAAACACCATGATCAGGGTGTCGCCCAGGGCCGTGATGAGCAGATTAATCATGGCTTCGGACATAACCCATTACCTCCAGCTGAATGTGGTTGTCGATGAGAAACTGCTGGGTCGCCTCGCACTGGGCTTCATCCCCGAACAGCTCGGCCAGCAGGAAACCGAATTTGACGCCACCGGCGTATTCGATGTCTGCGCTCAGAATGCTGATGTCGATATTGAAACGGCGGCTCGCCTCGGAAATCAGCGGCGTATCGACCGTGCTGCCGGTAAAGCCGAGCTTCACCAGCGGGTAGCTGCCCGGCACCCGCTCCGCACTCATCCGATCCTGATACTCCTGCGGTACCTCCAGATGGATGGTGGAGTGGATGAAGTCACGAGCCAGCTGGGTCTTGGCATTGCTGAAGAACCAGGCCACTTCGCCCTGTTCGATCAGACGGCCGTCGCTGATGATGGCCACTTCGTCACAGATCCCCTTCACCACATCCATCTCGTGGGTGATGAGCAGGATGGTGAGCCCCAGCTTGACGTTGATCTCCTTGAGCAGGGTCAGGATCGAGCGGGTGGTCTGTGGGTCGAGGGCTGAGGTGGCCTCGTCACAAAGCAGTACCTTGGGGGCCGGTGCCAGTGCGCGGGCAATCGCGACGCGCTGTTTCTGACCGCCGGAAAGCTCGGACGGATAGGCCTGGGCACGGGCTTCCAGCCCGACCAGCGCCAGCAGCTCGGCAACCCGTTGCTGGATCTTCTCTTTGCTCCAGCCTGCCAGCTCCAGCGGAAAGGCGATGTTGGCAAACACGGTGCGGGAGGCAAGCAGGTTGAAGTGCTGGAAAATCATCCCGATCTGGCGGCGAGCCTGGGTCAGATCCCGTTCGCTCAGGGCGACCAGATCCTGGCCATCAACGATGACTTGACCCTCTGTCGGGCGCTCCAGCAGGTTGACACAACGAATGAGGGTACTCTTGCCGGCACCTGAGGCACCGATCACCCCGAAAATTTTGCCTTGGGGTACATGCAGACTCACATCACGCAGGGCGTGCACGGCGTCACTGCCTGTACCGTAGACTTTGTTGAGACCGATCAACTTAATCATGGATTCTTCCGTGCTAACAGCCTTAAAGCACAGGGCGCTACAGGCGGGGAAATTGGGCAGAGGTTCCACTGGGTTACTCTGTCATCATGGAGGATGATGCTAAGATGTCTGGATGGCCATGTCAACGCATGTTTTTACGTCTAGACGTCTAAAAAACTGATAAGGATTTCTGTCAGGCGGATAACAATCAGGATGGTAGTGTTGCTCTGCCAGATCCTGTTTCGTCCCTGCGGCAGATAACCGAATTAAAGATGGTTTATATCGGGTATATGCTGGTTTTATTAGTGTGCCAGCCCGTTTCTGTTCACATCTGCTGTCGAGCTTAATGTTCCTCCATCGTTGCACAAATTGCTGCACAAATCGTTCCCTATTCGTGACAGGCTCACCTGATCGCCACTTTGTCGGCGTCAACCTTGATGCAGCGCAAGGGGGGCTCGGATAGGGATTGGGTCGGTGGCGCCGGTTTTTTATACTGATGATGTCGACAAGCATGGAGGGCAGTGCGATGAGATTCCAACAGATCAAAGAGTTGCTGCACTATCTTGAACAGGTTCATCACCAGCTCGGGCTTTGTTACGGGCGTTTGACCAGTCAGGTGGACAGCGAACGCAGCCGGATGTTGCTGGTCTATCTGCAAGGGCGTGAGGATGCGGCCAGTGCCCATCTGCACGAATATGCCGCTCAGCTGGGAGAAGCGGTCAGGGAGACCTGGCTGAACCAGAGTTTCAGCGAGGATATGCTGCCTGCCATTACCCGCTTCGAGCTGCCGGCATCAGTCCAGACTCAGGATATCGTCACTCAGGTATGCCGCTGGGAAGAGCAGCTGGTGGGCGAGCTGAGTCATCTGGCCCGGGAGTGCCCGACTCCGGCCACCACCGCTTTGCTCGAGAATCTGGCCGGGCTGGAGCAGACCCGCCTGACTCGGCTGGTGCACGGGGTGCATCGACTCGACGACATGTAGCGGGTGATAAGCACCAAACACGCAAGATGGCCGCAAAACAAAAGGGCCCGGCAGCAGTGCCGAGCCCTTTCCATTGGATATCTGCTGATTTGCAGTGAGCCTGAGTCAGCCCTGCTGCTCGGCCGCGTAGAGGGCGGCCCCGATAATGCCTGCCTGATTGAGGCTGGCCGCCGGAATAAGCGGCGCCCGGGTCTCGATACGATCGACAAACTTATCCAGCTTGGCTGCGCTGCCGCCCCCCAGAATGAAGAGATCGGGGGAGAAGAGAAACTCGAGGCGCGCCAGATACTTGTTGAAGCGCTTGCCCCAGCGGTTCCAGGAGAGATCTTCCCGTTTGCGCGCCGCATCGGAGCAGTAGTGCTCGGCGACCATCCCTTCCAGCATCAGATGGCCCAGCTCGGTGTTGGGCAGCAGATGGCCGTTGACGAAGATGGCGGTGCCGATGCCGGTGCCGACCGTGATGAGGATGATGACCCCCTTGCGATCCTTGCCAGCGCCAAAGCGCATCTCGGCCAGACCGGCGGCATCGGCATCATTCAGCACATAGCAGGGCTTGCCGGTGACATCGGAAAACAGATGTTCGGCATCGGATTCGATCCAGCTCTTGTCGATGTTGGCGGCACTCTTGGCAACCCCGTTGTGGATGGTGGCGGGAAAGCCGCAGCCCACCGGTCCTTTCCAGTCGAAGTGTTCGACCAGCGCCTTGAGGGTATGGGCGATGGCGGCTGGGGTGGCCGGTTGCGGTGTGGCAATGCGATGGCGCTCGCCAATCAATTCGCCGGTTTTGGTATCGACCAGACAGCCCTTGATCCCTGAGCCTCCAATATCCACTCCCAACATTTGCATCTGTGTTGTCCTTGTTGTGTGCCGACCAGTTTGCAGTGACCACGCTGTTATGGGCACTGCAGGTCGGCAGAGCATGAAAAAAGTGCTGCAATCCGGCAAGGGGCAGATCACTTATGCGTGATCCGACAGACCTTTTTCGATGCAGCGGATCAGCAAACGGGTCTTCTTGTTCTCTTCATCCTGACGCCGGGCAAGGGTGGTCAGCGCCCATTCGATATGTTCGGCTACCATGGGCTCGGCTGTGGTCAGCCCCAGTTGCAGGGCTGCGATCACCTCGGGGGTCGCCGGGCCATTGCCCAGGGCGACTGCCAGATTGCGGCGCCAGCGTTGATAGCCGATGCGGCGGATCGGGCTCCCCTCGGTTTGTTTGAGGAAATCGCTCTCGCTCCAGCACCACAGCGCCAGCAGGGGCGGTCGGTGCAGGCTGGGGCGGGGGCTAAAATCGGGTTCCGGGCTGGCATCGGCGTAGCGATTCCAGGGGCAGATAAGCTGGCAGTCGTCGCAGCCGTAGATGCGGTTGCCCATCAAGGGCCTGAACTCTTCCGGAATTGGGCCGTCATTCTCAATGGTGAGATAGGAGATGCAGCGGCGGCCATCCACCACATAGGGGGCGACAATGGCGCCGGTCGGGCAGATGTTGATGCAGGCGACGCACTTGCCACACTGCTCCTTCTCCACTGGCTGGTCGAGCGGCAGCGGCAGGTTGAGCAACAGCTCACCGAGAAAGAAGAAGGAGCCGGCTGATTCGTTGAGCAGCAGTGAGTGTTTGCCAACCCAGCCTAGGCCCGCCTTGGCTGCCAGTGGCCGCTCGAGGATGGGGGCGGAGTCGACGAAGGGGCGCCACTCACCCAAGGTCTCTTCAGTGCCTTGAAACAGCTCGGCACAGCGCGCTTCGATGCGATCACCCAGCTGTTTGAGCCTGTTGCGCAGCACCTTGTGGTAGTCGCGACCGAGAGCATAGCGGCTGATATAGCCGAGGGTCGGATCGCGCAGGGTGGCGGCAAAACCCGCCTCGAACGGCAGGTAGTTCATCCGCACCGACAACACTCGCACCGTGCCCGGCAGCAGCTCGTGGGCGCGCGCGCGCATCATGCCGTGGCGCGCCATGTAATCCATGCTGCCGTGATAGCCCGCATCCAGCCAAGCCTGCAATCTCGGCTCTTCGATACGCAGGTCGGTGTCGGTGATGCCCGCCTGGTCAAAACCTAGCTCCCGTGCCCAGAGCTTGATATCGTGGGCCAGCTGGTGGAAGTCAGGTGCGCTCATGCGGCTTGGCCTGGCCGGCGTTTGCTGGCGTGGGTCGATTGATAAGAGGCGGGAGCCGTCATGGTAGAGATCATCAGGGGCGCGTTGGGCACAAAAGAGGGGGGCAGTTTACCACAGGGGCTGTGGCAGACTGAACAGATCCGCGCACTGGAGCGCAACTGGGCCGCGCGTGAGGGGCAACCTCTCTATGCTCTGATGGAGCGAGCCGGTGCTGCGCTGCGCACCTATGCCACCCTGCATTGGCCCGACAGTCGCTGCTGGTGGATTTTCGTCGGCCCCGGTAATAACGGCGGTGATGGCTATGTGCTGGCCCGCCTTGCCCGCCAGATTGGCATCGAGGTGGTGGTGATTGCCGCCAGAGCACCCGACCAGCTGAAGGGGGATGCCAAACAGGCCGCCGATGAGTGGTTGGCGGCCGGTGGCAGGGTCTGGCTGGCCGAGCGGTTTGATGGGGACCAGCACTCCACCCCGGATCTGGTGGTCGATGCCCTGCTTGGCACCGGCGTCAACATGCCCCTCTCGCCACTACTGACAAAGATCGTCGCAACAATCAATGGCTTGGCTGTGCCCGTGCTGGCGGTGGATCTCCCCTCCGGCCTCAACGGCGATACCGGCCGTGCCATGGGGGCCGTGGTGCAGGCCACTCACACCCTCACCTTTATCGGTATCAAGCAGGGGATGCTCACCGGCGACGGGGTGGATTGCGTTGGCCTGCTCGACTGTGATCCCCTTGGCGTCACGCCGGATGACGTTATGTTGCCCGCCGCCTGGCGTATCGATTATCCGCAGCTGAGCACGCAGCTGACCCCGCGCCCTCGTGCTTCCCACAAGGGCTCTTATGGCAAGGTGCTGCTGGTGGGGGGCAATCGCGGCATGCAGGGGGCCATCGTGCTGGCGGCCCGCGCCTGCCTGCGGGCGGGGGCCGGGCTGGTGCGGGTGTGTCAGCATCCGGAACATCCGCCGGTCAGCCTCTATCAACCCGAACTGATGAGTCTCACCAGCGCTGATGACGAGGGGTGGGCGTCGGTGCGGGTCATCGGCCCCGGCCTCGGTCAGGATGAGTGGGGAAGCGCGCAAATCACCCGTTATCTCACCGGTCGGTTGCCACTGGTTTTGGACGCCGATGGATTGAATTGGCTGGCGCAATCTCCCCGCCATCAGGATAATTGGGTGCTCACGCCCCATCCCGGCGAAGCGGCGCGCCTGCTGGGATGCACCATTGCCGAGATTGAAACCGACCGGTTTGCCGCCGTGCAGGCGCTGCAGCGGCGTTATGGCGGTGTGGTGTTGTTAAAAGGGGCGGGAACACTTATTTATGACGGCGAGCGGGTCGCTCTCTGTTGTGAAGGCAATCCCGGCATGGCAAGTGGCGGCATGGGCGATCTGTTATCTGGTATAATCGCCGCCCTTTTGGCCCAGGGCTGGTCTGCCACCATGGCAAGCTGGCTGGGCGCCGTGATCCACGGCGAGGCTGCAGATCAGGCCGCCGCTGACGGCGAGCGGGGCATGCTGGCGTCAGATCTGCTGCCGCTGATCCGCAAACTGGTTAATCCCGACACCATTACAAGTTAAAAAGAAGAACATGGCAAAACAGTTGATGATGACACTGCCGGACGAGGCAGCAACCGTGGCACTGGGTGGCCGTCTGGCACAGGCCTGCCAGCAGGCGACCACAGTGTTTTTGCATGGCACGCTTGGTGCTGGTAAAACCACTCTGACCCGCGGCTGGGTGCAGGGCCTTGGCCATCAGGGCAAGGTAAAAAGCCCGACCTATACCCTGGTCGAGCCCTATGAGCTCGATGGCTGGCAGGTCTATCACTTCGATCTCTATCGTCTGGCTGATCCGGAAGAGCTGGAGTTCATGGGCATTCGGGACTATTTTGCCGCCAATACTCTCTGTCTGGTGGAGTGGTCCGAGAAGGGCGAGGGCTGGTTACCGGCTCCTGACCTTGAAATTACCCTTACTTATGTAGGCGAGCAGCGCGAGGCTCTGATAGAGGCCCGCACTGCTATTGGCGAAGCCATTCTGGAACGGTTGTCATCTACGTGCGCTTGATCCTTGTTATTGCTCTCTCTTTGATGGCGTTACCCTCCTGGGCGAATCAGCTCAAGAGTGTGCGAATCTGGCCATCACCGGATAACACCCGGGTGGTGCTCGATATGAGCAGTGCCCCCAACTACAACTACTTCACCCTGGCTGGCCCCGATAGATTGGTGATCGATCTGAAAGGGGCGAGCAATGCCACCAATCTGGCCCGGGTCGAGAACAACAGCGAGCTGGTGCGCAAGATACGTGAGAGCACTCCGCTGGAGAAGGGGGGCCTGCGGCTGGTGCTTGATCTCAGCTCCTCCATCAAGCCGGTGGTCTTTCCGCTGGCACCAGCCGGGCCCTATGGTCACCGTCTGGTGATCGATCTGCCTTATGAAGAGAAGCGCTCGGCGGCTGCGGTGCAATCCACGCCCGTCGGTGGCAAGGGCAGGGGGGTGGTGATTGCCATCGACCCGGGCCACGGTGGGGAAGACCCGGGCTCCATCGGTCCGCGTCGTACCTATGAGAAGCGAGTTACGCTGGCAGTCTCCCAGAAGCTGGCGGCGCTGATCGACCGCGAGCCGGGGATGCGCGCCGTGCTGACCCGTCGTGGCGACTATTTCGTCGACCTCAACAAGCGTTCCGAGATTGCCCGCAAGGCCAAGGCGGATCTGCTGGTGTCGGTCCATGCGGACAGCTTCCATAACTCCACTCCGCGCGGCGCCTCTGTCTGGGTCCTCTCGACCAACCGTGCCAACCGCGAGATGGGCAGCTGGCTGGAGAAGCAGGAGAAGCAGGGCGAGCTGCTGGGCGGGGTCGGCAAGGTGTTGGCGGAATCCGATCCCAATCCCTATCTGGCGCAAACTTTCCTAGACCTTTCCATGGACAAGTCCCGTGCCGAAGGCTACGACGTCAGCCGTCAGATCCTGCGCTCATTGGGCAAGGTTGCCCGACTGCACAAGAAGGCCCCGGAGCATGCCAGTCTGGCTGTGCTGAAGGCGCCGGATATTCCCTCGGTGCTGGTCGAAACCGGCTTTATCTCCAACCATGCGGAAGAGAAGCTGCTGGCTACCTCAAGCTATCAGGATCAGCTGGCCCGCGCCATTTTCGAGGGGATCCGCAACTACTACCGCGCCCACCCGACCAAGGGAGCCATGTTGACCGGCAAGGGACAGGCGAGCAGGCCTGCCGCGACCACTCGCTCTGCACCGGTAGCTTCGCAGCCGGTGAGCCAGCCCAAGCCAGTGCAGTCGCAGCCGGTGGTGACCAATAAGATGCCAGCGACAGTACGTGACGGCGCGGCTGCGACCGGTTCAGGTGCCGGGGTGATCAAGCCCTATTCGGAGGCTGCGCAAGATTCTGGTGCGCCGGTTAGCAATGTGGGCGACTATGACAAATCTCGGATGCTCCGCCATGTGGTCAAACGTGGCGAGAGTCTCTCTCGCCTTGCCGAGAAGCATGGAGTGAGTCAATCCACTTTGGTAGAGATCAACCAGCTGCGCAGCCGGGATATTCAGATTGGTCAGACCATCTATATTCCCCAGCAGGGGCAGAGCCGCGCTGCCGCCCCCGTTCGCAGTGATGACAAGTCGCAGATGATCCGCCATGTGGTCAAGCGGGGGGAGAGTCTCTCCCGCCTTGCCGAGAAGCATGGGGTGAGTCAGGCGCGACTGGTAGAGATCAACAAGCTCAAATCGCGGAATATTCAGGTAGGGCAGGTGCTCTACATTCCGCAAAACTGACGCGCGGGAGCGGGTGATACCGCTCTCGCTGTTAGCCAATACCATCAGCAAGATTGAAATTCAGGAGCAAGTGATGCCGATCCGTATATTACCCCCCGATTCTGGCCAACCAGATTCCGGTTGGTGGAGAGGTGGTGGAGCGGCTCTCTATCCGCAAGATTGAAATTCAGGAGCAAGTGATGCCGATCCGTATATTACCCCCCGATTCTGGCCAACCAGATTCCGGTTGGTGGAGAGGTGGTGGAGCGGCTCTCTATCCACAAGATTGAAATTCAGGAGTAAGTGATGCCGATCCGTATATTGCCCCCTATCTTGGCCAACCAGATTCCGGTTGGTGGAGAGGTGGTGGAACGGCTCTCTATCCGCAAGATTGAAATTCAGGAGTAAATGATGCCGATCCGTATTTTGCCACCCATTCTGGCCAACCAGATTGCAGCCGGAGAGGTGGTGGAGCGGCCCTCTTCTGTGGTGAAAGAGCTGGTGGAAAACAGCCTGGATGCGGGGGCCGACCGGGTCGAGATCGACATCGACAAGGGGGGCGCCAAGCTGATCCGCATCCGTGACAACGGCTGCGGTGTCGCCAAAGATGAGCTGGTACTTGCGCTGTCGCGTCATGCAACCTCCAAGGTGGCCACGCTGGATGATCTGGAAGGGATCAACAGCCTCGGTTTTCGTGGCGAGGCGCTCGCCTCCATCAGCTCTGTCTCCCGTCTCACCTTCACCTCCCGCACCGCCGAGCAGTCCGAAGCCTGGCAAGCCCAGGCGGAAGGGCGCGAGATGAGCGTCACCATCAAGCCTGCGGCCCATCCGGTGGGCACCACGGTGGAGGTCGTGGATCTCTTCTTTAATACACCCGCGCGGCGCAAATTCATGCGCAGCGAAAAGACCGAGTTTGCCCATATTGACGAGCTGGTGCGCCGCATCGCGCTCTCCCGCTTCGATGCCACCCTGATCCTGCGCCACAATGGCAAGGTGGTGCGCCAGTACAAGGCCGCCAATACCGTGCCGGAGCAGGAGCGACGTCTCGCCGCCGTTTGCGGCACCCCCTTCATGCACCATGCGCTGGCGGTGGAGAGCGAGCATAGCGACGTGCGGTTGTGGGGCTGGCTGGCGACCCCGGAGGGGGCAAGACCGCAGAACGACCTGCAATACACCTATGTCAACGGCCGGATGATGCGCGACAAGCTCATCAACCACGCCATCCGTCAGGCCTATGACGAGTTGCTGCCTCCCGATCGCTTCGCTGCTTATGTGCTCTATATCGAGCTGGATCCCCGTCAGGTGGATGTCAACGTTCATCCGGCCAAGCATGAGGTGCGCTTCCATCAGGCGCGGCTGATCCACGACTTTATCTTTCAGGCGCTGTTTACTGCGCTGCGCCGCGAAGGAGTCAGCGCCGCTCATCAGGACGCGCCGCTGGCCGAAACCCTGGTCGAGTTGCCGGTCAGTCCGCAGATTGAATATCCCGGTCAGGCGCCACGTCCCGAATGGTACGGTGCCGAGCACAGCTACCGGGCACCTGCACAGGTGCGGGAGGGGGGCGGTGGGGCTGGCCGAGCCAGCAATTATCAACCGCCCGAGCCCCCAAGCCGGGAGGCGATGCGCGGCATGGGCGCTCTGCTCACTACGCTGCCTATCGCAACTGCGGCTGAGGCTGCTCCCGCACAGTCCACCGACACAGTGCCGTCACCCAAACAGGGGGGATGTCGTGCCCTGACACTGGTGGATCAGGCCTACCTGTTGATCGAGCGGGATAATCAGCTGGCGCTGCTCTCGCTGGTGCGCGCCGAGCGGGTGCTGCTGCGCCACTGGCTGCTGGAGACCTGGGGCCAGGGACTGGCGGCCCAGCCACTGTTGCTGCCGGTCTCCTTCAAATTGCCGAAGAATTTGATCGCGCTGGTGACCGAGCAGGAACGTTTGCTGAAACGGATGGGGCTGGAGTTGAAAAGCGGGGGGCGCGACACCATGATCCTGACTCGGGTGCCGGCTCTGCTGCGCCAGACTGATCTGGTGCGTCTGTTACCCGAATTGCTGCAAATTATCGAGGGCGGATCTGACAGTGATGCTGGTCAGCAGGCTGAAGTATTATGCCAATGGCTGGTGGAGCAGGGGATAAGCCGCGAGAAGATATACGATTTTTCAACTGCCAGTCGTCTGCTGACGGAGCTTGTGACTGATTTCAGTGACCAACTGGCAGACATTCGCATGGTGCGCCCCCTTTCGCTGGCGACCGTGCTGGAGGAGTTTGAACATGGCGAGTGACTTGCCGACCGCAATTTTTCTGATGGGGCCGACGGCCTCCGGCAAGACGGATCTCGCCATTGAACTGTGCCAGGCGCTGCCCTGCGACATCATCAGCGTCGATTCGGCGCTGATCTATCGCGGCATGGATATAGGTACGGCCAAGCCGACCGCCGATGAACTGGCACGTGCCCCGCACCGGCTGATCGACATTCTTGACCCCGCCATGAGCTATTCGGCAGCCGATTTTTGCAAGGATGCCCTGCGGGAGATGAAAGAGATCGCCGACCGTGGCCGCATTCCGCTGCTGGTGGGCGGCACCATGCTCTATTTCAAGGCGCTGCTGGAGGGATTGTCCCCGCTGCCCTCCGCCGATCCCGCCATTCGAGCCGGGATTGAGGAAGAGGCTGCCCGCCTCGGTTGGCAGGCGCTGCACGATGAGCTGGTGCGCATCGACCCGGTGGCTGGGGCGCGGATCCACCCTAATGACCCGCAGCGACTCTCTCGGGCGCTGGAGGTCTACCGCATCAGCGGCAAGACCCTTACCGAGCTGACGCAGGTGCAGGGGGAGGGCTTGCCCTATCGGGTGCTGCAGTTTGCCATCGCCCCGAGCGATCGTGCCTTGCTGCATCAGCGTATCGAACAGCGCTTTGACAAGATGCTGCAAGGTGGCTTTGAACAGGAGGTCCGTGCGCTGATGGCACGCGGCGATCTGACCCCGGATCTCCCCTCCATTCGCTGTGTGGGTTATCGCCAAATGTGGGACTACCTGTGCGGTGAAGTGGGGTATGATGAGATGCGTTATCGTGGCATTGTTGCCACACGCCAATTGGCAAAACGACAGATGACCTGGTTGCGCGGCTGGCCCGACGTGACCTGGTTGGAATCTGGTGAGTCTGGCAATCTTGACCTCGTGCTTGCTCGCGCTGGTGCGGCTTGACACTCCCTGTATAATCAGGTTGTTATATTGATATTCGGTGTTTAAAAACAACAAACTATAAGGAAAAGAAAAATGGCTAAGGGGCAATCTCTCCAAGACCCGTTTTTGAATGCGCTGCGCCGTGAGCGGATTCCTGTTTCTATCTATTTGGTGAACGGCATCAAACTGCAAGGTCAGATCGAGTCTTTTGACCAGTTTGTTATCCTGCTGAAAAACACCGTGAGCCAGATGGTTTACAAGCACGCCATCTCGACTGTCGTACCGGCCCGTGCCGTCAATCATCACCAGCCCACTCCGGGTGGCGCGGCTGATGAACAGGGTGATGCCGAGGCGTGATATCCCTGGGCGAGTCGACTCGCCAACTCAGATTCATCATGATTCCTGTTAAGGAGCAAGCGCTTGTTTGACCGTTATGAAGCTGGCGAACAGGCCGTTCTGGTGCATGTCAACTTCAGTGATGAGGGTGAGCGGGAGGATCTGGAAGAGCTCAAGATGTTGGTGAGTTCTGCCGGTGTAAATGCGCTGGCGGTCATCACCACCAGTCGTAGTGCGCCCAGTGCCAAATTTTTTGTCGGCAGCGGCAAGGCTGAAGAGATCGCGTCCCAGGTCCAGATGCTGGATGCGGATGTGGTGATCTTCAACCATGCCCTGACTCCTGCCCAGGAACGAAATCTGGAACGTCTGTTCCAGTGCCGGGTGGTGGACAGAACCGGTCTGATCCTCGACATCTTCGCCCAGCGCGCCCGAACCCATGAAGGTAAACTGCAGGTCGAACTGGCCCAGTTACGCCACCTTTCCACTCGCCTGGTGCGAGGCTGGACCCACCTTGAGCGTCAAAAGGGCGGGATCGGTCTGCGTGGTCCGGGTGAAACCCAGCTTGAAACTGACCGACGTCTGCTGCGGGAACGCATCAAGGCGATTTTGCGCCGGCTCGACAAGGTAGCCAAGCAGCGGGAGCAGGGACGTCGTGCCCGCAACCGCAACGAAGTACCGACAGTTTCTCTGGTTGGTTACACAAACGCCGGAAAATCCACTTTGTTCAACCAACTTACAGCTGCCAGCGTGTATGCTGCCGACCAGTTGTTCGCAACACTGGACCCGACCCTGCGAAAACTGGTGATCCGGGATGTGGGTGATGTGATTTTGGCTGACACGGTTGGATTTATTCGGCACTTGCCTCATGATCTGGTCGCGGCTTTCAAAGCGACCCTGCAGGAGACCCGCGAAGCGGATCTGCTGCTGCATGTGGTGGACTGTGCCGATGAGCAGATGCAGGAGAATATCGACTCCGTGCAGCAGGTGCTGGCCGAAATTGAAGCTGACGACAGGCCTCAGCTGATGATCTGCAACAAGATCGACAAGCTGGCGGATCGTCCTGCTGGTCTGGAGCGAGATGACGAGGGGCGCCCAGTGCGCGTCTGGCTGTCGGCTCAGACTGGTGAAGGTTGTGAGCATCTGTTTACGGCGCTGACTGAACTGCTGGCCGGCTCCATGGTGCACCACACCCTGCAGTTGCCACCCTCGGCAGCAAGATTGCGCAGTGCGCTTTATCAGTTGAAGGGCATTGAGCAGGAAGGCTTTAGCGAGGAGGGAGATTTCGTGCTGGAAGTCCGCTTGCAAGTGGCCGACTGGAACCGCCTCGTAAAGCAGGAAGGTGAGAGTTTACAACGCTTTATCAGACATTGATGTTCTGATAGAGGTGATATCCATCCGCAAGTATTAATGGAGACGCTGATGGCTTGGAATGAGCCTGGTAACAACGGCAAAGACCGTGACCCTTGGGGGAACAACGGCAAGAATCAGGGACCCCCTGATCTGGACGAAATGCTGCGCAAGATGAGCCGTCGCTTCGGGGGCCTGTTTGGTGGTGGCACATCCGGTGGTGATGTCGGTCGCTTTGGTATCTCCATCGCACTGGTGATCGCTGTGGTGGTGTGGGTTGTCAGCGGCTTCTACACCATTCGTGAAGCGGAACGTGGTGCAGTGCTGCGGTTTGGCAAGTTTTCCCATATTGTCGAGCCGGGTCTGCGCTGGAATCCCACCTTTATCGACAAGGTGATCCCTGTGGATGTCGAGTCCGTGCGCTCGCTGCCTGCTTCCGGTTTCATGCTGACTCAGGATGAAAACGTGGTGCGGGTCGAGATGGACGTGCAGTACCGTGTCGTCAACCCCGAGCAGTATCTGTTTAGCGTAACGAATGCTGACGAGAGCCTGAGTCAGGCCACCGACAGTGCCCTGCGTTATGTTGTGGGCCACACCAAGATGGACGACGTGCTGACCACCGGTCGTGAGAAGGTGCGTCAGGAGACCTGGCAGGTGATCGATGGCATCATCGAGCCTTACCAGATGGGTCTGCAGATCGTCGACGTCAACTTCTTGCCGGCTCGTCCGCCGGAAGAGGTGAAGGATGCGTTTGATGACGCCATTGCCGCTCAGGAAGATGAGCAACGCTTCATCCGCGAGGCCGAAGCCTATGCCCGTGAAGTCGAGCCGAAGGCCCGTGGTCAGGTCAAGCGTCTGGAGCAGGAGGCGGAAGCCTACAAGTCCCAGATTGTGCTGAAAGCCCAGGGTGAAGTGGCCCGCTTCAACGAGCTGCTGCCCCAGTATCAAGCTGCGCCCGATCTGACACGCAATCGTATCTACCTGGAGACCATGGAAGAGCTCTATCAGCAGGCCAATAAAGTGGTGGTCGACATGCCGGCTGGCAACAACAGCATGATCTATCTGCCGCTCGACAAGTTGGCTGGCAAGCAGGCGAGCGTCCAGCAGGGGCGTCCAGCTGCTGCGCCGACCATCGAGTCCACGCCAGCTTCCAACGAGGGCGCCAACTCCACTCCGACGCCGCTGCGTAGCGGTGACCGCTTCAGCTCAGGGAGAAACTGATAGATGAAAAAGCTAGCTATTGGTGCAATCGCTGTCGCGGCCATGGTCTGCTTCTCCTCTGTCTTTATCGTTGATGAAGGCCAGAAGGGGATTGTGGTGCAGTTCGGCAAGGTGAAGCGGGTTGACTCCGGTGAACCCCGCCTCTATGAACCGGGCCTGCACTTCAAGGTGCCGCTCATCGACCAGGTTCGCAAAATGGATGCACGCATCCAGACCATCGACAGCCAGGCTGACCGTTTTGTCACCTCCGAGAAGAAAGACCTGATCATCGATTCCTATGTGAAATGGAAGATCGAGGACTTCTCCAAGTACTACTTGGCAACCGGTGGTGGCAACAAGTTGCAGGCCGAGGATCTGCTCAAGCGCAAAATCAACAACGGTCTGCGCTCCGAGATCGGTAATCGTACCATCAAGGATATCGTCTCCGGTGAACGCAGTACCGTGATGGAAGATGCTCTGATGAAGATGGCGCGCTCCTCCGAGCTCGGCATCAAGGTGGTGGATGTGCGGATCAAGCAGATCAACCTGCCGGTGGAAGTGTCCAACTCCATTTACCAGCGGATGCGGGCCGAGCGTACTGCCGTGGCCCGTGAGCATCGCTCCCAGGGGCGTGAGCAGGCCGAGATCCTGCGGGCCGATATCGATCGCAAAGTGACCGTGATGATCGCTGATGCAGAGAGTAACGCTCGTCAACTGCGCGGTGAAGGGGATGCGGAAGCCGCCAAAATCTATGCTGACAGCTACAAGAAAGACCCCGAGTTTTTCAGCTTCGTGCGCAGTATGGAGGCCTATCGCAAGAGCTTCGCCGGTGGCAATGACCTGATGGTGCTCAAGCCGGATAGCGAGTTTTTCCGTTACTTCAAGTCTCCTGAAGGCACCAAGCAGTAATCGCCACGAGGTCACATTCAAAGGGTCTGCATTGTCAGACCCTTTTGTTTTTGGTGCCAATGCCAGCCGTTGACCCGAGGGGCTGGTTGCATTGAAGGAGGTCGGATGCTGACATCCATGCTGATGGGGTTGGGATTGCTGTTGTTGTTCGAGGGGCTCGGCCCGTTGTTGATGCCCAGGGCATGGCAGCAGATGTTACGGCTGCTGAGCGATCAGCCACCGGAGCAGTTGCGCCGTATCGGCGGCTCGTTAGTGGTTGCGGGTAGCGTAATCCTCTGGATGCTGAGTCGCTGAGTCTGGCGCAACGCACTGTCCAGCAGATAGCGGACAATAAAAAAGAGGCCGAAGGCCTCTTTTTCATGCATGTCGTTTACTCAGGCACTGCGCTGTACGGCCATGTGGGCCAGTGTTTCCAGCGCCTGTTTGTGCGGGGAGTCCGGCAGGATGGCGAGGGCGGCAATGGCCTTGTCGGCCTCTTCCCGGGCCCGCATGCGGGAGTACTCCAGCGCGCCGGTACGGTCGAGAATCCCGAGGATCTGCTCAAGATGTTCCATACCGTTGCGGTGCTCGATGGCATCGCGCACCAGCTGGCGTTCTTCCGGCGTGCCCACATCCATGGCACGCAGCAGCGGCAGGGTTGGTTTGCCTTCGGCCAGATCGTCGCCGACGTTCTTGCCCATCTCTTCGCTCTGGGAGCAGTAGTCCATCACGTCATCAATGATCTGGAACGCGGTGCCCAGATACTTGCCGTAATCGGTCATGGCCTGTTCGACGGGCTCGGGCTGATGGGTCAGCACGGCGGCGAGTCGGGTAGCGGCCTCGAACAGCTTGGCGGTCTTGCAGTAGATGACCGTCATGTAGCTCTCTTCGGTGGTATCCGGGTCGTTGCAGTTCATCAGCTGCAACACTTCCCCTTCGGCGATGGTGTTGGTTGCATCCGAGAGGATCTCCATCACCCGCAGGTTGGAGAGTTCGGCCATCATCTGGAAGGAGCGGCTATAGAGGTAGTCACCGACCAGCACGCTGGCAGCATTGCCAAACATGGCGTTGGCGGTCTCCCGGCCGCGGCGCAGGTCGGATTCGTCGACCACGTCGTCGTGCAGCAGGGTAGAGGTGTGAATGAATTCGATGATGGCGGCCAGTTTCAGGTGATCCTCACCCTCATAGCCCAGCGCACGCGCAGCCATCACGGTCAGCATGGGGCGCATCCGTTTCCCGCCGGCGCTGACAATGTAGAAACCCAGCTGATTAATCAGACTAACGTCGGACTGGAGTCGGGCCAGGATCAGTTCATTGACCGCCGTCATGTCGGCGGCACAGAGCGCACGGATAGTCTGTTGGTCCATAAGTCTCGTAACGTGACAGCAGCAATAACTGCGATTTTAGTAATGGCAGGGATTCTACACGATTTCACAATGGGTTACAGTTAGGCGTTTATCCACGGCGGCAGATATGCGCACAAAATAAACTTTTTGCTAAATTGGCCTTGCCTGAGCAGATCGATTTGCGTAGAATGCCCGCCCATTGTTATAGGTTTTTGCGCATGTCTAGCCTTGAGCAAAAGACATGCCTTTACGGAGTTAATCAAATGTACGCGGTATTCCAAAGCGGCGGAAAACAACACCGTGTGGCCGAAGGTCAAATCGTTCGTCTGGAAAAGCTGAACGTTGAGACTGGCGCTACCATCGACTTCAACGAAGTGCTGATGGTTGCTGCAGGCGACACTTTTAAAGTAGGTGCTCCTTTCGTTGAAGGTGGCAAGGTTGTAGCTGAAGTTGTGGCTCACGGCCGTGGCGAGAAAGTGACTATCGTCAAGTTCCGTCGTCGTAAGCACCACCGTAAGCAAGCGGGCCACCGTCAGTGGTTCACTGAAGTCAAAATCACTGGCATCAGCGCTTAATTAGAGGAGTCCGATAGATGGCACACAAAAAAGCTGGCGGTTCATCCCGCAACGGTCGCGATTCTGAAGCTAAACGCCTGGGCGTGAAGCGTTTCGGCGGCGAAACAGTTCTGGCTGGCAGCATCATCGTTCGTCAGCGCGGTACCAAGTTCCACGCTGGTGAGAACGTTGGTCTGGGCAAGGACCACACCCTGTTCGCTACCGCGAACGGCAAGGTGCAGTTCGAAGTTAAAGGTCCGCTGAATCGTAAGTACGTTAGCATCGTTGCTGAGTAATTACGGACCGCAAGGATCCGAAGCCCCGCCAACAGGCGGGGCTTTTGTTTTTCCGAAATAATGACGAAAAAACGGAACGCAGATGACCCGGGTACCGAGATTGCCCGGAGAGGCAAGATGCGTATCGCCCGCAGGGGTCTGTACCACTATAATTGCGTATCGGTTTTTCGAATTAAGGTGACGGTTACCTATGAAGTTTGTTGATGAAGTCCAGATTCGAGTCGATGCCGGTGACGGTGGTAACGGTTGTGTAAGTTTTCGCCGTGAAAAATATATTCCCAACGGTGGTCCGGATGGTGGTGACGGTGGTGACGGTGGTGACGTCTATCTGGTTGCCGATGAGAACCTCAACACCCTGATCGACTACCGTTTTGAGCGTTTCCATGCTGCCGAGCGTGGCGAGAATGGCCAGAGTGCCAACTGTACCGGTCGTCGTGGCAAGGACAAGATCCTGCGCGTGCCGGTCGGTACCCGTGCAACCGATGACGATACCGGCGAGTTGCTGGGCGACTTGACTCACCACGAGCAGAAGTTGCTGGTTGCCAAGGGCGGTTTCCACGGTTTGGGCAATACCCGCTTCAAGAGTTCGGTCAACCGGGCTCCACGCCAGAAGAGCAACGGCACACCGGGCGAAGTGCGTACCCTGAAGCTGGAGCTGCTGTTGCTGGCTGACGTCGGTATGCTGGGTCTGCCCAACGCCGGTAAATCTACCTTTATTCGCGCTGTTTCTGCCGCCCGCCCGAAAGTCGCTGATTATCCCTTTACCACCCTGGTGCCGAACCTCGGTGTGGTGCGTGGTGAGAACTCCCGCTCCTTCGTGATCGCCGATATTCCGGGCCTGATTGAGGGGGCAGCCGAAGGCGCAGGTCTTGGTATCCGTTTCCTCAAGCACCTCGAACGCTGCCGCGTGTTGATCCATCTGGTGGATATTTGCCCCATTGATGGCTCCGATCCGGCTGAAAATGCCGTGACCATCGTGCGTGAGCTGGAGAAGTACAGCCCGGAACTGGCTGGCAAGCCGCGCTGGCTGGTGTTCAACAAGATGGATCTGATCCTGGAAGAAGAGGCTCAGGAAGTGATGGATCGCGTGAAAGCCGCCCTCAACCACGAAGGGCCGGTCTACGCCATCACTGCCATCAGCAAGGAAGGGACCAAGAAGGTCTGCTACGACATCCTGGATCTGCTGGATACCATGCCCCGTCAGCTGGAGCAGGATGCCAAAGAGGCGATCGAGAAAGTGGAGTTCAAGTGGGACGACTACCACAAGAACCAGCTGGCTAAAGCCGAAGCGGAAGCGCTTGCCGCCTCCATGGCCTTTGACGAAAGTCTCGACGATGATGATTGGGATGACGAAGATGATGATGGTGTGGAAGTGATCTACGTCCGTGACTGATACCCTTGTCTGTCCATTTCATTGATAACCGGAGCCTGAACAGGCTCCGGTTTTTTTATGCCTGTCGAGTAGTGGCTCATTAGGTATGTTTGTGATGCCACTTATTGCCTGCCGTTGATAACTGTTTATACTGCCCATCAAAATTAACAGTAATGAAACAATCATCTGGCGATGTCGATTGAATCGATATGCGTTTCTGTATCTGATTGTTTTGATGGAAGGTTTACCTGTAAAAATTTTTATGCGCAGATTTATGCATTATGGGCTTGTTTGTGCATTTTTTTGGAGTATTCTTGCGCCCGTTTTGCCGGTTAATGCATGAATACGCAGGTAGGCCGGGCTATGGAAAAGTAACATTAGGGCAGTCTTATCATGCTGGAAAAGAGTCTTGAAGCATCTGCGGTTAATACCCGCCGTAACTTGTTGATGTTTCTAATACCGTCACTGATCGGTATCTTGCTGTTCATGACGCCGGTCGTCTATGACGGTAACGTCACCATCCCCGTCGCAGTGCTGGCCAAGCTGGTGCAGCGGGTTTTTGCCGATTATCTGGTTGCCATGGTCAGTGCGGTGATCACCACCACCATGCTGATGACTATCATCACCTGGTTGTTCAAACCGGCGATTCTGGTGCGTAGACCATTCCTCAACAGCCTGTTCAACGTCTCTCCTTTCTGGGCCTGCGTGCGGGTGGTGGGTGGTATTTTCGTGCTGCTGACCTTCTTCCAGGTGGGACCAGAGGTGCTTTATTCAGGCGCAACCGGCGGCCTGGTGCTCAACGATCTGCTGCCGGTGCTGTTTTCAGTCTTCATTTTTGCCGGCCTGCTGCTGCCGTTGCTGCTCGATTTCGGGCTGCTGGAGTTTGTCGGCACTATGATGACTCGCATCATGCGTCCGGTATTCCGGTTGCCGGGTCGCTCTGCCGTAGACTGCTTTGCCTCCTGGCTGGGGGATGGCAGTGTCGGCATCCTGCTGACCAGCAAGCAGTACGAAGGGAAGTTCTATACCCAGCGGGAAGCGGCCGTTATTGGCACCACCTTCTCCGCCGTCTCCATCACCTTCTGTCTGGTAGTGATCTCCCAGGTGAAGCTGGAACACATGTTCGTTCCCTTCTATCTGACTGTCTGTCTGGCTGGGGTGGTTGCCGCTATCGTGGTGCCACGTCTGCCGCCGCTATCCTGGAAGAAGGATATCTATATCGATGGCGCTCCCCTGTGTCGCAAGCAGGAGGCGGTGCCCCACCAGCACAGTGTGATGAGTTATGGTCTCGAACGTGCATTGACCAAGGCAGAGCAGATGACCGGTCTCGGTGCCGTCGCCCGGGAAGGGGTGAAGAATGCACTGGATATGGTGTTTGGCGTGCTGCCGGTGGTCATGGCGATCGGTACCTGTGCCCTGATGCTGGCCGAACACACCCCCATCTTCAACTGGCTTGGCGCCCCCTTCGTCCCCTTGCTGGAACTGCTGCAACTGCCGGAGGCGGAAGCCGCATCCAAGACTATCATGGTCGGTTTTGCCGATATGTTTATTCCGGCTGTGCTGGCTTCGACCATCGATAGCGAGATGACCCGCTTCGTCATTGCCGCCATGTCGGTGACCCAGCTGATCTATATGTCCGAAGTGGGGGCCCTGCTGCTTGGCAGCAAGATCCCGGTCAAACTGTGGGAGTTGTTTGTGATCTTCCTGATGCGCACCCTGGTTACCCTGCCGGTGATTGCCGGGGTGGCACACCTGCTGTTTTAAGGGCGCAGCGCAGTGAAAAACGGTCAACCTCGGTTGACCGTTTTCTTTTCCGCGGTAATGGGAGAGCATCGCCCTTAGGCTGGCTCAGCCTCTAGTGACGGGACACTGGATAGTCAGGGAGTGGACCGTGTTGGCGATGCGATAGGGCTTGGCAGCTTGGTAGATTTTCTTCTCCTTGTCATAGCTTCCCCCCAGATACTGGGTGCTGTAGAGCGTCTGCTGGTGACGATCGGTCTCCTTGTAACCTTGCGGGCAGGTCTGGTTGGCCTGCTGGAAGCAGGCTTTCATGCTGCTGCACTCGATGTAGAAGCCGCGCTGGCTGGGATCGGCAAGGTGCACCGGGGTGACGGTAGGTGCGGGGGGAGACAACAGGGCGCAACCGGAGAGCGTCAGTGCGCCCAGCAGAACGAGATGTTTTGACATAGATAACCTGAACAGTGTGGTGTGACAAAGAGTGAGGGGGAGTCTATTGCTCCCCCTTCGCTATAGGGGCACCGTTATAACCAGCCCGGGGCGTTCAGGCCAGCCCGCAAATGTAAGAAGATATGACCCAGCTAGGCCTGTGCGGCCAGCAGTGCGGTTTCATCCACCGGATCCAGTTGGGCGGTCTCGAGGAAGCGTCTGGCGTAATCGCGCCAGATACCGCTGCTGACAAACAGAACGAACAGATCCGGGTCGATATGCTGTTCACGTACCATGCTCTGCATGATGGCAAGAGCCTGGGAGACCGTCTTGCCAGATTTGTAGGGGCGATCACTGGCGGTCAGAGCCTCGAAAATATCGGCGATAGCCATGATGCGGGCCGGTACGCTCATCTGTGATCCGGTCAGCTGGCGTGGGTAACCCTTGCCATCCATCCGCTCGTGATGGCCGCCGGCAATCTCCGGCACGCAGCGAAGATGACGGGGGAAGGGGAGGTGCTCCAGCATGCGTATGGTCTGGATGATGTGCTCGTTGATCTTGTAGCGCTCCTCCTCGGTGAGGGTTCCCCTGCTGATGGCAAGGTTGTATCTCTCCCCCCGGTTGTAGAGATGGTGCGGTACCTTGACCTTGAAGCCCCAGGGATTGTGCTCGTCGAACCGATCTCCATCCGGACGAGGCACAAGGTGCCAGCACTTGTCGGCCAGCAGTGGCTCGAGGCAGGGCAACTCGGGAGATGGTTCTTTCTGACGCAGCTTGATCTCCTCCCGGCTGATGCCGAGCTGATCGTCCAGGGTGCGCAGCCAGGTGCGGCTGGCGATGGCGTCGAGCCGTTCAATCTTCTCGGGGGCCATCCACTCGCCACCCAGATTGCACTCGGCGATGAAGGCAAACTCCTGATCCAGCTCGGCCCAGCGCGGGGCTGCCTCTTCCCGGCAGGCACTTCTGATCTCTGATGACAAGCGGGCAGCGAGGCACTCGATATAGACATCCCGCTTGAGTACTTCAAAACGGGTGCGGATCTCGTGGATCCGGTCGTAGAGGGTCTCCAGTTTGGTGGCCTTGTCGACCACGAACTCCGGGGTGGTCACCTTGCCACAGTCATGTAGCCAGCTGGCGATATGAATGGCTTCCCACTCCTCCTCGTTGAGAGTGAAATCGGCAAAGGGGCCCTGTCGCTGGGCGCAGGCCGCCTCGGTCAGCATCCGGGTCAGCTCCGGCACCCGCTGGCAGTGACCGCCGGTGTAGGGGCTCTTGGCGTCGATGGCGCCGGCCATCAGCTCGATAAAGGATTCGAGCAGCTGTTTCTGCTCTTCCAGCAAGCGCTGGTTCTCGATGGCGGAGGCGGAAGTGCCCGCCAGCGCTTCGATGAGGCTGATGCGCGATGCCAGCTCCTGTTCGCTGCAGCGTGGCAGGATCAGCAGGAGGTATCCGATCAGCTCCTGACGATGGCCGCAGAGCGGCTCAGCCACCAGCTGGCATGGGTCGGGAAAGGAACCCCAACTGTCCAGGTGTTGCCTCCATGTCGCCTCATCCAGGCTGAGGGAGATGCGCTGGGAAGTGGCCATGCCGGATAGCAATGGTTGTGGCCAGGGAACCTGCCCAAGGGGCAGCTCGGTTTGCTGCCAGCGGGCCTGGACCGGCTGCATCTTTTGCTGTTGGGCCAGGTAGAGGCTCCCCCCTTTTGCCTGTACCGCGGCGATGGTTTCATGCAGGATGCGGCTTAGCAGGGAGTCGAAGCGGTGCTCTGCAGCCAGTGCTCTACCCATGCTCATGAAGTTGCCGAGGGTTTGGCGCATGCCGGACATGGTGCGGGCAAGGTCATCTATCTCCCGGATGGCCGATTCTGGAACCTGCCCCTCGCCAAAGTCGAAACGCTGGATCCGCTCGGCCTCGCGGGTCAGGGCCAGCAGCGGGGTAGCGGTACGGCGGGAGACCATCCAGATCACTGGCAGCAGCAACAACAGGCTGGTCAGCGCCCATGCCATATTGATCAGTGCTTCATTGCGTGCCTGCTGATAGAGCAGATCTGCCGAGGCCAGCAGGGCGATGTAAAAAGGAGTGTCCTTGCCGAGGGGGGAGATATTGACCAGCCACTCTTGTTTTTCCCCTGTGGTCAGGGTCAGCTCCCGGGGAGAACCATCCAGCAGCACAGGCGTCCTCTCTAGCCTAGTTTTCAGCTCGGCCATGACTGGGCCGCCCAGAGCCGTGATCGCTGGCAGCTGGGTTAGCTGATCATAGGCTGGCAGATGTACAGGATCGGCCGCCAGTAGGGTCGCGGAGCGATCGAACAACACTACCTGGCTTTGGAGCGGCAACTGCAGCTCGCCAATCAAGGCCGAGAGCCCTTCGACACTGGCATCCAGCCCGATCACGGCGCGTTGGCTATGGCTGGTGACAGCCAGCGTCATGCCCGGCTCCCTGGTGGTAAAAAAGAGATAGGGGGTGGTGGCGACAATCTTTGATGAACCGCGAGCCAGCCGGTACCAGTCGCGGCTGCGGGGATCGAATCGATAATCCGCCATGGCTCGCCGCCCCAAAAGTTGCAGCTGCTCATCAAAATAGAGGAACTCTCCCCGCCCGCTACTCAGGCTCTGAACCAGCAACTGGCTGCCTTCAGGCACAGCCTGCACCTGGGCCCGGGCACGTTCCGTGAGTTTTCGTACCAGAAAGAAATCGCCACTCTCATAGCCGATGTAGACGGCACCATAGCTGTCGCGATTAGCCAGGATCTCTGCCAACAGCGGCAGATACTCCAGTCGGCTTGCCAGATCGCTCATGTCGGCCAGTCGGCTGCTGGCTAGCAGGCTGAGGGACATGCGGGCTGGCTGCTCGTTCAGTTGCAGAGCGAGGGCCAGCTGTTCCCGGTACTGTTTGAAGTTGTGGCGCTCATGTTCCAGCATCTGGCGAGAGCCCTGCTGGAACTGCAGCAGAATCAGCAGCATGCCCAGCACACTGAACAGCAGGGTAAATAGGGTGGCAATGTGAACATAGAAGGGCTTGCGCCCGGATCTGGCAGTGATCATGGACATTTCCTTGTCACAGTGATGCTTGCGGAGACGATCTGTCAGCAGTGTGTCAATACGATAACAGAAATGACAATAATGGCCTGATATCTGTGCTTTTCCATGGTTGCCCACTGCCAGGCAGAGCTTGGCAGGAGATAGTGATTCATTCAGGTATCCCGTGCTACATTGCCCCACTTGTTACTGGTATGTAAATCAATGGAGTGACCCATGTCTGCCATCCCCTATTCCGTGCTCGATCTGGTGCCTGTTGCCGAAGGTTCCGTACCTGCCGAGTCATTTCGCCGTTCGCGGGATCTAGCCCGCCATGCCGAGGGCTGGGGTTACCAGCGCTACTGGCTGGCCGAACACCACAACATGCCGGGCATTGCCAGTGCCGCCACCTCGGTGCTGATCGGCCATCTGGCCGAAGCCACCACCACTTTGCGGATTGGGGCGGGTGGCATCATGCTGCCGAACCACTCGCCACTGGTGATTGCCGAGCAGTTTGGCACCTTGGCTTCGCTCTATCCGGATCGCATCGATTTGGGCCTTGGTCGGGCACCTGGTACCGATCAGCGCACCATGCGGGCGCTCAGGCGCCAACGCAGCAGTGAGGTGGATGATTTTCCGGCCGATGTGCGCGAGCTGATGAGCTACTTTGGCGACGAGATCGGCGCGGTGCAGGCGGTGCCAGGTCAAGGGTTACATCTTCCTATCTGGCTGCTGGGCTCCAGCCTCTACAGCGCGCAACTTGCAGCGGCGATGGGCTTGCCGTTCGGGTTTGCCTCCCATTTCGCGCCCGCCATGTTGCTGCAGGCGCTGGAGATCTACCGTAGCCAGTATCGCCCCTCCGCTCGCTGGCCCAAGCCCCATGCTGTGGTCTGCATCAACATGATCGCCGCCGACAGCGAGCGGGAGGCCCGCTTCCAGTTCACTACCGTGCAGCAGCAGTTCTTGCGCCTTCATCGCGGTGATGCGGGCAAGCTGCCCGCGCCGGTCGTCCAGCTTGGCGACGAGTGGGCACCCCGGGAGCTGATGGCGATGGAGCAGACCCTGGCTCGCTCGCTAGTGGGCGATCCGGAGCAGATCCGCCATGGCCTCAAGGCGCTGCTGGCGGAAACCCGTGCCGATGAGCTGATGTTCAATGGCCCCATCGTCGATCATCAGGCTCGCTTGCGCTCTTTCGAAATTGCTGCAGGGGTGATGCGGGATCTATAAGCTCGCCTCCCCGGATACAAAGGCGCTATCTTGCAGAGAGAGTCTGGTGTCACCCTGCTGTCTGGTTTTCGCAAAGAGACTGTTGGGGAACTGGATCTCGGATATCTATCTTTTATCTAATGTACTGAATTAAAAGGAAAGTCAGGTTGGTGTCAGGCCGTTGTCGTGTCACCTGCCACCCTCCGGCCCCTATGCTGGCCCTGTCAATTACCACAAGGAGTTCGAGATGATCGTCAGGAAGTTGAGATTGCAGCGGGGTTGGTCTCAGGATCAGTTGGCAACGTTGACTGGTTTGAGTGTCCGCACTATCCAGCGGATCGAGCAGGGGCAGCAACCCGGACTGGAATCTCTCAAGGCCCTGGCCGCCGTCTTTGAACTCGATGTGGCTCAACTGGATGGATCAGAGCAACAGGAGCGCGAGATGAGAGGAAGTGACACTATGGGTCAGGATGCGGTGCAGGTATCGGCAGAGGAGCGGGCGGCAATGCGCTATGTGGAGGAGCTCAAGGGCTTCTATCACCATGTCGCCAGCTACGTGGTGGTGATCTGCGGGCTGTTTGTCATCAACTACCTGAGCAATCCGGAGTACATCTGGGCCTGGTGGCCAACCCTGGGTTGGGGGCTGGGACTTGCCTCCCATGCTGTTCGGGTGTTTCAGCCCTTCAAGCTGTTTGGCCCCGAGTGGGAGCGGCGCCAGATTGAGAAGCGGCTGGGGCGCAAGTTGTAACTTCATTCGCCGGAAAACAGGGCACACAAAATAGTAAGCCCGGCAGATTGCCGGGCTTTGTTATTGGAGCGGGTTGTGGCAATCGGTGCAACTGCGACCGCCTGATTGCTGCGTACTCCCTAGCTGGCGTGAACCGGGCAGGGGGTGGCGATCAGAGCATCATCCTCGTAGCGCCACAGGGTGAGGCTGTTGCCCCAGACGCAGCCGGTATCCAGACCCTTGATATCGCTTTTTCCGGTGTTGCCCATCAGGGCTGCCCAGTGGCCGAACACCAGAATGGGGTCATCCACATGGTGTTCACGCTGCTCGAACCAGGGGCGCAGCCCCGGGGTCGACTCCTTGGGCCCCTTCTTGCATTTGAAGTCGAGCCGGCCATCAAAGTAGCAGAAGCGCATCCGGGTGAAGGTGTTGATGATGTAGCGGTAGCGGTCAATCCCGACCAGATCATCTTTCCAGCCATCGGGTTGGTCGCCATACATGTTGTGCAGCAGCCACTGGTACTGATCGCCGCGCAACAGGCTCTCTACCTCGCGGGCACAGTTGCGGGCGGTGCGGGCATCCCACGCCGGGGAGATACCGGCATGCACCATCATGATGGGCAGATCCGGATGCTCCGCCAGCAGCGGGCGGTGGCGCAGCCACTCCAGCAGTTCATCCCGATCCGGCGCATCCATCAGGCTCTGCAGCTTGTCCTTCTTCTTGAGTGGGGCAACGCCATTGGCGACCGCCAGCAGGTGCAGGTCGTGGTTGCCGAGCACGGTGACGGCGCGGTTGCCCAGCCCTTTGACAAAACGCAGGGTATTGAGGGAGTCCGGGCCGCGGGCGACCAGATCGCCGCAGAGCCAGAGCACGTCATTTTCGGGATCGAACGCGGCAAGATCCAGCAGACGGCGCAAGTCGTCGTAACAGCCCTGGATGTCACCGACAAAACAGTTCGCCATGAAACCTCAGTTGATAATATTGGGGATGGCCAGCGTGAAGGGGGCGATAGGCGCCTCGAACTGCTGACCAGAGCCATCTTGCAGGGTATAGCTCCCTTCCATCACCCCGAGCGGGGTCGCCAGCGGCACGCCGCTCTGGTAGCGGTAGGTCTCACCTTCGGCAATGACGGGTTGTTCCCCGACCACGCCCGAGCCTGCCACTTCCAGCATCTTGCCATTGGCATCGGTGATGAGCCAGCGCCGATGCAGCAGTTGCACCGGGCCGGGCCCCAGATTCTCAATCTCGATCAGATAGTGAAACTGGTAAGGGTCTTTGGTGCCCGCCACATACACGGGGTATGGGCGGATCTCGATGTGCGGGAGTGCCACAGGATCAGGCCTGTTGCTGATCCGCCAGCCAGTTGGCGATCATGACAAACTGCTCGAGGGAGAGATTCTCCGGGCGCAGGTTGCCATCGATACCAAGCTCGGTCAGCTGGGCGTCAGTGATGAAGTTGGAGAAGCTGTTGCGGATGGTCTTGCGACGCTGGCCAAAGCCCTCGGTACAGACGCGATTCAGACAACGAATGTCTTTCGCGACTATGGTCGGGTTCTTGTGCGGGATCAGGCGAACTACGGCAGAGTCCACCTTTGGCGCTGGTTTGAAGGCACCCGGGCCCACTTCCAGCACAGGCACCACCTGGCAGTAGTACTGGGTCATCACGCTCAGACGGCCATAAGCTTTGCTGCCGGGGCCAGCGGCCAGACGCAACACCACTTCCTTTTGCAGCATGAAGTGCATGTCTTCAACCCGGTCGGCAAATTCGCACAGGTGGAAGATAAGCGGGGTGGAGATGTTGTAGGGCAGGTTGCCGAAGATACGCAGCGGCCCCTTGCCTTCACCCATCAGGGTGCCGAAGTCGAAACGCATGGCGTCCGCTTCGATGACGGTCAGCTTGTCTTTGAGTGTCGGGTGCTCGCGCAGGCGAGCTGCCAGGTCCCGGTCAAGCTCGACCACGGTCATTTTGTCCATCTGGGCGGCAACCGGCTCGGTCAGCGCGGCCAGACCCGGACCGATCTCTACCAGATTCTGACCCGGCTGCGGGTTGATGGCGGCGACGATTTGATCGATCACATACCGGTCGTGCAAGAAGTTCTGACCGAAACGCTTACGGGCCGTGTGGCCCATGTGCACCTTACTGCTCATATCTTTTTTTCTCTACCATCTTGATGGCGTGGTTAATCGCGGTGACAAGGCTGCCCGGATCGGCCAGGTCCTTGCCTGCCAGATCCAGCGCGGTGCCGTGATCCACCGAAGTGCGGATGAAGGGAAGCCCCAGGGTGATATTGACCGAACTGCCGAAGCCCTTGTATTTGAGCACAGGCAGCCCCTGGTCGTGGTACATGGCGAGTACCGCATCCGCATCCTTGAGGTATTTCTCCTGGAACAGGGTGTCGGCCGGCAACGGGCCGACCAGATCGATCCCTTCTTGGCGCAGGGTGGCCAGGGCGGGTTCGATCACGTCAATCTCTTCACGTCCGAGATGGCCACCTTCCCCAGCGTGGGGGTTGAGGCCGCAGACGTAAATACGGGGTTTGGCGATGCCAAACTTGGTGGCGAGATCCTCGTTGAGGATCCGGATCACCTTGCCGAGGCGATCCTCGGTGATGGCCATCGCTACATAGGCCAGCGGAATATGGGTAGTCGCCAGTGCGACCCGCAGCCCCTCGGTTGCCAGCATCATTACCACATCGGCGGTGTTGGATTGCTGGGCAAAGAACTCGGTGTGGCCGCTGAACGAGACCCCGGCCTGGTTGATGATCCCCTTGTGCACCGGTCCGGTCACCACGGCGGCAAATTCGCCGCTCATGTTGCCATCGCAGGCACGCTGCAGGGTCGCCAGCACATAGGCGCCATTGCCTTCGTTCAGCTCGCCCGGCACCACGGGGGCGCCGAGAGAGACAGAACATACCGTCAGGGTGCCGGCTCGCTGCGGTTGTGCCGGTTGACTGGCATCATAGGGCTCAAGCTCGATGGGCAGCCCCAGTAGGGCCGCTCGCTCGCGCAGCAGCGCCGGATCGGCGATCACCACCAACTGGTGGGGCCAATCCTGCTGGGCAATCTGCAGCACCAGATCCGGGCCGATCCCGGCCGGTTCGCCCGGGGTAACGGCAAGGCGACGGCAGCTCATCAGCTACCGGCGCCTTCGATCTGGATGTAGGCCTCGTCACGCAGCTCATCCAGCCACGCCTGGGACTCTTCCACGAAGCGGCGATTGTAGATCAGCTGGTAGGCGCGCTGTTCCTGAGCCTTGTCGGTCGCATCCTGGCTGCGGCGATCTTCCACCTGCACGATGTGCCAGCCATGGCTGGTACGGAACGGGGCACTGATCTGGCCCGGTTGCAGACGGTTGACCATGTCGCGGAACTCGGGGACATAGACGTTGGGATCAGACCAGCCCAGTTCGCCACCCTGCACCGCAGAGCCCGGATCTTCGGAGTACTTCTCCGCCATGCTGGCGAAGCTTGCCTTGCCGCTCTTGATGTCGTGCAGAATGCCATCCAGCATTCCCTTGGCTTTCTCTTCGCTCAGGATAATGGAGGGCTTGATCAGGATATGACGGGCCTTCACCTCGGTCTGCATCACTTGCTGCTGACCCTTGGTGTCGAACACCTTGACGATGTGCAGGCCGGCGCCGGAGCGCAGCGGGCCGACGATGTCGCCCTTCTTGGTGCCCTGTACCGCTTCCGCCATCAGGGTCGGCATCTCTTGCGGGCTCATCCAGCCCCAGTCGCCCCCTTCCAGCGCCTTGGGACCGTTACTCTCGGCAATGGCCAGTTTGCGGAAGTCGGCACCTTGCTTGAGGGCAGCCAGAATGCGCTCGATCTTGCTCTTGGCGGCATCCAGCTGGGCGGCAGTGGGGTTGTCCGGCAGGGCAATCTGGATATGGCCGACGTGGTATTCGTTCTGCTGTTGACCCTGTTTCTTCAGGATCTCCACCACCTGCTTCACCTCCTGCTCGGAGATGTTGATACGGCGGCGCACCTGGTTGCGGCGCACCTCGTTCATCAGGATCTCGCGGCGAACCTCTTCCCGATATTGGGCATAGGTCATCCCTTCACGGGCGAGCTGGGCCCGCAGCTGATCCAGGGTCATCTTGTTGTCGGCAGCGATGCCCTGAATAGCCTGTTCCAGCTGGGTGTCGCTGATCTTCAGCCCCTGGCGCTCCGCCAGTTGCAACTGCAGGCTCTCCTGAATCAGGCGATCCAGCGCCTGTTTGCGCAGGGTGGCATCGTCAGGCAGGGACTGGCCGCTCTCCTGGGCGGAGAGTTTTACCTTGTTGACCAGTGCGTCCTGTTGGCTGGACAGCACCACGTCCTTGTTGACCACGGCCAGCACCTTGTCCATCAGCTCGGGCGCAGCCAGTGCGGCCTGGCTCATGGCACCGAACATTCCCGCGGTCAGCAGGGCAATCAGGGTCTTTTTCATATCCATCTCTCAAGGCTGGACCAGCATCATTGCTGGCCTTTCAGATTAAACGGGCGAACATAGGGCAACAGCTCGGTATCCAGGGTGACGCTGCGGCCACCTGTACCCACGCTGCCAAGTCCCTTCATTTCAAACTGCAGACCAATGACTTTTTCCGAAGTGGGTTTCAGGGTGACGTTGTCCGGCTGATTGTGCCACTCCAGGCTCATGTTGATGCTCCAGCAGCAGGAGTCGTATTTGACACCGATCTTGCGGTCAATGTTCACATCCTGCTTGATGTCACGGTAGTAACCGCCATACATCTGCCACTGATCGGCGATCGGCGCCATCATCACCAGACCCGCCTGGCTCAGATCTTCTGCCAGCGCCGTGTTGGTCGGATAGCGATAGTCCAGGTTGCCATCCTTGATGTAGCGGTAGTTGACCTGAGTGGTCAGCTTGCCGGTCCGGTACTCGACTGCACCGTTGCCAGCCGTAAATTCACCCTCGGAGGTATCGTACTGGGTTCCTGCATGGGCAAACCACTCATCGGTGATCCGGGCATCCCCCTCGAACGAGAGCAGGGAGCGGGCGTTGGTGCTTTCCGGATTTGAAGGGTAGAGGCGCACCTTGGGTGGTGTCATTTCGAAGGCCTGGGCCACCGCCAGACGCAACCGTTCATCCCCCACATTGTCATAGACCCGGCTGGTCAGGCCAACGGTGACCCGGTTGGCATCGCTAATGCGGTCGAGACCGGCAAAGCGGCGATCACTGAACAGGCTGTAGTAATCCTGACGGGTGGTAGTGGAGTCGTAGATCCCGATCTCGTCCTGATTTTTGTAAGGGATATAGAGGTACTGGAACTCGGGCTCCAGGGTCTGGGTGCCCTTGCCATCATACCAGTCGAGCGGCCGATCGAAGTTGACGCCCCCCTTGAGGCGGAAGGAGGGCAGAGTACGGGTAATGGTGCCCTCTTTCAGGGTCAGCTGTTTGCTGTCTGCATCGGTGAAGCGGCTGCGGTCCTGGCTAACCAGATTATCGGGTACCTCCTGGTTGTAGGAGGTAAACATCAGCTTGTACTGACTGGTCAGGTAGTAACCCGGTGCATCCACCAGGGGCACGGTCAGGGTTGGCGCCAGATGCAGGCGGGTGGTGGTATAGCGCTCACCTGCTTGCAGAGTGGCGGCACTGCCACTGTCATAGCCAAACTTGGTTAGTTCACTGTTCCAGGCCAGATCGAACCACTTGCCTTGCTGATAGTAGTTGTAGTCGATACGCGGCAGCATCTCGTGGGGCAGCAGTGCATATGGGCTCAGGATCTGGTAGCGGCGCACCTCGGAGGTGAGGTTCCAGTTAGGCTGGTAATAGCCGGCGGTAAAGGATTGCTGCAACTGGCTGTCGACCTGAGTGCCCACTTGCGGGCTGAAGTCGTTGAAGTAGTTGTAATCCTTGTCGCGCACCTGGGTGTAGTCGATACCAAAACGCAGGCTGCCATCCATCAGGGCGGAGCCGTGACGGACGTTCATCAGGTAGCGATGGCCATCGGACAGGCCCGCCAGACTCGGATTGCTCGGGCTGTACTGCTTGTCATCCGCCAGATTTTCAAAATAGAGGGTGCCGGTGTGGGCAGGGTCCGGCATGTAGCGGAACTCCACCTGTTCCATCAGGCCGCGTTTATCCATAAAACGGGAGGTGATGGTGGCATCGTAGTTGGGAGCTATGTTCCAGTAGAAGGGCTGGGTGATATCCATGCCGTTGCTGGAGCTTTGCTTGTAGCCCGGGTAGAGCAGACCGGTCTTCCGCTCATCCTTGATGGGGAAGTTGATATAGGGGAAGTAGAACACCGGGTAGTCATAGAGCCAGAGGCTGGCGTTCCAGGCTTCGCCGAACACCTCTTTCTGGTCGATGTCGATGCTGCCCGCCTTGAGGGTCCACACTTCCTGACCGGGGGGACAGGTGGTGTACTGGGCCCCCTCCATGGTGATGTTCTGGTTGTTGTTGGTCATCACCACGCGTTTGGCAAAGCCGCGCACCGGTGAGCCATGCACCTGATACTTGCCCTCCTCCAGCTCGGAGTTTTTGGTATCCAGGTTGGATTTGAGGGTCTTGTCGCTGGTGACGGTCACCTGACCGTCGTTGTAATAGATGTTGCCGATGGCGATGACATCCCGGCTCTTCTGATCGAGCTGTGCATAATCGGAGTCAAACTTGCGAACACCCTGACGAACCTTGACGTCCCCTTCATAGACGGCGGTGCCGCCCTGTTTGGCCTCGAGACGGTCAGCATCAACCTCGACCGGCTGCGCATTGGCATCCTGATCCGATGAAGGCTTTTCTATCTTGGGAACATAGTCATAGCAGAGACTATCAAGAATGCCGGTGGCTGGCGGCGCTTCGAACGGGGCCGCCTGCACCATCATAGGGGTGAGTGCGGGGGCCAGGCTGATAGTCAGGGCGATGGGATAGCGGTACCCCAGTGTCCATTTGGTCATGTGAAAGACTCGTGCAATCCGTGATAGATACGGTTGATCCAAGGCATGCATTTTACGACAGGTTTCATCGAGTTGACATTGCATGTCATTGCTTTATGTTAGCCGGCAATGATAAAGCATTATTGCGGCCAGGGCTAACAGCCAAGTGCTGCTTTCCACCTTGGTCCTCTACTTATGCACGATCGCGATTCCCTGCTATTGCAGTGGGCACGCCGTATTTCCGGTGATGCCAATCTTCAGTTGACCCTCATTTCCGGTGATGCCAGCTTCCGTCGCTACTATCGCGGTGGTGGTCTGGTTTGGGTGGATGCCAATCCGAAAACCGAAAAAAATCATGAGTTTGTTCGTAACGCGGCGGCCTTGCAGGCGCGTCAGCTGTTGGCGCCAGAGGTCAAGGCGGTGGACTACGAACAGGGTCTGCTGGCGGTGAGTGACCTGGGCGATACTCAGCTGATCAGCTGCCTGAACGAACACAACGTACTGGCCTGGTATGGCAAGGCGATTGATTTGCTGCCCCGCCTGGGGGCGGTTGAACTGGCGCTTGAACCCTTCGATGCGGCATTTATGGCGCGGGAGAACAGCATTTTCCCCGAGTGGCTGCTGGGCCATCATCTGCAACTGAGCCTGAGCCATGAAGAGCAGCAACTGCTGGACGAGACCTTCGCTTGCCTCACTGCCTGCAATCTGGCCCAGCCGCAGGGGGTGATGCATAGAGATTTCCACAGTCGCAACCTGATGGTGTGCGGCGGAGACACTCCTGATACCAGCGAACTCGCCATCATCGATTTTCAGGATATGGTCATCGGGCCGCTCACCTATGACCTCGTTTCCCTGCTGAAAGATTGCTATGTGCGCTGGCCGGACGCGGTGATCGAGCAGGGGATGCAGCATGGCTTTGCCACCCTGCAGCAGGCGGGACTACTTGGCGAGCGCGACTACGCCAGTTTCCGCCGCGATACCGACCTGACCGGGATGCAGCGCCATCTGAAAGCGGCGGGAATCTTCACCCGGCTCTATCATCGCGACGGCAAGTCCGGCTATCTCAAGGATATTCCCCGTACCCTCGGCTACGTGGTGGATGTCTGTCGCAGCCATGGTAGCGCCTATCCGGTACTGGCCCGTTTTGGTCAGTGGCTCGAGCAGGTGGTGTTGCCGGGGATTGCCAACGCCGGGGTGAAACCATGAAGGCGATGATCCTGGCCGCTGGCCGTGGCGAGCGGATGCGCCCGCTGACTGACCTGCTACCCAAGCCGTTGTTGGCTGTCGGGGGCAAGCCGCTCATCGTCCACCATATCGAAAAGCTCAAAGCAGCCGGAGTCACCGAGTTGGTGATCAACCACGCCTGGCTCGGCCACAAGCTGGTCGAGACCCTGGGGAATGGCAGTGCGTTTGGTGTGACCATTCACTGGTCGGCCGAGGAGAGTGCGCTGGAGACGGCCGGCGGCATCATTCAGGCGCTGCCACTGTTGGGGGATGAGCCATTTCTGGTGATCAACGGCGATACCTGGCTCGATCTCGACTATCGCTCTCTGGTTGAGCAGCCCCTGGGTGAACATTTGGCCCACCTCTGGCTGGCGCCCAACCCTCCCCAGCATCCGGCCGGGGACTTCGCCCTGCAGGCTGGCAAGGTCGTAGACACCCCCGCCTTCACGTTCAGCGGCGTCGGCCTCTATCAGCCCGCAGCCTTTGCCGGTCTGCCTGCCGGTGCCCGCAAATTGGCTCCCCTGCTGCGGGAGTGGATGGCGCAGGGTCTGGTAGGTGGCAGCCTGCTGGCTGGCGAGTGGCGCGATATCGGCACTGTCGACCGTCTGCGCGAGCTGGACGAACAGCTTCAGCGCCGCGCTCAATAACATCAAGAGGTCTTGAACCATGCGTATTTGGGGTAAGGTGCTGGGCGCCTTCTTCGGTTTTCTGCTCGGCAACATCATCGGTGCCCTGATTGGTCTCTGGATTGGCCACCGTTTCGATCGCGGCATGGGGCTGCAGGGGGCGTTTCGCCGTACCCCGACTCAGGAGCAACAGGCTGTCTTCTTCCATGCCACCTTCTCGGTGATGGGCCATATCGCCAAATCGAGCGGTCAGGTGACTGAGCAGGAGATCCGGGTCGCCTCCAATCTGATGGATCGGATGCGTCTCTCCGGCGAGCAGCGCAGCCGCGCGCAGGATTCGTTTCGGCAGGGCAAGGAGGCCGGTTTCCCGCTGCGCGAGACCCTGGCCGAGTTTCGTCGAGCCAGCCAGGGCCAGCGCGATATCCTGCGCTTCTTTCTGGAAGTACAACTGCAGGCCGCCTTTGCCGATGGTCGGGTAGAGGATGGTGAACGCGCCATCCTGCACACCATTGCTGACGAGCTGGGTTTCAGTCGCATCGAGCTGGCCCGCATTCTGGCGATGGCCGAGGCGCAGATGAACTTTTTCAATCAGGCCCATGGCCAGTATCAGGGGTGCGGTGCGGGTGGCCAGCAGTATCGGCAGGCGCCTCCCTCGGCGGATCGCCTCAAGAATGCCTACCAGCTGCTGGGGGTGAGCGAGAGCGACAGCGATCAGGATATCAAGCGTGCCTACCGCAAGGAGATGAGCAAGCATCACCCGGACAAGCTGGCCGCCAAGGGGTTGCCGCCGGAGATGATGGAGATGGCCAAGGAGAAGACCCAGGAGATCCAGCAAGCCTGGGAGTGGATCCGCGAGGCCCGCGGTATCCGTTAAGCGCCAAAGTCAGGCTGGAACAGACAATAAAAAGCCCCGCAGCAGTGCGGGGCTTTTGTTTTGCCTGTTTTATCCGGGCCGTCTTACTTGGCCGGAATGGCTTCCAGTACGTGCACCAGCAGCTGCCAGAAACGCTCGACTGCCGGGATGTGTACCTTCTCGTCAGGGGAGTGGGCACCACGGATGGTCGGGCCGAAGGAGACCATGTCCCACTCCGGATAGGCGCTCTTGAACAGACCGCACTCGAGACCGGCGTGGATCACCATCACGTTGGGCATGGTGCCAAACAGAGTCTGGTAGCTGTTGCGCACCAGCGCCATGACGGGGGAGTCCACGTTCGGCGCCCAACCCGGATAGGCACCGGTGAATTCGCAGCTGGCACCCGCCAGGGTGAACAGGGAGCGGGTCATCTGCTCGATGCTCTCGCGACCGGAGTCGATCAGGGAGCGGATCAGGCACTGGACATACACTTCGCCATCCTGAGTCTTGATGACCCCCAGGTTGGTAGAGGTTTCGGTTACGCCGGGCATGGCATCGCTCATGCGCATCACGCCGTTCGGGCAGGCCATCAGGGCATCCAGCAGGCGCTGCTGCAGGGAGACGCTCATCAGCTTGGCCGGTTTGGCGGCGCTGTTGACCAGCAGAGTCAGGTTCGGCTCGGTGGCGGCCAGCTCGGTCTGGTAGATACCGGTATAGCGGTCAACCAGCGCCTTGAACTCGTTTACGCTGGCAGCGGGTACCAGCAGGGTGGCACGGGCTTCGCGCGGGATGGCGTTGCGCAGGGTGCCGCCGTGGATCTCGGCCAGACGGATACCGAGCGGCTCGGCTGCTTTGAGCAGACGCACCAGCAGCTTGTTGGCGTTGCCACGACCGCGATGGATGTCGCAACCGGAGTGACCGCCACGCAGCCCTTTGACGGCCAGCTCGAGGGCTTCGCCTTCCGCAGCATCAGCCAGCTCGAGCGGGAAACGGATATTGGCATCTACCCCACCGGCGCAGCCCATATAGACCTCGCCATCCTCTTCGGAGTCGGTGTTGAGCAGGATCTCGCCTTCCAGCCAGCCCGCCTCCAGACCGAAGGCGCCGGTCATGCCGGTCTCTTCGTCGGTGGTCAGCAGCACTTCCAGCGGGCCGTGCTTGATGGTCTTGTCCGCCAGCACAGCCAGGCAACCGGCCATACCGATGCCGTTGTCGGCACCCAGAGTAGTGCCACGGGCAGTGACCCATTCGCCATCAACATAGGCATCGATGGGATCGGTCGCGAAGTCGTGTTTGGTGTCGGCGTTGGCCTGCGGCACCATGTCGATGTGGGCCTGCAACACCACGCCCTTGCGGTTTTCCATCCCCGGGGTAGCCGGTTTTTTGATGATGATGTTGCCGACGTTATCCTGTTTGACCGCCAGACCTTCCCCTTGCGCCCACTGGACGATCCAGGCACTCAGCTTGGCTTCATGCTTGGAAGGGTGGGGAATGGAGCAGATCTGTTCGAAGAAATGCCAAATCAGTTGGGGGGACAAGGAACTTAGTTGTGCCACGTCAGGACTCCTTACCAGCACGGAATGAGAGAGGCCCCGTCAGTGGGCCTGGAAAGTGGATAACGATAATACAGTCAATCGCAGAAAAATGTGAGCGGTTAGCGCAAATCGCAGGGCGGTTGTGCTGCCGGTGGCTACCAGGGCAGTGCAATTGTCAGGCTCGGGTGACACTGTTTGGCAGAAACGAAATTTATGTGACGGGCTTCACAAAAAGATTGAATTTACGGTGCCGGCTGGTAAATTAGCTCCCGTGGTTCGCCACCCGTCAGGATGACGATGAAAGCCTCCAGGGAACCGAAGCAAAGCAAGTGCGCCTCCATGGAACCGAGTGTTCGTTCAAGGATTTGAGCCCGCATAAAGGTACGTAACTTGTTAAGCAATCAGGAGATTCAAGATGCCAGGCAGCAACTCTACCTATTGGTTCGCCCCATCTCTCTATACCCAGGGGTTCAGCTACCCTAACCCCTTCGTCAGCCGTCGCTAAGACGAGCTTGTCCTGAGGGGCAAGTCACCCGATTGGGTGCAGACAACAAAGCAGCAGGTGCGCGAGGTAAATCCTCCCCCTGCTATTTTTTTATCTGTCGTTTGCCGAAGAGCGCCAATTGTCGCTGACGAGAGGGGCGCAAGATTGGCCATTCGACTCTCTGGCTGGGTCATTTGAAGATGAAGAGGCCAATTTTTCCTGAATTTGGCATACGTTTGCCAGGCATTTTCTCTGCAAAGGGTGCTATCATATCGGCCCAACAGCCTGTCCGCGGTTTTGGCACTCTTATCGACCCAAGCGCCGGATATGTCCATCTTGCTTCCACTGCTATCAGATTTGCTGCCGAGGTCATCCCTCAGGCAGAACAAGTGCAATCTGAATTCAGCCGGACAAGAGCCGCCATTTATTGGCATTCGAGGGGATACTTTCGGATGCCATTATTTTAAGTGATTGTTTTTGTACAACTATTCGAGATCGATAATATGCCGAAAAAGTTTTATGTGTCGTGGGACAACCTGCAACGTGAAGCTCGCCGTCTGGCTCGTCGTCAACTGCCTGCCAACCAGTGGAAAGGGATCATCGCGGTCAGCCGCGGCGGTCTGGTACCCGCAGCCCTGATGGCCCGTGAACTCGGCATCCGCAACGTAGAGACCCTCTGCATCTCCAGCTATGACCATGACAACCAGCGCGAGCTGGTGGTTGTCAAGGGTGCGACCACTGCCGGTGACGGCGAAGGCTGGTTGGTAGTGGAAGATCTGGTGGACACCGGCACAACTGCCAAGGCCATCCGTGATCTCTACCCGAAAGCCAAGTTCATCGCCATTTTTGCCAAGCCGATGGGTGAGCCGCTGCTGGATGATTTCGAAGTTGCCATCCCGCAGGACACCTGGATCGAGCAACCGTGGGATATGGCGCTGGAGTTCGCCACACCGATCTGCGACGAAAAGTAACGGGATCGGGATGTGACGTTCAGAGCGTCAATTGGCCGCACGCGGCAAGAATGGTTTCACAGGGCTCCTTGATGGAGCCCTGTTTTTTTGTGTATCAATCTGTTGCAGGGTGGCTGATGGGCAGTAAAAGTGGTTAAGATGAGCTATTGCCTGATATGAATAGGACACAATCTTGGACTTGAACGACGACCTCAATCTGACCGAAAAGCTGTTTACCCGGGTCAAGAAGGTGCTGGAAACTTCCGAGATCTCCAACTCCAGCCCGGCGGACATTGCCGAAGCAGAGTCAGACGAGATGTTTATCGACGGCTCCATGTCAAAGAGCTGGTATCGCCTGCTGCGCCGCCCCTCCTGGGCCTGGCAGGGGGCCGACCCGGTCGAGGTTGAGCAGACTCTGGCCCGCATCGCCATGGCGACCGGTGAACGCACCCATGACTGCTATCTCGATACCATCAAGGGCTATGTGCCTGGCAACTGGATCTATGAGTGGAGCCAGGTGGCTGGTAACTACTTCAAGCTTGGGCGCGAACTGCGTGAGCAGGGGGATGCAGCTGGCGCCTTGAAACAGCTGCTCAAGGCGGTGCGCTACTATTCCATCGCCAGCTACCCCCATCTCAAGGATGATGAACTGGCGGATCAGGCCCAGCTGCTTGGCAATATGGCCTATCGCGAGGCGGGCCGGTTGTTCAAGGTGCCGCTCAAAGAGATCCAGGTGCCCTTTCGCGGCAAGCATATTCAGGGTTATCTCCACCTGCCGACCACCGACAAACCGGTGCCTCTGGTGATCATCAGCGGGGGGATCGACTCTCTGCAGCTCGATTTCCTCAACTTCTATCTCAAGCGACTCGAGCCCAACGGCATCGGTATGCTCTCCCTCGACATGCCGGGCATCGGCTATGCCGAGCATTGGCCATTGGTACAGGATACCAGCCGCCTTCATCAGGCTGTGCTGCACTATCTCTCCGAAGTGGCCTGGGTCGATCATCAGCGTATCGCTATGGTGGGAATGCGTCTGGCGGGTAATATCGCAGCCAGACTGGCCTTTATCGAACCCTTTAAGCTGCGCACCGTGGTCTGTGTCGGCGCCGGTGTCAATCAGGTGTTTACCAATCAGGAGCTGTTTGCCAAGTGTCCGCGCATGATGCGGGACAGCCTGGCCAACCGGTTGGGCGCTGATGCGGCTCATTGGGATACCATGCGTACCAAGTGTCAGGTATTTTCACTGAAAACGCAGGGATTACTGGGGACTCGCACCTCTGTGCCGATATTGAGTATTGGACACAAACGAGATTTCATCTGTCCCGAGCAGGATGTACGGGCATTGGCGGCGGCCAGTCGTAACGGCAAGGCCATCGTCTTCGACAAGCAGCCCTTGCTTGAGGTGTATGACAAGGCGCTGGACGAAATCGTCGAGTGGCTGAAACAGCATCTATGTATCTGATGCGCTGAAGGACTGACGCCATCCCGAGGTGGCGCGGCTTGTTTAACAGGGAGGTTAACATGTCTGAAAGAGTGACTTACAAGCGACTGCTGAGACAGTTTGCTGCCATTGGCCCCTATTTGCGTGAGGATCTCTGTGAAGAGGGGCGTTACCGTTTCGACAGTCTTTCCGTTTGTGTCAGTGCCAAACCGGCGCCAGACAAGCGGGAGTTCTGGGGTTGGTGGCTGGTGCTGGAGCAGGAGGATCATCTGTTCCGCTACCATTACCAGTTCGGATTGTACAATGCCGATGGCGAGTGGCTCGACAAGCCGATCCCCAAGAAGCACCAGGTCGAGGTGGAACGGACCCTCAACCGTTTCTACAAATTGATCAGTGACAAACTGGCCTCGCTCGAGTGTCAGCTAGTGCCTGCCGAACAGGTGACCAACGAGTTGAGTGTAACGGCTGCCTGAGCCTCTGATGCCCTGCGAGAGGTTGTGACGAGCTCGCAGGGAGACTCTTGCCCCATCCTTTCATCACCCTTTATGGAATTGCCTTGCAGGGCCCCATGGCCGTGGGTATAAAGATATTCCTTATTTTTTAGCCTTTATGCTCCCATGGAAAACAGAACCATAGTCGTCAAGTTGGGCACCAGCGTGCTCACAGGGGGGTCTTCCCAGCTCAATCGTGCCCATATGGTCGAGCTGGTCAGACAGTGTGCGGCCTTGCACCGTCACGGCCATCGGGTCGTGGTTGTCACATCAGGAGCTATCGCCGCCGGGCGTGAACATCTGGGTCACCCGCCACTGGCGCCAACCCTTCCCAACAAGCAGATGCTGGCGGCGGTTGGTCAGACCCAGCTTATTCGGGTATGGCAGGATCTGTTCAACCTCTACGGTCTGCATATCGGCCAGATGCTGCTGACCCGCGCCGATCTGGAAGATCGGGAGCGCTACCTCAACGCCCGCGACACCATGCGCACCTTGCTCGATCACCGCATTATTCCGGTCATCAACGAAAACGATGCGGTGGCGACTGCCGAGATCAAGGTCGGCGACAACGACAACCTCTCCGCGCGGGCCGCCATTCTGGCGGATGCGGATCTGCTGATCCTGCTGACAGATCAGAAGGGGCTCTTTACCGCCGATCCGCGCACCAATCCCGATGCCCAGCTTATTGAAGAGGTGCAGACTATCGATGATACCCTGCGCTCGCTGGCGGGTGACAGTGTCAGCGGCCTCGGCACCGGCGGCATGGCCACCAAGCTGCAGGCCGCCGATGTGGCCCGTCGAGCTGGTGTCAACGTGGTGATCGCGACTGGCCAGATGCCGGAGGTGATCGGCCGTCTTGCCAAGGGCGAGCGTATTGGCACCCTGTTCCCGGCGCTGGCCTCCCCGCTGGAAGGGCGCAAGAGCTGGATCCTGGCAGGCCCGCCCCCTCACGGCGAAGTGCATGTGGATCAGGGGGCTGTCGCCGCCATGAAGGATAAAGGCTCCAGCCTGCTGCCCAAGGGGATTGTCGCCGTCAAGGGCGACTTTATTCGGGGCGATGTGGTGCGCATTCTTGATCCCAAGGGCGCCGAGCTGGCCCGTGGCATCTGCCGTTACGATCATCTGGAGCTGGATAAGCTGCGCGGCGTCCACTCTGATCAGATTGAACAGGTATTGGGCTATGGCTACGGCTCTGTGGCCATCCATCGAGACGACATGGTGCTGCTCTAATCAAGGCGGCACGGCATGAACAAAGGGAACTGAGATGAGTCTGGAGAAAATGGGGCAGGCGGCCCGTGAAGCCGCCTATCAGCTGGCTACCATCAGCACGGCGCAGAAGAATCGGGCGCTGGCCGCCATCGCCGACGAGCTGGAGGCGCGCAGCGAGCAGATCCTCGCCGCCAATGCGAAAGATATCGCCGCCGGCCGTGAGGCGGGCTTGTCAGAAGCTATGCTGGATCGCCTGCTGCTTAATCCGGCCCGGCTGGCCGGTATCGTGGCAGATGTGCGCAAAGTGATCACGCTGGACGATCCGGTCGGCGCCGAAATGGATAGCCGGGTGCTGGAAAATGGCCTGCGGCTCTCCCGTCGTCGGGTGCCCATCGGGGTTATCGGCGTCATCTACGAGGCGCGCCCCAACGTCACCATCGACATCGCCAGCCTCTGCCTCAAGACCGGCAACGCCAGCATATTGCGTGGCGGGCGCGAGACCTTCCACTCCAATCTGGAGCTGGTGCGGGTGATCCAGCATGCCTTGGCGGCTTCCGGCCTGCCCGAGGCGGCGGTGCAGTACATCGACAACCCGGATCGGGCGCTGGTGGCCGAGCTACTGCGCCTCGACCGCTATGTGGACATGATCATCCCCCGTGGCGGTGCCGGCCTGCACAAGATGTGCAAGGAGAACAGCTCGATTCCGGTCATCATCGGCGGTTTCGGCATCAGCCACATCTTCGTCGACGAGAGTGCCGATCTGGTGCGCTCTCTGGCGGTTATCGACAACGCCAAGGTGCAGCGCCCCTCCGCCTGCAACGCCCTCGATACCCTGTTGGTACACGAGAAAGTCGCTTCGACTTTCCTGCCGCAGCTGGTCGCTCTGATGAACGAGCGCAAGGTGACGCTGGTCGGCGCGGCCAACGCCATGACGCTGCTGGCGGGCGCCGACAACCTGTGCGAGGCGGGGCCGGAGGATTTCGATACCGAGTGGCTCGGGCTGACCCTGGGGGTCAAGTTGGTGGCGGATGTGAACGAGGCGCTGGCCCATATGCGCGAGCACAACGCCGGCCACTCCGATGCCATCCTGACCAATGATCTGGGCAATGCCGAGCGTTTCGTCAATGGGGCCGGTTCGGCGGCGGTCTATGTCAACGCCTCCACCCGTTTCACTGATGGTGGCCAGTTTGGTTTGGGGGCCGAGGTGGCGGTCTCGACCCAGATGCTGCACGCTCGCGGCCCCATGGGGCTGACCGAGCTCACCAGCTACAAGTGGGTAGGGCAGGCCGATTACCTCAGCCGAGCCTGATAACAGGCTGTTGCAAAAACAAAAATGCCGACCACAGGGTCGGCATTTTTGTTCGCGTGCATCGCACCGATACCACGCCGTGCGCTATTCCTCGGGGTTATTCCCCGTGACAGAGCGCCTTGTCACCTTGCTTGAGCACATAACCCTTCCAGATAAAGAGGGTGTAGCCGCTGCCCTGCCACGACCAGTTGCCCTCCGCACCCTGACGGGTCAGCGCAAGCAGCTCGCCGCTTGGCAGATGCAGTTCGGCCTGCGTCTGATCGGCGTTGAACAGCACGAAGGCGCTGCTGGTCTGGCTGGCATCGGTTGGATTGAGCCGGATACCCTCTTCAAACAGGCGCACACATTTGCCAGTCAGCGCTGACCACTGATAGCCCGCACTGCCGATACAGCCGTGGCTGTCGCGATCGCCGCCCACCAGATGTTGTTCCGGTGTACTGCATGCCGCCAGCAGCAGAGAGGCGGCCATCAGAGTCAATGTGCGCATGTTACTCCTGCAGATCCCGTTCGATGACGATGTTGGAGAATCCCAACTCTTTGAAGTAGTTCTCCTGATAATCCTTCACGCTTTTCTTGTCGCGGCGACAAACCTGAGCCAGCTGGGCCTCCATGGCGTGAAAACTGGAGAGATCCAGCCCTTCGGCTGCGGCGATGGCGTCGTAGATGCTGCGGAACTTGTCGTTGGCATAGCCGAGCTCTTTGGCCTGTTTTTTATAGGTGTACGTAATCTTAAAGGCCATCTTGCCCTTCCTTCTTCGATTTGGCTTGCTTGCGCTGGACGTAGAGGTAGAGGCTTTCGACCTTCTCCCGAGCCCAGGGGGTCTTGCGCAAGAACTTCAGGCTGGACTTGATGCTGGGATTATCGGTGAAGCAGCGGATATTGATCTGCTGCCCCAGCTCTTCCCAGCCATAGTGCTCGACCAGCGCGGTGACGATGGCCTCCAGCGTCAGCCCGTGCAGCGGGTTGTTCTTCTGCGAGGCGTTCGGTTGCTCGCTCATGCCTGCTCCGCCAGCTTGGCAAAGGGCTGACCCATGCGGGTGGTGACCCCGTTGGCCAGATGGGGCTCGAAACCGGCCAGCATGCCCGGACCAAACAGGCAGACGACAGTACTGCCCAGCTTGAACAGCCCCATCTCGGCGCCTTTTTGCAGGGTGATGGCCTCGTCGCCGGTGTAGTCCCAGCGCACCACCTTCTTCTCTTTGGTCGGCGCAATGTTGCCGGCCCAGATGGTTTCGATGCTGGCCACGATAGTGGCACCGACCAGCACCAGCGCCATGGGGCCGTGCGGAGTGCGGAAGGTGGCGACCACCCGCTCGTTGCGGGCAAACAGGTTGGGCACGTTCTCGGCGGTGAGCGGGTTGACGGAGAAGAGATCCCCCGGCACGAACACCATGCTCTCCAGTACGCCGTCCAGCGGCATGTGGATGCGGTGATAATCCTTGGGCGCCAGGTAGATGGTGGCGAAGTCGCCATCCTTGAACGGTGCCACCAGATCCTCATAACCGCCCAGCAGCTCGCGGGCGCTGTAGTCGTGGCCCTTGGCCTGAATGATGCGACCCTGCTGGATGGGGCCGAGCTGGCTGACGGTACCATCCACCGGCAGCGCCAGAGTCATGGCATCTTCTACCACGGGGCGGATACCGGGCTTGAGCTCGCGGGTGAAGAACTCGTTGAAGCTCTTGTAGTGGGCCGGGCTCTCGTGCAGCGCCTCGCTCATGTCGACCTTGTACTGCTTGATAAAAGCCTCGATCACTTTGGTGGTGATGTTGCCCGCTTCGGCAGCGGCAAATTTGCCGATCAGACGGGAGAGGGCGTGCTTGGGCAGACAGTATTGACCGGCAATTTTCAGGTTGTCAGTAATGCTCATGTTCATCATCAACGTAGGTTTATTAGGGTCACAGGCGCGCCTGTTGGCGACCGTGACGGGTTTCCTGCATGGTTTCCAGGATGCGGTGATAGTTGTGGAAGCGATCAGCGCTGATGGCGCCCGCGTCGACCGCGGCGCGCAGGGCACAGCCGGGATCGTCCTTGTGGGTACAGTCGCGGAACTTGCAGCCACCCAGATAGTCGCGGAATTCGACGAAGCACCAGGTGATGCGGTCGGCCTCCAGATGCCAGAGGGCGAACTCGCGGATCCCGGGGGAGTCGATGAGATCGCCACCGCTCGGGAAGTGGTAGAGCCGCGCCGTGGTGGTGGTGTGCTGGCCGAGCCCCGAGTTCTCGGAGATCTCGCCGGTGAGCACATCCAGCCCCGGCATCAGGGCATTGGTGAGGGACGACTTGCCGACCCCGGACTGGCCGACGAAGATGCTGATCTTGTCGGTCAGTGCGGCTTTCAGCTCATCGAGCCCTTCGCCGCTCTCGCAGCTCACCAGCAGCACTTCGTAATTGAGTTTGCGATAGGTTTCGAGCTGGCTCTCGATGCGCGCTCTGGCGGCATCATCGAGCATGTCGACCTTGTTCAGCACGATGAGGGGGCGGATCTCCACATCCTCGGCGGCCACCAGATAGCGGTCGACGATGTTGGTGGAGAACTCGGGCATCACCGCCGAGACGATGATGATCTGGTCGATGTTGGCGGCGATGGGTTTGACCCCGTCGTAGAAGTCCGGCCGGGTCAGTACCGAGTGGCGCGGATGCACCGCCTCGATGACGCCCGCTGTCGCGGCATTGAGGCCGGGACGCCACACCACCTTGTCGCCACAGACCAGACTGCTGATGCTGCTGCGCCGCAGGTTGCTGCGGTGGATGGTGCCATCGCTCGCTTCCACGTCCGCGTGTTGACCGAAACGGCTGATCACCACCCCTTCGATGGCCGGGCCAAACAGGGTGTCATCCACCTCTGTGGTGTGCTCTTTTTGCAGCCGACGCTCGCGGTTGGCCTGGACGCGTCTTTGTTGACCCAGATTGAGTTTTGCTTTCTTTGCCACTCGATTCGCCAGTTTATGAACAGATCCAAAGCCAGTATGATACATGCAAATTGGCAAAATTCCGCCATTCCTCCCAACAGAGAGAGTAATCATGACAGTCAGCGCGCAGAACCTGGTATGGATCGACATGGAGATGACGGGTCTCGACCCCGAAGAGAACGTGGTACTGGAGATTGCCACCATAGTCACCGACAAGGACCTGAACGTGCTGGCCGAAGGGCCGGTCATCGCCATTCACCAGAGCGACGAAGAGCTGGCCAAGATGGACGAGTGGAACGTCAACACCCATACCAACAGTGGTCTGGTGGCCCGGGTCAAGGCGAGCCAGCATGACGAGGCGAAAGCCGTTGCCGAGACCCTCGCGTTCATTCGCCAGTGGGTGCCGGAGCGCACCAGCCCGCTGTGCGGCAACAGCATCGGTCAGGATCGCCGCTTCATGGTCAAGCACATGGCTGATCTGGAAGCCTTCTTCCACTACCGCAACGTCGACGTCAGCACCATCAAGGAGCTGGTACGCCGCTGGCAGCCGGAGTTGCTGGATCAGTTCAAGAAGAGCGGCACCCACCAGGCGCTGGACGACATCCGCGAATCCATCGCCGAGCTGCAGTTCTATCGCAGCCACGTCTTCAAGATCTGATTCCCCGGCAAGGGTTTGTCATGCGCTGGCTGCTAAAATCGACAGTTCGGCCAGCTTTTGAGCGAACGCGCGCAACCAGACAAAAAAGCCCTTGCAATTGGAATGACTGCTCTTATAATTCGGCTCCCGTACAGTAGCGCAAGCAACCAAATGCTGTACGGCCTGTTTTAAGGTAGTTGCGGGAATAGCTCAGTTGGTAGAGCACGACCTTGCCAAGGTCGGGGTCGCGAGTTCGAGTCTCGTTTCCCGCTC
>NZ_JAAKPE010000017.1:0-94683 GCF_049171775.1 Aeromonas sp. 603404
TGCTGGCAACTGAGCTCGCCTTTTTCAATCTGCTCGACCAGTGCCAGTTTAAAAGTCAGTGAGTAATCGCGCTGTGTCCGTTTCACACCTTGTCCCATCGGGTTCTCCATGTATTGGGGGGGAAAGGTGTAAACCATATTCAGGACGGGACACAGGAGAAAAAAGAGGGCCGCCCATGGGGTTAATGCCGATGAGTCAATGGCTGTTCGACCATTCTCGGGCTAATAGCAGGAGTGAACCTTGTCGCGGCTGAAGTAAAAAGAGAAGTAGTTATCGATGTTGAGCAGGCGGTGCTCTTGGGGGCTGAAAGAGTCAAGGGGGTCATCTCGACGTCAAGCGGCTGGAGGCTTTGCGCAAGGCGCAGTCCGTGCATTGACCATGTCGATATGAGGTCAACCCCTTGGCTTGGGCCCAGGGGCTCTCATCACGCTGAACGGCGACCATTATGGTCGCCGTTTTTCTGGGCTCGAGTCAGCGTTTTACCCAGGCAGAATCACTGCACACAGACCGGGCAGAAGGCGTAGGTGCCTTGTGGGTCGTTGAAGCGGGTGAGCGGGTCGAGACTGCGGTTCACTTCCACCAAGGCCTTGCCAAAGCCGGCTGGCAGCCAGCTTTGCAACTGGGGGGCTAGCACTTGGGCACTGCTGTCAAACAGCTGACGCAGGAACTTGTCCTTGGTGGACTCCTCCTGCTCTATGGGGGTCACCTGCCACTCTTTGAGGTTGGCCAGCTCGGCGGCGGCCTTGATGGCGTCATCCAGATTGCCGAACTCGTCCACCAGACCCAGGGCCTTGGCATCTTCGCCAGTCCAGACACGACCTTCGGCCGCTTTTTCGGCCTCTTCCGGGCTCAGACCACGGCCCTTGCTCACCAGACCGATGAAGCGCTGGTAGGTATCTTCCACGCTCAGCTGGATTGCCTGACCGACGTGATCCGGCAGGGCGCGGGTCGGGCCGACGCCGACGTAATCTGTGGTGCCAACCCCGTCGGTATGCACGCCGAACTGGGCCAACGCCTTGTCGATGGTGGCAAACATGCCGAACACCCCGATGGAGCCGGTGAGGGTGGTCGGGGAGGCGAAGATCTTGTCCGCATCGGCGGAGATCCAGTAGCCACCGGAGGCGGCATAGCTGCCCATGGAGACCACTACCGGTTTGCCTGCCTGTTTCAGGGCCAGCAGCTCGGCGCGGATCTGCTCGGCGGCGAAGGCGCTGCCGCCCGGGCTGTCGACCCGCAGGACCACTGCTTTGACCTTGTCATCGCGGCGAGCATCGGCCAGCAGGTCGGAGAGGCTATCACCGCCGATGGTGCCGGCAGGCTGGACGCCATCCATGATGGCGCCGCTGGCGACCACCAGACCCACCTCATCCTTGCCGCTCCGGGGATATTGTTCCGGAATGGCAGCCAGATACTCTTTCAGGCCGACCCCTTTCCAGCCGTGGTCGTCCGCTTCACCCACCTCTTTAATGACCGCCTGGGTCATCTCGTCGCGGGTGGCCAGCTGATCCACCAGACCGTTGTCGAGGGCGTAGTTGGCGGCATTGCCACCGGCTTTGCGCAGCAGCTCGAGGAAGCGATCCTTGCCTGGCGCGACCGCCTCGGGTTCGATCTCCCGCTGCTCGGCTACGTCAGCCACATATGATTGCCACAGCTGATCCAGCCAGCGCTGGTTTGCTTCTTTGCTCTCGGGGGACATCTCGTCGCGGGTATAGGGTTCGACGAAGGATTTGTAGGTACCGACCTTGAATACATGCGGGGTGATGTTGAGCTTCTCCAGCGCCGACTTGAAATAGGTCTGGTAGACCCCAAGCCCCTCGATCACCACGGCGCCACTCTGGTTGAGCAGCACGTGATCGGCGTGGGCCGCCAGCAGGTATTGCCCCTGAGTGTAGAAGTCGGCCATGGCGATCACCGGTTTGCCGCTCTCCCGGAAGGAGTCGATGGCACTCGCCACCTCCTGCAGTTTGGTGAAGTTGGCTCCCTGCAGTCCTTGCGGCTTGATCACCAGCGCCTTGATGCGCTCGTCATCCTTGGCACTCTTGATGGCCCACAGCAGGTCGGAGAGAACGATCTCGCTCGGCTGCTCGTCGCTGCTGTCCATCTGGCGCAGCAGTTGTACGGTGGGATCGGTCTGGGAGCGTTGCTCCACCAGCACGCCGTTGAGATTGAGGGTTAGCGCCCCTTCGATGGGCGCCTTGGGGGCCTCTTTCTGGCTGACGCTGAAGACGATGACCAGCACTACGATGAGAAACAGCAGATTGACCAGCATCAGCCGGGTGAAATTGAGCAGGCGCCACAGGCTGCGGAACAACCAACCCAGACCTTTGAAAATAGACATAGTCGCGTTATCGCCCTGTTAATGGGTAGAGAAGAGCCATTATTAACCAGTTGCGGGCGAAATTGCCATTTCCGACTGGCGGATCCCGCCTATCTTCGTTCAGGGCACGGCTGTTCGCTGAAAATTTGTCCAAACATTTGTTTGAAAAAGAATTTTCGATTCTTTACTCTAGCCTCAGTTTGATAACAAAAAATTAACTGGAGGCATCGTGAGCCGCTATCCGACCCTGCTGACCCCGCTCGACCTTGGTTTTACCCAGCTGCGCAACCGCGTCTTGATGGGCTCCATGCACACCGGCCTCGAAGAGGAGAAGGGCGGTTTTGACAAGCTGGCCGCCTTTTATGCCGAGCGCGCCCGTGGTGGCGTTGGCCTTATCGTCACCGGCGGCATTGCCCCCAATCTGCGCGGTCGGCTGGTACCTCACGGCTCTCAGTTGAGCTTCCCTTGGCAGGTGAGCAAGCACAAGAAGGTGACCAGCGCCGTGCATCAGGAGGGGGGCAAGATAGCGCTGCAGATCCTCCATGCCGGTCGCTACGCCTACCATCCGTTCAGTCTGGCGCCGAGCGCCCTCAAGGCCCCCATCTCCCCGTTCAAGCCGCGCGCCATGAGCGAGCGGCAGATCCGCGGCACCATTCGCGACTTTGCTGCCACCGCTGCGTTGGCTAAGGCGGCCGGTTATGACGGTGTCGAGGTGATGGGCTCGGAAGGCTATCTCATCAACCAGTTCATCTGCGAGCGTACCAACAAACGTAGCGATGGCTGGGGCGGCAGCAGCGAAAACCGGATGCGCTTCCCGGTGGAGATTGTCCGCGCTATCCGCGAGCGGGTCGGCACCGACTTCATCATTATCTTCCGCCTCTCCATGCTGGATCTGGTGGAGCAGGGGTCGACCCTGGAAGAGGTGATTGCCCTTGGCAAAGCGCTGGAAGCGGTGGGGGTGACCCTGATCAACACCGGCATCGGTTGGCACGAAGCGCGTATTCCTACCATCGCCACCAGCGTGCCGCGCGGCGCCTTCAGCTGGGTGACCGCCGAGCTGAAAAAACACCTCAAGGTGCCGCTTATCACCACCAACCGGATCAACACCCCGGAGGTGGCCGAGCGGATTCTGGCGGGGGGCGAGGCGGATATGGTCTCCATGGCGCGCCCCTTCCTGGCGGATCCCGAATTTGTCATCAAGGCGGCCGAGAATCGGGCGGACGAGATCAACACCTGCATCGCCTGCAACCAGGCTTGCCTTGACCATGTGTTCAAGCAGAAGCGCGCCTCCTGTCTGGTCAATCCTCGCGCCTGTTTCGAGACCGAGTTGACCTTTGGCCGCGTGCCCCAGCCCAAAAAGCTGGCGGTGGTGGGGGCGGGCCCGGCCGGGCTGGCATTTGCTTGCTACGCTGCCGAGCGCGGTCATCAGGTGTGCCTGTTCGATCAGGCCAGCGAAATCGGCGGCCAGTTCAACTTCGCCAAGCAGATCCCGGGCAAGGAGGAGTTTCACGAAACCCTGCGCTACTTCGCCAAACGGCTGGAGAAGTGCGGCGTCGAGCTCTATCTGGGCCAGCGCCAGAGTGCCGAGAGCCTGCTCAGCGGCGGTTTTGACGAGGTGATTCTCGCTACCGGTATTCGTCCGCGCACCCCCAATATTCCGGGCATCGAACATCCCAAGGTGATGAGTTATCTCGATGTATTGCGGGATCACAAACCGGTCGGCCAGAAGGTGGCGGTGATCGGCGCTGGCGGCATCGGTTTCGATGTGGCTGAGTATCTGGTAGAGAAGAAGGTGGAGATGGATGCCGATGGGCACCGTGATCACTGGCTCAAGGAGTGGGGCATCGACAAACAGCTTGGCGAGCGCGGTGGCCTCACGGCTCCTGAAATCGACGCCCCCGAGCGCCAGATCTGGCTGCTCCAGCGCAAGGAGAGCAAGGTGGGTGACGGACTTGGCAAGACCACCGGCTGGATCCACCGTACCGTGCTCAAGAACCGCAAGGTGCAGATGCTCTCCGGGGTGCAATATCTGGGGATCGATGACGAGGGCTTGCACATTCAGGTGGGCGAGACCAAGCAGTGTCTGCCGGTGGATCAGGTTATCGTCTGCGCCGGGCAGGAGCCCCTTAAAGAACTGCAGGCCGGGTTGCAGGCGGCAGGCAAGCCGGTGCATATCATCGGCGGAGCCGACGTGGCTGCCGAGCTGGATGCCAAGCGCGCCATCCGGCAAGGGGCCGAGCTGGCAGCGATCATCTAGCAAGCAGCGTCCTCTTGTCCTTTATAGTGCGATAAACCCCTGAGCCTCAGGGGTTTTCTTCATTCGGTGCTGTGCTAAGGTAGCGCCATCATTGCCCCAGAGAAGGAATTGCCCATGGATGCCCTCACCCTGTTGCTCAATCGCCACTCCTGTGGCCGTCTCGCCGATCCCGCCCCGAGCGGTGAGGTGCTCGACAATATCCTCAAGGCGGGCCTGCGTGCGCCGGATCACGGCACCCTGACCCCCTGGCAGTTCATTCTGTTTGAAGGGGAGGGGCGTGAGCGGCTGGGCAAGCTGCTGGCCGAGGCGGCCCGTGCCCGTGGCGAAGATGAAGAGAGCATCAAGAAGTGCAGCGAAGCGCCGCTGCGGGCGCCCTTGATCGTCGCCGTGGCAACCCGTTATCAGGATCACCCCAAGGTGCCGAAACTGGAGCAGGAGCTCTCTGCAGGTTGTGCCCTGATGGCGATGCAGATGGCGGCGCAGGCGCAGGGCTTCAACGGCATCTGGCGCTCCGGCTGGTTTATCTTCGATGAGCAGATCAACAAAGGATTGGGACTGGCGGCAGAGGATCAGCTGGTGGGTTTCCTCTACCTCGGCACCCCCATGCTGGAAGCGCGTAAACTGCGCGAGCTGCCGCTCGATGAGTTTGTCCGCCGTTTCTGACTTTTCGGCCACGTTGCGGTTGAGAGAAGCAAAGCCTCGAGAAATCGGGGCTTTTCTGTTTAACCGTGAATAGTAACCAGAGAAATTGGGGAAAATAAATGGCTCAAAGAGGCTTCGCGCGCCATAGCAGGTAATTATTTAAATAGTGCGATGTACCTCGCAATCCTGTGGTATTTCACTATGTAAAACGTTTGCGCATTCGCTAATATCTCCCTGCCAGTTTAGAAGGGCACTCCTTCTAATTTTTCTGCGATGAGAGTCGCAATTCCGTAGCACCTTTTAACAGCCCAACGTCTTCGTGACATTGGGCTTTATTTTTTTATGGGGTGTCGGGGCTGTTGTGAGTTGATGGCGGTATCGGCATACAACCCGGTTGGCTGCCTTATGCCCTGTTTGTGGCTGGCAGGATCCGGGCCGGGTTGCCGACTACCCGAGCACCGGCCGGTACATCTTTGGTGACTACGGCACCCGCGCCGACGATCGCCTCCCGCCCTATGGTGACGCCGGGCAGCAAGATGGCGCCGCCCCCAATCCAGACCTTGTCTTCAATGGTGACCGGCAGCGCCGTCTCTGTGCCCTGAATCCGTTCGTCGGCCTCCAGCGCATGGGCTGCGGTATAGATCTGCACGTTTGGCCCAATCATCACATGGGCGCCGATGCGAATGGGGGCATTGTCCAGCAGGGTCGCTCCCATATTGATGTAGGAGTCCTTGCCCAGGTGGATGTGGCGGCCATAGGTGCAGTAGAGGGGCGGGCAGATGAAGGCATTCTCTGCCAGTTCGCCAATCAGCTCCGCCAGTAGTGCCCGCTGCTCTGTCTCCTCTTCCGCCAGATTGAAACGGCGATAGCGCCGTGCCGCCTCCCGGCGCAACTGGGCCAGCTCGGGTGTCATGCAGTTGTACGGTTGGCTGCTAATCATCTTCTGGTATTCGCTCATGAAGGTTGCTTTCCTTTATCTGCCAGGGATTTGGATATTGGCGCCAATACGACAGAAGTAACGTGATCACCCACCCGATACGGGCAGAACCAGGTTGGCAGGTTTGCCTTCGGCAAAGGCCAGCACATTCTCGAACGCCACGCGAAAGTAGAGTTCGTAGCTGTTTTGCTCCACATAGCCGAGATGAGGCGTTGCCAATACATTGGGCAGGCGCAGCAGGGGCTCGCTTTCCTGTGTCGCCGGCTCGATGTCAAATACATCGAGCGCGGCCCGTTTTCCAGGATGGGTACTTAGCTCTGCATAGAGGGCGCCCGGCTCGATAAGTTCGGCACGGCTGGTATTGACCAGCAGAGAGTCAACTTTCATGCGGGCCAGATCTGCGCGGGTAACAGCGCCGCGGGTTGTCTCGCTCAGGCGCAGATGCAGCGTGAGGATATCGGCTTGACTGAAGAGAGCCTCCTTGCTGGAGGCGCAGGCATAGCCATCCAGCTCGGCCTGCCTGCGCGAAGCCTCACTGCCCCATATCAGTACCGACATGCCAAATGCCTTGCCATAGCGGGCGATCCGCTGGCCTATCTTGCCGTAGCCCCAGATGCCGAGCGTCAGCCCATGCAGTGTGCGTCCCAAACCGAGGTCACCAGATTGCTGCCATTGGCCTTGGCTTAACGCCTGGCTGTAAGCAGGTATATGGCGGGAGGCTGCCATGATGAGCGCCCAGCAGAGCTCGGCGGGAGCAATAGGGCTGCCGATCCCTTCTGCCACGGCAACGTCGTACTGTTGGCATAGTGCCGGGTCGATATGCTGGCTGATTTTGCCGGTCTGGCTGATGAGTTTAAGGGTGGGAAGCTGTATCAGCAGCTGTTCGTCGATGCGGGTACGCTCGCGGGTCAGCACCAGTGCTTCCATTCCTTCCAGCAGGGCGGCAAGGCGCGTTGTATCGGGTTCGCTCTGGTTGAGGATGGTGACGTCATGACCCGCCAGCAGGGCAAAGCAGGGGAGGTGGCGCACCTGATCCTGATAGTCATCCAGAATGGCAATCCGCATAAGAAATCCTTCTCGGTTGCGTTGGCTCGGACCGCTATCTTACCGGAATAAAGGTGTCTGTTGTTTTCAAACGAATACAATCAGAAGGGAGGGCGATCATGCCCATGTCCACGGACCGGGAATAGCCCGGCAGGCCAAAACAATCAGGGCCCCCGAATGGGAGCCCTGATGGCATGAGGTTGGCGTCTATGTTGCCCGCGCTTAGCCGTGCTTGCGGCCGGAGAGGCGGCACCACTCCTCCTTGACAGCGGTCGGGTCCATCTCGAACCACTGGCCGTAGATGGTTTCCAGCTCCGGTGCCTGGCTCTCCAGCACGCCAGAGAGAGCCATCAGGCTGCCCGGCTTGCCGTGGCCGGCGATAAGTGGAGCCAGTTCGCGCAGCGGGCCGGCCAGGATGTTGGCGACCACCACGTCCGCTTCGACATCTTGCGGCTGGTCGGCTGGCAGATAGAGCTCAATCTGGTCGGCGACGCCGTTGCGCGCGGCGTTGTCGCGGCTGGCCTGAATGGCTTGCGGGTCGATGTCGATGCCGATGACGCGGGCAGCACCCAGTTTCAGGGCGGCGATGCCGAGAATGCCGGAGCCGCAACCAAAGTCGACCACGGTTTTACCGCTCAGATCCAGCCCGTCCAGCCACTGCAGGCAGAGGGCGGTGGTGGGGTGGGTACCGGTACCGAAGGCCAGGCCCGGATCCAGCATCACGTTAACTGCATCGGGGTTCGGCACATCGCGCCAGCTCGGGCAGATCCAGAGGCGCTCGCCAAACTGCATGGGGTGGAAGTGATCCATCCACTCGCGCACCCAGTCCTTGTCTTCCAGCTGCTCGACCTTGTAGCCGACATTTTCGCCGAAGATCTGCTGGAAAAAGGCGATGGTGGGAGCCGGGTCGGTTTCGGCATCGAACAGCCCCATCACTTCGGTCTCGCCCCAGAGCGGGGTTTCACCGGGCATGGGTTCGTAGACGGGCACATCCTTGGCATCCATAAAGGTCACCGCCTGGGCTCCACGCCCCAGCAGCATGTTGCTCACCTTGTCTGCGGTCTTGGCAGTGGCGTTGATTCGAATTTGTATCCAGGGCATGGCGTCGACTCTTCATAAATGTGAAACCGCGAGATTCTACCATCATGGGGCAGTGCTGTCGTGGTTTGCCCATGACGTGGAGGGATTCGGGGGCTTTTGCCGGATTGGCACGGTTCCTGTATCGCTCTATGCAGGCGAAGACGACCGTTTTTCGCTGAACGCTTTGCTCAAGTTCCGTCATCTTTCACTGCCACCCTCGGGTGGCATTTTTTTATCTGCACTTGTTTGCCTGGTAAACAGTCTGCCAGACAAAAAAAGAGCAAGGTCGGCACCTTGCTCAAGGACGGGCTGACGCCGTTTTGGCGCATTCATGCTGCTGTTGGCACGCCAGATGCAAAGACTAGATTGTCCTGCATAAGGATATGTGTGTGATTGTTACCCCAATGTTCAGGTATTCAGGCCATTTCTCGCGAAATGGCCTCTTTTTTGGCTGATTGTCGGACGTTGGCCTACCACAGGCAGTCATGAGTGCCGCTGGTTGTGCCCGTTTGGGGCATCTCCTTGGTGAACTTATCCCATCATGGTGCGTTTGAGGGCTTAGTTGGCAAAGTCGCTCATGTCGATCACCAGCTTGCCAACCATACGGCCCGCTTCCACCTCGGCATGGGCCTGAGCCAGCGTGATCGGGGTCAGCGACGGGATGGTTCTGGTCAGGGTGGTCTGCAATACCCCTTCATCGACCAGTGCCGCCACCCGGCCGAGCAGGCGGTGCTGTTCGATCATGTCCGGCGTCTGGAACAGGGAGCGGGTGAACATGAACTCCTGGCTGAAGGTGACGCTCTTGCTCTTGAGCAGGGAGAGATCCCACGGCTCGCTCGATTCGGCGATGGTGCAGATATGGCCAAACGGGCGGATCAGCCCTGCCATGGTGGCCCAGTGTTCGGCGGTGGCGTTGGTGCAGAAGATGGCATCGACCTGGGTGATGCCAAGGGCGGTCAGCTCCTCCTGCAACTTGTGGTGGTTTACGACCTGATGGGCGCCCATCTCGAGGCACCACTCGCGGCTCTCGGGGCGGGAGGCGGTAGCAATCACCTCCATGTCGGTGAGCTGGCGGGCCAGCTGGATGGCGATGGAACCCACGCCACCGGCGCCGCCGATGATCAGCAGTTTGCCACGGCTCTCGCGGGTAAGAGCGAAGCGCTCGAACAGGGTCTCCCAGGCGGTGATGGCGGTGAGCGGCAGGGCGGCGGCCTCCACATCGCTCAAGCTGGTGGGGGCGATCGCGGCGATGCGCTCATCCACCAGTTGCAGGGCGCTGTTGCTGCCCGGGCGGCTGATGTCGCCGGCATACCAGACTCGGTCGCCCGCCTTGAACAGGGTGACTTCGCTGCCGGTGGCGATCACTTCCCCCACCGCATCCCAGCCCAGCACCCGGGGCGAGCTTTCAATTTTGGCCTTGGGGGAGCGCACCTTGGTATCTACCGGATTGACGGAGGTGGCAGTAACCCGGACCAGCAGATCCCGCGGACCCGGAACCGGATCTGGCAGGTTGGCTGCGATAAAGCAGTCGGGGTGGTCGCTTGGCAGATAGTGAGTCAGGGCAATGGCTTTCATGGTTTTTCCTTTCAAATCGCTGTGTTCGGGATTGCCACTCACTCTAGTCTGGTTGATTATCAAGATTAAGATGGGTAATCGGTAAAGACTGTTTGAATATATGAACAATGTCGATCTGGAGTTGATGGGACTGTTTGCCACTGTGGTGGAGCAGGGAAGCTTTACCCGGGCCGCCGAGCTGCTCGGTATGCCCAAGTCGTCGGTGAGTCAGAAGATCTCGCGGCTCGAATCCCAGCTCGGGGTGCGGCTGTTGCAGCGCACCACCCGCAGGTTGAGCCTGACCCCGCAGGGGGAACTCTATGTGGAGCACTGTCAGGGGCTGCTGGCACTGGCCCGCAGTGCCAATCTGGCGATGGCACGGCTGCGCTCGGCCCCGGCGGGGCGGGTGCGGATCACCGCCCCCGAGGCGACCGGCACCCTGCTGCTTGGCCGGATCCTCGCCGAGTTTCGCGCCCTCTATCCCGAGGTGGTGCTGGAACTGACCCTGAGCGATGAACAGCTCGATCTGGTGGGGGAAGGTTATGATTTGGCGCTGCGGGCGGCGCCGCTGAAAGACTCCAGCCTCATCTGCCGGCGTATCGGTGAGGTGGCGCGCCATCTGGTGGCGGCGCCCGCCTATCTGGCGGCCCACGGCATGCCACAACAGTTGAGCGAGCTGGGCCGTTATGCCTGTCTGGTGCACTCGGCCATGCCGGTGTGGCCATTGCAGGAGGGGGGCTGGCGGCCGCAGGGAGCCTGTGTCAGCAACAGCTTGCTGGCGCTGCGGGAGATGGCGCTTCATGACGGGGGGATTGCCCTGTTGCCCCACCATGTCTGTGAAGGGGATTTGGCGGCGGGGCGGCTGCAGAAGGTGTTGCCGGATCAGCCCATTCCGGCCAACCCGTTTTACCTTATCTATCCGAGCCGGGAGCATCTGGCCCCCGCCCTGCGCACCCTGATGGATTTCGTGGCCGAGCGGTTGCCGTTCGCCTGAGTTACCAGCTGCTCTGACTGGCCGACTCCTGATTGGGTTTGAGGCCGAGGGGGACCGACTGGCGCTCCGCCAGCATGCGGATCTGCCCTTCAATCAGGCTGGCGCTGGGGCCCAGCACCAGCACCAGCTGGTGGTCGTTGAGCTGGATCCAGGAGAAGCAGCCCAGGCCCAGCAGGCGAGATTCATCCACCAGTGAAATATCGCGCACCCGCAGGCTGAGACGGGTGATACAGACACTCATCGCCACCAGATTGTCCATCCCGCCCAGTACCTTGAGATACTGGATCGCCAGCATCTGCGGGTCTGAGGGGGCAACGCTGGCAAGGCGCGGATGCTCCACTGCGATGGGCTTGCTCGGCATGCTGAGGGGGGCGCGCTCCAGCAGTTGATAGAACAGCAGGGTGTAGGCGACGAAAAACAGGATACCGACCGGAATGAGCCAGAAGCTGTGCTCCCCAGCCTGATAGCTCAGCACCAGATCCAGCAGACCGGCGGAGAAGTAACTGCCCACCTTGATCCCCAGCCCGCTACAGACAGCGAGCGACAGCCCGGTCAGCAGGGCGTGGGCGAGAAACAGCCAGGGGGCGGTAAAGGCGAACAGAAATTCGATAGGCTCTGTGATCCCCACCAGTGCCGAGGTGAGCGCAAGGGTGAGCAGCAGCCCGCCCTGCGGCAGCCGCTGCATCCGTTGGCGGTGCAGCCAGATGGCAAAACAGGCGCCCGGCAGGCCGAACATGATGATGGGGTAGAGACCGGCCACATACCCTTCATGAAGGGGCTGGGCGGTGGCCAGCGCCTGCAGGTTGCTCTCGCCAAGGCCGATGACGCTGCCCAGCACCTGATGGAGCCCGAGCGGGATCAGCAGCCGGTTGAGGGTGCCGTAGCAGAAAGCGCCAAACGGCGTGGTAAGCAGCTCGGAGGTGAGCAGGGTCAGCCCGCGCTCCAGTGGCGGCCACAGCAGCGAGAGGGGGATGGCGATCAGCAGGCAGGCCAAGGCCGACACCAGCAGGCTGGGAAACTCCCCCCTGGCGATCTGCAGCCAGCGGGGCAGGGTTTGCTGGTGAACCCAGGGATAGATAATGGCGGTGGTGAGTCCCGCCAGCAGGCCGCAGATCATGTCGGCGTGCAGGTTGGGGGCTAGCGTATTGAAAGCTGTGCTGAGCAGCAGGAAGTTGACTGCCCCCGCCAGCGTCTGCCCGCCCAGCTCTTGCCGACTCAGGCCAAAGGCGATCGCCACCGCATAGATAAGCGGCATCTGGCTGAAGATCGCCTGACCGGTGAGGGAGAGCACCGCCAAATCGAGCACGTCGGGTTGCCCAAGCCGGTATATCAGCGCCGCCATCGGCAAGATGGAGACGGGCAGCAGCAGGGCATAACCGAGCCGCTGCAGGGCTTGAGTAACGACTTGTCGAGTGGCTTTAACGGGCATACAGCGGCTACGTTCTGTGACTTGGCGCACAGTTTAACCGGAAAACACCTATTTGGGGATAGTTTTGGAACCCCTAATTTATATTTTTATTATTTCTGCCCGAAAAGCTCGCGCACTTCCCGCGAGGGCGGTGTCGTCAGCAGGCTGACCGTGATAAAGACCACCAGTGCCAGCGTGAGGCTTGGCACGATGGCGTGCAGGCCAGCCAGCTTGATCCCCCACTGACTGAGTACCCCATAGCTGACGATGCCGCTGACCATGCTGGCCAGTGCGCCCGGGCCGTTGGCCCGTGACCAGTAGAGACCGAGCACCAGCGGCCAGAGGAACACCGCTTGCAATCCGCCGAAGGCGAGCAGGTTGAGCCAGATGATCATCTCGGGCGGTTGCAGCGCCGCCAGCAGCACCAAAGTGCCGAGGATCAGGGTGCAGAGCAGGGATAGGCGGGGGATGCGCACCTCCAGCTTCTCCTGCTTTGGACTCAGATAGTTGAGGTAGAGATCTTTCACCAGAGTGGCGGAAGCCTGGATCAGCTGGGAGTCGATGGTGGACATGATGGCCGCCATCGGCGCCGCCAGAAAGACCCCGGCCAGCCAGGGGGGCAGCACTTCCATCATCAAGGAGGGCATGATCTTGTCCGGGCTGTCCATGCCCGGCAGGATGGCGCGGCCGAGGGCGCCCGCCAGATGCATGCCAAACATCAGCAGTGCGCTGACCACGGTGCCGATCAGAATGCCGCGATGGAGCGCCTTGCTGTCGCGATAGCCAAAGCAGCGCAGCGCCGAGTGGGGCAGCCCCACCACCCCGACACAGACCAGGATCCAGAAGCTCAACATAAAGGGCTGGGTCAGCATGTCGCCTGCCCCTTGCGGGCTCACCAGCTTGGGATCGATCTCCCTTAGCTGGTGGATAAGGTTTGGCAAGCCGTCACCGGCAATCAGAATTCCTGCCAGCAGGGCGCCGGTGCCGATCAGCATGATGATCCCCTGCAGCGCATCGGTCATCACCACGGCGCGGAAGCCGCCGATGATGGTGTAGAGCAGCACACAGCTGGCAAACAGCATCAACCCCTGCTGGTAGGAGAGCCCGGTGGCGGTCTCCAGCAGGCGGGCGCCGCCGATAAATTGCACCACCATAGTCGCGATAAAGGCGAGGATGATAGTAACGGAGCCGAGGATCACCACCGCCTTGCTCTGATAGCGGGCCCACAGCATGTCGTTGATGGTCACCGCATTGACCCGGCGGGCGATGATGGCGAACTTCTTGCCAAGCACCCCCAGGGTGAGCCAGACGGTGGGCAGCTGGATCATCGCCAGCAACACCCAGCCCAGACCGATCTTGTAGGCCGCGCCCGGCCCACCGATAAAGGAGGAGGCCGAGGTGTAGGTGGCCACTAGCGTCATCGCCAGCACCAGCCCGCCCATGCTGCGGTTGCCGATGAAGTACTCCTGCACGAAGTTGCCTTGCGCGCGATGGCGGCTGGCCCAGAAACCCACCCCCAGCACCAGCACCAGATAGATGACGAGCGGCAGCATCAACTCAAGATTCATGGGATGACTCCTTGCCGGAAGGGGCGGGGGTATCGAGGGGGATATCCACAAACAGTCGATCCACCATCAAGGCACATAGTGCGATGAACAGCAGTGGCATCGCCACGCAACTGAGCAGGAACCAAAGGGGAATGTCCCAGCATTCGATCTCTTCCGGGATCAGATAAGCCGTGCCATACCAGGCAAGAAAATAGAGTAGGGTCAGCAGCAGGCAGAAAGCTGCTTCCCGGCGGGCGAGAGCAAAACGGTTCACCTTGGCCTCCGACAATTTTGAGGGGCGCAAGGATAACAAAAAAGGGCCATGTCGCCATGGCCCTTTTTCAGCAGAGGCTCCTTGCGGAGCAGACTTCCACCGGAAGTCCGGTCTCTATCAGAGATCCTTACAGACCCAACTTCTTGTGCAGATAGTGGGCGTTGGTACTGCCACCGTGCAATGTCATCGGGTCTCTATCAGCGATCCTTACAGACCTAACTTCTTGTGCAGGTAGTGGATATTAGTGCCACCGTGCTGGAAGTTTTCGTCTTTCATGATCTCTTTTTGCAGCGGTACGTTGGTCTTGATCCCTTCCACCACCAGCTCGTCCAGTGCATGGCGCATGCGGGCGATGGCAATGTCACGATTCTCGCCGTAGCAGATCAGCTTGCCGATCATCGAATCGTAGTGGGGAGGTACCTTGTAACCGGCATAAATGTGGGAGTCCCAACGCACGCCCAGACCACCCGGCGCGTGAAAGCGCTGCACCAGACCCGGAGAGGGCATGAAGGTGGCCGGATCTTCGGCGTTGATCCGGCACTCGATGGCATGGCCACGGATGCGGATATCCTGCTGGGTGATCGACAGGGGCTGACCGGCGGCGATGCGCAGCTGCTCCTTGATCAGATCGATACCGGTGACCATCTCGGTGACCGGATGCTCAACCTGGATACGGGTGTTCATTTCGATGAAATAGAACTCGCCGTTCTCGTACAGGAACTCGAAAGTACCCGCACCGCGGTAGCCGATCTCGATACAGGCGCGCACACAGCGCTCGCCGATGAACTTGCGCATTTCGGCGGTGATGCCGGGTGCCGGCGCCTCTTCCACCACTTTCTGGTGGCGACGCTGCATGGAGCAGTCACGCTCGCCCAGATAGAGGGCGTTGCCCTGGCCGTCTGCCAACACCTGAATTTCAATGTGGCGCGGGTTTTCCAGGTACTTCTCCATGTAGACCATGTCGTTCTTGAAGAACTGGCCTGCTTCGGATTTGGTTAGGGCAATGGCGGAGGCTAGCTCGGCCTCGCTGCGTACCACGCGCATGCCACGACCACCGCCGCCACCGGCAGCCTTGATGATCACCGGATAGCCGATGCGCTTGGCAATAGCGGCATTGCGCTTGGTGTCGTTGTCCACCGGACCGTCAGAGCCCGGTACACACGGTACGCCTGCCTTCTTCATCGCTTCGATGGCGGAGACTTTGTCACCCATCAGGCGGATGGTCTCGGCGCGCGGGCCGATGAAGATGAAGCCGGATTTTTCGACCACTTCGGCAAAATCGGCGTTCTCGGAAAGGAAGCCGTAACCCGGGTGGATGGCCACGGCACCGGTCACCTCGGCGGCGGCGATGATGGCCGGAACGTTGAGGTAGGAGTCGGTACTGGCTGGTTTGCCGATACAGATGGATTCGTCGGCCAGCAGCACATGTTTGAGCTCCCGGTCGGCGGTGGAGTGAACTGCCACTGTCTTGATCCCGAGCTCTTTGCAGGCGCGCAGGATCCGCAGGGCAATTTCACCGCGGTTGGCGATGACTACTTTGTCCAACATGGGTGGCGATTTCCCTTATTCGATGATGAACAGCGGCTCGTCAAATTCGACGGCCTGACCATTTTCAACCAGGATCGCTTTGATCACACCGGCCTTGTCAGACTCGATTTGGTTCATCATTTTCATGGCTTCGACGATGCACAGGGTATCGCCGACATTGACTTGCTGACCCACTTCCACGAACGGCTTGGCTTCCGGGCTGGAGGAGCGGTAGAAGGAGCCAACCATGGGAGAGCGCATCAGGTGACCGCTCGGTGCGGCATCTGCGGCCGGCGCAGCGGCAACCGGGGCGGCGGCTGGAGCGGCAACCGGAGCGGCTGCTTGCTGCATGATCATCTGCGGTGCGGCAGTGACCTGGCCTGCGAAGTTGCGGCTGATGCGAACGGACTCTTCACCTTCGGAGATCTCCAGTTCGGCGATGCCGGACTCTTCAACCAGTTCAATCAGCTTCTTGATTTTGCGGATATCCATTAGCATTCTCTTTCTTCTTTATCTGATCAGTGATTATCAAGCCGCGTGCAGATGGCGCACGGCCGCGGTTAAAGCGAATTGATAGCCATCGGCCCCCAGACCACAAATGACCCCTTTGGCGACATCAGACAGATAGGAGTGATGACGAAACGGCTCCCTGGCATGAACGTTTGACAGGTGAACCTCGATAAAGGGGATGGCGACACCCAGCAGCGCATCGCGGATGGCGACGCTGGTGTGGGTGAAGGCGGCCGGATTGATGATGATGAAATCCACCTGACCCATGGCCTGATGGATGCGGCTGACCAACTCATGTTCGGCGTTGGATTGCAGATGTTCCAGAGTGACACCGAGTTCGCTGGCGTTGAGCTTCAGATCGGCGACGATCTCATCGAGCGTCTTGCTGCCGTAGATACCCGGTTCCCGTTTGCCCAGCAGATTCAGGTTTGGACCGTTGAGCAGGAGAATTCGGCGATGTTGCGACATATTGAGTGCATCCTCGATGATCATGCTGCTATCTGTCAGCTATCTTGTGGACTACCTGAAATCTAGCCATTTTCTGCGCAAATCGGTGTGCCCTGGCACACAGATTTCGCAATTATATTGATTTCGTGAAAATTAGCAGCATTTTACTGGTCTAATCTCTACATCTGGCTATTTATTGAGCGTCACCTCCCTGTGCGCCCAGTTTCAGCCGCTCAGGCCGTTTGTACCGCTGTAGAAACAGCAAAGCCGGCACAGGGCCGGCTTTGTTGAGCAACAAACGAAGCGGGATCAGGCTGCTTCCGACTTCTCGCGGATGAGTTTGTCTACTACCCCCGGATCCGCCAGGGTGGAGATATCCCCCAGGCTGTCGGTCTCGCCGGTGGCGATCTTGCGCAAGATGCGGCGCATGATCTTGCCGGAACGGGTCTTCGGCAGCCCCTCCGCCCAGTGAATGACATCTGGCGTGGCGATGGCGCCAATCTCCTTGCGCACCCACTCCTTCACCTCTTTATGCAGCTCGCGGCTTGGCTCTTCCCCGGCGATCAGGGTGACATAGGCATAGATACCCTGACCCTTGATCTCGTGGGGCACCCCCACCACCGCCGCTTCAGCGATCTTGGGATGGGCCACCAGCGCCGATTCAATTTCGGCGGTACCCATGCGGTGGCCGGAGACGTTCAGTACATCATCCACCCGACCGGTGATCCAGTAGTAGCCGTCCTCGTCGCGACGGGCACCGTCGCCGGTGAAGTAGCGGCCCGGGAAGGTGGAGAAGTAGGTCTGCTCGAAGCGCTCGTGATCGCCGAATACGGTGCGCATCTGGCCCGGCCAGGAGTCGGTGATCACCAGGTTACCCTCGGTGGCCCCCTCCAGCGGTTCGCCCATGTTGTCCACCAGCGCCGGTTGCACCCCGAAGAAGGGACGGGTAGCAGAGCCCGGTTTCAGGTCGGTAACGCCGGGCAGCGGGCTAATCAGGATGCCGCCGGTCTCGGTCTGCCACCAGGTATCGACGATGGGGCAGCGCTCATCGCCAATGGTGCGGTAGTACCACTCCCATGCTTCCGGGTTGATGGGCTCACCTACCGAGCCCATGATGCGCAGGCTCTGGCGCGACGTGCCGGTGACCGCTTCGTTACCCTTGGCCATCAGGGCGCGGATGGCGGTGGGGGCGGTATAGAGGATGGTGACCTGGTGCTTGTCCACCACCTGACTCATGCGGTTGGTGGCCGGGTAGTTGGGCACCCCTTCGAACATGATGGTGGTGGCACCGTTGGCGAGCGGCCCGTAGACCAGATAGGAGTGACCAGTGACCCAGCCCACATCGGCGGTACACCAGTAGATATCCTCTTCGTGGTAGTCGAACACATATTTGAAGGTGAGGGTGGCGTAGACCAGATAGCCACCGGTAGTGTGCAGCACCCCTTTGGGTTTGCCGGTGGAGCCGGAGGTATAGAGGATAAAGAGCGGATCTTCGGCGTTCATCGCCTCGGGCGGGCAGTCGCTGCTGACGGCGGCGGTCGCTTCATGCCACCAGATGTCGCGGTGGTTGTGCCAGGCGACATTGCCGCCGGTGCGCTTGAGCACGATCACCTTGTTGACCTGGGTTTCCGGGTTGGTGAGCGCTTCATCCACATTCTTCTTGAGCGGCACCGGACGGCCACCGCGCAGACCCTCGTCGGCGGTGATCACGATGCGCGAGCCCGAGTCGATGATGCGGCCAGCCAGCGCTTCCGGCGAGAAGCCGCCGAATACGATGCTGTGTACCGCGCCGATGCGGGTACAGGCCAGCATGGCGATGGCGGCTTCGGGCACCATGGGCATATAGAGGCAGACCACATCGCCGCGGTGAACCCCTTGTGCTTTCAATACGTTGGCAAACTTGCACACTTCGCTGTGCAACTCGCGGTAGGTGAGTTTGCGATCTTCGGCAGGATTGTCCCCTTCCCAGATGATGGCGACCTTGTCACCCCGTTCGGCGAGATGGCGATCGAGACAGTTGGCCGAGACGTTGAGCTGGCCATCTTCAAACCATTTGATGGAGACATGGCCCGGATCGTAGGAGGTGTTTTTGACCTTGCTATAGGGTTTCATCCAGTCGAGAATTTTTCCCTGCTCTCCCCAGAAGGTATCGGGATCCTCGATGGAGGCCTGATACATGGCGGCGTAGTCGCCCTTGTCGAGCAGTGCATTGCTGCTGATGTGGGGTTTGACCGGGTAGACCTTGCTCTCGCTCATCACTCACTCCTTTGAATACATACTTTTAATAATTAAGTAACAACTTATACCTTTGGCTGATGGGGGCAATTAGACTTTTGGATAGACAGCAACATTTGGTTACAGGGTAATGGGTGACACTCAGGTGGTGAGTGGGTAAAAAGGAGGACTTTGATGGATGGAGGTAGTTATGTTCTCTCTATTGCTCTGTGCATCCCTCTGGCAGTTTGATGTGCCTGTACTGGCAGACAAGCCCCCCAAAGAGTTTGCGATTACGCATCAGGAGCCGTCACAGACCGTGCGGGATCGGGTTGCCGATCAGCTTGGCAACGCATGGCAGGCAAAAAAACCGGGGGCCAAATTTTCCCTCAGTGAGCCTGGATCCCGTTACTCTGGCGACTCACCGCTCACACGCATGCTCAATGAGCGGGATGATGGTGGTGTTCCCACCCTGACGTTTGGCAGATAGTCATATCTATCGCCAGGGGATTTTCCCCTGCGGCACCAATGACATCATCATCCTTTGATGAACGCAGTCGACCTGACGTTGCGTACCAATAGATAATCCCTTTTTCCCCTGTTAAGGGCTTCTGGGCACAGATGTTCAGCCTGAGTTGCAAGCCCTTGCTACCGTGGTCCTTTTGACATCCCGAGAGAGCGTTATGTCGCTAACAGGGGATGTTTATCATGCGCGATCAGAGCGTTAGTGCTTGAGCTGTGCGGCTTGCTGGCAAAGAGGGCTGACGATGATTGACTCTGTTGTAATGGAATTTGGCAACATGGTTGGCATGTTGCCATTTGGTCAGGAAACCTGGAGTGCGCAGCAACAGGATATCCCCCTGATTGCAGGAAGCAGTTGCATTGTAGAGCCTAATGATGCGATGGGTTTGACTGTCTGTGCGTTTTCATTTGGCTGGACCCAAGATAGGTGGGCGCTGGTAAACGTGGAAGTTGCCTGTGGTGTGAGTGTTACCAGCTGAAGCGATAGCTCAGGGTCAGGTTCACGACTGGTTGCCAATCGCAACCCTGTATGAGCCACTGCTTGGCACCCGCTTCTGCGTCGAGTTGCCACTTTTGCCAAGCCCAGCTGTGCTCCAGGGTTAGCCCCCAGTCTCGCCAACCTTCATGAGCATCATAAGCAGCCATGTGGGCCTGACTGCCCCGGGTCAGCCAGAGGTTGAGGGAGAGCCCGGCCGGCAGCGGCAGGCTGTGCTCCATGTACCAGAGCTGGCCATAACGGCCAGTGAGGTCGACGAGCTGGGACAACGTCAATTGATGGTCATCATCCAGCTGCCATCCCAGGCGCCACATAGCACTGAAACGGGTACTATCAACCACTGGCATGGATCCGACTCCCAAGGCGATAAAACTCTTTTCATAGAGAGGTAGTGCCAGCCCGGCACTGCTTCCGTTAGTGAAAAGGAGCCCAACCTGGGTCTCCCGTTCATAACCCCACCAGAGTTGGCTGTGCTGGGTTGCGTTACTACTGGCCTGGTTACTGTCCAGTTGCCAGCTGCTGCCGAGTAACAACTCCTTTGCTTGCAATGGTAGCGTTACCAGTATTAGCAGCGACAGCCAATACTTATTTGCCATATAGCCGCGCCCAGTCCCGATCCTGATGCATTCCCATCAGATGACAGATGATGCCGGAGCGCTGGAAAGCATAAATCAGCAGTACGCTGGCGGTGCAGAGCAACATGATAAGGCCAAAGCTGTTGGGCAGTATGGTGCCCTGACGGGCGGTCCACCACAGTAGCAAGGGGCCCCACAGGTGCACGAAGATGCTCTTGTGGAAGATGAAGACGGTCAGCGAGTACATGCCGATCCAGTTGAGTGGTCGCCAGCAGAGACGGATATTGTGTTGGTGTAGCCAGAGCACGGTACCGATCACCAGAAACTCCATACCCCAGATCCCGGCTCGGCCGATCATGTCCAGCGCCAGTTCGTGTTCGTTGGCGTAGATGTCGTTGAGCTCGACCGTGCTTGTCTCGCCGAACATGAGATAGATGGCCAGCGCCACCAGCGACAGCGTCAGTACCAGACGGTTGAGGCGATCTCGCCATTGTGGGCGCTGATGCCAGCACCAGCCATAGAGAAAGCCGAAACAGCCACTGGCCATGAAGAGGTCGAGACGGGCATCCAGCTCATAGTCGGGGTGAACGTGCAGCTTCATCCAGCTGTCGATATGGCCGAGCAGATCCTGTACGCCGAGTTGATCCAGTAGCAGGCTTAGAAGGGTCAGCAGGAGCATGCCGCGGATGCCGAACCAGGCATACACCATGGAGAAGAGCGCCAGCAGGCACATCCAGAGCATGACCGGGTAGAATGAGATGGCCTCGCCGAAGTTGGGGGCGATGACCAACCCTTCGACATAGAGCATCAGTATGATGCTGGTAAACAGGGCCAGCTTGCTGCCCAGCTGCGGCTTGAAGCTGGCCTGATCGCGGCGGCTCAGGTTGAATGCGGCCAAGGCCAGGTAGATCTGGCTGACCCAGGGGATTAACCAGGCTGATGCGTGTGCTGTCAGCTGATCCATGGGGAGCAGGTGTCCCGCCATTGCCTTGTGTGATACATAGAAGCTGTCCCACAAGGCATGTTCCCGATTGAAGAAATCGATGTACCAGTAGTTGAGGTAACCGGTGTAGTGCTCAAAAACGGCCATGAAGATGACAAGCCCGCGCAACAGATCGAGGCCTGTGATGCGCGCATCCTGGGGAGGCATACGATTGCTCCTGTGTAGTGTGGCGAAAGGAGCGGCACTATATCGGCTTTTGTAAAACTGAACGGGAGCTGAATGTAAGCAAATATTACGGGGTGCTGTACCGATGTGCTTGTAATCGCTGGGAAGTGCCTGACCTGGCTGTCATGATTTGCAATATTATTGGCTGTTTTTTAGCCTTTCTCTCGGCCAAATGCTTGAATACCGCGCACAAATACCAGCCAGCCGAGCAGATGGAAGGGGAGGGCGAGCAGATAGAGCAGCAGGAAGTGCGACTCGCTGCCACTGCTGTTGATGAAGTCGATCCAGGCGGCCAGCAGCGCCAGCATGCCGGCAATCTGGAAGCGGCGGCGCAACACCACCTCGACGCCGAGATTGGCAAGGTAGAGGGTGAGCAGGATGCCGGCAAAGCCGGTGAGCTGGGCGGTGCCGTAGAGCTCGCGATCCGGGTTGAACAGCAGCGCGATCAGGGGAGTAATGCCCTGATCCAGCGGGATCAGGGCCAGCAGCCAGCATGCAATCAGAAGCAGGGCTGTCTTCATCGCGGCCTCAGTCGGCAGACGGTGCCGGTTTGACCAGAGAGAGGTAGTTGGCATCCATCTTGAGGAAGACCCCCAGCAGACGGGCACTGGCGCCGTAGAAGCCAAACCGGTCGGCGGCGCGACAGGCGCTTTCGAACTTGTCAAACCAGCCCAGCAGATGACCGTGCAGCAGTGCTTCCTGCTCGTCGAGCCAGCGTTCCCGCTCGGCTGCACTCTTGGCTTCCGCCGCACGGATGATGAGATTGCCCATCAGATCCAGCTCGATGGCCAGATGATCCGCAGGCTCTTTGTATTTGTCGCTGACATTGATACCAAGGCGATCGAGGCGGGCCTGCATCTCGGCCATCGGGGCCTGCATCAGCAGCTTGGCCTCGCCGCGGTAGAGCGATTCGTAGGGCAGGGCGCCCTGTTTGGGATCCACCAGAAACAGGCCGGCGAAGTCGGCGGCCAGTTCCAGCTGGCGATCCGGGCGCACCAGCAGGCGGGCGATGGCATCGTTGAGCTCGGCCACGGCTTCGCGCATCGGATCCAGGGTGGAGAGGCTTTTCAGGAAGCTTCGCACATCATAGGTGTCATATTCGGCGATCTGCTCATCACTGAGTTCGGCGGCGAACAGGGTGGAGAACCACCAGTAGAGTTCGGCCCGGCGTTCGCTGGTAGCCATAAATTCCTGCATTTTTCCTCCGTGGATGGCAATCGGGAGCCTTGATGGCTCCCGATTCTAACGACTTTAAAAATAAAGGAAACTCAAGGGGGCGTTTTCGTCCCTCCGTGGTCAGAGTGCCGGGAACATGGGGTCGATGCCCTTGGCCGATTCAGGCGCGCCGAAGGCGGTGACAGCAGGTGCCTGTCCGCGGAATTTCTCGATCTCCACCAGCGCGGTGTGGGCCGTGGTGGCCTGCGCCAGGCTGGAGGAGCCGATGTCGGCGGTCAGCACGTTGGGATCGCCGTAGGTACAGAGAGTGCCCACCTTGCCACCCTCTTGCGGACCATACCAGGCTCCTTCCTGAATGCGCACCACGCCGGGAGCGTAATCATCGCTCACCACCAGCCCGGCCAATACCTGACCGCGTCCGTTGAACACCCGTACCAGATCGCCGTCCTTGAGGCCGCGGGATTTGGCGTCCTGCGGATTCATGTAGACAGGCTCGCGCCCCTGCACCGTGTAGGTGGCGCGGTAGTTGTCGGAGGAGCAGAGCTGGCTGTGCAGCCGCTTGTCCGGGTGGCAGGATTGCAGGTGCAGCGGGTACTGTTTGCTGCCCGGCCCGCCGTGGGAGCGCTCGTAGGGTTCAATCCAGACCGGGTGGCCCGGGCAATCCCCATAGCCGTAGTCGGCGATGGTCTTGGAGTAGATCTCGATAAGGCCGGACGGTGTACCGAGGGGTTCCAGATCCGGCTCCTGACGGAACGACTCGTGGCGCACCCAGGGTTGGCCCGCCGGGAAGGTGACGAAGCCCTCGCCGTGCCAGAACTGGCTGAAACGGGGCAGACGAATGCCGATGCCGCGACCCTGCAGGCGGGCGTCGTCATAGATGCTCTGGATCCACTCCAGCTTGCTCTTGCCGCCGGTGAACTCGGCCTCACGACCGAAGCGACGGCAAAGATCGGCGAAGATGTCGTAGTCATCGCGCGCCTCGAACAGCGGCTCTACCACCTTGTACATGGCCAGAATGCCCGCGTTGGAGTGGGAGCCCCACTGCTCGATGTCATCCCGCTCATAGGTGGTGGTGGCGGGCAGCACGATATCGGCGAAGCGGCAGCTGGCGGTCCACTGGTGATCGATGCTGACCACGGTTTCCAGCTTGCGCCAGGCCGCGACCATCTTGTTGCGATCCTGCTGGTGGTGGAACGGGTTGTTGCCGCAGAACACCGCCATCTTCATGTGGGGGTAGGTGATGGTCTGGCCGTTGAAGGCGATCTGCTTGCCCGGATTGAGGATGCAGTCGACGAAGCGGGCCACCGGAATGTATTTGGAGTAGCCCTTCCAGTCGCCGTCATGGAGTGGTTTAACGCCGGGAATGACCGAGCTGAAACCTGACATGATAGGGCCGCTGGAGGTGATGGTGCCCGCCCCGTTGTAGTGCCAGCCAAAGCCGTAACCGCCCCCCGGCAGGCCGATCTGGCCAATCATCGAGGCCAGTACCACCAGCATCCAGGCGTACTGTTCGCCGTGGTGCATGCGCTGTACACACCAGCCGCCGATAAGCTGGGTACGGCCGCTGCTCATGGTGCGGGCCAGCTCGCGGATGGTTTCGGCTGGTACGCCACAGATGGCGGCGGCCCACTCTGCGTCCTTCACCTGACCATCGCTGGTGCCCAGCAGGTAGGGCAGGAACTTGTCAAAACCGGTGGTGTAGTCTTTCAGGAACTTCTCGTCGTGGCGCTTCTCGCTGTAGAGGGTGTGGGCGATACCCAGCATTAGCGGCACGTCGGTTTGCGGATTCAGGGTCACCTGATCGCAATTGAGGTACTTCTGGGTCTTGGATTTGACCGGATCGACACTGATCACCCGGATCTCGCCCTTGGCCACCTTCTCTTTCAGCTGCGCCCAGTAGTCGTAGACGCTGTGATCCGGCACCAGCCAGCCCACCTGCAGGTTCTTGATGGGATCTGAGCCCCAGATAACGATGGTCTTGCTGTGTTCCAGCACCAGCGGCCAGGAGGTCTGCTGCTCGTACACCTCCATGGCGCCCGCCACGTGGGGCAGGATCACCTGGGCGGCACCGGTGGAGTAGTCACCGGCCTTGGCCAGATAGGTGCCGTGCAGGTTCATGGCACGCCCCAACATGGCGCCAGCAGAGTGCAGCTTGCCCACTGACTGCCAGCCGGAGTGGCCGGCATAGAGGGCGCTCGGGCCATAGGTTTTCTGCACCCGCTCCAGCTCGTGATAGAAAAAATCGAGCGCCTGAGACCAGGTGACCCGCACGAAGCGGTTCTGGCCGCGTTCGCTGGTGTTGGACTGGTGCCCCTTGCGCAGCCAGTCCAGCCGCACCATGGGGTAGCGGATGCGGGAGGGGTTGTAGACCACTTCACTCAAGGCCTTGAGCATGTCGGTGGGGTGCTTGTCGTGCTCGAACGGCAGGGTCTCGACCCAGCGGCCATCGACCACCCGGGCACGGAAGGCGCCCCAGTGGGAGCCGGACTGCACCAGTTTTTCGCCGGACTCGGCGGCCATCACGGCGCGACCGAGCAGGGAGGGGCCGATCAGGGCAGAGGCACCGCTGGCCAGCAAGCCACCCAGAAAACCACGACGGGAAATATTGATCATCTTGTTATTCCTCTTTCGAATCCGGACTTAGTGGCTGCCCTGACCACCGGTATCGGCGGCATGGTTTTGCAGGTATTTGAGCAGGGTGCGTTCCTCTTCCTTGCTCAGGCGATAGTAGGCAGACATCGCCTTGAGTCCCGAAATCCAGCCGTTGGCAGTGAAGTGAGCGGGATCCGGCGCGCCGTGGCAGGAGTTGCAGGTGGATTTGTACATCTCGCCGGCGTAATCCCAGATTGGCTTGAGCGAGGACTCAAAGCCCTTGCCATCGACCCAGGCCTGCACCTGAACCTTCTCCCACTTGATATGGGTGGTGCTGTCGGTCTCCTGTTTGAGCACTTTCTCGCTCGCTTTCAGTTCGTCACGGATGGTGGCGACGAAGACCCGCTTGCCCATGTATTCGCTCAGCACCCGGCCCTTGCCATCGCTCTCGCGCCACCCTTCGATGGTTACCTTGAGGCGATCGCCGCTGCGGTCTACGACGTCGATGCGGGAGGCGGGCAGCAGTTTGCCGACCGGGTCGCTGCTCTGTTCGCTGGCGTAGAGATCTTTTTCACCCAGGTTGTAGAGGGTCTCGGTGGCTGGCGCCTCTTGCGCGTGGTTGATCAGGGTGGCGTAAGTGGCCCGGAAGCCGCCCGCCATGTTGGGCAGTTCGTGGGCGATGCCTTTGTGGCACTCGATGCAGTTCATGTTCTTCGCCGCCGCATCTTTCATCGCCAGCGCTGCCGCCTGGGACTGCTTGGCGTGATCCATGTTGTCGTAGCTGTGGCAGGACTTGCAGGTCTTGGAGTTCTGGCTGCTCATCCGCGCCCACACCTTCTCGGCCAGATGCAGGCGCCGGTCCTCGAACTTCTCCTGGGTGTCGATGCTGTGGCCTATGTACTCCTGATAGAGGTCGTTGGCCGCCTCCATCTTGCGGGCCACCTTGCCGACGAAATCTTTCGGCTGATGACAGTCGGTACAGACCGCCTGTACCCCTGAGGCATTCTTGAAGTGGATGGACTCCTTGTACTCCGGATAGACGGTGTCTTTCATGGAGTGGCAGGAGATACAGAATTCGAGGCTGCTGGTTTTCTCAAAGCCATAGTGCAGGCCGACGGTGCCCGCGAGGGTGACGCCGACGCCCACCAGAAGCAGCGCCAGTACCGACCAGCGACGGCTGGGGGTGCGCAGGAAGTGCCACAGTTTTTTCATCATGCTCTCTCACATCACTTTTTTGATGGGAGCCATGATAGGGAGGCGTTGTGAACAGAGCTGCCGCCACAAATTAATGAAATAGGGGTATTTATGACAAAATGTGAATAGAATAATCCTCCCTTGTCGACCATCGTGAACCCTGCCCATGAGCTACCACATTCTGGTTGTTGAAGATGATGCGGTTACCCGCGAGAAGCTGACCGGCTATTTCGAGCGGGAGGGCTATCGGGTGACGGCGGTCGAAAACGGCCAGGAGATGCGCGCCGTGCTGGCGGAACAGACGGTCGATCTGGTGATGCTGGATATCAACCTGCCGGGAGAAGATGGTCTGCTGCTGACCCGTGAACTGCGGGCGCGCAGCACGGTGGGGATCATTCTGGTCACCGGCCGCAGTGATGCGGTGGACCGGATTGTCGGCCTCGAGATGGGGGCCGATGACTATGTCACCAAGCCGTTCGAGCTACGGGAGTTGCTGGTGCGGGTCAAGAATCTGCTGTGGCGGATCTCGCTGGCGGCCGCCGCGCCGAGCGAGCCTGCGGTGGCTGACGATGCGGTGCGCTTTGGCCCTTGGCGTTTTGACATCCCCCGTCGCCAGCTCAGCAAGGACGGAGTGCCGGTGCGTCTGACCAAGGCGGAATATGAAGTGCTGGTGGCCTTTGTCGCCCATGCCGGGCGGGTGCTCAGTCGGGAGCGGATCCTGACCCTTATCAGCCATCGCGGCGATGGCCCGAGCGATCGCACCATAGACGTGTTGATCCGGCGGCTGCGCGGCAAGATGGAAGCGGATCCGCGGGATCCCCAGCTGTTTGTCACCGTCCATGGTGAAGGCTATCTGTTTGCCGGCGAGATAGCCTCCTGACCCCGTTGCGGCGGCCTTGACCTGTTTGACCGGGTATCAGACCGGCGGGCGGGTATCAAATTGCGGGCAGTCGTCGCCAATTTGGTGCCAAGGCGCCTTGGAGCCGACAAAGATGTGAAACGTGGGCCGCTGGCTCGGCACATCGTCCAGTACCCCGAGGCGCAGGTTGATCTTGCCGCTGCTGCTCTTCTGGCTGAACAGGCTGGAGCCACAGTGACGACAGAAGGCCAGGGTGGTCTCTGCCGATTTGCGGTAGCGGCCGATGGCCTCTTCTCCCTTCACTATGGTGACCTGGTTGCCATCCAGTCCGCCGACCGAGGCGTAATCTCCCCCTGAAAACTTGCGGCATTCGCTGCAGTGGCAGTTTCCCATATAGTCGAACTGATCCGGCAGGGTCAGGGCGACGGCGCCGCACAGGCAGCTGGCATGTAACTCTTTCATCTCTTCTCCTTGAGTGGGCTGATCGGATTTGGAACGGCTATTCGACCCGATAGACGGGACGAAAAGCGCCATCCGAGAGGGAATCGGCGGGGTCGGCCAGCGGCGCAGACAGCGTCAGAATGGGTGGCCCCATCACCCGCGGACACTGTTCGGCACTGGCATCAGGGTGTTGCAGCAGGCAGACCGCCTGAGCGACAGCAAGGCGCCCCTGCAGCCGCATCTGATCGCTGTTGGCGGCGAGGATCTTGCCCCGGCGCAGGCCCCGCTGTACCCCGTGGCTGAAGTAGGTGCTCAGCACCTGGGGCCTGTCGAGATGGCGCTGCGCAAGCTCGTTGACCGCCACTTCGGCGGCGATGGCGCCCCCCACCAGATAGTCGAGGTCGGGATAGCGGGCCAGCGTCTGCTGCACCAGCGTGCGCTGGATTTCCCGGCTGTTGTCGCCGCGCTCGGTGGTGACCAGCTTGATGGCGCTCCCCTTGATGGCGTCGGCAAAGCCCGGCTCGACGAAGTTGTTGCCGCCACTCGCCTGCGGGCCGGGGAAGAGGGCAACCGAGACCGGTTTGCTGCCAGCGGGGTGACGCTGCGCCAGCCAGTGGCCGATTTGCCAGCCCATCTGGTACCAGGAGACCCCCACCTTGGCCTGCACCAGACCGCTGGGCAGATCGTTGACCAGACCAAAGAGCGGCAGCGGCGTGGCCTCGATGGCCTCGCGCAAGCCCTGATAGCTCACCGCGCCGAGCAAGATGGCGTCGCTCCCTTCCTGCACGCAGCGCTGCAACTGCTGGCGCTGCTCGGCGAGGGCTCCGTAACCCCCCGCTTCGTGGATCTGCAACTTGACTCCCAGCCGCTTCGCCTCGTCCACCATGCCCTGATTGACCGAAAGCCAGTAGGCGTCGCGCAGATGGGGGTAGAGGGCACAGAGGGTCAGCGGTTTGGTTGCCGCAGCGGGTTCCGGCCACTGCTGGCGCAGCGGCTGGCCGCTGAATTCGCCGCCGGGCCAGATATCGACCGCAAAGGCGAGGGCGGCGCGAGGCAGCGTGAGCAACCACATGAGCAACAACGGGGAGAGATAGACGCTTCGCATGGCCAGGGGTTTTGTTAAAGTGTTGGACCATATTATCCGGTCAAAGCCGACCACAACCAAGGGACTTCCCGTGAGAATCTTTTCCGGCCTGGGTGGCAAGTTGCTGCTGGCTTTCTCCTTGATGGCATTACTCACACTGAGTGCCTCCCTGCTGGGTTGGGTGGGGCTTAGCCATCTGCGCCAGCTGGAGCAAGGAGTGCAGCAGACTCTGGCCGATCAGGAGCTGGCCCGCACGCTCTCTCGCCTCAGCGGCGAGATCCAGAGCGCGTCGCGGCTGCTGGCCACCGCAACCAGTGAGCAGGAGCGGGAGCATCAGGGACGCTTGCTCACTCTGCAGGGACAACAGCTGCAGCAGGTGCTGGCGCAACTTGGTCGTGGGCAGGGTTCAACAAGCCTCGATCAGCTCAGTCAGAGCATCATCGGCAATCTGGGTCAGCAGGGCTGGCTGGTGGGGGAGCGGTTGACCCTGATGGCGCAGGGTGAGGCGCAGCGGGCCCGTCTGGTGGCGGCGGCCGGGCAGATCGCCGAGCTGGCGCGCAGCCAGATGGAGAACGCCGAAACCGTGATGGTGGCGGGGTTGGGTTCCCTCTACCAACAGCAAGGTGCGCAGGCGGCCCGGACGCTGGACCGCCTGCTGGAGCAGGACCTCGACTGGCTGGAGCAGATGACCGAGCTGCGCCATCGCACCCTGATGCAGCAGCAGCGCCTCGAGGAGATGTGGCGCAGTGAACGGCAGGAACAGTTGCAAACGCTATTGCAAGAGGGGCAGTGGGAGCTGGCCATCTTGCAACTGCGGGCCGGGGCTGTGACCGATCCGGCTCGCCGGCAGGCGGTGGAGCAGGCGCTGACCGTGCTGGCGCAGAGCGACAAGCTGGTGCAACTGCGCAGCGACTGGCTCGGCAAGGGGGAGGCGCTGCGGGTGCTGGCCAATGCCAACGAAGCCCTGATGAGCAGCCTCAACCAGCAGGTCGGTGAGCTGGTCAGCCGTGCCCGCGATTCGCTGGGGCAGAGCCAGCAGGCGTTAAGCCAGCGCCTCAGGCTGCTGGAGCAGGCGCTGATGGGCATTGGCCTGCTCACCCTGCTACTGCTGATGCTGCTGATGTGGCGCATGGTCTACGGCCGGATCGTCTGGCCGCTGCAACGGGCGGTGGCGGGGATGAGCCGGTTGGCGCGCGGGGATCTGGCCCCCCTTGAGCCGATCGCCAGCACCGGGCGCGATGAGCTGGCGGAGCTGGGCCGGGCCTTGCAGGTGTTTCGTGACAATGCGGTTGAGCTGGGCCGTTATCAGCGCGAGCTGGAGTCGCGGGTCGAGGAGCGCACTGGCCAGCTCAGCCACGCCAACGAGCGGCTCAATGAGGAGGTGGAGAAGCAGCGGCAGGCCCGTGCCGAGGCCGAGCAGGCCAACCGGGCCAAGTCGGTGTTTCTCGCCACCATGAGTCACGAGATCCGCACCCCCATGAACGGCATTCTCGGGGGCCTGACGCTGCTGGAAGATACCCACCTGAGCGATACCCAGCAGCGCTATCTGGCCGCCATCGAACACAGCGGCGAATCCCTGCTGGAGATCCTCAACGACATTCTCGACTACTCCAAGATCGAGGCGGGCCATGTGGAGGCGCGCCGTGAGCCCTTCCCCCTGTTCCAGCTGGTGGATGAGCTCAGCGCGTTGTTTCGGCCAAAGGCTGCGGCCAAGGGGGTCACTCTGGCGCTGGAATATGCGCCCGGGCTGGCGCCTGTGGTCGAGGGGGATCTGGGCAAGCTGCGGCAAGTGCTCGGCAACTTGCTCGGCAATGCGGTCAAGTTTACCGCCCGTGGCCAGATTACCCTGACGGTGGCGCCTCTTGCCTGCCAAGGCCCTTGCGCCGAACCCTGCATCCTGTTTGTGGTGCGCGATACCGGCCCCGGCATTCCGGCCGATGAGCAGGAGGCGGTGTTCGAGGCGTTTCGCCAGCGCAAGCGCGATATGGGCCATCAGGGCGGCACCGGGTTGGGACTGGCGATCAGCCGCAAGCTGGTGGACGCCATGGGGGGCGAGCTGATCCTTGTCAGCGAACCGGGCAAGGGGTGTGAATTCAGCTTCAGCCTGCCGTTGCAGCGCTCGAGTGCCCAGCTGCCCGCCGAGGCGCAGCCGCTGCACCTTGGCCAATCCCGCGACATCCTGCTGGTGGAGGATAACGAGATCAATCGGCTGGTGGCGCACGGCATGCTGACCCGCCTCGGTCATCGCGTCACTCTGGCGGAGGATGGTCGCAGTGCGCTGGCGCTGGTGACTGCGCGTCCCTTCGAGCTGGCGCTGCTCGATATCAATCTGCCCGATATGGACGGCATGACCCTGCGCGAGGATCTGGCCGCCATCAGCGAGGAGATGCATGAGCGGTCGCTGCCCGCCATCGCCATCTCGGCCCAGATGTATCCAGAGGATATCCGCGACTGCCTTGCCGCCGGGTTTGTCGATTTTGTCGGCAAGCCGGTGCGGCTGGCGGTGCTGGCGAACGCCATCGATCAGCTGTTTCGGCAAGAGGGCGCCTCTATCGAGCCGCAGGTGCAATTATCTGCAGCCGCGCCCTCGACTAACCAGCCCGAGTGGGCCAATCCGGTGCTGGATGCCGATCTGCCCCTGCTCGGCATGGTGCGGATTCGCCAGCTGGTCGCGCTGTTTGAGTCGCAAGGGCGGGTGTTGGTGGATGAGTTGGCTCAGGGGGAGGGAAGTGAGCAACGTCAGCTGGCGCACAAGCTCAAGGGGAGTGCGCTGGCGCTGGGGTTGACCGAATTGGCCAGCCACTGTGCGGCTCTTGAGGCGGGGGGCGGTGAGGCTGCGACAATAGGGACTCAATTTGACGCGGCGGTGAGCGGGTTGCAGCAGTGGCTGGCGGCCAACAGGGATGCGCCGTTCTGATCCCTGCTGGCGATGTACAACGTTCAGAGGGGGTGGCCAGCCCCTGCGCCGTTATTCGATCTCCCGAAACAGCACCTGCTTGCACTTGGCACAGAACCATTCCCGGCGAAAATCGGTCAGGTGCACCATGCCCACCTCCAGCAACTCGTGGTGGCCGCAGTGATAACAGAAGATGATGTCGCCATCGACTGATTCAGGGTGGACCGCCAGATATTCGGCTTTAGTGGGGAGCTGCTCCCACGAGGTGGTGGGGACATGCTTGCGTTGGCTGGTGTAGTAGACCCAGTAGAACAGAAAAAAGACAGCCAGGATCACGAATGTCAGCAGATGGTCCATCTTGAACTCCTCCGGTTAGGTGCAGCCCCTCGGATGCATGGCTGCAATCAGCTCCATCATCATTAAATTTGTTTCGAATGAATATGTTACAGGATGGATAAAGAGGGCGTTGTGATCCCCTTCGGGTTTTGCCCGCCCGCCGCGAGATGAAAAATGTGCCGTTTGGCGGAGCGACCAGGGTATTGAACGGGGAGGGCATCTTGCTTTTTACAACATAAATTCAACATTTTTTTAGGTGGTTGGACTGTCTCTTTGATCCAGCTCACGTTACAATGCCCGCGCCCACTTCACCTAACGCGCAAACGATTTTCAGGAGAGAAACGGATGTTGAAACGTGACATGACCATCGCCAATTATGATCCGCAATTGTGGCAGGCCATCACAGACGAAACCCGTCGTCAGGAAGAGCATATCGAGCTGATTGCGTCTGAGAACTACACCAGCCCCCGTGTCATGGAAGCCCAGGGCTCCCAGCTGACCAACAAGTACGCCGAAGGTTACCCCTCCAAGCGTTACTACGGTGGTTGCGAGTATGTGGATGTGGTCGAAACCCTGGCCATCGAGCGCGCCAAAGAGCTGTTCGGTGCCACCTACGCCAACGTGCAGCCGCACTCCGGCTCCCAGGCCAACAGCGCCGTTTACATGGCTCTGCTGCAGCCGGGCGACACCGTACTGGGCATGAACCTGGCCCACGGCGGTCACCTGACCCACGGCTCTCCGGTCAACTTCTCCGGCAAGCTTTACAACATCGTGCCTTACGGTATCGATGAGTCCGGCAAGATCGACTACGACGACATGGAACGTCAGGCTGTCGAGCACAAGCCGAAGATGATGATCGGCGGCTTCTCTGCCTACTCCGGCATCGTTGACTGGGCCCGCATGCGCGAAATCGCCGACAAGGTCGGTGCCTACCTGTTCGTCGACATGGCTCACGTGGCTGGTCTGATTGCCGCTGGCGTCTACCCGAACCCGGTTCCCCACGCTCACGTGGTCACCTCCACCACCCACAAGACCCTGGCCGGTCCGCGCGGTGGTCTGATCCTCTCCGCCGCTGACGACGAGGAGCTCTACAAGAAGCTCAACTCTGCCGTCTTCCCGGGTGGCCAGGGTGGCCCGCTGATGCACGTCATCGCCGGTAAAGCCGTTGCCTTCAAAGAGGCGCTGGAGCCGGAGTTCAAGACCTATCAGGCTCAGGTCGTGAAAAACGCCAAGGCGATGGCTGCGACCTTTATCGAGCGCGGTTACAAGATCGTCTCCGGCGGTACCGACAACCACCTGATGCTGGTTGATCTGATCGGCCGCGAGCTGACCGGTAAGGATGCTGACGCTGCGCTGGGTAAAGCCAACATCACCGTCAACAAGAACTCCGTGCCCAATGACCCGCGCTCCCCGTTCGTCACCTCCGGTGTGCGGATCGGTACCCCGGCCATCACCCGCCGCGGTTTCAAGGAAGCCGAGTCCATCGAGCTGACCCACTGGATCTGCGACGTACTGGACAACCACGACAACGATGCCGTGCTGGCCACCGTACGCGAGAAGGTGCTGGATATCTGCCGCCGCTTCCCGGTCTATGGCTGATAAGTCAGACCATCCGGTTTGAGACCAATGCCACCTGCGGGTGGCATTGTTTTTTCTGGCTTTTACCGGTTTTGGATGGCCGTGCTACACTGGCCGACCTAGATCCTGGCCCGCCGGGCCGGTCCCTGTTCCATTAACGCCGGAGGTCCGATGCATTGCCCATTCTGTAGTGCGGTTGATACCAAGGTGATCGATTCCCGTCTGGTGGCCGAAGGCCATCAGGTGCGCCGCCGTCGTGAGTGTCTGCTCTGTCACGAGCGTTTTACCACCTTCGAGATGGCCGAGCTGGTGATGCCCCGCGTCATCAAGTCCAACGGTTCCCGCGAGCCGTTCAATGAAGACAAGCTGCGCGCCGGCATCCTGCGGGCGCTGGAGAAGCGGCCGGTGAGCATGGAGGCCATCGAAAAGGCGGTCAACCATATCAAATCCCGCCTGCGTGCCACCGGCGAGCGTGAAGTCGCCTCCGAGCTGGTAGGCAATCTGGTGATGGATGAGCTCAAGAGTCTGGACAAGGTGGCCTATATCCGCTTTGCCTCCGTCTATCGCAGCTTCGAAGATATTCGCGAGTTCGGCGAAGAGATTGCCAAGCTGGAGAAGTAAACCGCCATTCTCACCCATGTTGCCGCGTCCGATTACGCTGCGCTAATCGAACCTACGATACTGCGTAAAGCCGAGATGTGTTGTCAAAGGAGCCCGAATGTTTAGTCAAGATGATTACCAATGGATGAGTCGGGCCCTCGAACTGGCCCGCCGCGGCCGCTACACCACGGCCCCCAACCCCTGCGTCGGCGCCGTGCTGGTCAAAGATGGCGTGGTGGTTGGCGAAGGGTGGCATCAGAAGGCGGGCGAGCCCCATGCCGAGGTTTACGCCCTGCGCGCCGCCGGTGACAACGCCCGTGGCGCTACCGCCTATGTAACCCTCGAACCCTGCTCCCATCACGGTCGTACTCCCCCCTGCGCCGAGGCGCTGATCAACGCCGGCGTGGCCCGGGTGGTGGCGGCCATGGTCGATCCCAATCCCCAGGTGGGCGGACGTGGCCTGCGGATGCTCTCCGAAGCGGGGATCAAGACAGATTTCGGCCTGCTGGCGAGCGAAGCCGAGGCGCTCAACCCGGGCTTTTTCAAGCGGATGCGTACCGCCTTCCCGCGGGTGACCGTCAAGCTGGGGGCCAGCCTCGATGGCCGCACCGCCATGGCGAGCGGCGAGAGTCAGTGGATCACCTCCCCGGATGCGCGCCGTGACGTGCAGCGGCTGCGGGCCCGCCACGATGCGGTGCTCTCCAGCGCCGAAACCGTGCTGGCCGATGGCGCTTCCCTGACCGTGCGCTGGGACGAGCTGCCCCCCTCGGTCAAGGCGAGCTACCCCAAAGAGACCCTGCGCCAGCCGCTGCGGGTCATCGTCGATTCGCAAAACCGCCTCACACCCGACTTGCCGCTGTTCCAGAGCGAGAGCCCGGTGCTGCTGGCCCGTCACAAGGCGTCCGGCGAGTGGCCCGAGTGGGTGCAGCAGTTGGAGCTGCCGCTGCTGGATGGCAAGCTGGATCTGGTCAGCCTGTTCATGTTGCTGGCCAAACAGAACGTCAACTCGGTGCTGGTCGAGGCGGGCCCGCGGCTCTGCGGCGCTCTGCTGGAAAAAGGGCTGGTGGATGAGCTGGTGCTCTATCAGGCTCCCAAACTGATGGGTGACGAAGGGCGCGGCCTGTTCCATCTGCCGGGTCTGACCCGGCTGTTCCAGGCCCCCAAGCTTGCCATCAAGGATGTGCGCATGGTGGGGCCGGATATTCGCATTACCGCCAAAATAGCCTGATTTATCAATGTTCAAGGGGGCATAATCAGTCCCCGTCATCAGCAAGGTGATCTGCATGTTTACCGGAATTATCGAAGCGGTGGGAACCCTGGCCGAGCTGCGCCGTCAGGGCGATGACATGGCCCTCACCGTCCACGCACCAGGTCTGGATTTTAGCGACGTCAAACTGGGCGACTCCATCGCCACCAACGGCGTCTGCCTCACCGTGGTGGCGCTGGGCGACAAGAGTTATACCGCCGACGTGTCGCTGGAAACCCTCTCCCGTACCGGTTTTGCCGCCGCCAGAGTGGGCGATCGGGTCAACCTCGAGAAGGCGCTGATGCCCACCTCCCGCCTCGGCGGCCATCTGGTCTCCGGCCATGTGGATGGGGTAGGGGAGGTGAAAAGCGTCTCCAGCAGCGGCCGCGCCATCGAGTACTGGATCAAGGCGCCGGGGGAACTCTCCCGCTATATCGCCGAGAAGGGCTCCATTGCGGTGGATGGCATCAGCCTCACCGTCAACGCGGTGCAGGGGGACCTTTTCCGCCTGACGATCGTGCCCCACACCGCGCAGGAGACCACTATTGCCAGCTGGAAGCCGGGTCACAAGGTCAACCTCGAGGTCGATCAGATCGCCCGTTATCTGGAGCGGCTGATGATGGGAAAAAGTCAGGAGAGCAGCGCCTCGACCCTGACCATGGAGACGCTGGCCAAGGCCGGTTTTCTCTGACGGTGTGCGCTGAGTCTGGCCACCAAAACGATTTTCTGTGATCCCGCTCTGATTGAAATGGAGCCGCTAGCCCCAATCTAGAGCAACATACACACGCATTTGCGTTGAGCCTGCGGGCTCAACCCCCAAGCACACTGATGGAGTAGCCCATGGCGCTGAGCACAACCCAGGAAATCATTGCCGATATCAAGGCTGGCAAGATGGTGATCCTGATGGATGACGAAGACAGGGAGAACGAAGGGGACCTCATCATGGCCGCCTCCTGCGTCCGTCCGGAGGATATCAACTTCATGGCCCGCTACGGCCGTGGCCTCATCTGCCTGACATTGACCCGGGATCGCTGCAAGCAATTGGCGCTGCCGCTGATGGTGGATCGCAACAATGCCCAGTTCTCCACCGCTTTTACCGTCTCCATCGAGGCGGCGGAAGGGGTGACCACTGGTATCTCAGCCGCCGATCGTGCGGTGACCGTGCAGGCGGCAGTGGCGCCCAATGCCAAGGCAGCCGATCTGGTGCAGCCGGGCCACATCTTCCCGCTGATGGCGCAGGATGGCGGCGTGCTGACCCGTGCCGGCCACACCGAAGCGGGCTGCGATCTGGCCCGTCTGGCCGGTTTCGAGCCTGCCGCCGTCATCGTCGAGATCCTCAACGAAGATGGCACCATGGCGCGCCGTCCGGATCTGGAGCTGTTCGCCGAGGAGCACGGCATCAAGCTTGGCACCATCGCCGACCTTATCGAGTACCGCAACCAGCACGAGACCACGGTCGAGAAGGTGGCCGAGTGCAAGCTGCCCACCGAGTTTGGCGAGTTTGACCTCATCACCTTCCGCGACACCATCGACAATCAGGTTCACTTCGCCCTGAAAAAGGGTGAGGTGCAGGCTGATCAGCCGACCCTGGTGCGCGTCCACCTGCACGATGTGCTGAGCGATCTGCTGCTGACCGACCGCCATGCAGCACGCAGCTGGCCGCTGCCTAAATCCATGGCCCGCATCGCTGACGAAGGCGGCGTGCTGGTGATCTTGGGAGCGGAAGCACACGGCGCCGAGCTGCTGGCCCGGGTCAAGGGCTTTGAAGCCGCTGACAAGGGACTGGCACCGGAAGGGGCCAGATGGCAGGGCACCTCGCGCCGGGTGGGTGTCGGTTCCCAGATCCTCAAGGCGCTCGGCGTGAGCAAGATGCGCCTGTTGAGCTCGCCGAAGAAGTACCATGCCCTCGGCGGTTTCGGTCTGGAAGTGGTTGAGTACGTCGGCGAGTAAAGCTCTACCAGAGAAGAACCATCCCCTTCCGGGTGGCTTCGGTCTGGAAGTCGTGGAATTTACCGGCGAGTAAGTGCGCCGGACTGGTTAAATCGCGATCATGGCCGTCTATTGCGGCCATGGTTTTTGTCGTGGGTCTGTTGTGCTAGAATGTGCGCACTTTTGACTCCGGCCCTTTTGATTGCACAGATACAGGATTTCCAATGAAGGTTATCGAAGGAAATATCGCCGCTCCTGAGGCGCGCGTTGCTATTGTTGTTGCCCGTTTCAACAGCTTCATCAACGACAGTCTGGTGAACGGTGCGGTGGACGTACTGAAGCGTCAAGGTCAAGTGCAGGACAGCAACCTGACACTGGTAAAAGTGCCGGGCGCGGTTGAAATGCCATTGGTCATCAAGAAGCTGGCCAAGAGTGGTCAATACGACGCCATCGTGGCGGTCGGTACTGTCATCCGTGGCGGCACCTATCACTTCGACCTGGTGGCAAACGAGAACAGCAAGGGCATGGCCCAGGTAATGATGGAATATGAAATTCCCGTTGCCTTCGGTGTGTTGACCACTGAAAACATTGAACAAGCCATCGAGCGTGCAGGTACCAAGGCGGGTAACAAGGGTGCAGAGGCTGCACTGGCAGCGCTCGAAATGATCAACGTCCTGAAAGAACTGGACGTGTAACGAGGAGAAGTACATTGAAACCGTCTGAGCGCCGTAAAGCCCGCCATTGCGCCACCCAGGCCATCTACCAGTGGCAGATGACCAAGGCTAACGTGGGTGACATCGAAGAGCAGTTCAAGATCGATCAGGACACCAAGGGTGTAGACCTGAACTATTTCCGCGATCTGCTGTTCGGGGTAGCCCTCCACTGCAGCGAGCTGGACAAGGTGTTTGCACCTTTCCTCTCCCGTCCGCTGGAAGAAGTGGACATGGTGGACAAGGCGATCCTGCGTCTGGCGACCTACGAGCTGACCCGTCGTGATGATGTACCGCCGCGCGTGGTCATCAACGAAGCGATCGAGCTGGCCAAAGCTTTTGCTGCCGATGACAGCCACAAGTTTGTCAACGGTGTACTGGACAAGGTGATCAAATCGCTGAACAAGCGTTGATCCTGCTGTCCGTCAGCATCTAAGAGAGGAGCCAGCTTATTGCTGGCTTTTTACTGTATGGGTGAATTTGAGCTGATTGATAAGTACTTCAAGGTTCCCCACGCCCGCAAGGACGTGGTGATGGGCCCTGGAGATGACTGTGCCCTGCTGACCCTGCCCCCCGATACCCAGCTGGCGGTGAGCACCGACACTCTGGTGAGCGGCGTACACTTCTTTCCCGACATGGATCCGGTGGATCTCGGCTACAAGGCGCTGGCGGTCAATCTCTCCGATCTCGCCGCCATGGGTGCCGAGCCACGCTGGGTGTCGCTGGCGCTGACCCTGCCTGCCATCAACGAAGGTTGGGTTGCCGGTTTTGCCGAAGGGTTTCTGGAGCTGGCCGAGTACTACAACGTGGCGCTGGTGGGCGGAGACATGACCCGCGGGCCGCTCTCCATCACCATCTCGGTGAAGGGGTCGGTGCCTGCCGGTCGCGCCCTGATGCGCAGCGGCGCCAAAGCCGGTGACGGCATCTATGTGACCGGCACTTTGGGAGATGCCGCGCTGGCGCTTTCCCACCTGCTGGGCAAACGCACCCTCAACGAGAACCAGCTGGCAGCTGTGCTGCCACGGCTCGACCACCCCCATCCCCGCATTCTGGCCGGTCAGGCGCTGCGCGGGCTGGCGGGTAGTGCGCTGGATCTCTCCGACGGTCTGGCATCAGATCTCGGCCATATCCTCAAGGCCTCCGGCGTGCGTGCCCAGATCGATCTCGATCTGCTGCCGCTCTCGCCGGTGTTGCAGGATGCGGTGAGCGAGCAGGAGGCGTGGCAACTGGCGCTGGCCGGTGGCGATGACTACGAGCTCTGCTTCACCGTACCGGAGGAGCACCGCGGCGCGCTCGATACGGCGCTGGCCCACAGCGGGGTCAAGTTCAGCCGCATCGGCCGCATCGTGGCGGGCGAGCCGGGCATCGACTACCTGCGTGGCGACCAAGCGGTCGAGCTGCAACTGAAAGGGTGGGATCACTTCGCATGAGTTTGTTCAGGATAAAGCCCGAGCTGACACGACTGGATCTGAAAAATCCGCTTCATTTTTTGGCGGTGGGGTTTGGTTCCGGCCTCAGCCCCAAGGCGCCGGGCACCATGGGCACCCTGGCGGCCATTCCGCTCTACCTGCTGGTGAGTGGGCTGCCGACCTATTGGTTTATCGCCTTGCTGGCGGTGGGTTTTGTTGTGGGGATCCGTATCTGCCAGAGCGCCACCGATGCCATCGGCGTGCCGGATCACGGCGCCATCGTCTGGGACGAGGTGATCGGCTTTGGCGTTACCATGATCGCAGCGCCAGCCGGTTGGGAGTGGGTGGTGGCGGGCTTTGCGCTGTTCCGGTTGTTTGATGTGCTCAAGCCCTGGCCCATCTCCTGGTTTGATCGCCGGATCCACGGTGGCCTGGGCATCATGCTGGACGATCTGATCGCCGGCCTGTTCGCTCTGTTTTGTATGCAATTACTGGCATTCTGGCTCGGTTGAGAGCCATCTTCCGGGGGATGACCGTTCTGGCATCCCCCGATTTATATCTGCTTAATTTTCATTCATCGGCATATGCTGCCGTTTATCATCCATTTCACATAAATATTCACTACTCATTCGGGGCTGGTGATTGTTTTGGAAATAGTGATAAATGCTGCTTGTTGCGTTGTTGTTGAAATTAAAGTAATGATACCAATAGATGTACGGACGCACCGGCCATTTGTGTGATGAAAATCATCATTTATCTCTGCCGAATTGGTGGTTATCTGCACAAAACATTGCGGAATTGTATAACTCAATCATTTACACCCGTGGTCAAACCGTCTAAGTTACTCGCGGGTTATTCCAAAAAAATGCAAAAAACCCGCCCGGATCGCTGGTTTCGCTGCCTCATGGATTGAGCAAATATTGCCCAAGGTAACAACCGGCATCTGCGGCTGATTTACGGACGAATTATTTGGGACGGATGTCCCCCGCAGAGGTAAACATGTCCTTGCTCGAAGTAAAGAACTTGCGGATCGAGTACCCCTCCCGCTACGGGGTGCTGGCCGCGGTGAAGGATCTCTCTTTCTCTATCGAAAAGGGTGAGATTGTCGGGGTGGTCGGTGAATCCGGCGCCGGCAAGTCCACCATCGGCAACGCCGTTATCGACCTCCTGAGCCCGCCGGGTCGCATCGCCCGTGGCGATATCTATCTCAATGGCGAGCTCATCTCCGGCAAGAGCCAGAACGAGATGCGGGCCATCCGTGGCTCCCGTATCGGGTTCATCTTCCAGGACCCCATGACCTCCCTCAACCCGCTGTTCACCGTTGAGCATCAGTTGGTGGAGACCATTCTGGCCAATACCGATCTCTCTCGCGAGGCCGCTTTTGCCAAGGCGCTGGAGCTGATGGGGGCGGTGGGTATTCCGCAGCCGGAGCTGCGCATCAAACAGTATCCGCACCAGTTCTCCGGTGGCATGCGTCAGCGGGTGGTTATCGCCATCGCGCTCTCCTGCGATCCGGAGCTGATCATCGCCGATGAGCCGACTACGGCGCTGGATGTCTCCATTCAGGATCAGATCCTCCAGCTTATCCGCGCCCTCTGCAAAGAGCGTCAGGTGGGCTGCATGCTGGTGACCCACGACATGGGCGTGGTCTCCAACGTTACCGACAAGGTGGCGGTGATGTATCGCGGCGATCTGGTGGAGTTCGGCCTGACCGAACAGGTGTTGGGCAGCCCCAATCACCCCTATACCCGCAGCCTCATCTCGGCGGTCCCCCGTTCCGATGTGAAGCTGGTGCGCTTCCCGCTGGTCTCCTATATCGAGGATGCCAGTGCGCCGGATACCAATATCGACCTCAAGACTCACTGGCTCGGCCAGAGTCAGGACGAGCGAGCCTATGAAGGGGCGCTGTTGCGGGTGGAGAACGTCGATCTGAAGTTCGTCACCAAGGACTCCATCTTCCCGAGCCGCCGCCAGTATGTACGCGCCTGCAACAACATCAGCTTCGAGATCTTCGAAGGGGAGACCTTCGGTCTGGTGGGGGAGTCCGGCTCCGGCAAATCGACCATTGCCCGCGCCATCACCGGTCTCTATCCGCCTGATACCGGCAAGATTTTCTTCGAGGGGATCGATCTGACCGCTCTCAAGAGCGAGCGCGAACGTCGCCCGCTGCGTCGCCAGATGCAGATGGTGTTCCAGAACCCCTATTCGTCGATGAACCCGCGGATGAAGGTGCGCGACATCATTGCCGAGCCGATCCGCTTCCATCAGCTGGCGAGCAGCGAGAGCCAGATCGAGGGGATTGTCGGCGATCTGCTGGATCACGTGGGTCTTGGCCGTGGTGCTGGCCTCAAGTATCCCCACGAGTTCTCCGGCGGTCAGCGCCAGCGTATCTCCATTGCCCGCGCATTGGCCACTCGCCCGCGCTTCCTTATCTGTGACGAGCCGACCTCGGCGCTGGATGTGTCGGTGCAGGCCCAGATCCTCAACCTGCTCAAGGATCTGCAGCAGGAGCTCAAGCTCACCATGCTGTTTATCAGCCACGATCTGCCGGTGATCCGCCAGATGTGCGACCGCATCGGGGTGATGCAGCACGGTAATCTGGTGGAGGTGGCCGAGACCGAGAAACTCTTTACCAATGCCGAGCATGAGTACAGCCGCAAGCTGATCTCCCTCATGCCGGAGTTCAAGGGAATGTCCCGCGAGGGGCTGGAAATCGCAAGCTAGGAGAGCGCCGGTGCGCCGGTCTGCTTGTCAAAAAAAGTGTCATAAGAAAGCCAAAAGCATGGAGAACAAGATGAAGAAAGGATTGTCCAAGATTGCCCTGGCGCTGTTTGCCGCCGGTTTCGCCTTCAGTGTCTCAGCCGCTGATATCAAGGTGGGTGTCGCCTCTGACGCCACTTCGCTGGATCCGCAGGAGCAGCTCTCCGGTCAGACCCTGGAGATGTCGCACCTGGTATTCGATCCCCTGATGCGTTACACCCAGGACCTGCAGTTCGAGCCCCGTCTGGCCGAGAAGTATGAGCGTATTGACGACAAGACCGTCCGCTTCCACCTGCGCAAAGGGGTCAAGTTCCACTCCGGTAACGACTTCACCGCAGACGACGTGGTGTGGACCGTCAACCGCCTGAAATCCTCCGTCGACTTCAAGGCGATCTTCGATCCCATCAGCGAAGTGAAGAAAGTCGATGACTACACCGTCGATCTGATTACCGCCAAGCCGTTCCCGCTGGTGCTGCAGACCGTCACCTACATCTTCCCGATGGACTCCAAGTTCTACACCGGCAAAACCGAAGCGGGCAAAGACAAGGCCGAGATCGTCAAAAACGGCGACTCCTATGCCTCTACCCACGTCTCCGGTACTGGCCCGTTCACCGTCAAGTTCCGCGAGCAGGGCGTGAAGCTGGATTATGCCCGCAACGCCAACTACTGGGATAAAGCTTCCAAGGGTAACGTCGAGAACCTGACCGTGGTGCCGATCAAGGAAGATGCGACCCGTGTTGCAGCCCTGTTGGGTGGCGACGTGGACATGATCTATCCGGTTGCGCCGAACGATCTGGAGCGTGTGAAGAATGGCAAGGACTCCCAGCTGGTCACCCTGTCCGGTACCCGTGCCATCATCATCGAGCTGAACCAGAACACCAACCCGGCGCTGAAAGACAAGCGCGTGCGTCAGGCGATCAACTACGCCATCAACCAGGTGGGCATCGTCGAGAAGATTAACAAGGGCTTCGGTACCCCTGCTGGTCAGCTGAGCCCGAAAGGCTATGCCGGTCATAACGAGGCGCTGGTGCCCCAGTATGATCTGGCCAAGGCCAAGGAGCTGATGAAAGAGGCCGGTTACGAGAAAGGCTTCAAGATGACCTTCATCTCCCCGGCTGCCCGCTACGTCAACGACGTCAAGATTGCCCAAGCTGTTTCCGCCATGCTGGCCAAGATCAACATCAAGGTGGATCTGAAGACCATGCCGGTGGCCCAGTACTGGCCGGAGTTTGACAAGTGCGCCGCTGACATGCAGCTGATTGGCTGGCACTCCGATACTGAAGATACCGCGAACTTCTTCGAGTTCCTGACCTTCACCAAGGATGCCAAGACCGGTATGGGCCAGTACAACTGCGCCGGTTATGCCAACGCCGAAGCTGACAAGATGGTGATGGATGCCAATGCCGAGACCGATCCGGCCAAGCGTGCCGAGATGCTGAAGAAGGTCGAAGCCATGCTGATCGAAGATGCTGCCTATGTGCCGTTGCACTGGGAAGATCTGGCCTATGGCGCCAAGAAGAACGTCGACATCAAGCCGGTGGTCAACGTGATGAACTTCCCTTACCTGGGTGACCTGGTGGTCAGCAAGTAAGAGAACGTCGCAAGGAAGGACGGGGCGGGGTGGTCAGCTGGCCACTCCGCCCACTAACAGAAGCCTGTGCCACGACACAGGCCACGTAGAAGGACAAGCATGTTTACATTCCTGCTGAAACGGTTCTATCAGGCCGTGATAGTGATGTTCGTCATCAGCCTGGTCGCCTTCTCCATCCAGGATAACCTGGGTGACCCGTTGCGCGAGCTGGTGGGACAATCCGTCTCCGAAGCCCAGCGTCACGAGTTGCGCGAGAAGATGGGCCTTAACGATCCCTTCCTCATCAAATACAGCCGCTTTCTGAAAAATGCGGTGCATGGGGATTTGGGCACCTCCTATTTCTTCAAGCGACCCGCTCTCGAGGTGATCCTCGACAAGCTGGTGGCTACCCTTGAGCTGGTGTTTGCCGCCGCGCTCATCATCGTGGTGGTCTCCATTCCACTCGGTGTCTATTCGGCGATCCGCCCGCGCAGCATTCCCACCAAGATCATCATGGCGGGGAGCAGTATCGGCATTTCGATCCCGGTGTTCCTGACCGCCATCATGCTGATGTATCTCTTCTCCATCCAGCTGGGCTGGCTGCCGGCCTATGGCCGCGGCGAGACCCGTAACCTGCTGGGCTGGGAGTCGGGCTTCTTCACCTGGGATGGCATCCTGCACCTGATCCTGCCGGCGGTGTCGCTCTCTTCCATCATGCTGCCGCTGTTTATCCGGCTGGTGCGCTCCGAGATGCTGGAGCAGCTCTCCTCCGAGTACGTCAAATTCGCCCGCGCCAAAGGGCTGGATAACAACAAGGTCTACTATCAGCACGCCCTCAAAAACACCATGCTGCCGGTCATTACCGTCGGCGGGGTGCAGATCGGCACTATGGTGGCCTACACCATTCTGACCGAGAGTGTGTTCCAGTGGCCGGGTACCGGCTTCCTGTTTCTTGAAGCGATCCACAGGGTCGATACCCCGCTGATCACCGCCTACGTCATCTTCGTGGGATTGATCTTCGTGGTGACCAATACCCTGGTCGACCTGCTCTACGGGTTGATCAACCCGACCGTTAACCTGACTGCCAAGGGGTAAGCGCATGACTAATGCTGTAACTGCAAGCCCAAGCCGTTGGGCACGATTCAAGAACTCTGACATCGTCTACTACTTCCTGCGGGACAAGGTAGCCATGTTCAGCTTTGCGGTGTTTGTGGTGTTCGTGCTGGCGGCGCTGCTGGCGCCCTGGCTCGCTCCGCACAACGTCTATGACCAGACCAGTTTTGATCTGATGGATGCCGAGTTGCCCCCCTCCTGGCTCGAAGGCGGCGAGGAGCGCTTCTGGCTCGGTACCGACAACCAGGGGCGGGATATCTGGAGCACCATCCTCTATGGCGCCCGTATCTCCCTCACTATCGGTCTGTTTGCGGTGGCGCTGCAGCTGGTGCTCGGTATCGTCATCGGTCTGATTGCCGGTTACTTCGGTGGCCGCATCGACAACCTGCTGATGCGCTTTGCCGATGTGCAGTTGTCGTTCTCCACCATGATGGTGGCGATCATCATCTCCGCCATCTTTCAGGCAACCTTTGGCTCCGAGTTCTACTCGAAGTTCGCCATCATGATGCTGGTGGTGATCATCGGTATCGCCGAGTGGCCGCAGTATGCCCGTACCGTGCGCGCCTCTGTGCTGGCGGAGAAGAAGAAGGAGTATGTGGAAGCAGCCAAGGTGATGGGATTCCGCGCCCCGCGCATCATGTTCCGCCACATTCTGCCCAACTGTTTGTCGCCCATTCTGGTGATCTCCACCGTGCAGGTGGCCAACGCCATCATGAGCGAGGCGGCACTCTCCTTCCTCGGTCTGGGAATGCCGGTTGATCAGCCCTCGCTCGGTTCGCTTATCAGCGTCGGCTTCAACTACATCTTCTCCGGTTCCTGGTGGATCACCGCCTTCCCGGGAATCTGTCTGGTGGTGCTGGTGCTGGTCATCAATCTGCTGGGTGACTGGCTGCGGGATGTGTTTAACCCCAAGATCTACAAAGGTTGATAACCTGCGCAAGAACTTACTGCGAGGCCGTGATCAAGGCTCATGTGCTGCTCGGAATCCTCATGTATTCACATATACTCCGGTTCCTGCGCTGCTCTTTACCTTGTTGACGGACTTCTCGCAACAGTTCTTGAACAGGTTCTAGATTATGAAGAACAAGAAGGGCGCCAGTGAGGCGCCCTTCTTTTGCTTGATAGCTTTAAGCGTTATCAGGCTTTCAGCCAGCTTTCGATACTGCGCTGGATGCCTGCATCGTCCAGACCAAGTAGGGCATAGATCTCCTGCTGGGTACCCTGTTCCACGAAGCGATCCGGCAAGCCGAGGTTGAGTACCGGCTTGCACTGTTTATTGCGCATCAGCAGCTCGTTCACCGCCGAACCGGCGCCGCCCATGATAGCGTTGTCTTCGATGGTGACGAAGTGATCGTGGCTGGCCGCCAGCGACAGCACCAGCGCCTCATCCATCGGTTTGACAAAGCGCATGTCCACCAGGGTGGCATCCAGCGCTTCGGCGGCCGTTTTCGCGTGGTGCAGCAGGGTGCCAAAGGCCAGAATAGCGGTACCCTTGCCCTCTCGCAGGATACGTCCCTTGCCGAGCTCCAGTGCCTGCATCTCTGACGAGATGGGGGAATCGCTCAGACTGCTGCCGCGGGGGTAACGCACGGCGACAGGGCCTTGCTGAAGATAGCCGGTATAGAGCATCTGGCGGCACTCGTTCTCGTCAGATGGCGTCATCACCACCATGTTGGGCACGGTGCGCAGGAAGCTGATGTCGAACGCTCCCTGATGGGTCGGGCCGTCGGCGCCCACCAGACCGGCCCGGTCGATGGCGAATAGCACCGGCAGATCTTGCAGCGCCACGTCGTGGATCACCTGATCGTAGGCGCGCTGCAGAAAGCTCGAATAGATGGCCACCACTGGCTTCTTGTCGGCGATGGCAAGACCGGCAGCGAACGTGACTGCATGTTGCTCGGCAATGGCCACATCGAAGTAGCGATCCGGATACTGCTGGCTGAATTTCACCAGACCGGAGCCTTCGCGCATGGCAGGGGTGATGCCGACCAGCTTCTCGTCTTTGGCGGCCATGTCGCACAGCCATTGGCCAAAGATGGCGGAGAAGGTGGGTTTGGCGGCGCTCGCTTTCGGCAGGGAACACTCGTCAGGATTGAACTTGGGCACAGCGTGATAACCGATGGGGTCTTTCTCCGCCGGCTCGTAACCCTTGCCCTTCTTGGTTTTGACGTGCAGCAACTGCGGACCCTTGAGATTGCGCATGTTGCGCAGGGTCTCGACCAGCGCTTCTATATCGTGACCGTCGATGGGGCCGATGTAGTTGAAGCCGAACTCCTCGAACAGGGTGCCGGGCACCACCATCCCCTTGAGGTGCTCTTCGGCCCGCTTGGCCAGCTCCTTGACCGGCGGCAGACCGGCCAGCACCTTCTTGCCGCCTTCGCGGATGGTGGTGTAGAGCTTGCCGGACATGACCCGGGCCAGATGGTTGTTGAGCGCCCCGACATTCTCGGAGATGGACATCTCGTTGTCGTTGAGGATCACCAGCATGTCTTTATGGACATCGCCGGCGTGGTTGAGCGCTTCAAAGGCCATCCCTGCGGTAATGGCACCATCACCAATTACCGCTACCACCTTGCGACCCAGCCCTTCACTCTCGGCGGCGACCGCCATACCGAGCGCCGCACCAATGGAGGTGCTGGAGTGGCCGACGGAGAGCACGTCGTACTCGCTCTCGCCGCGCCAGGGGAAGGGGTGCAGGCCATCTTTCTGCCGGATGGTGTGGATCTGGTCACGGCGCCCGGTCAGGATCTTGTGGGGATAGGCCTGATGGCCCACATCCCAGATCAGCCGATCGAACGGGGTGTTGTAGACGTAGTGCAGGGCCACGGTCAGTTCGACCGTGCCGAGACCGGAGGCAAAGTGTCCGCTGGAGCGGCTGACAGAGCGCAGCAGATATTCGCGCAGCTCGTTGCACAGCACCGGCAGCCGATCTTTGGGCAAGGAACGCAGCTCGACCGGAGTGTCCGCGAGGGCCAGGTTGGGGAAATTGCTAATATCAACGCTCATATTGTTACTGTTATCCAGCGTTTAGTGGGTTCGCTCGATGATGTAATCGGCAAACGCTTCCAGAATGTCGGTATTGTAGGGCAAGGATTGCAGGGCTGTTAAGGCTTTCCCATGCAGTTCGCGAGCCAGCTCACGGGCATTTTCGAGTCCGAGCAGGGCCGGATAGGTACTTTTCTCCAGCGCCAGGTCAGAACCTTGCGGCTTGCCCAGGGTGGCGGTATCACCTGTGATGTCGAGGATGTCATCCTGCACCTGAAAGGCGAGGCCAATCGCGGCGGCATAGGTTTGCAGGGCAATCAGGGTTGCGTCATCGACATCGGCTTTGCACAGGGCGCCGAGCGCCACGGCGCACTCAATCAGCGCACCGGTCTTGTGGCGGTGTACCTGCTCCAGTTCGGCAAGCGTGATCTGGCGCCCTTCAGCCTGCAGGTCCAGTGCCTGACCACCACACATACCCAGATAGCCGGAGGCGCGGGCGAGGGTACTCAGCATCCGCACCCGGTTGGCCATCAAGGAGTCGGGCATGGGGTGATCGGCCAGAATGGAGAACGCCAGCGTCTGCAGCGCATCACCGGCCAGAATGGCGGTGCCTTCATCGAATGCCTTGTGAACGGTCGGCTGGCCGCGACGCAAGTCGTCGTCATCCATGGCGGGCAGATCGTCGTGCAGCAGTGAGTAGGCATGGATGCACTCCACGGCAGCCGCAGGGCCGTCCAGCAGGTCGCTCTTTACGCCCAGCATTTCGCCGACCGCGTAGACCAGAAACGGGCGAACCCGCTTGCCGCCCAGCAGCAGGCCATATTTCATGGCATCACGCAGACGAGGCGCCATGGGTGGCAAAGCTTCAAGTTTTGCCAACAGGCAGTCATCAATACGCTGGCGATGCTGACGGGAAAAATGGACCAGTGCCACTCACTCGTCTCCTTGTTCTGGCTGGAAGGGGGTCAGCTGATCACTGCCATCGGCCTTGCTCAGCAGGATCTGGATCTTCTGCTCGGCTTGCTCCAGCTTTTGTTGGCCAGCCCGCACCAGATGGATTCCCTGCTCGAACTGTTTGAGGGCCTCCTCCAGCGGTAGGGAACCTTGCTCCAGCTGATGAACGATGGTTTCCAGCTCTTCGAGAGTGGCGTCAAAACTCAGACGGTCGATTTTTTTACTGGCCATGTCCATCCTCGGGAATTGAAAAAACGGCTTATATTAACATCGACCGCCCACCGGGGGGAGGCTGAAAAACGCTGCCTCCTCAAACTCTCGATAAACTGGCCGATAATGAACCATGATTCTCAGTGGATGCATGCTTGCCGCTTGGGTCGCAATAGCAGAAAATTCAACAAACTATAATTGGGCATAAGAACCGGTGACAGGAGTAGGGACGTGGATCTAGGCAGTCTGATAGGGATAGTGCTGGGTTTCGGGGTGGTGGTGTACGGCATGCTGCTGGGGGGCCCCATGAGCATGTACGTCGACATGCCATCGGTCTACATCACCGTATTGGGCTCCATCTTCATCGCCATGATGAAGTTCAACCTAGGCCAGTTTCTGATGGCGTTTAAGGTCGCTGGTAAAGCTTTTATGTACAAGGGCGACAAGCTGGAAGACCTCATAGTTAAAGCCGTTGAGCTTGCCGATGCCGCCCGTAAAGGCGGATTTCTGGCGCTTGAAGCGGCCGAGATTCCCAATCCCTTCATGAAAAAAGGGATCGATATGCTGGTGGATGGCCATGATGCCGATGTAGTGCGCGCAGTGATGGAAAAGGATATCGAGTTGACTGCCGAACGTCACGTCATTGCGATCAAGGTGTTCCGTACCCTTGGGGATCTTGGCCCGGCGATGGGGATGATCGGTACGCTGGTGGGTCTGGTGGCCATGTTGGCCAATATGAGTGATCCCAAATCTATCGGTCCTGCCATGGCTGTAGCCCTCTTGACCACTCTGTATGGTGCGATCGAAGCCAACATGCTGGCCATCCCGATAGCCGACAAGCTGGAACTGCGAAGCGGCGAAGAGCGACTTAGCCGTTCGCTGATCCTCGATGCCATCATGGGGATCCAGGATGGCCAAAACCCGCGGGTGATCCAGTCCATGCTGCAGAACTATCTGAACCAGTCCAAACGCAACAACGGCAGTGAGTAGGGAGCCCTATGTCTGATTGCAAATGCCCGCCTCCCGGCCTGCCCGGTTATATGGGGACCTTCGCCGACCTCATGTCGCTGCTGATGTGCTTTTTCGTGTTGTTGCTCTCCTTTGCCGAGATGGATGTGCAGAAGTTCAAGCAGATTGCGGGGTCCATGGAGAAGGCATTCGGGGTCCAGAATATCCTTGAGGTGAAAGATATTCCGAAGGGAACTTCTGTCATTGCCCAGGAGTTCCGTCCTGGCCGCCCAGAGCCAACCCCGATTGATACCGTGATGCAGCAGACCATGGACATGACCCAGACCGAGCTGGATTTTTTGCCCGGTGAGGCCGAGCAGGCAGGTGGTCAGGACAAGAGTGATGGCAAGCAGACGGGGGGGGACACAGCTCAGGATGCTCAGAAGGCGCAGCAGCAGTCCAATACCCTGGCAAAGGCGCTGGCCGAGCAGATGAAAGATCAGATCCAGGATGGTGCCATCGAAATCGAGGCGTTGGGACAGCAGATTATTATCCGGATCAGGGAAAAAGCCTCCTTCCCGGCTGGCTCGGCGTTTCTGCAACCCCAGTTCTGGCCGGTTATTCGCAAGGTCGCGACCCTGCTCAAGGATGTACCGGGTGAAATCACCATATCCGGCCACACCGACAACGTGGCGACCGAGGACGAGCTGTTTCAGTCCAACTGGGAGCTTTCGTCCCAGCGAGCAGTGGCTGTGGCACACCAGATGATCAAGGTCCCAGGATTTGATCAGGGACGCTTGATTGTGCAGGGGATGGCCGATTCCCAACCATTGGTGCCCAACAATACTCCCGAGAATCGCCGGATGAACCGACGGGTAGAGATCGCTATCATGCAGGGCAAACCGACCATTTCCTCTCCTATTTCGGTACCGGAAGGAAAGTAATATTTCTTGGAGCAACAGATAAAGCGGGATCTGCATCAGGGGGCCGACATGGATTTTGTGTTGGCTTCATATTAAGATGCGCCATCCGAACCGAGTGCTGCGGCGTCCTGACAGATAGCCGCAGCTTCTATTTTCAAGCAACCCAGGTTTCGACTATGAATCATACTCCGATGACTGTTCGCGGCGCTGAGAAGCTGCGCGAAGAGCTCGAATATCTCAAGACCGAGCTTCGTCCCCAGATTATCGAAGCGATTGCTGAAGCCCGTGAGCACGGTGATCTGAAAGAGAATGCCGAATACCATGCCGCCCGTGAGCAGCAGGGGTTCTGTGAAGGCCGCATTCAGGAAATTGAAGCCAAGCTCTCCAATGCCCAGGTGATCGATGTCACCAAGATGACCAACAATGGTCGCATCATCTTTGGTGCCACCGTGACCCTGCTCAAGAGCGAAACAGAGGAAGAGGTTATCTACCGCATCGTGGGTGACGATGAGGCTGACATCAAGCAGAACCTTATCTCTGTCAACTCTCCGATTGCCCGCGCTCTGATTGGCAAGGAAGTGGACGATGTGGCGCTCGTCAAGACGCCCGCAGGTGATGTGGAGTACGAAATCCTGGACGTTGCCTACATCTGATGTAGTTAATGCGGGATGAGACGGGGGAGCACTTGCTCCCCTGTTTGTTGCGCTTCAGGCTGGTTGGTAAGCGTCGTTGAAGGTGTCCTGATGGCGCTGAAACAGCCAGTGACGAAGTCGCTCTATGTTTGCCTCGCTCATCTGGAAACTGAGTGCCCAAGTTGCACGGTCTGCATTAGATTTGACCCGTCTCACCAGCCTGGCCTGCAAGGGAAATGGCGCCTCTGTGGCGATCTGCAGAGTTCCCTGCAAGGTAGTATCCGCCATCATATCTGTGGGCAGATCTTCCACGATGAGGCCATTGAGCGAAAGGCTCAGCACTTGGAGTACTCCATGAGCTGTTTGCAGTGTCGCTTTCTGGGCAAGTCTCCAAGCTCTTGGCTGGGCAAACCCCAGCTCCCGGATCACTGGCGCAGCGAGCCGAGGCTCGACAAAGCCATCTTCTCTCTGGATAAAGGTGAGGGGGAATCGCAACTGATGGCCTGCATAGCGGGCTTCCAATACCAGCTGTTCGGCTTTTTGCAGCAAGCCAAGCATGGGGTTGTCGAGATGTCCGCTCAGAAGGTGGGTCGCCTCCGAGCATCCCAGCTCCCGCAACATGGTCAGTTCATCGTCGGTCAGAATAGGATGGTGAGCCATGGCGCGTGTCCGAAACTATTCATCGCAGGTTAAGGGCTTGGCGACTACTGTGGCAAGCGACTCGGGAAGAAGTGAAATAAGGAAAGAGCAATGCTCTTTCCTTTTACTTGCGAGGCAGCTGGATTTTGGGTTCGTTGGCCTGACGATAGATGGTCAGCACATGACCCATGCTCTGTACTTTTACAGAGCCTGTTTCACGGACGATGGCATCCATAACCAGTTGTTTCATCTCGCGATCTTCAGAGGCAACCTTAACCTTGATCAGCTCGTGATGGTTCAGCGCCAGATCGATCTCCGCCAGTACACCTTCGGTCAGACCGTGCTGACCCAGCAGGACGACAGGCTTGAGGCTGTGGGCAAGGCCCTTGAGGTACTGTTTCTGTTTATTGTTGAGAATCATCGCAATTTCTTCATAAGTCAGGGTTGAAAGGGGCGTATTCTACCCCCACTTAGCCCTTAATACTAATAACCCTTGTGGTTTTTTAAAGCCGATTATCATGACCCAGAAAAAACGTTCCGCCAGCTCCACCCGCTGGTTAAAAGAACATTTCGACGATCAATACGTCAAAAAAGCCCAGAAATTGGGGCTGCGTTCCCGTGCTGTTTTCAAGATCGACGAGATCCAGGGCAAAGACCGCCTGTTGAAAAATGGCATGACGGTAGTGGATTTGGGGGCTGCCCCCGGCGGCTGGTCCCAATTCGCGGTCGAGCAGGTTGGCGAATCGGGTCGGGTCATCGCCTGCGATATTCTGCCTATGGATCCCATTGCCGGTGTCGATTTCCTGCAGGGGGACTTTCGGGAGGAAACTGTACTCGGTGCCTTGCTGGAGCGAGTCGGACCCGACAAGGTCGATGTCGTGATGTCCGACATGGCCCCCAACATGAGCGGCACCCAGCAGGTGGATCAGGCTCGTGCCATGTATCTGGTCGAGTTGGCTCTGGACATGTGTCATCAGGTATTGCGCAGTGACGGCAGTTTTGTGGTGAAGGTGTTTCAGGGGGAGGGCTTTGATGCCTATCTGAATGAAATTCGGAAACTTTTCTCCGCCGTTAAAATTCGTAAACCAGACTCATCCCGCGCCAGATCACGGGAAGTCTACATTGTGGCTACCGGTTTTAAACTGTAGTACCCTAACCTTCATCGTTAACTGTCAGTCTGCGAGGTTACTGATTTGAGTGACATGGCGAAAAACTTAATCCTGTGGCTGGTCATCGCCGTCGTATTGATGTCGGTGTTCAATAGCTTCAGCCCCAGCGATACCATCAGTCGCCAGCTGGACTATTCCAGCTTCGTTAAAGAGGTGACCCAAGATCAGATCCGTGAAGTGCGGATGGACGGTAAGGTCATTAATGGCGTCAAGCGTACTGGTGAACGATTCACCACCATCATCCCGGCGCCGGATCCCCAGCTGCTCAACGATATGCTCAATCACAACGTCAAGGTGATGGGCGAGAAGCCGGAAGAGCCGTCTTTGCTGACCTCTATCTTCATCTCCTGGTTCCCGATGTTGCTGCTGATCGGTGTCTGGGTCTTCTTCATGCGTCAGATGCAGGGCGGCGGTGGCAAAGGCGCCATGTCGTTTGGCAAGAGCAAGGCTCGCCTGATGAGTGAAGATCAGATCAAGACTACCTTTGCCGATGTAGCTGGTTGCGATGAAGCCAAGGAAGAGGTGAAGGAGCTGGTCGACTATCTGCGCGACCCGAGCAAATTCCAGAAACTGGGTGGCAAGATCCCGACTGGCGTACTGCTGGTAGGTCCTCCCGGTACCGGTAAAACCCTGCTGGCCAAGGCCATTGCGGGTGAGGCCAAGGTGCCCTTCTTCACCATCTCGGGTTCTGATTTCGTGGAGATGTTCGTGGGTGTCGGTGCCTCCCGGGTACGTGACATGTTCGAGCAGGCCAAGAAATCCTCCCCCTGCATCATCTTCATCGATGAAATTGATGCGGTCGGTCGCCAGCGTGGCGCCGGTCTGGGCGGTGGTCACGATGAGCGTGAGCAGACCCTTAACCAGATGCTGGTCGAGATGGATGGCTTTGAAGGCAATGAAGGCATCATCGTCATCGCTGCCACCAACCGTCCTGACGTACTGGATCCGGCACTACTGCGTCCGGGCCGTTTCGACCGTCAGGTTGTGGTCGGTCTGCCGGATGTCCGTGGTCGCGAGCAGATCCTGAAAGTGCACATGCGCAAAGTTCCGTTGGCGGATGACGTCAATCCGGCGCTGATTGCCCGTGGTACACCCGGTTTCTCCGGTGCGGATTTGGCCAACCTGGTCAACGAAGCTGCCCTCTTCTCTGCTCGCGAAAGTCGCCGAGTAGTCTCCATGGCTGAGTTCGAAAAGGCCAAGGACAAGATCATGATGGGTGCGGAACGTCGCTCCATGGTGATGAAAGAGTCCGAGAAGGAGATGACTGCGTATCATGAAGCCGGTCACGCCATTATCGGTCGCGTGGTTCCGGATCATGATCCCGTTTACAAGGTCTCCATTATTCCGCGTGGCCGTGCGCTGGGTGTGACCATGTACCTGCCTGAGCAGGATCGCTGGAGCCACTCCAAGCAGCATCTGGAGTCGATGATCTCCAGCCTGTATGGCGGTCGTCTGGCGGAAGAGTTGATCTACGGTGCCGAGAAGGTCTCGACCGGCGCGTCCAACGACATCGAGCGAGCCACCGAGATTGCACGCAAGATGGTGACCCAGTGGGGTATGTCCGAGCGTCTCGGCCCGATGCTTTATGCGGAAGAAGATGGCGAGGTGTTCCTCGGTCGCAGCATGGCCAAGGCCAAGCACATGTCCGACGACACTGCGCGCATCATCGATGCTGAGGTGAAGCAGGTCATTGATCGCAACTACGACCGCGCCAAGCAGATCCTGCTGGATAACATGGATGTACTGCACAGCATGAAAGATGCGTTGATGAAGTATGAAACCATCGACGCCAAACAGATCGATGATCTGATGGCGCGTCGCGAGGTTCGTGCTCCGAGCAACTGGCATGACGAGCACGGTGATACCCCGCAAGGCGGTTCCACCGTGGCTGCCGAGGCCAAGCCTGCCGATGAGGCTGCACCGGTGGCGGATGTCACTATCGACAAAGCCAACGACGCTCCGGCCAAATAATCGTGACTCTCCAAACCCCGGGCTTGCCCGGGGTTTTTCTTTATCAGATGGACGTGAAAATGCAGTTAACCAGCAAGGGGCTTAGCCTCTCTCTCGATCGTCCCCATGTGATGGGGATCCTCAATGTGACGCCCGACTCCTTCTCCGATGGCGGTAATTTCAACCAGTTTGAACGGGCAATGGCTCATGCGCGCCAGATGGTCTCTGACGGTGCGACCCTCATTGACATCGGTGGCGAGTCAACCCGCCCTGGTGCGCCCGATGTGAGCGAGCAGGAGGAGCTGGACAGGGTCATTCCTGTCGTGGAGCAGATGGCCCGTGAGCTGGATGTGATGATCTCCCTCGATACCTCCAAAGCGGCTGTGATGCGGGAGGGTTGCAAGGCGGGAGCCCATCTGATCAACGATGTGCGGGCACTGCAAGAACCTGGAGCACTGCAAGCCGCGGCCGAAGCGCGGGTTCCGGTCTGTCTGATGCATATGCAGGGGCAGCCGCGAACGATGCAGGTCGAGCCGCACTATGACGACCTGATCGGGGAGGTACGCGCCTTCTTTGATGAGCGTATTGCGGCTTGTCTGGCGGTCGGGATCCGTCGTGAAGAGCTGTTGCTGGATCCGGGATATGGCTTTGGCAAGACCCTTGCACACAACTATCGGTTGTTGGCGGCTCAAAAGGAACTACTTGATTATGACCTGCCGCTATTGGTGGGGATGTCGCGAAAGTCTATGATAGGCAACTTGCTGGGCCGTCCGGTGGATGAGCGTCTGGCGGGCAGTCTGGCATGCGCCCTTATCGGTATGCAGCATGGGGCTCGCATCATCAGGGTACACGATGTAAGGGAGACCATGGACGCATTGCGCGTCGGTTGGCTGGCAATGACGGGACAAGATTTTATTTCCAGATAATAAAGAGAACAGACAATGGCAAGAAAGTATTTCGGTACCGATGGTGTGCGCGGCAAGGTTGGCGAATACCCGATCACCCCTGATTTTGTAATGAAATTGGGTTGGGCTGCCGGCAAGGTGCTCTCCAAGAAGGGCACCAAAAAGGTGCTGATTGGCAAAGATACCCGCATCTCCGGTTACATGCTGGAATCCGCGCTGGAAGCGGGGCTCTCCGCGGCAGGCCTTAAAGCCATTCTGATGGGGCCCATGCCCACGCCGGCGGTTGCCTACCTGACTCGCACTTTCCGTGCCGAGGCCGGCATCGTCATCAGCGCTTCCCACAACCCCTTCTACGACAACGGCATCAAGTTCTTCTCCGCCGATGGCACCAAGCTGCCCGATGATGTCGAGCTGGCTATCGAAGCCGAGCTGGATCACGAGCTCAAGTGTGTCGAGTCTGCCGAACTTGGCAAAGCGGTGCGCATTGATGATGCTGCCGGTCGCTATATCGAATTTTGCAAGAGCACCTTCCCCTCCCACATGAATCTGGATGGGGTGAAAATGGTGGTCGACTGTGGCCACGGCGCTACTTACCACATTGCGCCGTCGGTTTTCCGCGAGCTGGGTGCTGAAGTGATCACAATGGGCTGTGCCCCGGATGGTCTCAACATCAACGATGGTGTCGGCTCGACTGCGCCTGACGCACTGGTTGCCAAGGTGCTGGAGTGCAAGGCCGATCTGGGGGTTGCCTTTGATGGCGATGGTGACCGTCTGATCATGGTCGACCATACCGGCTATCTCATCGACGGTGATGAAGTGCTCTATATCATCGCGCGCGATGCTCTGCGCAATGGTCGCCTCAAAGGCGGTGTCGTCGGCACTCTGATGGCCAACATGGGTCTGGAGCTGGCGCTGCAAACCCTGGGCATTCCGTTTGCCCGTGCCAAGGTGGGTGACCGCTATGTGCTGGAGATGATGGAAGAGAAGGGCTGGCGCATCGGTGGCGAGAACTCCGGCCACATTATCTGTCTTGATCAAACCACTACGGGTGATGGCATCGTAGCCGCTTTGCAGGTGCTCACTGCCATGCGCAGTGCCGAGATGCCGCTTGCCAAGCTGCGCTCCGGCATGAACAAGTTCCCGCAGGTACTGGTGAATGTTCGTTTTGCCGAAGGCAAGGATCCGCTGGCCGCTGATGCTGTCATGGCTGAGGTTGCCAAGGTGGAACAGGAGCTGGCTGGTCGTGGTCGCGTACTGTTGCGTAAATCAGGTACCGAACCGCTGATCCGGGTCATGGTCGAAGGGGAGCATGAACAGCAGGTGCGTGACATGGCTCAGCGCATCGCCAAGCAGGTTGAATCGGCGTTTTAATGAACAACCAGGGCGGCTTTTTAGCCGCCCTGGTTGTATCTTGTTCAAACGATTCAAAAATTTAAAAATAGCACTTGTCAGCTGAGCATCCTCTGGATATTATCAGCCCCGCTTTCGCAAGGGAGTTGCCGATGGGACATCGCAAGCCGTTTGTAGCAGCCAACTGGAAGTTGCACGGTAGTAGGTCGCAGTTAGAGCAGTTTACGAGTCAATGCCTAAACGGCGTTGACGGAAAAGTAGATGTGGTTCTCTGTCCTTCCCATGTGCATCTCGACTTTAGCGCTTCACTGCTCAACGAGCAGAAAGTAATAAAGTTGGGGGCTCAGAATGTGAGTCAGCACGCTACTGGCGCTTACACTGGAGAAATCTCGTGTCAGATGCTGGTTGAGGCAGGGTGTCGTTACGTATTGGTAGGGCACTCCGAGCGCAGGCGTCTCTTTGGTGAGACCAGTTTTATCGTCGCAGAGAAATTTGCGGCAGCCAGAGCGGCAGGCTTGATTCCCATCCTCTGTTTAGGTGAATCAGGTGCGGCTAGGCAGGCGAGAAGAGCCTTCGAGGTGATCGCTGAAGAGCTGGATATCGTCATAGAGAAAAATGGCGCGATGGCTTTCGATAATGCTATCATCGCCTACGAGCCGATTTGGGCTGTAGGTACAGGTAAATGCGCCACACCCGAGCAGGCACAAGAGGTTCATTCCTTTATACGTGGTCGCTTGGCGGAGGATACTCCGGTAATAGGTGAGAAAGTTAGAATCATCTATGGTGGGAGCGTAACGCCGAGCAACGCGAGAGATTTGTTTGCACAGCCCGACATTGATGGCGGACTGATTGGCGGAGCAAGCCTCGATAGCGATGCGTTTTTAGGAATTGTTGAAGCGGCAAAGGGTGCAAGTTAAATGTACGAGATTCTTTTAGTCGTTTATCTGCTGGTTTCACTGGCTCTGATTGGTCTGGTGATGATTCAGCAAGGTAAAGGGGCTGATATGGGCGCCTCCTTCGGCGCAGGGGCATCGAACACAGTATTCGGCTCCGGTGGTTCAGGCAGTTTCCTGACCCGAACAACAGCAATCTTGGCTACTCTGTTTTTCGTTATCAGCCTAGTGCTCGGATCTATGTCCAGCAACAAGGTCAAGCAGGGTAGTGAGTGGGAGAATCTGCAACAAACCCAACAGGTTGAGCAGACCAAATTGCCAGTGAAGAAAGATACTGACGTTCCCGAGTAAGAGTTTTGCCGTGGTGGTGGAATTGGTAGACACGCTATCTTGAGGGGGTAGTGCTCTAGGGTGTGCGGGTTCGAGTCCCGCCCACGGCACCAATTAAGCAGTGAGCTCGGGAAACCGAGTTTATTATAGCCAGTCAGTCTTGTATCGAGAGAGTGAAGTGGCTATAATCTCGCACGATTTCGGACGCGGGGTGGAGCAGCATGGTAGCTCGTCGGGCTCATAACCCGAAGGTCGTCGGTTCAAATCCGGCCCCCGCAACCAAATTTCACGCATTTCCTACGCTCAGGAAGGCGGTCGCTGCGAGGCGACAATCAGGGTAAAGCGCCAAGCCCCGATTTGACATCGGGGCTTTTTGTTATGTGCAATTTACTCTGAATCGATATCTATCTGGGCTTTATGCCCTTTTTTTGTTTTTCGGAGGGTGACTTTGGCTACGTTGGAACAACGTTTGACCGATCTGCTCGAGGCTCCGGTCGTTGCCTTGGGTTTTGAACTTTGGGGTATTGAGTTTATCCGCGCGGGTAAACACTCCACCTTGCGTGTCTATATCGACGGCGAGCAGGGTGTGACTGTCGAGAACTGTGCTGAGGTCAGCCATCAGGTTGGCGCCATCATGGACGTCGAAGATCCCATCACCGAGGAGTACTACCTCGAGGTATCCTCCCCAGGCCTGGATCGTCCCCTGTTCAAGGTTGCCCATTTCGAAAAATACGTTGGCCAAGAGGCGGCGGTAACGCTTCGGATGGCAACAAACAACCGCCGCAAGTTCAAAGGCGTAATCAAAGCTGTGCAAGGCGACATGATCACCCTGACAGTAGATGGTAAGGACGACGTGTTGGCTTTCACCAATATCCAAAAAGCGAACATAGTGCCGAACTTTGGTTAACGAGGCTATCGGATATGAATAAAGAGATTTTGCTGGTCGTTGACGCAGTATCCAACGAGAAAGCGGTACCCCGCGAGAAGATCTTCCAGGCTCTGGAAACCGCGCTGGCGACTGCGACCAAGAAGAAATATGAAGGCGAGATTGAAGTTCGGGTCGAAATCGATCGCAAGACCGGTGACTACGACACTTATCGCCGCTGGCTGGTAATCGCAGATCAAGCCGCGATGGAGAACCCTTACGCCGAGATTACCCTGGAAGCTGCTCAGATTGATCAGCCGGATATCCAGGTCGGTGAATATGTTGAAGACCAGATCGACTCTGTCACCTTCGACCGTATCACTACCCAGACCGCCAAGCAGGTTATCGTGCAGAAAGTGCGCGAAGCGGAGCGTTCACAAGTAGTTGATCAGTTTAAAGATAAAGAAGGCACCATCATCAGTGGTGTGGTCAAGAAGAGCAACCGCGACAACGTCATTCTGGATCTGGGCAGCAATGCTGAAGCCGTGATCTTCCGTGATGACATGCTGCCGCGTGAAACCTTCCGCCCGGGCGACCGTGTCCGTGGCCTGCTCTACGCAGTACGTCCAGAAGCCCGTGGTTCCCAGCTGTTTGTCAGCCGTTCCAGCCCGGACTTCCTGAAAGAGCTGTTCCGTATCGAAGTACCGGAGATCGGCGAAGAGATGATCGAAATCATGGGCGCTGCCCGTGACCCGGGTTCCCGCGCCAAGATTGCGGTGAAGACCAACGATCGTCGTATCGACCCGATCGGTGCCTGTATCGGTATGCGTGGTGCCCGTGTGCAAGCTGTCTCCGCAGAGCTGAGCGGTGAGCGTGCAGACATCGTGCTGTACGATGACAACCCGGCCCAGTACGTGATCAATGCCATGGCACCTGCCGATGTGGCCTCCATCATAGTTGATGAAGACAACCACACCATGGATATCGCCGTGGAAGCTGCCAACCTGGCCCAGGCCATCGGTCGCAATGGTCAGAACGTGCGTCTGGCCTCCCAGCTGACCGGTTGGGAGCTGAACGTGATGACCGTTGAGGACATGCGTGCCAAGCACCAGGCCGAGAACGACCGCATCATGAACCTGTTCACCAGCACCCTGGATATCGATGACGATTTCGCCGGTCTGCTGATGGAAGAGGGCTTCTCGACCCTGGAAGAGATCGCCTTCGTACCGGTCAACGAGTTGCTGGCTATCGACGGTCTGGATGAAGACATGGTCGAAGAGCTGCGCAAGCGTGCCAAAGATGCCCTGACTACCCAGGCGCTGGCCAAAGAGGAGTCCTTTGATGGCGTCGAGCCGTCCGAAGAGCTGCTCAATCTGAACGGTCTGAGTCGTGAACTGGCATACGCTCTGGCGGGCCGCGGCGTGGGCACCCTGGAAGATTTGGCTGAGCAAGGTATTGATGACCTTGCTGGTATTGAAGGGCTGACTGCCGAGAAGGCGGGTGAGCTCATTATGGCTGCTCGCAATATCTGTTGGTTCGGAGAAGAGCAGTCTTAAGTAAGATCAAACGGAGGAAAATGAATGGCAGAAGTATCAGTCAAACAACTTGCCACTGACATCGACACACCGGTTGATCGTCTTCTCCAGCAGTTTGTCGATGCCGGTATCAGCAAGAGCAAGGCCGACGACATGGTCAGCGAGTCTGAAAAGCAGACTCTGCTGGCACACCTGAAGAAACAGCATGGAGGTGACGAGGTCGCCGCTCCTGCCCGCATGACTTTGCAGCGCAAGACCAAGAGCACCATCAGTGTTCAGGGAACCGGCGGCAAGAACAAAGAAGTGCAGGTGGAAGTTCGCAAATCTCGCACCTATGTAAGACGCTCGGCGCTGGAAGAAGAACAGCGTCAGGCGGAAGCCGAGGAAAAAGCGCGTTTGGAAGCAGAAGAAAAAGCTCGTCGCGAAGCCGAAGAGAAGGCTCGCCTCGACGCTGAAGAGAAGGCTCGCCGTGAGGCTGAGCAGGCTCGTCGTGAAGCTGAGGAAAAGGCGCGGATCGAGGCACAACAAAAGGCTCGACAGGCTCAACAGCCCGCCAAAGCAGCCAGTAGCACAGCTCAGCAAGAGGCAGAAAAGATGGCCAAGCGCGAAGCAGAAGAACTGAAGCGCCAACAGGAACAGACAGCTTTGAAAAAAGCTGAAGAACTCGCCGCGAAGAAAGCCGAAGAGGCTCGCATCATGGCGGAACAGAACGCAGCCCGCTGGGCTGAAGAAGAAGCCGCTCGTGCAAAAGAGAGCAGCGATTATCACCTGACTACCAACAAGCATGCGCAAGCTGCAGAAGACGAGCTGGATCGCAAAGAAGAGACCAGCCGCCGTACTGCCGCCGCCGCTGTCAAGGCCCCGAAAAAGGCGGGTCGTCGCGATGATGATCGCAATGATCGCAATTCCCGTGATCCGCGTGCCCGTAAAGGCAAACGTGGCAAGGTCGCTACCCCGAACGCCATGAAGCATGGCTTCAACAAGCCGGCTGCCGTGGTGAACCGCGACGTTGTCATCGGCGAGACCATCACAGTGGCCGAGCTGGCCAACAAGATGGCCGTCAAGGGAGTTGAAGTCATCAAGGCGATGATGAAGATGGGTGCCATGGCCACCATCAACCAGGTGATTGACCAGGAGACCGCTCAGCTGGTCGCCGAGGAGATGGGTCACAAGGTTGTGCTGCGTCGTGAGAACGAGCTGGAAGAGGCGGTACTGTCCGATCGTGACGAGACCTCCGAAGCCAAGCCCCGTGCACCGGTCGTGACCATCATGGGTCACGTTGACCACGGCAAGACCTCGCTGCTGGACTACATTCGTAAAGCCAAGGTTGCTGCTGGCGAGGCCGGTGGTATTACCCAGCATATCGGTGCTTACCACGTTCAGACAGATAGCGGCATGATCACCTTCCTGGATACTCCGGGTCACGCGGCGTTTACCTCCATGCGTGCTCGCGGTGCCAAGGCGACCGACATCGTTGTTCTGGTCGTTGCTGCTGACGACGGCGTGATGCCGCAAACCATCGAAGCTATCCAGCACGCCAAGGCTGCCGGTGTGCCGCTGGTTGTGGCAGTCAACAAGATCGACAAGCCGGAAGCGGATCCGGATCGCGTCAAGACCGAGTTGGCTCGTTACAACGTCATGTCCGAAGATTGGGGTGGAGACTGCCAGTTCGTGCACGTATCTGCCAAGTCCGGTCAGGGTATCGACGATCTGCTGGAAGCCATCCTGATCCAGGCTGAAGTACTGGAGCTGAAAGCGGTGGTTGACGGTATGGCCAACGGCGTCGTGATCGAATCCTTCCTGGATAAAGGTCGTGGTCCGGTTGCTACCGTACTGGTACAAGAAGGTACCCTGCGTCAGGGCGACATCGTTCTGTGTGGTCTCGAGTACGGCCGTGTTCGCGCCATGCGTGACGAACTGGGTCGCGAGATCAAGGAAGCGGGTCCGTCCCTGCCTGTGGAAATCCTGGGTCTCTCCGGCGTTCCCTCTGCCGGTGACGAAGCCACCGTTGTCCGTGACGAGAAGAAAGCCCGTGAAGTGGCGCTCTACCGTCAAGGCAAGTTCCGTGAAGTCAAGCTGGCTCGCCAGCAGAAGGCCAAGCTGGAAAACATGTTCGCTAACATGACCGAGGGCGAAGTGTCCGAAGTGAACGTGGTGATCAAGGCCGACGTACAAGGTTCTGTGGAAGCGATCTGCGATGCGCTGGTCAAACTCTCCACCGACGAAGTGAAGGTGAAGATCGTGGGTTCCGGCGTAGGTGGTATCACCGAAACCGACGCGACCCTGGCTGCCGCTTCCAGCGCCATCCTGGTTGGTTTCAACGTCCGTGCCGACGCGTCTGCGCGCAAGGTTATCGAATCCGAGAGCCTGGATCTGCGTTACTACTCCGTCATCTATGACCTGATCGACGAAGTGAAGCAGGCCATGAGCGGCAAGCTGGCCCCAGAGTATCGTCAGGAGATCATCGGTCTGGCTGAAGTGCGTAGCGTCTTCAAGTCTCCGAAGTTCGGCGCCGTTGCCGGCTGTATGGTTACCGAAGGTGTGGTCAAGCGTTCCAACCGTATCCGCGTTCTGCGTGACAACGTGGTTATCTATGAAGGCGAGCTGGAATCCCTGCGCCGCTTCAAGGATGACGTCAACGAAGTTCGCAACGGCTACGAGTGTGGTATCGCGGTCAAGAACTACAACGACGTGCGCGAAGGCGACCAGATCGAAGTTTACGAGACTGTTGAAATCCAACGGACTCTGTAAGCCGAGAGTTAGACAAAATAGGGGGCCGCGGCCCCCTTTTATCGCAGGATAGAATATGGCCAGAGAATTCAGCCGGACCCGTCGGGTCGGACAGCAGATCCAGCGTGAAATCGCGCTGATCCTGCAGCGCGAGGTGAAAGACCCGCGCATCGGCATGGTGACCGTTTCCGATGTGGAAGTGTCCCGTGACCTCAACTATGCCAAAATTTACGTCACCTTCTTGCAGCTGGAAAATGATGCCGAGCGCATCAAGGAAGGCTTGCAGGGTCTGACCGAAGCAGCCGGATATATCCGTAGTCTGCTGGGCAGTGCCATGCGTCTGCGCGTGGTGCCCGAGCTGCGTTTCTACTACGACCAGACCCTGGTCGAGGGGATGCGTCTCTCCAACCTGGTGACCAACACTGTGCGTGAAGACAAGCGCCGCATGGCCGAATCCGGCCGTGACGAAGAAGCTGAATCCGCACCGGATGACACGACTGAGGATAAAGCCTGAGATGACCCGAAGACGTCGTTTCAAGGGCCGTGATGTGCACGGCATTCTGCTGCTGGACAAGCCGACCGGCCTGACCTCCAACGATGTGTTGCAGAAGGTCAAGCGGATTTACAACGCTGCCAAGGCCGGTCATACCGGGGCGCTGGATCCGCTGGCGACCGGCATGCTGCCGATTTGCCTCGGTGAGGCCACCAAGTTCTCCCAGTATCTGCTGGAAGCGGACAAGCGCTATGAGGTGACCGCCAAACTGGGCGAGCGCACCAACACCAGCGACTCCGATGGTGAGGTGGTCTCCACCCGTCCGGTGAACGTGGCTGTCGGTACCCTGATTGAGGCGCTGGACCAGTTCCGCGGCCCCATCATGCAGGTGCCGTCCATGTACTCCGCGCTCAAGCACAACGGCCGTCCGCTCTACGAATATGCCCGCGAAGGTATCGAGATTGAGCGTGAAGCCCGTCCCATCACCGTATTCGAGCTCAAACTGCTGAGTTTCGAAGGTGATGAAGTGCGCCTTGAAGTGCACTGCAGCAAGGGCACCTATATCCGCTCTCTGGTGGATGATCTGGGTGAAGTGCTGGGTTGTGGCGCCCACGTGACCCAGTTGCGCCGTACCCAGGTGGCCAGCTATCCGTACGAGCGGATGCTGACTCTGGAGCAGCTCGAGTGTATTTTCGAGCAGGCCAAGGCCGAGAGCATCCCGCCGCGCGAGCAGCTGGATCCCCTGTTGCTGCCGATGGATACTGCCGTGGCAAGCTTGCCCGAGGTGAACATGCTGGCTGTTGTGGCTGCCTATGTGAATCAGGGCCAGGCCGTGCAGGTGGCGGGTGCGCCGCACAGCGGTCAGGTTCGTATGACGGTCGGCCCGGAGCGCGAGTTCATCGGGGTTGGCGAGATTGATGATGATGGCCGCGTCGCCCCCAAGCGACTGGTACGTTATCACGACGAGGAGTGATCCTCAGGCGGTATCGGCGTGCTCTTTCCCTCTCTCGCTTCTTTCTCGTTGCGAAAATGGGCAGGGACGATTATCATACCGCCCTCATTTCACGGCTGAATTAGAGATTGGCTGTGAACCTTTAAACACTCTACTGGAGTAATACCATGTCTCTAAATGCTGAGATCAAAGCTCAAATCGTTGCCGAGCACGCTCGTGGCGCCAACGACACCGGTTCCCCCGAAGTGCAAGTTGCCCTGCTGACTGCCCAGATCAACCATCTGCAAGGTCACTTCAAAGAGCACTCCAAGGACCACCACGGTCGTCGCGGTCTGCTGCGCATGGTTTCCCAGCGTCGTAAGCTGCTGGACTACCTGAAGCGTAAAGATTCCGAGCGTTATGCTGCTCTGATCGCCAAGCTGGGTCTGCGTCGTTAATCGACCATCAGATTTCGCGAAAAGGGGAACCTCCGGGTTCCCCTTTTTTATTGCTCTTTAGCGGCTTGTTGCCATCCTCACAGAATTTGTGTCGCCGCTTACCTTTTGCATCGAATCAAGTATACTTGTGCGCGAATTTAAAGAGCCAAATTGTAAAAAGGAAATTCACGTGAATCCTATTGTTAAGTCATTCCAGTACGGTCAACACACCGTCACACTGGAAACCGGTGTGATGGCCCGTCAAGCCACTGCGGCCGTTATGGTCAGCATGGACGATACCTGTGTATTTGTGACCGTCGTAGGCAAGAAAGAGGCCGATCACGGCCGTGATTTCTTCCCGCTGACCGTCAACTACCAGGAGCGTACCTATGCTGCTGGTCGTATCCCGGGTGGTTTCTTCCGTCGTGAAGGCCGTCCGAGCGAAGGCGAGACCCTCATCTCCCGTCTGATCGACCGTCCAATTCGTCCGTTGTTCCCGGAAGGCTTCTTCAATGAGGTTCAGGTGGTTGCCACCGTCATGTCCGTGAATCCGGCAGTCTCCCCCGATATCGTTGCCATGATCGGCGCCTCTGCTGCGCTGGCCATCTCCGGCATTCCGTTTGGCGGCCCGATCGGTGCTGCTCGCGTGGGTTACATGAACGGTCAGTATGTGCTGAACCCGACCACCACCGAACTGCCACAGAGCGATCTGGATCTGGTTGTTGCCGGTACTGCCAACGCCGTACTGATGGTTGAGTCCGAAGCGGCCATCCTCTCCGAAGAGGTGATGCTGGGCGCCGTGGTATACGGTCACGAGCAGATGCAGACCGTTATCAACGCCATCAACGAATTTGCCGCTGCCGTCGGCACCAAGCCGTGGGACTGGACTCCGCCTGTCGTCAACGAAGCGCTGAAAGCCAAGGTTGCCGAGCTGGCGAGCGCCGAGCTGGGTGAAGCCTACCGCATCACCGAGAAGGCTGTTCGTTACGAAACCATCGCGGCCATCAAGGGTCGTGTGGTTGAGCAAGTTATCGCTTCCGGCGTGGAAGAAGATGCCAAGAAGATCGGCGAAGAGTTCCACAGCCTGGAAAGCCGCATCGTTCGTGGCCGCGTAGTGCGTGGTGAGCCGCGTATCGATGGTCGCGATCCGGAAATGATCCGTGCCCTGTCTGTCGCTACCGGCGTATTGCCCCGTGCTCACGGTTCTGCCCTGTTCACTCGTGGTGAAACCCAGGCTATGGTCGTTGCGACCCTGGGTACCGAGCGTGACGCCCAGAACATCGACGAGCTGACCGGCAACCGTGCCGATCGCTTCATGCTACACTACAACTTCCCGCCATACTGCGTCGGTGAGACCGGCATGATGGGTAGCCCGAAGCGTCGTGAAATCGGTCACGGCCGTCTGGCCAAGCGCGGCGTTGCTGCCGTGATGCCGAGTGCTGCTGAGTTCCCGTACGTGGTGCGCGTGGTGTCTGAAATCACTGAATCCAACGGCTCCTCCTCCATGGCGTCTGTCTGTGGTTCCTCTCTGGCGCTGATGGATGCCGGTGTGCCGATCAAGGCTTCCGTCGCCGGTATCGCCATGGGTCTGGTGAAGGAAGAAGAAGGTTTCGTCGTGCTGTCCGACATTCTGGGTGACGAAGATCACCTGGGCGACATGGACTTCAAAGTAGCCGGTACCACCGAAGGTGTGACCGCGCTGCAAATGGACATCAAGATCGAAGGCATCACCAAAGAGATCATGGAGATTGCGCTGAAGCAAGCTCGTGGTGCTCGTCTGCACATCCTGAAAGTGATGGATGAAGCAATCCAGGCTCCCCGTGCCCAGATCTCCGATTTCGCACCGCGTATCCACACCATCAAGATCAATCCTGAGAAGATCAAGGACGTGATCGGTAAGGGTGGTTCCGTGATCCGTGCGCTGACCGAAGAGACCGGCACCAACATCGAGTTGGATGATGACGGTACTGTACGTATCTCCGCTGTGGCCAACGAAGCTGCCATGGAAGCGATCCGTCGCATTGAGGCCATCACCGCCGAGATCGAAGTGAACCGCATCTATGAAGGTAAAGTTGTCCGTCTGGCCGATTTCGGTGCATTCGTCAACATCCTGCCGGGCAAAGATGGTCTGGTACACATCTCCCAGATCACCGATGCTCGCGTTCAGAACGTGGCTGACCACCTGACTATCGGTGACGTGGTCAAGGTGAAGGTACTGGAAGTGGACCGTCAGGGCCGCGTACGTCTCTCCATCAAGGAAGCGAACGCTCCGACTGATGCAGCCCCGGCTGCTGATGCTCCGGTTGCTGCCGAAGCGCCTGCCGCAGAGTAATCTGTCCTCCTGAACCGGATTCTCCGGTTGCAGTAAAAAGTCCGGCGCCCTTTGGGGCGCCGGACTTTTTTATGCGCTCAGGCTCATCACGCCGAAGTTGGCTCTCTGCTCAGGATGTGGTGGGCATTGCCGGAGCCTCAAGAGGTCAGGTTAGAAAAGTGTTGCGAAGGGGGAGGGAGAACGGTGTGGGAGAAAGGAGCCTGAGGATTCAGGCTCCTGATAAGGATCAGGCCTCGTTGGCGTGGGCCTTCTGACACCCTTCGACGGCGTGAGCAATCAGTTCCAGTGCGCTCTGGTCGCACGGTGGCAACTCGGCCTCGCACTTGTTGATAGGGGTAACACGATCGCCCCACTTGATGATGGCTGCGCCCCAGGTCAGGCCGGCACCGAAGGCGGCAGTCAGCAGATAGGAATTCGGCTTGACGCGCCCCTGCTCCAGCGCTTCGCACAGGGCGATAGGTACGGTAGCGGCGGAGGTGTTGCCGTAGTTTTCGATGTTGACCATCACCTTCTCCATCGGCGCATTCATCCGTTTGGCGAGGGTCTCGATGATGCGGATATTGGCCTGGTGCGGCACGATCAGGTCGACCTGCTCCGGCGCAATACCGGCCTGCGCCAGCACAGTGCTGGTGGCCTCACCCATGCCGCGCACAGCACGTTTGAAGATCTCCGGCCCTTCGAAGTTGAAGGTGAACAGGCCATCGATATCGGCAAAACGCACCCGGTCGGTACCGAAGTTCGGTACATGCAGGATCTCCCGCGCTTCGCTGTCGCAACCCAGCTTGTTGGCGATCAGGCCACACTCCTGCTCGCTTGCCTCTATCACCACGGCACCGGCACCATCGCCAAACAGTACGGCGGTATCGCGGCGTGCCCAGTCCAGCAGGTAGGTGAGGCGCTCGGCGCCAATCACCAGCACCTTCTTCATCATGCCAGCCTGCACCAGCGAGGTAGCGACGGAGAGGGAGTAGACGAAACCGGTGCAGGCCGCGTTGAGGTCAAACACGGCGGCGTTGACGGCGCCCAGCTTCTTTTGCACCGCAGAGGCGGCACTTGGCAGCAGGTTGTCCGGGGTGGCGGTGGCCAGGATGATGCCATCGAGATCGCTGGCTTCCAGACCGGCGCAGGCCAGTGCGCGGCGACCGGCCAGGGTGGCGAGATCCGAGGTGCTGACATGGGAGATCCGGCGGGCCTTGATGCCGGTGCGCGGATAGATCCACTCGTCTGATGTATCCATGATGGTGCTGAGGTCGTCGTTGGTCAGCACGGAGGGAGGCAGGCATTTGCCCCAGCCGGTGATATTGGCGTATTTCATCTTGTTACCGCTTCTCAAGTGGATCGCCCGCGGGCGGAAAATCGTGCAATTATGCCGTACGAGACAACCACTGTCATCTTGTGGTCATGGTTATGTGCAGGGGGCTCAGCTGTGCCATCTGGTCGCAAAGGGCTGCAACGCGCGGAACATGGCTGGAAATTTTGCTTAAAACGCGGGACTCATCTGCCCTAAGATAGGCGTTTCACCACCGATGAGGGTATCTCCTTGCTCAGAGCCAATCTCAACTTGTTGCCGACCCTCAAGGTGCTGCTGGAGACCCGCAATATCAGCCGCGCCGCCGAGCTGTTGCACCTGAGTCAGCCCTCCATCAGCAAGCAGCTTGCCCAGTTGCGCAGCGAGTTTGATGACGAGTTGCTGGTGCGGGAGGGGCAACGCTGGCTGCTGACGCCACGGGCCGAACTGTTGGCCGCCCAGCTGGCGGATTCTCTCGGTGCGCTGGAGCGGCTCTACGAGGCGCCCGGATTTGACCCGAGCCGCTGCGAGCGGGTATTTCGGCTCGCCTCCTCCGATTATGTGGCCCAGCATATCCTGCCCGATATCTGTGCCGCGCTCGCCAAAGAGGCGCCGTTGGCGGCGCTGGAGTACAGCCTGTGGGACAAGCGTCAGCTGCCGCAGTTGTGGCAGTCCGAGCTGGATCTGGTCTCCACCATCACCGAGCAGGTACCGGATCAGATCCGTGGTCTGCATCAGGGGGAAGATCGGCTGGCGGTGTTGATGGGACGTCACCACCCGCTGGCGGGCAAGGCGCTGAGTCTCGATGACTATCTCGCCTGGCCTCACCTGCAGGTGAGCGGGGGAGGCGACAAGGACAGCCCGGTGGAGCAGGTGTTGGCGCCGCAGGGACTGAGTCGGCGCTGGTTTGCCAGAGTTCCCTTCTTTCAGGCGGCAGTGGAGGTGTTGCTGCGCACCGATTGCCTGATGACCACCCCGGCCCATATCGCCTGGCAGCTCTCCTGTGGCCATGAGCTCACCTTTGTCGATCTGCCCTTTGCTACCCGCGACCAGCAGTATCATCTGCTGTGGCATCAGCGCCACCATCAGGATCCAGCCCACCGCTGGTTTCGCGAGCTGGCCTACCCCTTCCTGCGGGATCATCTGCAACGCACCGTTGGCGAGAGTCGCAAGCTGCTCGATCTCGGCGGTTAGCCGCAGTCGGTTGTGTGGCGTTATAGCCATTGGTTATGGAATCTATTCATAACTTTCACTACTGGCATAATGGCTCAGCCCGTACCCTGAGTGCAGGTCATCATATCGAGCACAAAAGAGGAAAAGCATGGAACTGACGAGTTGGCTGGCACTGGCCGCAATCTGCGTGATGGGGGCCATCAGCCCGGGGCCGAGTCTGGCGCTGATCATCCGCAACACGGTGCAGGGCGGGCAGGGGCATGGCGTCGCTACTGCGCTTGGCCACGGCCTCGGGGTTGGTATCTATGCGCTGGTCACGGCGCTCGGCCTTTCCATTTTGATCACCCAGACACCGATCCTGTTTGATCTGATCCGCTACGGCGGCGCCGCGTTTCTTGCCTGGCTCGGGGTGAAAGCCCTGCTGGCAAAACCAGCCAGTGACGAAGGGAATGAAGAGGTACATCAGTTGCGCGGTCGGCAAGGGGCCTTTGAAGGTTTTATGGTTGCCTTCCTTAACCCCCAGCTGGCGGTTTTCTTCATCGCCCTGTTCAGCCAGTTTGTGCGGGCCGATACCGGCTGGAGCGAAGGGGGCATCATGATGCTCACCGCGGGCGGGATCGATGCCGTCTGGTACGTGCTGGTGGCGCTGGTGCTCTCCCGCGGGCCGGTGCTGGCGTGGCTTAAAGCCAAATCCTTTGTGATCGATAAGGTGAGCGGCCTGGTGCTGCTCGGGCTGGCACTCAAGGTGGTTATCTAATCCTGCATTTTGCGGATACCTTAAGCGGGATCAAGGCACGCAGGCGGTGAATGGGCTAGAGTAGCGCCCATTTGCTGTCCGCCCTGATCCCGAGACCATGCACCAGAACAAGCACCCGTTAAGCCACAACAACCGGTTGGAGCTTCTGGCTCCGGCCAAGAACCTCGCCTACGGCATCGAAGCCATCAACCATGGTGCCGATGCCGTCTACATGGGCGGCCCTGCCTTTGGCGCCCGCAGCGCGGCGGGCAACACCATCGAAGATATCGAAGCGCTGGCGCGCCACGCCCACCGTTTCGGCGCCCAGGTCTTTGTCGCCTTCAACACCCTGCTGCACGATCATGAGCTGGAGCAGGCCCGGCGGCTGACCCACCAAATCTATGAAGCAGGAGCAGATGCGCTCATCGTGCAGGATATGGGGCTGCTGGCGTTGGATTTGCCACCCATCGCGCTTCATGCCAGTACCCAGACCGACAACCGCACGCCGGAGAAGGTGAAGTTTCTGCAGGATGTGGGTTTCTCTCAGGTGGTGCTGGCGCGCGAACTGTCTCTTGCGCAGATCCGCGAGATCAGCGCGGCGACCAATGTGCAGCTGGAGTTCTTTATCCACGGCGCGCTCTGTGTCTCCTACAGCGGCCAGTGCAATATCAGCCATGCCCGTACCGGCCGCAGCGCCAACCGTGGCGAGTGTGCCCAGCTCTGCCGTCTGCCCTGCTCGCTGCAAAAGCCGGACGGTGAAGTGCTGGTGGCCGACAGCCACCTGCTGTCCCTCAAGGATATGGATCAGACAGACAACCTGGAGGCCTTGATCGAGGCGGGGATCCGCTCCTTCAAGATTGAAGGGCGACTCAAGGGGCTCGACTACGTCAAAAACGTTACCGCCTGGTATCGCCAGAAGCTGGACGCCATTCTCGATAGTCGCTCCGATCTGGTGGCTGCCTCTGCTGGCCGTTGCAGCTACAGCTTCACGCCTGACCCCAAAAAGAGCTTCAACCGCGGCAGCACCGATTACTTCCTCCATGGTCGCCAGCAGGGGATCGACTCCACCAAAAGCCCGAAATATGTGGGCGAACCGCTGGGGCGTGTCACCAAGGTGACCCGTGACGGCATCGAGATTGATGGCAAACAGGTCACCCTCAACAACGGCGACGGTTTGGGCTTCTTCAAGCCGAATAACGAGCTGGTGGGGATGCGTCTCAACAAAGTCGAAGGTAAGCAGTTACTCCTGTCAGAACGCATGCCGGGGCTGAAGGTGGGGACAGAAATCTACCGCAACCACGATCAGGCGTTCAGCAAGATGCTGGAGAAGGCGAGCGCGGATCGCCGTATCCGGGTCGATATGGTGCTGGCAGAGTGCGATGAGGGCGTGAGCCTCACGCTCACCGACGAGCAGGGCATCAGTGCCGTGGTGACGCTTCCCTGTGACAAACAACCTGCCGACAATCCGGAGCGGGCGCTGCAACAGGCGCGGGATCAACTTGGCAAGCTCGGCAATACCCTGTTTGTGGCGCGCAAGATTGAGTTGGCATTCACTCACCCGCTATTTATCGCCGCATCACAGCTCAATGGCTTGCGCCGGGATGGCATCGCTGCGCTGGAGGCCGCACGCGTGGCCAGCTACCAGCGCCCCGAGCGACGTATCGCCCTGCGGGATATCAACTATCCCCAGCACCGTCTCTCCTACCTTGGCAATGTGCTAAACAGCGCGGCCGAGCAGTTCTTCCGCGAACACGGGGTGGAGCGGATTGCTCCCGCCTATGAGGCGAACAAGGAGGAGCGGGAAGTGGTGCTGATGATCACCAAGCACTGCATCCGCTACAGCCAGAACCTCTGTCCGAACGAGGTGCCAGGTCTCAAGGCCGAGCCGCTGGAACTCAAGATGGGTAAAGACTCCTTCCGCCTGCGTTTTGACTGTAACCGCTGCGAAATGCATGTGATGGGCAGCCTGAAACGCTGATCAATGAGCCCCTTTCTCCATCTGGAAAAGGGGCAATTTTTTATCGCAGGTGCTCTACTCAGACTCCTTTAATTGCCCCTCTCCAGCGCCAGCAGTGCTTTTTTAATCTCCAATCCCCCCGCATAGCCGGTCAGGCTGCCGTTTTGGCCGATCACCCGATGGCAGGGGACGATGATCGAGAGCGGATTGCGGCCATTCGCCGCGCCCACTGCCCGCACCGCATCGGGTTTGCCGATGGTGCGAGCGATATCGCTGTAGCTGCGGGTCTCGCCGTAGGGGATGTCGCACAACGCTTGCCATACCGCCTGCTGAAAGGCGGTGCCACGGGCGGCAAGGGGCAGGGAGAAGCGCTGCAAGCGACCGGCAAAATAGGCGTCAAATTCGGCGAGGAAGGGAGCCAGCGCTTCGTGATCTTGCTGCCAGCCACTCATATCGGGCAGTGCCCGCAGGCCCGCCACAAAGTCCACGTGCACCAGACCGGATTCATTGATGGCGACCAGCAGATCGCCGCAGCGGGTCGGCAGAATATCGTAGCGGATCATGGTGTTATCTCCTGTTGTTGGGTATCTGGCTGTTGTTCGTTGCCAGTGGCACGGAGCAGCAAATCGGGCGCTTCGCTCATGGCGTGCCACAGCCAGCTGGCCGCATAGCTGCGCCACGGTTGCCAGGCGGCGCTTTGCGCCAACACCTCTTTCACCGGCAGCTTGGCCCCGCCTCCGAGCGCCTTTTGCAGCACCAGATCGGAGGTGGGGAAGGCATCGGTATCTAGCCCGCAGCGCAGCCGCCAGTAAGAGACCGTCCAGGGGCCTATGCCCGGCAGCGCCAGCAACTGCTCGTCACTGGCTGTCGTGAGGGTCAGCTCGCCACTGGCCAGCGCCTGTGCCACGCCGCGCAGGGTGCGAATGCGACTGCCGGGCATGCCGATGCCGTCGAGATCGAGTTCGCACAACTGGGCGGGGGTCGGTAGTTGCGCCACCCCGAATTGCGCCTCGGTGCGGGCCACCAGTCGCCCGAGTATGGTGATGGCTCCCTTGACCGACACCTGCTGGCCGACGATGGCGCGCAGCATCACCTCGTATTCGTCCCAGCCACCCGGCAGCCGTACACCGGGCCAGCGCGCCTGCAAGCGGGCGAGCAGCGGGTCCTGACCGAGCAGATCACCGATCCGCTGCATGTCGGCATCGAGATCCCACATCCGGCGCACCCGATAGAGCAGATCGGGCAGTGCTGCGAGCGGCAGATCATGGACGGTAAGCTGCAGGCTATGCCCCTTGCCCTGCGCGATACGCACCAACGCGACCTGATCACCGACCCGGTAGCGCCGCTCATACACCTCACCATCCACCTGCTCCAGCCCGGGGATCGCCCGGAGCCGATAGAACGCCAGCATGGCCGCCACGTCATATGGGGGGTGGTAGGGCAGTTGCAGTGTCAGGGTTGCGCCGCGCGGCTGCGCGCTCATGTGCTCTGGCGCATGATCCTCTTGTTGGCGCAGGTTTCGCGGGGCCAGTCCGTAGGCGTTGAGCCAGGCGTCATTGAAGCGGCGGATGCTGGCAAATCCGGCGGCAAACGCGATGTCTGTGATGGGGAGCCGGGTTTCGGTCAGCAGCCGTTTCGCGAGCAGCAGGCGGCGCGTCTGCTCCACCTGTTTTGGTGAGGCGCCGAGATGTTGCTCGAACTGGCGGCGTAGCGTGCGTTCGCTGATCCCGGCCTCAGTGGCGAGTTCAGCGAGCGTGCCCTCCGCCAGCTCGCCGCGATCGATGCGTGCCAGCAGATGTGCCAGTTCAACCGGCAGATCGCCACGGGCGGCGGGGGCCAGCTCAGGGCGGCAGCGCAGGCAGGGTCGCAGCCCATACTGCTCGGCGGCCGCGGCGCTTTGGAAGTAGCGCACATTGTGCTCGTGCGGTGGCCGTGCCGGGCAGACAGGCCGGCAGTAGATGCCGGTCGAGAGCACGCCGGTAAAGAAGCGGCCATCGAAGCGAGCATCGCGGGCGAGCCGTGCGGCGTGACACTGCTCGCGGCTGAGGGTGTTGATCACCTCATCCGGTGACGACTCAGGGCTGTGCTTTGCATTCATGGTGTTGGCAGCTTTGCTGGAATAGATGGCAAGAGAGTAAGGGGGCGCGGAGGCCGTTACTAGCCAGAAACGGACAGGGATAGCAAAAATTGGCCAAAGGTTTTTTTGCTCTTTTATTGCACGGTTGGGTTTCACTCTTCGCTCCGTTGTTGTCCATATGTCGCGGCTCGATAGAAGGGGGCATAACGGATGTCGATTGGCCTAGCTTTATTTGCTTGGCGAGATTAGTGGCGGTGAAAACTGCTTAAAAATTAATAACAGATCACATAACTATCTTTTTTACATTGAGTGTGGTGATTTTGTGTTGTTCAATCGAGTCAGTTAATTTTTGATGATTATTAAGTCATCACATCTGCGGCCTTAGGCCGACCAATAACAACAACACTTGCCAAGGATGATAAGTGAACGACTGTAAGGCATGGCGCCATTGCCGGGGCTTTAGTCTGATCGAGTTGTTGATCGCCATGACGGTTGTCAGCATTCTCGCGGCCATCGCGTTGCCAGCGTATCAGGGTTATCTGCAACAGGGACGTCGTTACGAAGCGCAGCAGCAATTGCTGGAGCAGGCGCTCGCCCTCGAACGTATCTATACCCAACAGGGCCGTTATCCCGACACGTTTGCCACCCCTTCCAACACGGATTTCTACCAGTTCAGCTACAGCCAGCAAGATGCTGGCGACTACCTGCTCAAAGCCATTCCAACGACGCGACAACAGGATGAGTGCGGCACTCTGACCCTCGATCAGACCGGTTATCGCGCGGCCAATCGCCATGACTGCTGGGGATCATAAGATGAACGTGCGCGGATTTACTCTGATTGAGTTGATGATCACGGTCGGCATCGCCGCCATCTTGCTATTGGTCGGGTTGCCCTCCATGAGTCAGCGCCTCGCGGCCGAACGGCTCGATCGCAGCGCGACCGAGCTCGCGTCTGCCTACCGCTTTGCCCGCAGCGAAGCGGTCAAGCTGACCCTGCCGGTGGTACTGCAGGGCACCGAGAACGGTGGCTGGGAGGTGATGGCCGACAGCCAGCGGTTGCGTCAGGCATCGGCTCCCGGTGGCGGCGTGGTGATCAAGCCGTTTGAGCCGATCCAGATCGCGCCAACCGGCAGCAGCAGCCACGCCGAGATCATTCTGGCCAATCGCCTCGGTGAGCAGCGGGTCCTTTGCGTGGCCCCGAGCGGCCAGCTGCTGCAAGGGAGCTGCTCATGAGATACGCCGCACTTGCCCGCCAGCAGGGCTTCAATCTGGTGGAGATCATGGTTTCCATGGTGTTGGCGGTGATGGTGTTTCTCGGTCTCGCCAAGGGGCAGGTGGTCTCGTTGCAGCAGGCGCATTACAGCTTGCAGAGCACGCTGGCCACGATCGAGGCGAGCAACAGCGTGGAGCAGATCTGGAGTTCGCTGTGTGAAGTGCAGCGCAAGCCCGAGCGGTTCACCCAGGCCGATTTTCTTGCACGCTTCACCCTGCACGAGGGTCATCGGCTGGTGCTACCGAACCGTTATAGCGACAACTTTGTGGTCGCTATCGAGTGGCAGGATGAGCGGGTCTCCGGCGCCAAGCGGGTGGAGCTGAACGCAGGATTTCCGCCTTTATGCTGAGCATCCCCTCCCGGCAACTAGGTGTCAGTCTTGTCGAGCTGATGATCTCCATGGTGCTCGGTCTGATGTTGATGCTGGCGATTTTTGCCGGTTACGCCCCAATCAAGAGCACGGTCGAGCAGAGCAAGGCGCTGGAGCAGGCGAACGAAGTGCTGCGCTTTGCCACTCTCACCTTTACCAACAGCATCAAGCAGGCGGATCAGCTAATTGCGGTCACTCCTGATCGCCTGACGCTGGCTTTCAAGGTAGAGGGGGGCAGTCAGGTGCTCTCCTGCCTTGGCAACCAGAAAACCGCCGATTTTACCGAGCAGTACCGCTTCACGCCGCCGGTACTCAGTTGCGATGACGGAGATGGCCCGCGCCTGTTGCTGGCCCATCTTCAGGATCTTGAATTCGGCCAGCAGGGTGCACTGGTCAATATCCGCATCTTGCCCGAAGGGCTGCCCAGCTATCTGGCACCCGGAGTAGAGGTGCAGGTGGCCCGCCGCAAGGCGGTCTGGGCGGCAGCGTTGGCCACATCCGGTGCCAACGCCACAGCAGGGGGAGCGGGATGAACAAGGGATTGCAGGGGCAGCGGGGAGCCGTACTGCTGGTGGTGCTGGTGGTGAGCCTGCTGTCGAGTCTGCTGGTGTTTACCAGCATTCAGGAGAACCAGTTGCAAACTCGCCTGAGCGGCAATTTTCACAAGAAGATCAATGCGCAGCTCAGTGCCGAGCAGGGGATGAACGAGAGTTATCGTGCCCTGCATCAGGCCCTTGGCGCCGAACCGCGGATAGAGTGGGCTCAGCTGGTGCAGAAGGTGCCAAGCAAGGGCGAAGGGGCCATGGCGGGTAGCCGCTTTAGCATCGAACAGCTGGATGCCTCCGCCGGCAGCAAGCTGGCGTTGCAGAGCCATGGCCGCTATCTGGAGGGTAATGCCAGCCTCAACGCCCTGTTTGCCCTTAAGCGCGAGCCCGGCAATCTCATCTTTCAGGATTCAGTGGTGGCGTGTGAAGGGTTGAGCCTCTCCGGTAGCGGTTTTATCGACAGCTACGACTCGCGCAAGGGGGCGTACAAGGAGTCTGTTTCCGGGACTCTTAATCAAGGGCAAAACGCCAAGGTGGCGACCGTCAGCGACAAGGCCAATGTAGTGCTCGCCGGGCACTCCCCCATCTGGGGTGATGTGCGGGCGACCGGCTCGGTGACCTTGAACGGCTCTTCACCTGTTGCGGGTAATGTACTTGCTGGCGGCGATATCACCATTTCTCCCTCTGATGGGGTCGTCAGGGTTGAGGGCAGCGTGAACGGGAGTGGAAATTTTGCCTTGCAAGGGGGGCATATTGCCGGAGCTGTTGCGATCAATGGTGATGTCTCTATGGGTCATGGCACAAGCATTGCTGGCGACAAGTTGAACTATGGTGGGAAGGGGGCATTCCTTGATGCCAAGCATCAGAAGTATCTGGATCCCCAATACCGCACTCACCCCAAGCTGCCACCGGTAGCCGGGCAGGTGTGTGACCCGCTCAATGTGGCCGCGTTGCCCAAATCGTTTCCCCCTGCAACATTGCCCATCAATGGCCCCCTGACGCTCGGGGCCACCCAGCAGATGGTGCTGACCACGGATCCCTCCACTGGCTCGGTCACCAGCAGCAACCAGCATAAGCCCGGGCTGCCGTTCCCCGGCAAGGGGGAGCTGTTTGGCAAGGAACAGACTATTTACAAGCTCGACAGCCTCAATATGGGGGCCGATGCCAGTCTCACCATCAAGGGGGATGTGGTGCTGCTGATCGACAAGGATTTCACCATGACTGGCAGCAACAAGTTGACGGTGAGCGAGGGGAGCAGTCTGACCCTGATCGTCAGCGGCAAGGTCGATCTCGGGGCCGGTGCCGAGGTGACGGCAGCCAAGCAGGGGCTGACCGCTGGCGGTACGCCCGCTATATCCATCTATTCCGCGTATAGCGGCAAGGATGGGGTCAAGCTGTCGGGCAATACGCCGCTCTATGCTGCTCTCTATGCCCCGCTGACCGAGATGAAGATCAGCGGAAGTGGCGGTCTGTACGGGGCGGTGCGGGCAAAACACTTGACCGAGAGTGGCGCGGGCGGTGTGCACTATGACGAGGCGCTGGGCATGGCGGATATGGGCGAAGATCAGGGGCCGCCTCCGACGCTGGCACTGCGACAGTGGCACTTTGTGCAGTGAGGCTGGTGAGCCGCTAAAAAGGATCGAATGGGGCACGCAACTGTGAGAAGGTGGAGATCTGTCCACCCAGCCGTTCACTGTTGAGGAGAGCTCCATGCCAGGCCCCGCTCGCGCCGGTGCCCTGATCTATGCCAAGGATCCGGGCTTGCTGACCCACTTTTACCGTACATTGCTGCAGATGGTGGTCTGCAATCAGGATGAGCAGCTGGTAGTGCTGGAAAACAGCGATATCCAGCTGCTGATCCATGCCATTCCTGAGCCTTATGCCGGGCAAGTCGTTATCAAGCGGCCGCCAGCACTGCGGGAAGAGGGGGCCATCAAGCTGTTCTTCACCGTCTCCAGCCTCGCCTGGGCGGAAGCGAAGGCGGCGGATCTCGGCGGCGGCCTGCTGCCACAGCAGTGGACAGGGCCTGGCTTTGTGGTGCGCAACGCCTTCGACCCGGAGGGCAATATCCTGCAACTGCGCGAGTTGCTGGGCTCTCCTGATCCTCTCTGAATTTTCTCTTTTTACAGCATGGTGGTGGCGTGCTGTGCCATGCACCGCCATAAAAATGAACCGCCATAAAAACGGGGCCCTGTAGTGGTCAACTAAAAAGGCCCCGTTCTGCTGTTAGCTTACTGCGCTCATTACTTCAGGTAGCGCTGTTCCAGATGCTGGCGCAGCCAGTGCGGGTTGAGCGCTTCACCGGTGGCACGGCGCACCAGCTCGTCGGTGCTGTGCAGGCTCCCCTGTGACCAGATGTTGCGTCCGAGCCAGCCGAAGATCTCCGGCAGGCGGCCCGCCGCGATCACCTCACCCATGCTGCCCAGCTCTTTCTCGAGGGCAAAGCGCAGCTGGGCGGCATACATGGCACCCAGGGTGTAACTCGGGAAGTAGCCGAACGAGCCGTCGGTCCAGTGAATATCCTGCATGCAGCCATTGCGGTAGTTGCCCTTGGTGGAGAGCCCCAGCCACTGCTGCATCTTGGCATCCCACAGCTCGGGGATGTGGGCCACCTCGATCTTCCCTTCCACCAGATCGCGCTCCAGCTCGTAGCGCAGGATAACGTGGGCCGGATAGGTCACCTCGTCCGCATCGACCCGGATAAAGCCCGGCTCGACCCGGCTGTAGAGCTTGGCCAGATTGTCCGGCGCAAACGCCGCCTGTTCGCCGAAGTGGTGACGAATGCGTGGTGCCAGCAGCGCGAGGAAGGCCGGATGATGCCCCAGCTGCATCTCGCAAAACAGGCTCTGACTCTCGTGGATCGCCATGGAGCGCGCCTCGGCCACCGGCTGACCCAGCAGATGGCGCGGCAGCCCCTGCTCGTAACGGGCGTGACCGGTCTCGTGCACTATGCCCATCAGGCTGGAGACAAACTCCTGCTCGTTATAGCGGGTGGTGATCCGCACGTCGGTCGGCACGCCGCCACAGAAGGGGTGACTGCTCACATCGAGGCGGCCGTGTGCGAAATCAAAGCCGAGCAGCCCCATTACCTCCTGGCCGAGTGCCTGTTGGGTCGGGATGGGGAAGGGGCCTTGCGGCAGCAGCAGGGCATCGCCCTTCTGCTGTTCACTCACGGTCTGGATAAGAGCCGGCAGCCAGCTGGCGAGATCGCCGAAGATCTGATCGAGCCGTGCGCTGGTCATGCCCGGCTCATAGAGCGCCAGCATGGCATCGTAGGGGCGCACGCCAAGCGCATCGGCCCGCAGCTGCGCTACTTCACGGGAGAGTTTCACCACCTCCTCGAGATTGGGAGCAAAGCCGGCCCAGTCGTTGTTCTTGCGCTGGCTGCGCCAGGCGTGCTCGCACTTGCTGCCGGCGAGTGACAGCGCTTCGACCAGCTCACCGGGCAGCAGGCTGGCATCTTGCCACTGGCGCTTGATCTCGCTGAGGTTGGCCCGTTGCACTTCATCGAGCGGCTCACTCTCGGCCTTGGCAATCCAGTCGCCCAGCTCGGGAGCGGTGCGCTTCTGGTGGATCAGCAGACCGAGTTCGGCCATTGCTTCGGCGCGAGCATCGTTGCCCCCTTCCGGCATCATGGCTGCCTGATCCCAGCCGCAGATAGCGGCGAGGTGGCTAAAGCGGTAGATCTGTTGCTGATGTTGTTCAAGCTTTTGATATGACATGGGATTGTCCTTGTTATCGTCCCTGATGGTATGCCGCCCCGTACCTGGCATGATCGGGGCCGTTCGATGCTAACACCGCCGCTCTATAGTTGACCACCATCATGCAGGCGAGCCAAAGGTGTGGTGGCGAGACGCGGATTAGCCGAGCCGCTTCTGGTGCCGTTCGCGGTTTTCCGCTTTTTTGCGTTCGCTTTTGCGCAGCAGCACGTATAGAGCACCGCTGCCGCCGTGGCGACGCTCGGCGCTGTGGATCGCCATGACGGCGGGCAGTTGCGGCAACCAGGCGCTCACATAGCTTTTCAGCAGGGCACGCGGGGTGCTGCGCTCCCCCTTGCCGTGCAGGATAAGCAGGCAGCGGATATCCCGGACTTCACAATCCGCAATGAACTGCACCAGCGTCTGGCGCGCCTCATTGAGGGTTTTCTGGTGCAAGTCCAGGCTGGCTTGCAGCTCGTATTTGCCGAGCCGCAGCTTCTTGTAGACCCCCTCCTGCACCCCATCACGCTTGAAGCCGACGATTTCGTGCGGATCGCGCATCTCGATGGCCTCCATGGTGAGGTGGTCGAGGGCGAGTTGTTCGGCAGTGGCAGCCTGGCGGCGAGCGAGCTGCGCCTCGGTCGGGGCGGATTTGGCCGCATGGGGATGGATGCTGTCGCTGCGAATGGGCCGCACGTCGGCCACTTCATTCATAAATAGCGAGAGTTCGTCGTTATGAGACACGGCAGGCTCCCCATAAGAAAAAGTGGGGGCCATTATAACGGCCGCAACCGGCACAGAAAACGGGGAAAGGGGCAGGGGGGATAAGGGAGGGCCAGCATGGACACTGGTGCATCCTGTCCCGGGAATCACAGTCGCGAACTATAAAACAGCACAGGCGGTCAGTGTGAGCTGCCGCCTGTGGTCAGAGGATTATTTGCCCTCTTTGGGTTGTTGAGAATGGGGTTGCTGTGAATGAGGCGGTTGCGAGTGCATCACCTTGTAGATGAAGTAGGCCGCGTAAGAGCTGATGAGCAAGAAGGTGCCGATAATCACCAGCATCGACATCAATCCCACGCTGTTGCCAAACATCAGGTCCAGCCAAAAGTCCATTTTATTGCTCCTGTCACCCGGTTGATGACAGGCATGATAAATACCTCTTTGCCCCGTCCGGGATGATCCCGATCAACTCCCTTGCAGGTTGTTTAATAACCAGTGCGATCTGTGATCGTTCTCACTGGACTCCTTGCGACCGAGCCTGCACCGGACCTGGAGTGGTGAGCGGGGTAATGCGCCACCCTTGCTGCTCCAGCAACGCCAGCAACCCCTGTTCGCCGTAAAGGTGCAGGGCGCCTACCACGATAAAGCTCTCGTTGGGCAGGGTGGACCATTTTTTCAGCCAGTTATGGTTGCGCTCGGCCAGCAGGGTCTGCTCCATCCAGCTTTGTAGCGCGGGGGGAGCCATCTCCTCCTTGAGCAGATTGATCAGCGTCGCCTCATCTCCCTGCTGCCACGCTTTCATTACGGCGGCGAAACCTGTCTCCAGCATCGGCAGCTCATCCAAGGTGCTGGCGAGCATCAGGGTCTGGTTGTCACCCACGCTGGCCAGATAACCGAGCTGCTCCAGCAGGGTTTCAAAACCCACTACCGGTTTGCCCTCTCTGGCGGCCCGGACGGCAAAGTGCTGGTCTATCCCGAGTTCACTCTTGAAGTCGGAGCGGGCCATGGCGGCCTGGGTCAGGGTAATGGCGGCAAACCATGGGCGCAGGGTGGCGAGGGTAGCTTCGTCGATGCCATAGCGGGCACCTGCCATCAGGGTGCGTTGATAGAGTTCGGCAGGCAGATGATCCTTGAGCGGCTTGCCATCCACCAGTCGGGTGAGGGAGCCGGTCTGTTGCCACTGATCCTGCGTGATGCTGTTCATGTCCACCTCCATCACCAGTGCGCGACTCTGCAGCCAGGCACGCTCCACCGGCTCGGGCAGAGGATAGAGGGAAGGTTTGCCCGCATGGATGGAGCCCAGCAGCCAGTGTTGCTGGTTGCCCTTGCTCACCCGATAGAACGCGGGATCGGCAAAGGCGTGCAGTGGTAGCAGCAGGCAGATCAGGAAGGCAAAGAGGGTGCGATGAAATCTCATGGGGATCCTTAATGTGCGCCGGGTGACTTCTCTTGCTGACAATAACTCCTATGATAAGTCCTCATTTCAGATAACCAAGAGGTTTGCCATGCCCCATCTTCGTTTTCGCGCCGTGGCGCTCGAGACCCTGCAACAGGTGAGCGGCCCGCTGCTGGCCGAGCTTTGCGAGTTGACCGGCGGCAAGCCGGAGTTTGTCACCATGGAGCGGGTGGAGAGCTGCTGGATCCGCAACGGCGAGCCAGAGGCGGGATTTCCGTTTGTCGAGCTGCACTGGTTCGAACGGCCGCAGGAGATGCAGGACGCCGCCGCGCGCCTTATCACGCGCCATTTGAAACGGGTGCTGGGGGAGCAGACCTATGTGGTGGTGCAGGTAGTCCCCTTGGTCAAGAGCGCCTACTACAGCAATGGCGAGCACTATTGAAAAGAGGGACCAACCTGGTTGGCGGGGCGGGTGACGCCGCTATACAGCTAACTCAATCCGGGCGGCAGGATGCTTGTCGCCCATCACGGGATCAGGCCGATTTGGCCAGCAGTATATCGAGCCAGCGAGTGGGCAATACCCGTCGCAAGAAGGCAAACAGCCGGGTCGGAGTAGTCACTGGATAGCGCGCTTTGGGATGGGCGTGGGTCAGCGCATGGAGCAGCGGCGGGATGCAGGCTTCGCTGGAGAGGGTAAAGCCGCTGGTGGCCCCCTCTTTTTCCAGCCGCGTCAGGGTCTGGCGGTAGGCCGACTGATGACGGCTCTGGGCCGGGTCGATGTGGCGCAAGAAGGCGCTGCGGGCATTGGCACGAAAACGGGTATCGATGGGGCCCGGTTCAATCAGGCTGATATGTACCCCGCTACCCGCCAGTTCGAGGCGCAGAGTGTCGCTATAACCTTCCAGTGCAAATTTGCTGGCGTTATAGGCGCCGCGATACTTCATGGCAACCAGCCCCAGAACCGAGCTGTTCTGCACTATCCGTCCCTCTTTGGCCTCCAGCATCGGCGGCAGCACCTGACGGATCAGATGGTGCCAGCCAAACAGGTTGGTATTGAACTGCTCCCTGAGCGCTTCGGTGGGCAGATCTTCCAGCGCCCCGGGTTGGCCATAAGCGCCATTGTTGAACAGGCCATAGAGGCGCCCGCCTGCCAGATGGAGCGCCGCACTGGCACCCAGCTCGATGGAGGCAGAATCCGCCAGATCCAGCTGTACTGCCAGCAATCCCTGTTGCTGCAGACGGGCCACATCTTCCGCCTTGCGCGCCGAGGCGATCACGGTAAAACCGTGCTGCCCGAGCGCCTGTGCGGCGGCGAGGCCAATACCGCTGGAACAACCGGTGATCAAAACAAAACGGGGCATGATGGCGTCCTTGTGACTGCTGACAAAAGCGTGAGGGCTGGTGAGTGGATAAAATCCCTATCCGGCTCGCATGTTAGCCTGTCAACCGGCAAAAAGAAAACCGGGCCAAGTGGCCCGGTTTGCTGACATCGTATTGCCTGATTACATGAAGGTAAGCGGCATGATGATGTGGAACTTGACGTCGTGCTCGGAGGCGAAGATGTTGGGGTAATCGGTCCAACCGCCGCCCTGGCTGATGTCGTTGTTGTAGTCGGTGTAGTGCAGTTTGAACAGGGTGCCTTTCAGCTTGCCATCCTGCACGGTATAGCTGACATCGAAGTTGACGGCCCACTCGGTATCCTCGCCGTTGGCTGCTTTCTTGCCTTGGCCATTTTCGATATCCCAACCGTAGGCGCCGGATACACCGACAGCCCAGCCCGGCGCACCAACCAGATCATCCAGAGAACGGGTCACGCCGAAGAACAGTGCTTTTTCGTTGTTGGCGTTCCAGTCAGAGCGGGAATCCCACCAAATTTCGTTGGCGCCCTGGGAGTTGGCGTAGCCACGGGTCAGACGGGGCAGGTAGTTGCCTTCCGCACCTTCAGCCTTGGTCCACAGACCTTCCAGACGGAAGCCGTATTGGGCGTAGTTCCAGGCAGCAGTCAGTGCTTGTTGCCATGCCAGGCCGTCGTAAGTTTCAATCTGGGAGCCGCCCTTGGTGTAGGTCTCGGTCTCGGAACCGTAGAACTGGTAGCTGGTGGCGAGGCCGCCCAGTACGTCAAACTTGTGAGCCAGTTTGAAGTGGTAGCTGTCCATGTAGCCTTCGGACTGACCGAAAGAACCGGTCACGGCAGTGCCATTTTCAAAGGTGTAACGAGCCGCGATACCGTGGATATAGTCGATGACGTTTTCATCAGCGAACGGATCCATCCACGCTTTGGCGCGAGAGAAGACCTGAGTCTCTTTGTACCAGGGGGCCTTGTACTCGTCAGCGATGGCGTAGGTCAGGTAGAGACCGCCAAAGTTGCCTTCGACTTGACCACCACGATAGGTACCCGGCTGATAGGACCAGTTAACACCGATTTGGCCAGGGACATACAGCTGGGTGTAACCACCCTTGGCAGTCACACCGCCGTCCAGGAATTTCAGCTTCAGAGCTGCGTTGGAGAGGCTGAAGCCACCCTCGGGAGAGCCATCTTTGTAGTTGTTGCCCCAGGAGTTGCCTGCAAAGGAGAATTCGTTCTCCTGGTTGACCGGATGGTTTTCGGTAACGGCCAGGTCATAGGCACCGAAGCCGCCCAGATCCAGACCAACAGTGTCCCAGGCATAACCGGAGTTGAAGTTGAGAGCTGCCTGGACGGTGGAATGGCTCAGGTTGGACTGGTACTTGCCTTCTTTCTTGGCGGCAGTCGGGTCACCATCGATGCGCTGACGATCACGCTGGAAGTAGAACAGGCCACCGGTCAGTTTGGAGTCTTTTACGAAGGTTTCATAGGACTGGCCATATTCCGGGCTCATCATATCCTGGGCTGCCAACGCCATGCCGGGGGCGACCAGAGCGGCTACCACAGCGGCACTCAAAGCGGCGCGCTTGAAGATCACTTTTTCCATTTTTATTGCTCCTGATTTTATGGACTTAGCTTTTTTCCGGCAGCTGGCATCGGGCCTACCGCTCGGTATTGGCATTGCAATCAAAACCCCGAAGGGCAAAAAATCTTCTCTTGGTTATCTGCAAACCCGGATGTCTTGGCACATCTGTAGTTGGCAGTCCTGATCATCACATGTTGTTTTTTTTGTTCCGATTCTTGGCTATCGGACAACTCCAAGAGTACGTTCGCGGTGCGAAATATCAATGAAAAGTTCCCTCAACGTTTCAAAAGTATGACCGAGTGCAAATAATCATGGGCAAGGTCGTAAACAGCCTCATGGCCGGTATCACGGTAATGAGAGCGTTTTCTTGGAGGTGTGGCCAGCGCCGGTGCGGGTTTTCATCAGATACGGGGGAAGGGAAGCTGTTAACCTGCAGGCAACATATAATTTTGTGCTACAAAAAAACTTTCCCTCTGGTCGAGGGAAAGTGAATTGGTGGGGATGTGGGGCGAATAGGGTCAGCCTTGCTGGCCGAGGATGCGGGGGATCTGTTGCGCCTGATGGTGGATATGGGACGAGACCTGCACCGAGAGTTGGCTTACCTGACAGGCCTGCTGACGAATACGGGCGATCAAATCGGCAAAACTGGCCAGCTTGTGCTCCTGACTTTTGGCATTGTCGGCGCCCTGCAGGGCGATCACTGCGGTGTTGCGGGCGATCTCCCGCACCGCCTGGGTGGTCTGGCGCAACTGCTCGGCTTGTGCCCGTTGGCGGCTTGACTCGCTGGTGATCCGGTTCAGCACGGTGCCAAGCTGTTCACCAGATTGGGTCAGACGCCGCAGAATCTCGGTGATCTGGTTGAGGGATTGCTGGGTATTGGCCGAGAGGTGGCGCACCTCATCGGCGACCACGGCAAAGCCGCGCCCCTGTTCCCCTGCACGGGCCGCTTCGATGGCGGCGTTGAGGGCCAGCAAGTTGGTCTGCTGGGCGATATGACTGATGACATCGACAATGTCCGTCACATCGGCAACCGAGCGGGTGAGGGCTTCCAGCGCCTCATCGCTCTCGTCAATTGCCAGCCCGGTCTGACGAGTAGCGTGCAGCATGCTGCCCACCAGATCTTCGCTCTGGCTCATCGCCTGTTCGTTATGGTGGGCATGCCGGGCGATGTCGGCGGCGACCTGATGGACCTCTCCGGCCAGCTGGTTCAGCTCATCCATCATCTGACCGCTCTCGTCGACTACCAGCTCGGTGGTGCGGGTGCTGTGGTGGATCTCGTCAACCTGGCTGACCATTCCTTTCAGACTGAGGGATACCGCAGACAGCTGCCCCTCTTTCTGTTGTTGATCCTGCTGCAGGCGACCGATCAGCCGATTGTAGCTGGCAACGATATCGGCCAGCTCGTTGCGATCACGCCCGGCAGATAACGGCTCGGCCTGCCCAGTCTGATCGAGCTGCAGAAAGGCTCCGCGCAGTCGCAACAAGGGAGCGAGCAGCCAGCGTCGTTGCACCAGTGCAAACAGCAGGGCGACTACCACCAGACAGAGCGCCAGCGTGCCGAGGATGGTGGCCAGCTCCTGATTGACGGCTTGCCGCTCGTGGGCAAGTTGTTCCCCCATCTGTCTGGTCGCTTGCAACATGGCCATGATGTCTTGCTGCACGGTCTGGCGGCCAGCCTGTTGCTGTTGTAGCGCCGTGCGGCTGTTGGCCAGCTCCTGCGGATAGCGGCCCAGCAGCGAGCGTAATTCGCTGCGCGGTTGATCTCCCAGCTCCTTGCGTACCGGCTCCCCCAGGGTGAACTCATCGGCGGGCACCTCTTCATACAGGCCGAGCAGCGGCAAGGCTTGCAGCGCTTGGGCCTGTTTTTGCAGTGCCTCCAGCTCGAAGCGGATCCCTTCGAGCAGCTTCTCATTGCCCTGTTCCATATAGCTTTGGCGCAAATGGGCGAGGCGCGGCAGGCCCGCCAGGATCTCGGTTGCACCGCGGCGATATTGCTGTGCTGCGGCAGATTGTTCCGTGCTGGCACCTTGCTCCCCATAGCGGATCAGCGCCATAGCCTGGCTGCCCAGCTCACTCTCCGCATTTTGCAGCAGCAGTTGGCTGTTGCCCGAGAGCTTGCCTGCGGCCTGATAGTCGTGCGCGATGCGCTGCGCCATCTGTTTGAGTTGCTGTCTGAGCGGGGCCGCCACGGCATCATCCTGAGCGGCCAGCGAGGAGAGCGCTTGCTGGCGGATCTTCTCTGCCGCGGTCAGTTGCTGTGGATCGCCGCTGTTGAGGTAGTCACGCAGGCTGTTTTGCAGGGTCACCGTCACCAGTTGTTGCAGCGTCTCGTGCTGATGCTGGGCCTGATTGGCATGGGCAAGCTGTTGCCAGCCGTGGTAGAGGGCCAGCGCCTGTCCTCCCGCAACCAGTAACAAAACAAGGGAGGATAGGGTGGCGTAATGGGCGATTTTCACGGGGTAATTCCTGTCAGCACAGACCATGGGGGAGCGTGGCCCGAGCCTAAACAGGGATGATGGCGTTTTTATGACAGCATGGTCAGGTGGCCCTATTTTACCGACTTAACTGGCTGGGGATGCCTGCGCGCTGTTGCGTTGGCCCAGCATACCGAGCAGGGCGCCTCCCATGATAAGTGCACCGGCCAGCAGATGGCGCGAGGTCAGCTCTTCTCCGTTCAATGCCACTAACAGCAAAGTACTCAGCAGCGGTGTCAGGTAGGCAAGGGCACCGATCCGGCGTGGATCGCCGTCTCGCAGTGCCAGATACCAGGTCACAAAGGCCGCCCCCATGGGGCCCAGCGCCAGCCCGATGATCAGCCACCAGTCACTGGTGGGGATCTGCGCGAGCGGCAGGGGCCCCTCCAGCAGACGGGCGAGCAGCAGAGCCAGCAAACCAGCGGGCAGGCAGGCTGCCGCAGTGACCACGGCAGGTGCCGGTGGCAGACGGCGTGACAGCACCGAATAGGCCCCCCAGACGACAGCTGCACCGAGCGCCAACAGGTATCCCGGCAGATAGGTCTGTTGCAGTTGCAGCTCGCCATTGACCATCACCAGCATGGAGCCCGCCAGACCAAAGGCGCCAGCCAGCAGATGACGGGCATGGAGTGGATGGCCGGGCAACAACAGCGGGGTGAACAGAATGATGCAGAGCGGCCAGAGGTAGTTGATGAGGTTGGCCTCCAGCACCGGGGCATGGCGAAAACTCATAAAGAGCAGCAGATGGTAGAGCAGCAATGCCGTAACCGTCACCAGCCAGGTAATAGGACGAGCGCGCCATTGGCGCCAAAACGGCAAGGCCCCGACCCCGCAGAAAAACAGCACCAGCCCGACCAGCACCAGTGGTGACACGCTGGTGACCCGTGACGTCAGCGCCGCCAGTGAGGCCCACAGCACAATGGTCAGCAGTGCAAAACCGGTGGATCTATCCCACCAGGAACATCCGGACATCCAACACTCCTTTGCAAGATGAAGCTGCTGGCTTTGCCGTAGGGCTCAGCCAAAAAAAGCAGTCTATCAGAGAGAGGAGAGATGCCGAATGCCGCGTGAATACAATTACTTGTGACTTGGTGAGAATTTTGATGGTGCAAGCAGAGTGCTGCTGGACGTCGAACGAATCGCCAAAGAGATGAGTGAATGCGAAAAGGGGATGATGGGTGGCGTCCCAGGCAGGATTCGAACCTGCGACCTCGCCCTTAGGAGGGGCGCGCGCTATCCAGCTGTGCCACTGGGACGTGCGGGCATTATATAAAAATGCCAATAAAAATAAACAACTGCGTATGTCTGTTTATCCAGTTGCTTACATTCTGGCCGGATTGTACGTTTGTGCTCTGGGGGGCAGATAAACAAGTTTGTGGTGTCTGAATAAGAAGGGGTGGGGGGAGGAAGATACTGGTATGCAATAAATTGACTTTTAATTCACTTGTTGCCGTGAGGTATGGCTACCTCTTGTTGTGTTGTGCCACAGGTATTGAGCTTTTGTCGTTTTATTTTGTTTTAGTGAAATATTTAGCTTAATCAGTTTGGTAGCTATTAATCATGGCCAATGCTCCCTTGTATTTTAAAGATGAATCATGAAGCTATGGCTCAGCGTCAGGTACGGCCAGTAGCGGGTTTGGAATGGTCTTGTTTGCTTAGTTATATAAATTGCCATAGAGTTAATTCGCGATTAGTTATCGCCGAAAATAAAGTTGTGACAAGGGCAAACCGATTGAAAAGTCGGGACGCAAAGCCTCCGGTCTAAAGGCGTTGTTGAGCTGGGATAGCGGGGCCACCACAGTGTTATGCTGGCTGCCTTTGCCAAGGGGTAGTCGTGTTTGTGTTGCCTGTCGTGTTGTGTTGCCCTTTCGTTTGTCCATAACGTAAAGGAAAACAATATGCTAAGTCCAAAACCCGCATTGCTGGCCATGATGGTCGGCTCCCTGCTTGCCTCATCTGCCGTTTATGCGGCTGCGCCGGGCAAGCCCACCATCGGCTGGGGTCCCATCAAGTTCGCCATTGTTGAAGTGGATCAGGCGGCAACCTCCTACAACAATCTGGTCAAGGTCAAGGATGCCGCCGATGTGGAGGTGAGCTGGAACCTCTGGAGCGGTGACGTCGGCCAGACTGCCAAGGTACTGCTTGATGGCAAGGAGGTGTGGTCTGGCCCCTCTGCTGCTGCAGGCACGGCCAAATTCAAGGTGAACAAAGGTGGGCGCTACCAGATGCAGGTGGCCCTCTGCAATGCCGATGGCTGTACTCTCTCTGATGCCAAGGAGATCGTGGTCGCCGATACCGATGGCAGCCACCTGGCGCCGCTAAAGGCTGCGTTGCAGGAGAACAACAAGCCCTACGCCAACAAGTCCGGCAAGGTGGTCGGTACCTACTACGTGGAGTGGGGCGTCTATGGTCGCAAGTTCACAGTGGACAAGATCCCGGCCCAGAACCTGACCCATATCCTCTATGGTTTCACCCCCATCTGTGGCGGGGATGGCCTCAACGATAGCCTCAAGGAGATCGAAGGGAGCTTCCAGGCGTTGCAACGTGCGTGTGCCGGTCGTGCCGACTTCAAGGTTGCGATCCACGATCCTTGGGCCGCCGTTCAGATGCCGCAAAGTGGCCTGACTGCCTATGACGAGCCTTACAAGGGTAACTTCGGTGCCCTGATGGCGCTCAAACAGGCTTACCCTGACCTCAAGATCCTCCCCTCCGTCGGCGGCTGGACCCTTTCCGACCCCTTCTACTTCCTCGGTGACAAAACCAAGCGCGATACCTTCGTCGCCTCGGTCAAAGAGTTCCTGCAGACCTGGAAATTCTTCGATGGCGTGGACATTGACTGGGAGTATCCGGGCGGACAGGGTGCCAACCCGAAGCTGGGTAGCCCGAGTGATGGTGCCACCTACGTGGCCCTGATGAAGGAGCTGCGCGCCATGCTCGACGAGCTGGAGTCGCAGACTGGTCGCCAGTATGAGCTGACGTCGGCTATCGGGGCCGGGGGGGACAAGATCCAGGATGTGGACTACAGGGCGGCCCAACCCTACATGGACCACATCTTTATGATGACCTACGACTACAACGGCGCCTGGAGCAACACCGAGTTGGGTCACCAGACCAACCTCTACGCGGCGAGCTGGGATCCCGATACCAAGTACACCACCGACAAGGCAGTCAACCTGATGCTGGCGCAAGGGGTTGACCCCGGCAAGCTGGTGGTCGGTGCCGCCATGTATGGCCGTGGCTGGACTGGCGTGAGCGGCTATCAGGGCAACAACCCCTTCACCGGCAAGGCGACCGGCAAGGTGAAAGGCACCTGGGAAGATGGCGTGGTCGATTACCGCGACATCGTCAACAACCGGATGGGAGCTGGCTGGGAGAAGAGCTACGACGAGGTGGCCGAGGCTCCCTATCTGTTCAAGGCTTCGACCGGCGATCTCATCACCTATGACAACGACCGCTCGGTCAAGGCCAAGGGGCAGTATGTGCTAGCCAACAAGCTGGGCGGCCTCTTCTCCTGGGAGATCGACGCCGACAACGGCGACATCCTCAATGCCATGCACGAGGGGTTGGGTCACGGCGAGGGAACCACTCCGCCAGCCAACAAGCCGCCGGTGGCCAACGCGGGCAGCGATCTGAGTGTCACTGGCCCGACCGAGGTGACGCTGAATGGTTCCGCGTCCCACGACCCGGAAAATGGCGCCCTCACCTATAGCTGGAAGCAGGTATCCGGCCCGCAGGTCACCCTGTTTGATGCCACTCAGGCCAATGCCCGCGTTGTACTCGATGCCGTGTCCACCGACATCAATCTGGTGTTCGAGCTGACAGTGACCGATGACCAGCAGTTGAGTGCCAAGGATCAGGTGGTGGTCACCAACAAGGCGCCGCAGGCCAATCTGGCGCCGGTGGTGAGTGTACCTGCCACGGCCTCTGTGGAGGCGGGCAAGCAGGTGACCATCAAGGCGACCGCCTCTGATCCGAACGGTGATCCGTTGACCTATCAGTGGAGCGTGCCGGCAGGCATCACCGCAACGGGTCAGAACAGCGCCACCCTGGTGGTGACTGGCCCGAACGTCACCATCGACACCGGCTATGACCTGAGCGCCACCGTCTCCGACGGTGGGTTGGATGCCAGCGCGGCAACCCGTCTGACGGTCAAGCCGGTCAGCGGTGGTGGCGGTTGCTCGGCCATCGATCCGGATGCGGCCAACTGGCCTGCCTGGCAGGCGAGCAAGGTCTACAACGGCGGTGACAAGGTGAGTCACAACCAGCTGGTGTGGCAGGCCAAGTATTGGACTCAGGGCAACGAGCCGAGCCGTACCGCGGATCAGTGGTTGCTGGTGAGCAAGGTGCAACTGGGTTGGGATGCCAATGTGGCCTACAACGGTGGCGAGATCACCACCCATAATGGCCGTCAATGGAAAGCGCAATACTGGACCAAGGGCAACGAGCCCGGCAAACACGACGTCTGGCAGGATGTGGGGGCCGCCAGCTGTAAATAAGGCTTGAGTTGTGGCGGGGCATGCTGGTCATGCCCCGCTTTTGCAACCCGCGGCGCTGAACATTGGTTGCTCTGCCAATCCCTCTTTTTCTGCTCTGTCTTGTATCCGGTCAGGCCGACTTGTGGTGCCGGCATGAAGGCTCTCCCCAAGTGATGGCTGCACTGCTCTCTGATAAGGTGTGAACCTGATTCGTGGCAACCTTTCCGTTGTTGTAATTACACTGCTGGAAAGTCTGCGGCCGAATATTTTCAGGTTGCCCAAGAGGCGAGCATCCCGCTGTTGGCGAGACAGGCCAGCGGGTCGGTATCGCTAGGATGAGGGCTTGCTCAACTTCGCTTGCTCTTTTTAAATCTCTGTCCGTCGTCATGCTGTCCCTTCATGCAGTACCTAATCGACGGCATTTGGCTGTTGAACAAGGATGGAAAGCATCATAGCCAGCTTCCCGGATGCTGGTGTTATCCAAGCCAGCGCTCCCGGCAAGGGGATTTCATGGTGTCATACCTGGATCAGGCCGAGATCCTGCAATGAGCCGATGCAATAAAAGATGGGGCCTGCGGGCCCCATTCTTGTTTGGTGGAGTTCAGGTTTGGCCGTGGAACATCTGGCCCAGACAGGACAGCGCCTCGAAAGGGCTGTGTGATGATGTGTGTTGTTTTTTTATTACATTTTCCGTGAAAGGCTTTCAGCAATTACTTGCCGTAGCGGAAGTAGTATTCACGGGTGGAGGGGGCATAGGCATCTTTCTCTACAACGCCGTTCTTGGTAGTTGCACCGCGCAGGTGGAACAGGACTGCCAGATTCTCAAACATGGTTTACCTCATCGCTCTGTCATTTATGGTTATGGTGTGTGACGTGGGTCACGGTTTGATCCTATGGTCATTTGTGAGCCAGATCAACTTTCTGTGTTGTAAATTTACAAAAATCATGGAAAGGGTTTTCAAATGCAATGCCCTTTATGGAAAGGCTTTCCCGAGGTGACGGGGGAGAAGCTGATGATCGGCCAGCAAAAGAGGCCTGATAGCGGGGGCGTTGCAAGGGGAAAGAGGCTCGCTGCACGGCCTCTCCTTTATAGGTGCTTGAGCCGATTTGTGACATAAAACAGAGAGATAGCACGCGTCTTGCTGGTAAAAACAGCGAACTGCTGCAATTTTGACTAAACGAATCAGTCGCGGTTATTTTAGGGTTGACAGCAAAGCGGGTGATGCCTATCATGCGCCTCCGTTGCCGGAGATAACTTCGGTGGCGCCGAGGTGAGTTGGGGTTATAGCTCAGCTGGGAGAGCGCTTGCATGGCATGCAAGAGGTCCGCGGTTCGATCCCGCGTAGCTCCACCA
>NZ_JAAKPE010000018.1:0-80938 GCF_049171775.1 Aeromonas sp. 603404
CCCCGATGCGGTACATAGAGGGTTCTGAGTAGAAAAATGCTAGTTGAAAATGTGTAAACCTATTTCAGGACTAGACAAACACAACAGGCCACCACCCAGGCTGAATGGCCTGAATGCCACAAAATCTGCCCCGTCCAAAAACCAAGAGGCGAAGGATCACCCTTCGCCTCTGACGTAACAGCTGGCTACTCGCTCTGGGGCAGGAACTGCAGCTCCGGCACCGAGGAGGTCAGCACATCGGCGCAATAATCCCAGGTCGAGATGCGATAGTGCTGCAGATCTTCATCCAGATGCAGGCCGTCCGACTCCTGATGGAACCAGCTGGCAAAACGGGATGGAGTGATGAGCTGGATCTGCTCTTCGATGGCGTGGCTATCCTTCCCCTCGGCCAGATCGCAATCCTCGATGACCCGCAGGGCATAAATATGGCGAAAATAGACCCGGCAGAGGATTTGCGGGGGTAGATCGATGCTGCGCGCCCGCCCCAGCATGATGGTCAGGGAGTCGCTCCAGAGATCCTGATGCAACTCGGCCACAACCAGACCGGGCGGTAGCTGGCGGGACGGAGCCCAAGGGACGGCAACCTGCCGAATGGCATTTTTCTGTTCCATATTCACCTCACGACAACTCGCTCCCTGTCTTGAGTCTATCTGAACCACATAGTCCCGGCGAAGGCAATCGATGGACAATAAAAACGGCAATAAAAAAGCCGACGTATCAAACGTCGGCGAATAAAAAGTGCTTACAACAGAGGATTCACATATTCAGACCCTCGGGTCGAAAGATTGGTTCCCTCTTTTTGTAATTAATTTTCGGCGCGTTTAAACATCAGGGTATTGGCGTCCGACTCTTCCGGCACGAAGTAGTAGCCCTCGGCGTTGAAGCCGGTCAGCTGCTCCACCTCGGTCAGACGGTGCTTGATGATGTGGCGGGCCATCATGCCGCGAGCCTTCTTGGCGTAGAAGCTGATGATCTTGAACTGACCGTTCTTCTCATCCTTGAACACCGGCGTGACGATCCGCCCTTTCAGGCTCTTGGGTCGTACCGACTTGAAATACTCGTCGGAGGCCAGATTGATCAGCACCTCATCCCTCTGGGCTGCCAGCGCGTCGTTGAGGTGATGAGTGATCACCTCCCCCCAGAACTGGTAGAGATCCTTGCCGCGACTATTGTCGAGCCTGGTCCTCATCTCCAGTCGATAGGGCATCATCAGGTCGAGGGGACGCAACACGCCATAGAGGCCGGAGAGCATCCGCAGGTGTGCCTGAGCGAAGTCAAAATCGGCCTCGCTGAAATCCTCTACCGCCAAACCGGTGTAGACATCCCCCTTGAAGGCCAGCAGCGCCTGACGGGCATTGGCGGGGGTGAAATCTGGCTGCCACTCGGCAAACCGGGCGGCATTGAGACCGGCCAGCTTGTCGCTGATCTTCATCAGAGTGGCGATCTGGTCAGGGCTCAGTTGGCGGGCTCGGCTAATCAGTTCGGCGGAGTGATCCAGCAGCTCGGGTTGGGTGAAACGGGGGGTCACCAGCGGTGACTCGTAATCCAGCGTCTTGGCCGGGGAGACCACAATCAGCATAACGTTCCTTTCTGGCTAGGGGCCGAACAGCGGATCGGCCCCATGTTTCATTCATCCAGCGTCACATTTTCCAGTGTGCCGGACCCCAGCTGCTCGCGACCGGAGAGCTTGATCAGCAGCCGCAGGTCGTTGGCCGAGTCGGCATGGGCGAGGGCCTCACTGTAGCCAATCTGGCCGGCGCAGAACAGGCTGAAAAGCGCCTGATCGAAGGTCTGCATGCCCAGTTCGGCAGATTTGGTCATCACCTCCTTGAGACGGTGCATCTCTCCCTTGCGGATTATGTCGGTGATGAGCGGGGTATTGAGCAGGATCTCGAATGCCGCACTGCGCCGCAAACCATCGACACTCGGCACCAGTTGCTGGGCGACAATAGCTCTGAGGTTGAAGGAGAGATCGAACAGAAACTGGCGATGTTTCTCCTGCGGCACCAGATGGAGGATGCGATCCAGCGCCTGGTTGGCGTTGTTGGCATGCAAAGTGGCGAGACAGAGATGGCCGGTCTCGGCGAACTGCAGGGCAAACTCCATGGTCTCCTGACTTCGGATCTCGCCGATCAGGATCACGTCCGGTGCCTGACGCAGCGAGCTTTTCAGTGCTACATCGAACGACTCGGTGTCGATCCCCACCTCCCGCTGGGTCACCAGGCTACGGCCATGCTGATGGACGAACTCCACCGGGTCTTCCACCGTCAGGATATGACCATCGGCATGCTGGTTGCGATAGCCGATCATCGCCGCCTGAGTGGTCGATTTACCCGCCCCGGTGGCACCGACAAACAGCACCAGCCCGCGCTTGGCCATCGCCACCTCCTGCAGGATCCTGGGGAGCTGCAGATCTTCAAAGGTGGGAATGCGGGTCTCGATACGACGAATCACCATACCGGGCAGCTCCTGCTGCCAGAAGGCGCTGACCCGAAAACGACCCAGCGCCTCGCGGTAAATCGCGTAGTTGGCCTCCTTGGTGCGGACATAGCGCTCGAAGTGATCGCTGCTGAGGGTATCCCTGACCAGCGTCAGCGCCCCTTTCTTGTCGAGCGCGTCTCCCCCCAGCGACACCAGATGGCCATTTACCTTGAGAATGGGCGGCGATCCCACCGTCACAAACAGATCCGATCCCTTTCGCTCGACCAGCTGGCTCAGCAGATCATCCAGATTCATCATCTATCCCTCCCTGGGTACAAGTCGCTTAAATGCTGTTGGGATCAACGGCCTTGGCCTTGGCATCGAGGGATGCCACCACGCCGCGACTCACCAGCTGCTTGAGGCTCTGATCCATGGTCTGCATGCCGTGGGTCATCCCGGTCTGGATCACCGAGTAGAGCTGGGCAATTTTGTCCTCCCGAATGAGGTTACGCACCGCCGGAATGCCCATCATGATCTCGTGAGCTGCCACCCGACCGCCACCAATGCGCTTGAGCAGGGTCTGGGAGATAACCGCCCGCAGGGATTCGGAGAGCATGGAGCGCACCATGTCCTTCTCCGCGCCGGGGAAGACGTCGATGATACGGTCGATGGTTTTGGCCGCCGACGAGGTGTGCAGGGTGCCAAACACCAGGTGGCCGGTTTCGGCGGCAGTCATGGCCAGACGAATGGTCTCAAGGTCGCGCATCTCGCCAACCAGAATGATGTCCGGGTCTTCCCGCAGGGCCGAGCGCAGGGCGTTGCTGAAGCTCTTGGTATCACGGTGTACTTCCCGCTGGTTCACCAGGCAGCGCTTGTTCTCGTGGACGAATTCGATGGGGTCCTCGATGGTGAGGATGTGGTGATGGAAGTTCTCGTTGATGTAGTTGACCATGGCCGCCAGGGTGGTCGATTTACCCGAACCGGTCGGGCCGGTCACCAGTACCAGACCCCGCGGGAACTCGGCAATCTTGCGGAAGATCTCCGGCGCATCGAGATCCTCGAGGCTCAGCACAGTGCTGGGGATAGTACGAAATACCGCACCCGAGCCGCGCGCCTGCTGGAAGGCGTTAACCCGGAAACGGGCCAAATTGGGTACCTCGAACGAGAAGTCGACCTCGAAGTTCTCCTCCAGCTCCTTGCGCTGATGGTCGTTCATGATGTCGTAAATGAGGGCATGCACTTCCCGGTGTTCCAGGGCGGGCAAATTGATCTTGCGAACCTCACCATCAACCCTGATCATCGGGGGAACCCCGGCCGAGAGGTGTAGATCCGAGGCTTTATGCTTTACACTGAAAGCCAATAACTCTGTGATATCCATAGACTTGTCATTCTCCCATCACAAGATCACTAACGAAATATGAACCAGATTGCCCAGCACCTGTTTCAGGTAAAGGAACGTATTGCCCAGGCCGCCGAACGGGCGAGCCGCAACCTGCAGCAGATCCGCCTGCTGGCCGTGAGCAAGACCAAACCTGTCGAGGCCATCATGGCCGCCCATGCCGCAGGTCAGCGCTGCTTTGGCGAATCCTACGCTCAGGAAGCAGCGGCCAAGATCGATACCTTGCGCCAGCAGCCGGAATATAGCGACATAGAGTGGCACTTTATCGGCCCTTTGCAATCGAACAAATCCAAACTGGTCGCCGAACGGTTTGACTGGGTGCAGAGCGTGGATCGGGACAAGCTGATCGACCGCCTCAACAACCAGCGCCCAACTACAATGGCACCGCTAAATGTTTGTCTGCAAATCAATATTAGCGGAGAGAGCAGCAAATCCGGAACGTCGGAACAAGAGATTTTCCGCCTTGCCGAGCTGGTCTCTCAAAGTGAGCGACTGGTGCTGCGGGGACTGATGGCCATTCCAGAGCACACCAGCGACGAGAGCATACTGGCCGCCCAAATGACCCGTATGCAGACTCTGTTCACCGAGCTTGCGCGACAATACCCCACGGTGGATACCCTCTCGATGGGCATGACCGAGGATCTTGAACTGGCGATCGCCCACGGCAGCACCATGGTGCGGGTCGGCACCGCCATCTTCGGCGCCCGTGACTACTCATAGGCAAGGCCAGCGGATAACCCATACGTCCGCCTCTTGCCGCGACTTCATCAACAGGAGCGTTTGATGGAACACCGAATTCTGGCGTCAGGTGGTGCAGGCAGCGCCAACCCCGCCGCGACCCCATGTGCAACAGGAGCATCTGATGCAGCATAGAACGCTGGCCTTTATCGGCGCGGGCAACATGAGCCGCAGCATCATCGCCGGACTGGTCAAGGCGGGTTATCCCGCCGGGCAGATCACGGCCGCCAACCCCAGTCTGCCCAAGCTGGAGACGCTGGCGAGCGAACATGGCATTCGCATCACCCAGAGTAATGCCGAGGCGGCCCGAGGCGCCGAAGTGATCGTGCTGGCAGTCAAGCCGCAGCTGATGGCAGGCATGCTGGCCGCTCTGGTTGCCGAGCTGGGCTCCCTTGAGGGCAAGCTGCTCATCTCCATCGCGGCTGGCATCAAGGTGGCGCGCCTTGGCGAGATGGCCGGTGGCCATGACCGCATCATCCGCACCATGCCCAATACCCCTGCCCTGCTGGGTCTGGGCATGACCGGTCTCTATGCACCCGAACATATTGCCGCCGTGGATCGTGACTTTGCCGAGCAGATGATGCAGGCGGTCGGCAAGACCCTCTGGGTGGAGCAGGAGTCTGGCATCAACGGCGTCATCGCCGCGGCGGGCAGTGCTCCGGCCTACTTCTTCCTCTTTATGCAGGCGATCGCCGAAGAGGCGGAGGCGATGGGTTTCTCGCCCGAGCAGGCACGCCAACTGGTTCAACAAACCGCCCTCGGTGCAGCAGCCATGGTGGAGCAAAATCCCGAGCTGGCGCTGCAAACCCTGCGTGAGCAGGTCACCAGCAAGGGCGGCACCACAGCCGAAGCCATCAAAACATTCCAGCAGCAGGGGCTGATGCCGCTGACTGCGCAAGCCATGCAGGCGGCCGTTGCTCGCGCCACCGAAATGGAAACCCTCTTCTAACAGGAGCCCAGATGAACACTGCTTACTTTCTGATTAACACCGTTTTCGATCTCTACCTGATGGTGATCCTGCTGCGCGTCTGGCTGCAGTGGGCCCGTGCCGACTTCTACAACCCGATGAGCCAGATGGTGGTCAAGCTGACCAATCCGCTGGTGATCCCGCTGCGCCGCGTTATCCCTGGCTTTGGCGGCATCGATCTCGCTTCCGTGGTGCTGTCGCTGGCCATCGCCTTCGCCAAGCTGGCCCTGCTCAAGAGCATGAACGTGCTGCTGGCGGACTGGCTCAGCATCAGCCTGTTTGCCGCGCTGACCGTGCTGAAGAAAGCGGGCTCGATGATCTTCTGGGTACTGCTGATCCGCGCCATCCTGAGCTGGGTCAGCCAGGGCCGCAACCCCATCGAATACGTGATGCATCAGCTGACCGAGCCGTTCCTCGCCCCTATCCGCCGCGTACTGCCGGCACTGGGCGGACTGGATCTCTCGGTGCTGGTCGCCTTTATCGGCCTGCAAGCCATCAACTATCTGCTGGGTGACCTGTTCGGCCAGCTGTGGTGGATGATTTGATGCCAGCCGTCCTGCAACAAGGGGATGAACTGGTACTGCATCTGGTGATCCAGCCCAAGGCGAGTCGGGATCAGATCATCGGATTGCATGGCGAAGAGTTGAAAGTGGCCATCACGGCGCCGCCGGTTGATGGCCAGGCCAACAGCCATCTGATCAAGTTTCTGGCCAAGCAGTTCAAGGTGGCCAAGGGACAGATCACCATAGTGCGGGGCGAGCTGGGGCGACACAAAACCGTCGCCATCGACAGCCCCAAACAGTTGCCGCAAGAAGTGAGTGCACTGCTGAATGACACGCAAGGCTGAATGAATCGGCCTGCGCCAACCGTAGATATGAGAGGGATGACAGATGAAAACAGCCTGGATGAGTGGCCTGCTGGCACTGCTGATGACACTGCCGCTCAAGGCAGAACAGATGAAGGAGCTGGGGCCCTGGTTGGTGCACTATAATGCCTTCAACTCCAGCTTCCTTACACCAGAGGTCGCCAAGGTGTATGGACTGGAGCGCAGTCGCTACAACGCCATCATCAATATCGCGGTACAGGACAAGCAGAAAGTGGCGCAGGCAGTGGGGATCACCGGTGAGGCCAAGAACCTGACCGGCACCATCCGCACCCTGAACTTTCAGGAGGTAAAAGAGGGCGATGCCATCTACTATCTGGCGACCCTCCCCTACCGCAACGAAGATACCTATCAGTTCACCCTGAAGATCATGGGCGGTGGGCAGCAACAGAACCTCAGCTTCCAGCAGACCTTCTACGTCGACTGAGCAGCAACAAGAAGCCCCGACCAAGGTAGGGGCTTCATTTTATCCATATGACAAGGGCGCCATCAGGGCGCCCTTGTTACATCTATTCCGTACCGCAGCGGTTACAGGGCGAGGAACAGACCGGCCAGACAGGCGCTCATCAGGTTGGCCAGCACGCCGGAGAGAATGGCGCGCATGCCGTAACGGGCGATGAAGGATTTGCGCTCCGGCACCATGGAACCGAGACCGCCGATCAGGATCGCCATGGAGGAGATGTTGGCAAAGCCACACAGGGCGAAGGTCACGATGGCCTTGCTCGACTCACTCAGGGTCTGATCCTGCACCAGACCGATAAAGGCGACGAACTCGTTGACCACGATCTTGGTACCGATCAGAGCGCCAGCAGCTTGCGCCTGATCCCAGGGCACACCGATCAGCCAGGAGACGGGGGCAAACAGCCAGCCCAGAATGATCTGGAAGCTCAGATCCAGCCCCACCAGACCACCAGCCCAGCCGAGCAGGCCATTGAGCATGGCGATCACGCCAACGAAGGCCAACAGGGTTGCACCGACCGCCACCGCAATATTGAGGCCGGACATGGCGCCATCGGCCGCCGCCTCAATCACGTTGGTAGCGCGGGGGATCTCTACATCCTGATGGTGATCGACCTCTTCAGCTCCCGGCGGCACCAGGATCTTGGCCATCGCCAGACCGGCAGGGGCTGACATGAAGGCCGCTGCGATCAGGTATTTCAGCTCAACCCCTAGGCTGGCATAACCCACCAGGGTGCCACCGGCGACGGAGGCGAGACCACAACTCATCACAGCGAAGAACTGGGAATCGGACATCTTGGAGAGGTAGGGTTTGACCACCAGCGGAGCTTCCACCATGCCGACGAAGATGTTGGCGGTCGCGGATAGGCTCTCGGCACGGCCGGTGCCCAGCAGCTTCTGCAAGCCACCACCCAGCAGGGCGATCACCCGCGGCATGATGCCGATGTGGTAGAGGATGGCGATCACCGCGGAGAAGAAGATGATGACCGGCAACACGTTGAAGGCAAAGATGAAACCCAGCTTGAACTTGGCCAGATCGCCGAACAGGAAGGCGATCCCCTCCTGACCATAACCGATCACGCTGCTTACGCTCTCGCTGACCCCGTTCAGCACATGCTGACCGGCAGGCAACCAGAGCACCAGACCGGCAAACATGATTTGCAAGCAGAGGGCAAGGCCAACTGTTCGCAACGGGATACGACGACGATTATCAGAGCAGATGACGGCAAGCGCCAAGATACTCAGGATGCCGAGCAGGGCAATCATAGGGACTCCATCAGGTGGGGCAAAAGATGGGCGCGGATTCTGCGCCTCTCACCCCGTCACTGCAAGTCCGCTTGGTTACAAGCCTGTTAGAAAAAACGTTTGCACGATATCGGTTGCGCCAACTGGCTGATTTGGTTCAATTTTAGTATCAGGAGAAATCGAGAGTTCTTATATGGAAACAATTATTCCTCGCCACCGGACAATTTACCCCCGAGCCAGGGGGCCAGTCGCTGCTCCCAATAGGGTTCGGGGCCAAAGCGGGCCTTGAGGAAATCGATGAAGAGACGGATCTTGGGATCCAGATGTTCGCGCCTGGCATAAACGGCGTGTACCGCCATCTGCTGGTTCGGTCGCCATCCTGGCAACACCGGGATTAGCTTGCCGCTCTGTAACTCCTTGTCCAGCAAGTAGTTGGCGATATAGGCGATGCCGAGCCCGGCCAGTGCCGCATCCCGCACCGCCTCCGCCATATCCACCCGATAGTTGCCCGCCACCTGCACCGTCTGGCGCTCCTTGCCCTGGCGAAACGACCACTGGTGATAGCGCCGCTCCCGACTCTGGTAAGTGATGCAGTTGTGCTGGGCCAGATCCTTGGGATGGAGCGGCGTACCGTGGCTCAGCAGGTAATCCGGCGAAGCCGCCACCACGAAGCCAATGTCGGCCAGCCGCTGTCCCACCAGCCCTTCCGGCTTGTCCTCATAGGTGGTGAGCCAGAGATCCAGCCCCTCATCCACCAGATTGGTTCTGTGGTCGAACAGCGAGACCTCCAGCTCCAGCTCGGGATAGCGATCCTGAAACGCCTTGAGATGGGGAATGACGTGCAGACGACCAAAAGATTGGCCCACCCCGAGATGGAGCACGCCACTCACCTTGCCACGCCGCTCGGCGATCATGGAGTCAGCCTCCTGCGCCACCGCCACCAGCGCATGGCAGTGACGGGCATACTCCTGACCCAGCTCGGTCAGGACGAAGCGGCGGGTGGTGCGCTGCACCAGCTGGGCGCCAAGGGTGGTCTCCAGCAGCGCCAGCTGCTTGCTGATATGGGATTTGGAGACCCCGAGACGACGGGCGGCGGCAGAGATCCCCTGCTCGCGCACCAGCGCATCGAAGATCACCATTTGAGGAAGACGTTGCAGCACAGGATAACCGGATTGAGTGGCGGTAGCCCATTATTCCAGAGCCGCCCGCCAAGGGGTAGGGTCAGAGCCCCAGCGCCCGGGTGATCTGCAGTTTGAGGGGGTCGTCAGCCGGATTCTGGTTGGCGCCGTAGCTGGCGATCAGCTTGCCATCGCGCCCCACCAGATACTTGTGGAAGTTCCAGTTCGGCTCATCCCCATCAGCGGCCGCCGCCAACCCCTTGAACAGTGGCACAGCATCGGAGCCCCGCACCGCTACCCGATTGAACATCGGGAAGGTGACGCCATAGTCGCGGCGACACACCTCGGCGGTCTTGGTCTCGTTGCCCGCCTCCTGCCAGAAATCGTTGGAGGGGAAACCGAGAATAATCAGCCCTTTATCCTTGTAGCTCTGGTAGAGCTTCTCCAGATCGCGGAACTGGCCGCTGTAGCCGCAGTAGGAGGCGGTATTGACTACCAGTACCACCTTGCCCTCGGTCAGCTGACAGAGGTTATGGCGCTGAGAGTTGTTTAGCTCCCGCATCTCCACATTGAAATAATCGGGGCACGCCGCAGAGGCCGCGCCAGCCCCCAATAACAGCAACAGAGTGAACCATTTCATCGCCAAGACTCCTTTTGTTTTGTCCATCATACGCGGTTACCAGAGCCGCAGTTCACTCTCAATGCAATGGAATGCCGGTCAGCCAGCCGTGGCCCCAGAACACCAGCAGCGCGGTGGCAGCCAGGCCCGCCCCTACGCTGATGCCTGTGCCAGTCCAGTTGGCCGCCGGACGGGGATATCGCTGCCAGTCCCGCACCGAAATCCAGACCATGCTCACCAGCGCCCAGAGCCCGATGCCGCCAAACAACACCAGAGAGCGCGCCTCGCTGTTGACCAGCAGATGGGCCACCGCCCAGAGCAGGGTACCGAGCAGTTGGGGATGCACCAGCCAGCGCCGCAGATGGTTGGGCCCCTGGCCGGAGAAGAAAAGGATCAGCGCAAAGGGCATCATCACCGTCATGGTCATCGGCCCCCAATCCGGCAGGAAGTAGAGCGGCAGCGAGCTGGCCGAGCGCCAACCGGCGATGATGCAGGCAATGGCGACAAACACCAGCAGGGAGAAGAGCCCCTTGTAGCGATTCTCCCCCAGCCGCTCGCGCAGCCGCGCCCGATGGGCCACCGCAAAACAGGGGTAGAGATGGATCAGGGTAAACAGCGCAACCCCCAGGGTCAGCAGGAACATGAGTCTCTCCTTGTACTTGGTACGACCACTATGCCGTAAAGGGAGATGTGCGCCTATCAAAACCGCGCTGACCCATGGAGTCAAAAGTGTGGCAAGACAAAGGAGCAGAAAGAAAAGAGCCGATCACGATGGATCGGCAAATAAGTGCCAGGGCAGTCAGACATCTCGCGAGATGGGAGATGCCCCAAACGGGGATATTGAGTGGCCGATGGGGCGCATCGGCCGAACCGGATCAGCCCTTGAGCTGATAGAGCGCTGCTACGTTGCGCGCAGTGAGTTGAATGTTGGTGCTGGCGCTCTCCAGCGCCTCCGGCAGAGACATGGCGCGGTTGACTACGGCGAATACCGCGTCCAGCCCGTGATCGTGTACCACACCGCAATCGTCGGTCAGGCAACCGGAGATGCCGATCACCGGCTTGCCGAACTGCTTGGCGCAACGTGCGACACCGATTGGCGTCTTGCCGTGGATGGTCTGGCTGTCGATGCGCCCTTCGCCGGTGATGACCAGATCCGCATCGGCCACTTCCTCGGCCAGTTTCAGTGCTTCGATGACGATCTGGATGCCGGGCTTGAGCTCGGCACCAAGCAGACCGACCAGTGCGGCCCCCATGCCACCGGCAGCGCCCGCCCCCAGAATATCCTTCACCTGCTTGCCAAGGGCCTGCTCAATGCAGTCGGCATAACGGGAGAGGTTGGCATCAAGTTCGACAACCATTTCAGGCGTTGCCCCCTTCTGCGGGCCAAACACCGCAGAGGCGCCTTTCGGGCCGCAGAGCGGGTTGTTCACATCACACGCCACCTCGATAACCAGCTCGCTCAGACGCGGATCCAGACCGCTCAGGTCGATGGTCTCGAGCTCACCGAGACCCGCGCCACCCAGCTCGATGGCAGAGCCATCGGCTTTGAGCAACTTGCCGCCGAGCGCCTGGATCATACCGGCTCCGCCGTCATTGGTGGCGCTGCCGCCGATACCGAGGATCAGATGCTTCACCCCCATCTCCAGCGCGGCCAGGATCAGCTCGCCGGTACCGAAGCTGGAGGTGAGCAGTGGATTGCGCTGCTCGGGCGCCACCAGATGGATGCCGGAGGCGGCGGCCATCTCGATGACGGCGCGCTCGCCATCGCCCAGCAGGCCGACGAAGCCCTGCACCTTGTTGCCAAGAGGCGCGGTCACTTCGACCGGCAGGATGCGGCCACCGGTGGCATCGACCAGCGATTGCACCGTGCCCTCACCGCCATCGGCCATCGGCAATTTGACGTAGGTGGCATTCGGCAGTACCTGCTTGAAACCGGCCTCGATGGCATCAGCCACCGCCATGGCGCTCAGACTCTCCTTGAATGAATCGGGGGCAATAACAATTTTCATATCAATTCCTTAGGCGAGGCCAAACACGCCAAACATCAGGGTGGAGACAGTGGCAATGGTCAGACCGACTGCAGTTTCGTAAGGGATAAGTTTCAGGCGCTCACCCACGCCCATGTGGACGCTGCCACCGGTGGCATGGAAAAAAGAGCCGTGGGGCATGTGGTCAAACACAGTGGCACCGGCATGGATCATCGCCGCCCCGGCCAGACTGCTGATCCCCAGTTCAATCAGGGTGGAGCTGAATACGTTGGAGGCCACCACGGTACCGGCGGTGGTCGAGGCGGTCGCCAGCGACATCAGGGCACCGGAGATAGGCGCCAGCAGGTAAGAAGGCAGACCGGAGGCGGTCAGGCCGCTGATCAACACATCCTTCAGACCGGAGTTGGCGATGATTCCTGCCAGGGTACCGGTACCCAGCAGCATGATGGCGACTGGCGCCATACGGGCGAGGCCGGAGACCGCAAACTGGTTCACCTTGCGGAATTTACCCATCATCAGGGCACCGACCAGACCACCAAGCGGCAGCGCAATCAGCGGATCCACCACGATACCGGCGACCGGGCGTAGGGCCAGCAGCAGGATGGCGACCAGCGGTGCACTGATGGCGGCGGCAAAGCCCGGCAACTTGGCACCGGCAAAGCTCACCACCTCATCGGCGGCCACCTTGCTGCCCTTGTTGTTCAGCCGCTTGGCCAGCCAGTAGGCCATCACCAGACCGAACAGACCCGGAATGATGCCCGCCGCCATCACAGAGGTGAGTGGCAGATGGAAGGCATCAGCCGCGGCAATAGCGTTGGGGTTGGGGGACATGACGTTACCCGCCTTGCCACCGCCGATCATCGCCAGCAGGATGGCCGCCTTGGAGAGGTCAGCACGGCGGGCGATGGCCAGCGCGATGGGCGCCACCGTGATGACGGCCACATCCACGAACACGCCGACCGCAGTCAGGATCAGGGTTGCCAGCGCCAGCGCCAGCAGGGCGCGGGTTTCACCAAGTTTCTTGACGATGGTCTCGGCGATAGTGGTGGCGGCGCCCGATTCGATCAGCACGCCCGCCAGTACACCGGCCGCCAGGATCCGCATCACAGCTGTGGTGATCCCCTGGGCACCGCCGATCATCAGGGCGACGGTCTGGGTCAGATCGGCACCGCCAATCAGGCCACCGGCCAAAGCCCCCACGATCATGCCGTAAGCGGGCGGCACCTTCTTCAAAATGAGGATGATGGCGATGGAGAGCGCCGCGATGGCGCCAAGGGCTGTAACCGGGATCATGACGGACACCTTCAATGGGAGTGAATGGCCGCCATTATGGAGATCTGCAATCAGAATACTTTGGCTTAAAAACCAAAAATTGCGTCATTTAAAAGTGGTTTTTTGTCCAACTTCACAATCATAAGTCGAGATTAAGGCCGAGATAGAGCAAAAATTTGTCGTCTAACTTGTTGAAATTCAACCCGGTTATCTGCTCTATTCGCCCCAGCCGATAGCGCAGGGTATTGGGGTGAATGAACAGGGCTTCGGCACAGCGATGCAGATCACAATCCTGCAAGAAATAGTGGCGCAGGGTCTTCTGCAGCGCCCCCTTGCCATCTTCCCGGGCCAGTTTCTGTAGCGGTGTGCGCAGCTGATCCGCCTGCCAGGAGTCCGCCAGACTGCCCAGCAGCACCGGCAAACGGTAGTCCTCAAAGAAGTAGACCTGTTTGCGCGGCGCCTGCCGCATGCCACGGCGCAGGGTATCTCGCGCCGTCTGGTAAGAGCGCGCCAGCCCGTCTATCCCGGCGAAGTAATCGCCCACCGCGATATGCACCTTGAAGTGGGGAATGCGGGCCAGCAACTGCTTGATCCGGCTGCGCTCCTGCGCCGATTGCCAGACGCCCTCACTCAATTGTGCCGGTTTGAGCACCACTATCTCGTCGAGCCCGTTGATGGCGACCAGATTGTCCCGCTCCGGATTCTCCAGCTGATGGACCAGCTCGCGCAGACGAGCCGGATCGGCCTCCTCCAGCGCAAGCACGGCCACCACCCTGGGCTGGGCCAACTCCAGCCCGAGAAAACGGGCCGCCTGCTGCAGCTGATCGTCCCGCCCTTCACCACGGATGAGCTGCAGCACCAGCTCCTCCTTGTGGCGCTTGTCCCACTGCAGCTGCTCGGTGAGCGCCGCCTGCTCCAGGATCAGCTCGGCGGTCATTCGCACCAGCTCAGCGTAAGCACGCACTTCCTCCGGATCGCCGGAGATGCCGATCACCCCGATCAGCTCCCCCTGATAGGAGATGGGCAAATTGATGCCTGGTCGCACCCCTTTGAGCTGCAGGGCTGTCGCTTCGCTAATCTCCACCACCCGGTTTTCAGTGAGCGCCAGCACGGCCCCTTCGTGACGCTGATGGATCCGCTCCGGATTGCCGGACGCAATGATGAGGCCGTGTTCGTCCATCACGTTGACCGAAAAGGAGAGGATCTTCATCGCCCGCGCGACGATCTGGCGGGCAAGGTTATCGTTTAGCTGCATAACATCTCCGGACAAGGGGCTGATCTGGCTACGTCACCACGAGGCGATTCAGGGCACATGGGCGCAAAGATGCCACATCATCAAGACAAGCGAGAGGGGGATCGCTAGAATAGGCCACTTTACCCGATGTGTGCCCCGCCATGGAGCAGGAATTGCGTGCTTGCACCCGCCTGCCCGTGCTGGCCCATCCCTCCGATCTGGACTGTGCTATGGATTATGAATTTCGCCGCGACCCGTTTGGTGGCTATCGCGCCCGGTTCTCCATGGGCCATGAAGCCATCGGTCAGTGGCTGATCGACGAGGTTGGCAAGGATGAGGAGAAGCTCGACGAGCTCTTCTCCATCATTGATCAGCTCTCCAACCGCACCCGAGTCGAATACCGGCTCAACGGCGGTGACTACTCCCTGCTGCTGACCCATGAAGAGGCGGAGGTGAAAGCCAACGCCCTCAATATCGAGCTGGGTGAGGATCTTGACGATCTCGCCTACTACGATGATGAACAGCTGGCCATGTGCGGGCTGGAAGATTTTGCCCAGGTGCTTACCTCCTGGCGCGCCTTTATCCGTAACGAGGATATGGGCTGATTGACCCAATGTCGGGCAAATGTGCCCTTTTGCCTAACTCAACAGGATTGACTATGTCTATTTACGATTTTGATGACGAACTGCCGGAAGACGAAGAACAGGAATCCACCAAGAAAGCGGCTGCACCTGCCAAGAAGAAAGGCAAGCAGGTGATGAACACCCAGGTCAACCTGAGCCCGCGCGATGCCAGCCGTCTGAACGGCATGCACGTTGAAGCGATCGCCACGCTGGACGACGTCAGCCTGCCGAAGAACGTCATCTTCAAGGCTGGCCTGATCGCCCTGGGCGAACTGGAAGCCGGCAAGCGCGCCGATATCATCGCCCGCGTGATCGCAGAATCAGGCCGCTAATCGCCCCAGAAGGCATAAAGAAAGCCGGAGCCACTGCTCCGGCTTTTTAATTGGTGCCAATCTGCTCTGACTCAGGGTTGCTCACAGCGCAGCAGACGTGGCTGTCCCCAGGGAACCAGTTGGTCGTAATGGCCACTGGCACGTGCCGCAGCCAAGGCTTCGTTGAAGCGTTCTATCAGTTCGCGTCCATTTTGCATCTTGCGCGACACCAGCAAATAGAAGGTATCCCGCTGGCGAAAATAGGGGAGCGGTTGCAGATAGTTCGGGTCGCCGAACACCTGCATGCTGGCGTCCGCCGTCACCGCATCATTCATCGGCATCAGATCAACCCGGTTCCGCTCAAGCAGTTGCAGACATTGCACCAAACTCTTGGGGCGAGTGAGCCGCAATGAAAAACGGGCAATCACCTCATCTGCGTGACTGGTGCTCCAGCTGGCAGGAATACAGACTCTCAACCCCTGCCACTTGCCATCGAGTACCGCATCACTGCCACGATAGGTGAACCAGGAGAGGTGATCGATATGAATGGGGGCGCTGTAATAGAACAGCTTGGCTCGCTCACGCGTCCAGGCATAAGGGAAGGTGGCGGATGCCAGGCCGTTGCGAACCAGCTCGTAGCCCCGGTTCCATGGCAGGTAATCCACCTTCAGCTCGTCATAGCCAGCCTCGCGCAGCAGGGTCGTCACCAGCCGGGTGCTCTGCCCACCATCAGGCAGCCCGGCCCCGGAATAGGGCGAAAAATCTCCGGTTACCAGCGACAGGGGGGCGCATGACAACCATCCACACCAACAACAGAACAACCAGCCATAGTGCTTCATCGCCATCCCTCTCTTTACTCTCCAGTTCAGTATAGGAGGCTGACCCAAATAACCCGGTCTGGTTGCCTTTGCGCCAACGCCCCTGCTAAGGTGCAGCGCTTTTATTACAGAGGAGTTCCGATGTTACCCCTACCTGACATACTGATCTGGGCAGCACAGGCACTGGCCACCCTGCTCTGTATGGCACGCCAACGCCTGCCAGGTTTCCTGCTGCTTGCTGTGGCTCTGCTGCTGGCGCTCTGGCTGGATCGCATCACCACGACCGCACTGCTGGTGACGCTGGCAGCCCTGCTGCTGGCCTGGCGTCTGCCCACCTTCTCCGGCCATAGCCGCCCCCTCGCATGGTCAGCCCTGCTGGCATGGGCGGTGGCACTGACCCTGCACCTGATCCCCGGTTTCAGCAATCTCAAGGTGCTGGATCAGGTACTGGCAGGCCCCGCCAGTGTGCCATTCAACATGTATCTGAACCTCGACAAGCCACTGCTCTTCTTTGGGCTGCTGCTGGCCTGTCCGACGCTGCTTGGTAAGGGAGGCGCTATCCGCTGGCGTCCGCTGGCTCTGTTACTGCTGCCGCTGGGTGCCCTGCTGGTCATCGCCTGGCAGTTGGGGGCACTGAAACCGGAAGTGGGTCTGCCCCACTGGTGGTGGCTGTTTGCACTCAACAACCTGCTGTTCACCTGCGTGGCGGAAGAGGCGCTGTTTCGAGGCGCTATTCAGCAGGGGCTGACCGAGCGTTACCGCCCCTGGATTGGCATCATCGTGGCCGCGCTACTGTTCGGAGCCATCCACCTGCCCGGTGGCCCACTGCTGGCGCTGTTTGCGACCCTGGCAGGCTGCTGCTACGGCTTGGTATTCCAGCTCAGCGGGCGACTCTCCGTGGCCATCCTGATCCACTTCGCCTTCAACTTCGCCCATCTGGTGCTCTTCACCTACCCGCTGGCCAGAGCCTGACGGTCAACTGCGCGGCGTCTTGCCCTTGAACTGCTTGACGCTGCGTTTGGCCTGAGTACGGCGATTGGCCTGCTTGTCACGAGGGGGGCGTTTGCCCTCCCCGCTGGCAGGCTGGTCGGTGACCGGGAATCCCGCCAGATCTCCCAGCGGCAGCTCGCGGCCGGTCAGGGTGCGGATGGCTTGCAGCATGTCACTCTCGCCATGACAAACCAGCGAGATGGCCAACCCCTCGCGGCCAGCCCTGGCGGTACGCCCGATGCGGTGAACGTAGACAGGGGCACTGGCGGGCAAGTCCAGATTGATCACCAGCGGCAGCGCCTCCACATGGATGCCGCGCGCCATCAGGTCGGTGGCCACCAGCACCCGCACCCGACCCTCCTTGAAATCATTGAGCGCCTGCTCGCGCACCGCCTGCTCCTTCTCGCCATGGAGAGCAGCCACCGCAATGCCCGCCTTGGCCAGCTTTCTGGCGACCCCGTCGGCATCATCCCGCGCACTGATAAAGACCAGCACCTGCGGCCACGCCTGCTCCTTGAGCAGGCTGATGAGCGCCGGCACCTTGCTGCTCTTGTTGACCAGATAGAGTCGCTCTTCGATCTCGTTCACCACGCTGTTGAGGGGTGTGGCCTCGATACGGGTTGGCTCACGCAGCAGGCCGTTGGCCAGCGCCTCCAGCTCGGCAGGCAAGGTGGCGGAGAAGAACAGGGTCTGGCGATCCGCCGGAATAAAGCCGAGCAGCGCCTTGATGTCGGGAGCAAAGCCCATCTCCAGCAGGCGATCCGCCTCATCCAGCACCAGCAGCTGCAGACCACCCAGCCCCAGCAACTGTTGGGTCAGCAGATCCCGCAACCGCCCGGGTGTAGCCACCAGCAGCTGTGGCCCCTGCGCCAGTTCGGCCTGTTGCCGCTCCTGCGCAACGCCCCCACACAACGTCACGATGCACAATCCCAGCGCCTCGGCCCCCTCTTTAAGCGCGGCAGATACCTGAATCGCCAGCTCGCGGGTTGGCACCAGCACCAGACCCTGCACCTGGCTGGAGGCAGGATCCAGCCGTTGCAGCAGCGGCAAACCAAACGCCAGCGTCTTGCCGCTGCCGGTCTGGGCCAGTGCCAGCAGATCCTGCCCCGCCAACGCCGCCGGAATCGCCAGCTGCTGGATGCGGGTCGGCGTCTGCAAGGTGGTGGGCAAAGAGGCCAGCAGAGCGGGATGGAGGGCAAGTTCGCGAAAGGTCATGGCGCTACGTCAACAAAGAAGTGGGAGGCGAAGTCTAGTGAGCGGGGGCCAAGAAGTAAAACCCTATCAATGATGGCCAGGCCAAGGGGGGGATTGCAACGGGCTGACTACACTTGAGCTGACCCATCACAGAGAAAACTGTCATGACCAGACACATCCCCATCCTGCTGCTGACCAGTGCGCTGCTTGGCAGCATCTCGCTCGGCCTGTCCGGCAGCACGGCGAGCGACAGTGCGGCCGAACAGGCCAAACCGGTGCATACTCTTAACGCGCATCTCGGTGAGCTGCCGGGACTGATCAATGCCGACAAGACAGGACCTTTCGTTGATTTAGTGCGCGCCATCGACGATCTTCATCCCGATGTGACCATCAGGATCACCATCTATCCCATCGCCCGGGCCATGGCCGGAGTGATCGCTGGCAAGGCAGATCTCGGTCTGCCCGCCATCCGCAATCTCAGGGAGGTCGATATGCTCCCCTACCGTTTCAGTACCCGCAGCTTTGGCAAGGTGGCCCATGTGATTTACAGCAATACGGCCCATCCGGTCACCACAGATATGGCCTATGGCATAGTGCCCACCAAACGGGATCTGCTGATTGAAGCCGTTCCCGACTATATGCCCTTCTCGGTACAGCGCTCGATGAGTATCGAGCAGTCACTGCGCAAACTGTCTCGGGGTCGCATAGACGCCTTTGTCTGGGCACAAGAAGAGGCGGACCTGATGCTGAAAAATCTGAAGCTGACCAATATTCGCCGTGAATTCTTTGGTGATTTCGAGGATGTCTTCATCATCCAGAAAGGGGGGGGCGGGGATGAAATAGACGAATTTTTAAGTCGTTCCATTGAGCAACTCGCCGCCACCGGCAAACTGGCCGAGATCTACGAGAAGATCCACCGCCCCTATGTGGAGTGGCAACCCTCCCCACCCGCCAAGGCTGAACCGGCGACCACCCCGCCCGCAACACCCTGAACAGACAATTCCCGCATAAAAAATCCCGCCGAAGCGGGATTTTTTATGGCTTGCAGCCTTACAGCACGGCCAGCGCAGCGGCGTAGTTCGGCTCGTCGGCCACTTCTGCGACCAGCTCACTGTGCAGCACCTTGTTGTCACCATCCAGTACCACGATGGCGCGAGCGGTCAGACCTACCAGCGGGCCGGAAGAGAAGGCAACGCCGTAATCTTCCATGAAGGCCGCACCGCGCAGGGTGGAGAGGGTCACTACCTTGTCCAGACCTTCGGCGCCGCAGAAGCGGGACTGGGCGAACGGCAGATCGGCGGAGATGCACAGCACGACAGTGTTATCCAGCGCGCTGGCCTGCTCGTTGAACTTGCGCACAGAGGTCGCGCAGGTGGGAGTATCGACGCTCGGGAAAATATTCAGGATTTTGCGCTGACCGGCAAAGCTTGCCAGGGTCACGTCGGAAAGATCCTTGGCCACCAGGGAGAAGGGCTTGGCTTGCTCACCGGCGACCGGGAAGTGACCAGCGACGGAAACCGGGTTGCCTTGCAGAGTGACTGAGTTGCTCATGTGTTATGTCCTTTATTGGTGTAGTAAAAATCCGAGTGATCAGTATAGGGGCGGCGGGACCAGACAAACACCCGCGAAGACAAGGGATATAAAGGGGTTGACCTTGGACTTAACACCAAGGTTTAGACTCCTTCTCGGTAATCAGGGATCTCGCAGGGGCGGGATCCATCAAGAGGGACTCATCATGAGCAAATCCTGCTGCAATCATCAGCACGCCGCCCCCATCAAGGCCGTCAGCAAGGCGGCCTCCGGCCAGAGTGAACATCACCACGATAGCCACTGCTGCGACAACACCACGCCCGTCAGTTGCTGTTCAACCCAGACGCCTCATGAGCACGCATCCCGTGACGGCAATGAATCCCCCGGGGATGAAGAGCCTCCCCGAGGAGGCTGTCACGATCAAGCGTGCTGCAGCGCCTCCTTATCACCAGCTCACGAGCATGAGCATGATATGCCCCCTGCCGACCCGCTGGTTGCGCCGGTGCAAGGCAACAGCCGCCACAGCTGGCAGGTATTGGGGATGGATTGCCCCAGCTGCGCCCGCAAGATCGAGACAGCCGTCTGCCGGGTGAGCGGCGTGCAGCAGGCACGCGTGCTGTTTGCCACCGAGAAGCTGGTAGTGGATCTGGCCCCAGGCCTCTCCCCGGATCCCGTCACCGCCGCTGTGCTGGCTGCCGGTTTCCAGCTCAAGGGGGAAAGTGCTGACAAGCAGGCAGCTGGCCGTAAGCAAGCTTCACAACAGCCCCTGCAAGGCAATCTATTCGGTAACTTTTTGGGCAAATATTGGCAGCCCCTGTCACTGGCCAGTCTGATGCTGGTCGCTGCCCTGCTGCCGAAAGAGCTCGGTCAGCCACTCTTTACCCTGGCGACCCTCTGGGGGCTGTGGCCCATCTCCCGCAAGGCGTGGGCGCTGACCAAAAGCGGCTCCCCCTTCGCCATCGAGACCCTGATGACGGTCGCCGCCCTGGGCGCCCTGTTTCTCGGCGAAACCGCCGAAGCGGCCATGGTGCTGCTGCTCTTTATGCTGGGTGAACATCTGGAGGCCTACGCCGCCGGACGCGCCCGGGCCGGAGTGACCGCCCTGATGGCGCTGGTACCCGACAAGGCGCTGCGCATCCGTACCACTGCCGAGGGCGAGGTGCGGGAAGAGGTAGCTGCCGATGAGCTGCGTCCCGGCGATATCATCGAAATCGCCCCAGGTGCCCGTCTACCTGCCGACGCCCGCCTGCTCGATGAACTCGGTGCGTTTGACGAAAGCGCCCTGACAGGTGAGTCTATTCCGGTGGAACGCCGTCAGGGTGACAAGGTGCCGGCCGGTAGTCTGGCGGCCGATCGGGTACTGCGCCTTGAAGTCATCTCCGAGCCCGGCAACAACGCCATCGACCGCATTCTGCACCTCATCGAGGAGGCCGAAAGCCAGCGCGCCCCCATCGAGCGCTTTATCGACCGCTTCAGCCGCTGGTATACCCCGGCCATGATGCTGGTTGCTCTGCTGGTGGTGGTGGTGCCGCCCCTTGCCTTCAGCCAGAGCTGGGACGAATGGATCTATCGCGGACTGGCGCTGCTGCTGATCGGCTGCCCCTGCGCGCTGGTCATCTCCACCCCGGCAGCGGTCACCTCGGCGCTGGCCGCCGCCACCCGTCAGGGAGCGCTGATCAAAGGGGGGGCCGCGCTGGAGCGACTGGCCCATATCGATACCGTGGCGTTTGACAAGACCGGTACCCTGACCCTGGGCAAGCCGCAGCTGACCGAGCTGGTCAGCCTCAATGGCCAGCCGGAGGCCGAGTTGCTGGCGCTGGCGGCTGCCATCGAGCAGGGCTCTCACCACCCGCTGGCCAGCGCCGTGGTCGCCAACGCGACCGAACAGGGGCTGACGCTGGCGGAGGCCCGAGACTTGCGTGCCCTGCCGGGCATGGGCGTTGAGGGACGCATCAACGGTGAACTGTGGCAACTGCTGGCACCGAACCGGGTGGCGACCCTGAATGTGGAACAGCAGACACGGATTGGTTCGCTGGAGCGGCAGGGCAAGACCGTCGTGGTGCTCTGCCAGAGCAGTGGCGACCAGGCGCTGCCGATTGCCCTGCTGGCGCTGCGGGATCAGATCCGGCCGGAGGCAGCGGCCGCGCTGCAAGAGCTCAACCGACTCGGGCTCAACAGCATCATGTTAACCGGGGATAACCCCAACGCCGCCGAGGCGATCGCCACCGAGCTGGGCATGGGCTGGCGCGCCGGTCTGCTGCCGGAGGGCAAGGTCAATGAAATTGCCAAGCTCGCCAGCTCGCAGAAAGTCGCGATGATCGGCGATGGCATCAACGATGCCCCCGCCATGAAGCGGGCCAGTATCGGCATAGCCATGGGGGGCGGCACCGATGTGGCGCTGGAGACGGCAGATGCGGCGCTGACCCACAACCAGCTCGGCGGTATTGCCGCGATGATCCGGCTGTCGCGGGCGGCACTGGCCAATATTCACCAGAATATCGCGCTGGCGCTGGGGCTGAAGGCCATCTTCCTGGTCACCAGCCTGCTCGGCATCACCGGTCTGTGGATTGCGGTGCTGGCCGATACCGGCGCCACAGCGCTGGTGACCGCCAACGCCTTGCGGCTGCTGCGCAAGCGTTAAGCCAGCCGATAGCATCCCAGCCAAAAGCCGTCCCCCAACCGGGACGGCTTTTCTTTTTCCTCTCATTTCTCTCACGGCACCCCGTAAAAGAAAAAGCGCGCCTGCCGGTCGGCAGTCGCGCTTTGCTTACTCTCTCGGAGTTATCCCACCCTTGGCAAGGTGGAATTCAACCCGGGGGCGCCGAGCCATCCCCCGGACTCAATGGCTTGCTTACTTGACGCTGCACTCCTGAATGACGGCTGTGCCCGCCTTGACGCCAGCCGGGTCAACCTTCACCAGCACACTCCACAACCCCTGCGGCAGGGTGATGCTGTTATTGGCACTGCCCCCCTTGGAGAAGGCGAACGAATAGCCGGTTTCAGCGTTCACCGCGCCGCCACCGTTGAGCAGGTACTCCTTGCTCCAGTCCTCGTTGGCGACCTTGAACTCGGTGCTGCCAGCGTAGTTGAACGCCGCCTGATAGATGGCGAGATCGCCGTCCATCCCCTTGTAGCTCAGCTGGTACTGAGGTTGGGCTCCCCAGCCGGAGAGCTCACCCTTGACGAAGAGGTTGTAGCCAAGCGGATTGCCCGCCACCGTATCCAGCACCTTGCAGCTCTGCACAGGCTCGGTGAAGCTGACGCTCAGGGTCGGTTTGTCCTTGTTCATGGCGGTAAAGACAAACTTGTAGCTGCCTGCCTTGGCCAGATCGACACCGATATTGCCGGTTTCTCCCCCCTTGCAAAGGGTCAGCGGAGTGCCAACCACCAGCTTGTCACCGGCGTTACAGCTGCCGTAGTTGACCGGCCCCCAGCTGGCGTCAGCGATCTTGACGCTGGTGGTACCCAGCTTGTCGGTGCTCACCTCGGTAGTGAACTCGTACATAAAGTTGCCGCTGAAGGTCATCTGGTTGGTGTTGCCCCACTCATCGAGGAACCCCTTCAGATAAACATCGGTGTTGCCAAACGGTGGCAGGGTGCTCAGGTCGGTCTTCTTGCTGACCGGCAGGCCCGCACCCTGTGCACCAGACTGCGGCTTGACGAACACAGCGGCAGACCAGGCCCCCAGCGTCAGCTGGCCGTTATCATAGGCGGCGCCGCTGGCGATGCTGTCGACTGCGCGATGCTTGCTGCTTAGCACCATACCGCTCAGATCGATCGGCTGATCGTTACCGTCACGGAAGTCGCCGATGCTCTGGCTCTGGTTGCTGGCGTTGATCATCACCACCAGACCGTCGATGGCCGGATCCAGATCCGCTCCGGCACTGACGCCATCATCCACCGTCATGACGATAAGGCCGGGCACCTGATCCGGGCCGGTATTGCGGAAGTCGACCCGCTTGATCACCTCGGCGCCACTGCCCAGACGCAGCAGGCGGGAGGAGTTGCGCAGCTCCGCCAGCTCCTGATAGAAGCTCACCATCTGCGCCATCTCGGCCGAGCCCGGCTTGGCATGCTTGCCGAGCACCTGCTCGATCAGCGGATAGTTGTCGCCATCCTTGTCCTTGCGCGGCAACCCCTTGTCGAAGTTGTTGTCGCCCAGGGTGTAGTCGACCTTGTTGTACCAGTCGCCCGAGTCATAGCTGTCCCGCTCCATGGATTTGGAACGCAGCAGCTCGACACCGGCGTGGGTGAAGGGAATGCCCTGACCCAGCATGGCTGTCGCCAGCGAGACCCCCTGCATCCGCACCAGATCGGCTCCGGCAGGCGCCTTGTATATCAGGTTGTCGAACAGGGTCTGGTTGTCGTGCTTGTCGACATAGTTCTGCACTTCCACCGGATCCTGGGCATAACCGGCGCTCTGGCCGTTGTAGTCGATCTCGGCGCCTTTCTTCGGCATGCCATCCTTGTCGGTCAGCACGAACTCCTTGAGGTTGCCCGCCATGCCGAGCCGCACCAGATCGGACTGGTGCAAGGCCGTCGCCAGATCCATCTTGCTCATTTCGTTAGGATCGACGAAAGCACCGTTGCCAAAGCCCTGGGTCTTGCGAATGGTATCGCCACCGTCGAACGGACTGCCGCCGCGCACCGCATCGCGCAAGCGGTCGGAGAAGGAGCCGATACCGGTACCGCCCAGATGCTTCTGGGTAGCCTGCACGAAGCGCTTGTCATCCTGCACTTCGCCGAAGTTCCACCCCTCGCCGTAGAAGTACATCTCGGGATTGACCTTCTTCACCGCGGCCAGCGCCTGAACCATCTGATCTTTCGGATGGTGGCCCATCAGGTCGAAGCGGAAGGCGTCGATCTTGTAGTCGCGCGCCCAGGTGACCAGGGAGTCATCCATCAGCTTGGCAAACATGGCGTGTTCCGGCGCCGTGTTGGAACAGCAGGTGGAGTTCTCCACCGAGCCGGTCTCCGGATTGAGGCGCTGATAGTACCAGGGCACTATCTTGTCTAGCACCGACTTGGGGCCGAGCCCGGATTCGTTGGTGTGGTTGTAGACCACGTCCATCACCACGTTCATGCCGATGTTCTGCTTGATGGCCTTGACCATCTCGCGGAACTCCAGAATACGTTTGGTGCCCTCGGCGTTGGTGGCGTAGGAGCCTTCCGGCGTGGTGTAGTGGTAGGGATCATAACCCCAGTTGAAGGAGTCGACGCCGCGCAGATAGCCGGAGAGCTCCTGCACCTGCGGATTATCCTTGCTGTCGCCCCCTTGCAGGTCGGCCAGCACATCTCCCACGGTCTGACCGCCACCGCAATAGCCACCAAATCTGGATGTTTTCACATCCGGATTGACCTGACAGAGCTTGCTGAAGTCATCGCCGAGATTGGCTACCTTGGCCGGATCCTCGTTGACGGTAGCGATATCAAACACCGGCAGCAGGTGCAGGTGGCTGACGCCGCTTTTTGCCAGCGCTTTCAGATGGTTGACCGGTACAGAGTCGGGCTGGGTCAGACCGACAAACTTGCCGCGCTTCTCTTCATCGGTGGAGGCATCGTTACCGGTCAGGTCGCGAATATGGGCCTCATAGATGGTGATGTCGGCGGGGTTCTGCTGGCTGTGGGGCGCCTTGAGGCTGTCCCATCCTTCCGGTTTCAGGGCCGGATCGTCGAGATCCACTACCTGACTGAACTCGGAGTTCATCGCCAGACTCAGGGAGTAGGGATCGGTCACCTCATAGTGCTCAACCTTGCGGCTCAGCGGATGGTAGACCTCCATGTCGTAGCGGTAGAACTGGCCGATCAGCTCGCTGCCCCCCTCATAACTCCAGCTGCCGCTGGCGCTGTCGAAGGTCATCGCCACTTCACCACTCTTCTGGTGGCTGGCGTTGTAGAGGGCCAGCTTGACCGACTTGGCGGTCGGCGCCCAGAGGCGGAAGGTCACCCGGTTACCCTCCACCACGGCGCCATAGCTCAGCTTGGTCGCCTCGGGAGCATAGAGCGCATCGAGGGCGCCGGCGCTCTGCACCAGGGTGGCTCCTTGCAGGATACCGTCGGCATCGGTGCCGATAGCCACCAGCTCACCCTTGAGCAGGGGCTTGAGATCTTTCCCGGCAGGCAGGGCAAAGGCGGCCGCATCCTTGAGGTGCGGATATTTGGCCTGCTGCTCGGCAGTCAGGCTGGTCGCGGTCAGGCTGATATAGGGGAAATCGAACACCCCATCGGCATTGGCCTTGATGGTGCCCGAGTCGGTGTAATAGAGGCGAACGTGGGGCTTGTCCTTGCCCCCTTGCCAAATCAGGGTATTGCCATCGATCAGATGAGCGCTGGCCCCCGCCACGCCAAAGGCGGCGGTAAAGGCTTCGGCACGGCTGCCAAACAGATCTTTCTTGCCCGCGACAATGGCCACGGTGCGATCCGGGTGCTCACTGAAGATCACCTTCATATCGCTGCCGGTCAGGTTGGCCAGATCGCCGTTGCGGGCGATAAAGTTGATGCACCCTTCCACCTTGTTGAGCGGTACGACCCAGGCCGGGCCAAAGCTGTCGGCAGTGGCAGGTGTCTTGCTCTTGTCATCCCACCCGGTATTCAGGCCACTATCAGCCGTTGCCTGGCAGGCGTCGTTGTTCCAAAGGTGCAAGCTGTGGCTGTCAAATGGTGCCTTGGCGCTTTTGGCTGCCGACTGGGTATCCACCAGCGCAATGACCACCTGATTCTCCCCGGCGACCAGCAACTCTTTCGGGGGATCCATCTTGGGCAGACGGGCGACAGGCCCATCGGTGACTTCAGGTGTAGGCGGTGTAGGGGGGACGGGGTTCACACCGGAGGCATCAGAGCTGTTGTCATTACAGCCAGACAAAAGCGCGAGCAGTGAGGCTGTTACCAGCGCCACTTTGGTCTTTTTCATATCCATATTTTTATAATTCCCGCTGTAGTTAGTCTCGATAGTCGAGCACCCGGTCATTGCCAGGCGGTGCCATATTAATCAGCGGCAATCGATTCAAATGTGAGCGAGAGGGCAAAAAAACCATCCAGTTTCAACAAGATAACGTTTTCAGACTGAAACTTCGATCCGGCTCACAGACCTCGCGGCCATTTGGCCTCATATCTGGAAAACGGCAGTCACGGGGTCAGAAAAGCAATGTCTGATCAAGTGGATAGACAAGGAGTAAGCAATGAAACGGATTGAAGAGCAGGCAAGACGACTCGATCAGGAGTATCAGGCGATCGGGCAGCTGTTCGACCAGTTCTGCCAGCAGGCTGGCGCCCTGGCCGAACAGTATCACTTCTTCAACTGGCCCGATTATGAAGACTCACCCCCGCTGAGCCGCGCCTTCACTCTGCTGGGGGAACCCCGCGAACTGCGGCTGCGCTGTCAGCCCGGTGAACGCTCCGCCCTCAATGGCCTGATCCAGGTGGTCTCGGAGGATGGCACCATAGATGCCAGCCTCGGATTTCGCGCCGATGGCCAGTTGCTGCTGGAGTCCGGCAAACTGCTGGACAACCCGCCCGGACTGCTGCTCAAGTTGCTGCTCGGCGCAATCTGGCAACACAAGCCGCAGGCCGATCTCTCACAACAGGAGATCTAGCTGCGGAGCCAACTGTTGAGTCGTTCTGGCTATTGTGGCCGCAGCACGCATCCACAATAGCCTGTGTCGAATGAAGGCGTGGTGGATTTACACCAGAGCATCACTCCTCGCTACGCCCAGCCCCCCGGCAGCAAATGTCCTGCTACTCCGGTTGCAGCGGTTCCGCCACCTTGCCCTCCAGCTTCCTGACCGGCTTTTGCAGGATCAGGTTGGCCGGATAGGTGACCAGATCGCCGTTGTCATCACGTACCCGCACGTAGAAGAGGCCAATCTCGGTGATGACACCGGTGACCGAATCATCCTTGTCGAGGATGCGGATCCGGTCGCCAATCTTGTAGGGGAATGCGAAGAAGATGGTGATGCTGGCGGTGATGTTGGAGAGGATCGACCACTGGGCGACCATGGCGACCCCCAATACTGCAAAGAAGGAGGACGCGAGCACCACCAGTCGGGAGAAATCGAGCCCCCACACCCCGGCCAGCACCAGCAGGGTGGCGCAGCCGAGCAGGAAGTGGAACACATGGGCCACGTAGAGCACCCGGTTCTCGCTCACCTGCCTGCTCTGGCCGAGCGCCAGCAGGCTCTTGTGAATAAGCCGACGGATCAGGGTATGACCCAGCAACAGCAGCAGGGTCAGGCCAATTGATTGCCACATGGGTTATGCCTCCTTACCACCAGCGTCGATGTTTGAGCCAGATAGCCAGCCCGCTTGCCAGCGCCACCAAGGATCCGCAGAAGACCCAGAAAGCGGTCGGATTCTCGGCCCCGGGGATACCGCCGAGGTTGATGCCAAACAGGCCGGTCAGGAAGCTGGCAGGCAAAAAGAGCAGTGCCATCACCGACATCTGGTAGGCGCGGCGGTTGGTCGCCTCCGCCATCAGATTGTTGATCTCGTCTGCCAGCACGGCGGTGCGCGCCACCCCGGCATCGAGGTCATCGAGCCAGCGCCGCAGCCGATCGGCGATATCGAGCAGACGACGGCGATCATCCTCATCCAGCCAGCTGATCTTCTCGTTGGCCAGCCGCGCCACCAGATCCCGCTGGGGGGAGAGGTAACGACGGATCATGATGAGCTGCTTGCGGATCAGCGCCAGCCGGCCATTGGCGGGCATGTCGCGCATCAGCACCATCTCCTCCAAATCGAGGATCTTGTCGTGCAGCTCCTCGACAAACTCCCCCGCCCGGTCGGTCAGGGCATCGCAGATCTCCACCAGCCAGTCGGCCGGGGTATCGGCGCCGCCCCCCAGCTTGAGCTGGTTGAAGACATCCTGCTCGGAGAGCAGCGGACGACGACGGCTGCTGATGATGAGATCCGGGGTGATGAAGATGCGCAGCGCCACCATCTCTTCGGGCCTGTGATCCTTGTTGTGGTTGATGCCGCGCAGGATCAGCAGCACCGTCTCCCCCATCCGCACCAGCTTGGGACGATTGCTCTGGCCGAGCAGCGACTCCCTGGCCGCCTCGCTGAGCAAGGGGGTCTGCAACAGCCAGCGCGCCGAATCGGGATTGCCGTAATCCAGATGCAGCCAGCCGGGATGTCCCGCCGGGACTTCGCTTCCCGCCGTCAGCGGCGCCATGCCACCCTTGCCATCCAGGGTCAGGGCATAAATCACTTCACCGGGCACCCGATCCATCTCGTCTCCTTCTCGTTTCATGTGCTGGCCCCAGCTTACACCAAAGGCGGGGCCGACTCAGCCCCGCGCCTGGAAGGGGAGGCCTGTGTTAACATGGCCGCTCTCGTTTTCCATCCGCTTTCACTACAGGAAACCATGCCATGCCCATCTGGGTTGATGCCGATGCCTGCCCCATTCCGGTCAAGGAGATCCTCTACCGCGCCGCCCACCGCGCCCAGGTCGTCACCACCCTGGTGGCCAATCAGGGATTGCGGGTGCCCCCCTCGCCCTTCATCAAAACCCAGCAGGTGGAGAAGGGATTCGATGTGGCTGATCATGTCATCGCCCAGCAGGTTCAACTCGGCGATCTGGTGATCACCGGCGACATCCCCCTCGCCTCCTGGGTGATCGATGCCGGTGGCGAGGCGCTCAATCCCCGTGGCGAGATCTACACCCGCGAGACCATCAAGGCGCGGCTCGGCATGCGCAACTTTATGGAAGAGCTGCGCTCGGCCGGGGTGCAGACCGGCGGCCCGGCCCCCTTCAATGCCGCCGACAAGCAGCGTTTTGCCAATGCCCTCGACAAGTGGCTGGTCAAAGGCAAGTTATAAATAGGCTATAAAGGCGCCCAATTTGGGCGCTTTTTCGCCGTAACATCCTGATTTTTAAAATAAGAGCTGACCACAACCGTCAGGCTGGTAAGATGCGCCGCCATCTTGTCCACGCCGTAATCATCATGACCGCCCAAGGGCACCTGCTCTTCTCCGTTACCTGCACCCTGATCGCCCACAAACTGCAGCTCACTCCGGCGCTGGCCGATGCCAGCCTGTGGCAGACAATCCCTGCCGCGCTGGCCAGCGCCCTGTTGCCCGACCTCGACCACCCCAAATCGGTGCTGGGGCAGCGCCTGCCGTGGATCTCGAAACCTCTGTCGCGGCTGTTCGGCCATCGCGGCTTCACCCACAGTCTGCTGGCGGTCGTCGCCGCCGTCTGGGGGCTGAACCAGAGCCTGCCGCCGGACACCCTGCCCATGGGGGTCAAGGATGCGCTGATCGTCGGCTACCTCAGCCATCTGCTGGGGGACTGGCTCACCCCGGCGGGCATTCCGCTCTTCTGGCCCATCAAGCGCCGTTACCGCCTGCCGGGCTGGCCGCTGCGCAGCGGCGGTGCCATCGAAACCGGCTTTTGCACCCTCACCTTGCTGGTCGCCGGCTGGTGGTGCGGCTGGCGGCTGTGAGCCAGAAACAAAAAAGCCCCTGACGAGGTCAGGGGCCCAAGCAGTGGTGCGAACCACTAAAGGATCAGATCATGATGCCTGCGATAACGGCAGAGAGCAGGCTGACCAGGGTAGAACCGTAGACCAGCTTCAGGCCGAAGCGGGAAACCATGTTGCCCTTCTCTTCGTTCAGCGCTTTTACCGCACCGGCGATGATGCCGATGGAGCTGAAGTTGGCGAAAGAGACCATGAAGATGGAGAGGATGCCGACGGTACGCGGGGAGAGCTCGGCAGCAATCTTGCCCAGATCCATCATGGCCACGAACTCGTTGGTCACCAGCTTGGTCGCCATGATGGAACCCGCTTGCAGCGCTTCACCACTCGGAATACCCAGGATCCAGGCGATTGGATAGAAGAGGTAGCCCATGACGTACTGGAAGTTGACACCAAACGCCAGCTCGAACAGGTAGTTGACCAGGGCAATCAAGGCGATAAAGCCCACCAGCATGGCCGCCACGATAACGGCCACGGAAAAACCGGCCATGATGTACTCGCCCAGCATCTCGAAGAAGTTCTCTCTCTTCGGCGTATGGTGCTCGTCGCCCTCGGCCAGCGCCTTGGCATCGGTCACGGTATTGTCCGGCTCGTAGGGGTTGATCAGCGACAGCACGACAAAGGTGCTGAACATGTTGAGCACCAGCGCAGCCACCACGTAACGCGGCTCGATCAGCTGCATGTAGGCACCGACGATGGACATGGAGACGGTGGACATCGCCGTCGCCGCCAGGGTGTACATCTGCTTCTCGTTCAGGTGCGGCAGGATGTTCTTGAGCGCGATGAAGTTCTCGGATTGACCGACGATCATGGAGCTGATGGCGTTGAAGGACTCCAGCTTGCCCATGCCGTTGATCTTGGCCAACACGGTACCGATACCGCGGATCACCAGCGGCAACAGGCGGATGTACTGCAGAATACCGATCAACACGGAGATGAAGACGATGGGCATCAACACCATCAGGAAGAAGGTAAATGAACCTTCATTCATCATGCCGCCAAATACAAAGTCGGTTCCCTGCTTGGCAAACTCCATCAGCTTGGTGAAGCCGGCCGCGAAGCCACCCACCACAGCCAGACCCACTTCCGAGTTCAACATGAACCAGGCCAGCGCCAGCTCGACCACCAGCAGTTGGCCGATATAACGCAGCTTGATCTGTCTCCAGTTGTGGCGGTTAGCCAGCAGAGAAAGAGCGAGGACCATCACCAGTCCGAGCACAAAGTGAACGTATTCCATACCTGTAGCACCTGAGTAAATTGTAATTTTTGACCGGCGCCATCATAGACATTTGCACATTTAAAAATCAGATAGCCATCACAATCCCGCGCAATATTATGGAGGCAGGATAATACAAACGTTTTTAAATTAATTGTGCAATGAGCTGATATTAATCGCGCAACATAGAAATATAAATTCCTTTAAAAAACATCGTACTGAGTAAGGCTGGTGCCGTTTTCATGTTCTTTGAAAATATTTCATCAGCATTTTCGCAACATTCCCTGTGGCGCAGTAACCGTTCGTGAAATATTTCCCAATCATTATATTAAAATACTGAAAATAGAAAACGTTTATCCACGATAAATAATTAGATGAGTGTTTGAAAAATAGTCCTTATCGCATTGTCGGTGATCGTCCGCGGTCGGTTTGGCAACAAATGAACCTTTCATTGCCCCTCGTGGCCAGCCGTTCAAAAATCCGCCACATCCGGCGCCACATTCTGGTATGATGCGCGGCCTTAGCGCTCGCGCATCCCCGTTTTCTCCGAAATAGAGTCCTTTTGTGAACAACAGCGAATTTAGCAGCCTCAATCTCTCCCCCGCCCTGCAAGAGAACCTCACCAGCCTGGGTTACCTGCAGATGACCCCGATCCAGGCCCAGAGCCTGCCCCTGGTGCTCGATGGCAAAGACCTGATCGCCAAGGCAAAAACCGGCAGCGGCAAGACCGCCGCCTTCGGCCTCGGCCTGCTGGCCAAGCTCAACGTCAACCGCCTCGAAGTGCAGGCGCTGGTGCTCTGCCCGACCCGCGAACTGGCGGATCAGGTGGCTCAGGAGATCCGTCGTCTGGCGCGCGCCCTGCCCAACGTCAAGCTGGTGACCCTGTGCGGCGGCACCCCGACCGCACCGCAGTCCGCCACCCTGAGCTTTGGTGCCCACATCGCCGTCGGTACCCCGGGTCGTATTCTCAAGCATCTGGAGCAAGGCACGCTGGAGCTATCCGGCCTCAAGACGCTGGTGCTGGATGAAGCGGATCGCATGCTGGACATGGGCTTTGGCGAAGATATCAACCGGGTCATCAGCTATGCCCCCCAGCAGCGCCAGACCCTGCTCTTCTCCGCCACCTATCCGGAAGGGATCGCCCAGATGAGCCGCGGCGTGCAGCGCAATCCGGTCGAGGTGAGCGTCGAGTCCCTGCACGAGGGGAGCGCCATCGAACAGAAGCTCTACGAAGTGCCTGCCGGTCAGCGCCTCGACGCCCTCACCTGGCTGCTGAGTCACTACCAGCCCAGCTCCTGCGTGGTGTTCTGCAACACCAAGCGCGCCTGTAACGACGTGGCCGACCATCTGGCCGCCAAGGGCTTCTCGGCGCTGGCGCTGAATGGCGATCTGGAACAGCGCGAGCGGGATCAGGTGCTGGTGCGCTTTGCCAACGGCAGCGCCACCATTCTGGTGGCCACCGATGTGGCGGCCCGCGGCCTCGACATCAAGGAGCTGGGCGCCGTCATCAACTACGAGCTGACCTATGATCCGGAAGTGCACGTGCACCGCATCGGTCGTACCGGTCGTGCTGGCCAGCAGGGTCTGGCCCTGAGCCTCTATCAGCCGAACGAAGCCCAGCGCGTCAACTTTATCGAAGAGTACCAGCAGGCTCCGATGCCGCTGGGTGATCTCGACAGCATCGGCCGCGACATCAAGCCGATCGCCCCGCAGATGGTGACCCTCTCCATCGATGCAGGCCGCAAGACCAAGGTGCGGGCCGGTGACATTCTGGGCGCGCTGACCGGCGAAGGCGGCATTACCGGCGCCGATGTGGGCAAGATCCAGATCTCCGAACAGTACTCCTACGTCGCGGTGAAGCGCAGCGTGGCGAGCGCCGCCCTCAAGCGGTTGCAGGAAGGCAAGATCAAGGGTCGCAGCTACCGCGCCCGCAAACTGGGCTAAGGTTCTTTGCAAGCCGTTAGCCAGACCACAGGCGCCTGACAGGCGCCTGTTTCATATCTCCGATGCCGCCATGCGGCAAGACAGGCACCATGACCCAAGCAATCCAAACCGATGTGAGCTGCCAGAACTGCGAAGCCTGCTGCTGCCGCCTCGAAGTGATGCTCTTTACCGATACCGGCGTGCCGGACCGTTATGTACTGGAACGGGATGGCGAGATACCGGTCATGCGCCGGCTGGACGATGGCTGGTGCGCCGCCCTCGACCGCAACACCATGATGTGCCGTATCTACGAGGTGCGACCGCTGATCTGCCGGGAATTCGAAATGGGTGAACCCGACTGCGTTGACGAACGGGACAAGTGGTTTATCAAGCTGGATTGAGCCAAGGCCAGTCAGGATAAGGGTGGTCAAACGCTCGCAGGTTCACAGGGAGCGGTGTTGAGCTGCTCCCCCAGCCACTGGATGGCCGCTGCCTCCTGCTCGAAGTAACGTACCGCCCGAAAGGGCAATCCCTTGAAGATGTTATCCGCCAGATAGCGCTTGAAGCCCCCTACGAAAACCACCGCCAGAAACTGACAGCCACTCTCGGCACACCAGCCAAACTGGCGACGAAAACGGGCCAGCACCTCGGGCCCGGCCGCTTCAAACTCGGTCGCGACCTCGACAATCCCCCAGGGGCCATCCATCAGACCGACCAGTTCGTGACGAAAGCGCGCCTCATAGGCCATGGCGCCTGCCAGATTGAAGGGACCACTCGGGCGGCAGATCAGCATCTGACCCCTGCGCTCCATGTCAAATTGCCCATGTGGCTGCATGACTGCTCCCATTCCGTTACCACCACCATCACCTGCAAATTGTTACCACAAGGTAATAATTTATAAGGAAAAGTCCAGCAGCAAACTGGCTTTCCCCAAAGTGTGCTCATCCTATCCAGCAAACCGTCGGCACCTCATGTTACCGACATCCCGCACCGAACCGAACTCATGATGTGTGATTGCAGTTAACGAAACGTTACTGCTATTATCCGCGCCGCCACAAACATTCCACCTGCCGAAAGGTTTGGCACCCCAACAAGGATGTGCAATGAAAAACAGGGACTCGAGTCATTACCAACGGATCTGGCGCTGGCACTTCTACGCCGGTCTCTTTGTCGCCCCTTTCCTGATCCTGCTGTCACTGACCGGGATCGTCTATCTGTTCAAACCCCAGCTCGACAACCTGATGTACCCCGAGCTGATGAAGGTCGCCCCCGCCAGCCAGACCCTGAGTGCCGACCAGCTGCTGGCCAAGGCGATGATGACCATGCCCGATGCCAGCCTGCGTAAATACCTGCCGCCTGTCGCACCCGATCAGAGCGCCCAGTTCATCGTCAATCAGGGGGATCGCGAGCTGACCCTGTTCCTCGATCCCGCCAGCGGCGCCCTGCTCGGCACCATGGACAACAAGTGGAATCTGCAAGCGGTGGCTCGCTCCCTGCACGCCGACCTGCTGCTCGGCACCACGGGGGACAGGCTGATCGAACTGGCGGCAGGCTGGGGGCTGGTACTGCTGCTGAGCGGCCTCTACCTCTGGTGGCCACGCAAGGGGCCCGGGGTGGGCGGCATCCTCTGGCCCAGAGTGAACCAGCGCGGACGCCTTTGGTGGCGGGATCTGCACGCAGTGGTCGGCTTCTGGGGAGCCGGTTTCCTGCTGCTATTGCTGCTGAGCGGCATGACCTGGACCGGTTTCTGGGGCGATCAGTTTGCTGCGGTCTGGAACCGCTTCCCCGCCGCCATGTGGAACGAGGCGCCCAAATCGGCACCGCTGGCCCGCAGCCTGAATCAAGCCCATGAGCAGACCGTTCCCTGGGCGGTGGAGAACACCCCCATGCCCAGCTCGCAGCCGGTCGATGAGGGGCACGATCACGGTGCCATGAACCACGGCGAGCATGAGGGAGTGGTGATGGCCAGCCAGCGGATCCCGCTGCAACAGGTGGTGGATATCGCCACTGCCCGGAAGGTGAGTCCGGGGTACAGCATCACCCCGCCGGTCGGCACCACCGGCGTCTACACCATCGCCCTGTTTGCCGACGATCCACGCAACGACGCCACCCTGCATATCGATCAATACAGCGGCAAGGTGCTGGCCGATGTGCGCTGGCAGGATTACGGCACGGTTGCCAAGACGGTGGAGAGCGGCGTCATGCTGCACATGGGCAAGCTCTACGGCTGGCCCCATCAGCTGGCCATGCTGACCATCTGCCTGATGGTGCTGGCCAGCGCCGTGAGTGGTCTGTGGATCTGGTGGTGCCGCCGTCCGCAGGGCCGTCTCGCCGCGTCGCCACTGCCTGCCAAACTCCCGCCGATGCGCGGTGCCATCGCCCTGCTCATTTTGCTGGGGATCGCCTTCCCGCTGGTCGGCGCCTCCATGGTCGCCATCTGGCTGCTGGATACCCTGCTCTTCTCCCGCCGCACGCTCAAGGTGGCGCGCGCCAGCTAAACCGGCCAAAACCAAAAAGGGCTCCCATCTCGGGAGCCCTTTTCATTGTTCGCCTTGGCGTTTGCGCCCCCCGTCAGGATAGCGCCAACCCGATGGAGAGCAGCAGGCTGAACAGAAAGGCGCTGATGGCGGTCTTCTTGAGGGAACCGGTCAGCACCTCGCCATCGTAGCTTTCGCGAAGAGTCTTGGCCGCATCGCTGAGAGGCTTCATGGCGGGCAGGAAGATCCACGGCCAGAAACTGGCGGGCTGGATCAGGATAAAGGCGATGGTGGCCAGCAGCGCCGCCCCCAGCAACACCCACTGATAGGCGATGGCGCGGTTGCGGCCAAGGCGCACCGCCAGGGTGATCTTGCCGCTGGCGGCGTCGGTCTCGATGTCGCGCACATTGTTGATATTGAGCACGGCGGTGGCCAGCAGGCCACAAGCGGTGGCGGGCAGCAGCAGATCCCACTCCAGCGTCTTGGTGAAGAGGTAGTAGGAGCCGAGCACCCCGAGCAGGCCGAAGAATAAGAACACCGAGATATCGCCAAACCCGCGATAGCCGTAGGGAGTCTTGCCGACCGTGTAGGTCACCGCCGCAACAATGGCCGCACCACCCAGCACTACAAATGCCAAAATCTGCAGCCACTGGCCGCCGAAGGCGCAGCCGAGCAGCAGCAGGCCACTGGCCACCGCCGCCAGCGCGGTCATCCCCATCGCCACGCACATCTGCTTTTTGGTGATAAGGCCGGAGACCACCGCCCGCTGCGGGCCGATCCGCTCGCCGTTGTCGGCGCCGGAGACCGCATCGCCGTAATCGTTGGCCAGATTGGAGAGGATCTGCAGCAGGATGGCGGTCAGCAGAGAGAGCGCCATGATGGTGCCATCGAAGGCACCACGACTGGCAGCCAGCCCCGAGCCCAGCAGGATGGAAGAGCAGGCGAGCGGCAATGTTCGCAAACGCGCCGCCAGCAACCAAACAGAGAAGGTATTTGTCATTTTGTGATGGCCAAACAATCGGATATTGATCGTGTTAAGGGTTATCGAACCGGATTTGGGTATACTTGGCCCCGGAGAGTGAAGCTCCCGCGGGCGATTTACATGGACGAATGGGCAGATAATATATAGGAAATCATCGCCCTTTGGCATAAACCTACGGCATCCAGCTACCGGATCGCTCGTTACTACCCGGCTCAGACAAGAATCCATGTTGGCTCAGACCCATATCAAGCAACAACTGGACGCCCTGCGTCACAGCAACGTCAGCGGCTTCGTACGGTTGAGAGTGGCGATCGAAATCCGCTCCTTTCTGGGCTGGCTCGCGGCGCAAACCCTCTATCCCCGCATCTACTGGCAGGCCCGTGGAGAGGCTCGTCCCGAGTATGTCGCGCTGGGCGCCATCCATGAACTGACCGAGCCGCACGCCATCAAGCAGGTGTGTACTAACACAGCCAACCAGCATCATGACGACAGCCCCCGCTACTATGGCGGACTGGCGTTCGATCCGGCCCAATCCGGCTGGCAAGGGTTTGGCCCCTGCCGTTTCGTGCTGCCTCGCATCGAGCTGGTGCGCCGTGGTGAGTGCGTCAGTCTCTGCCTCAACCTCTGGCTGGAAGAAAACAATCTCGAGGCCGAACTGCAGGCGGCCGAAGTCGCCCTCGATACCCTGCGCCCGGAAGCCCCGCTGCCCGCCCTGCAAAAGCAGCCCTGGCAGCGACAGGATTGCCCCGGCCCCGCCCAGTGGCAGACGCTGGTGGAGCGCGTCACCGCCTCCGATTTTCAGGCCCACACTCCCAAGGTGGTGCTGTCGCGGGAGAGCCTGCTGACCAGTCCGAACCATGATGCAGACATCAATCCCTGGGCCATGCTCGACCAGTGGGCCCGCCACGCCCAAGACTGCTTCCACTTCGGTTTTCAATTCTCTCCCGAGCAGGCTTTTATCGCCTGTTCTCCCGAGCGGCTCTACCGCCGGGAAGATCGCCACCTCTTTACCGAGGCGCTGGCGGGCACCATCCGCCGCTCCGGCGATGAAGAGGTCGATGCCCAACTTGCCGCCGAGCTGCTGGCCGACAGCAAGAACCGGCTGGAGAACCGGCTGGTACATGCCGACATCCTCAGCCGTCTGGCGCCACTGACCCACGATGCCACCCTGACAGAGCCGCGCATTCTCAAACTGCGGCTGCTGCAGCATCTCAAGTGCGATATCGAAGCCGAGCTCAAGCCCGGGGTCTGCGACTGGCAGTTGCTCGACGCCCTCCACCCGACGCCGGCGGTGGGCGGCGCTCCGCGCGAGGCAGCGCTCACCTTTATTCGCGAGTTCGAACCCTACGATCGGGGCTGGTACGCCGGTGCCTGCGGCATGCTGAGTCGGGAGACTTCCGAGTTCTCGGTCGCCATTCGCAGCGCCCGCATTCAGCCGGGCAGCGTCACCCTGTTTGCCGGTGCCGGCATTGTCGCCGGTTCCGAGCCTGTCGCCGAGTGGGCCGAACTCGACAACAAGATCGCCAATGTGCTCTCCCTGCTGGGATAGTCATTCACCCTTTTCACGCTACGAGAGCCCCTATGCCCACCCGTAAAGAGCCTGCCAGCGAAGAGTTTGCCTGCACACCGTTTTCGAGCCAGCACGCCACCTTCAACCACGTCTGGTCCTCCCTCTTGCTGGAGGAGCTCTTTCGCCTCGGGGTGCGCGACATCGCGCTGGCCCCCGGCTCCCGCTCCGCGCCGCTGACCATGGCGGCCGCGGCCCATCAGGGCTTTCGTCGTCACCTGCACTTTGACGAGCGCGGTCTCGGCTTTATGGCGCTCGGGCTGGCCAAGGGGAGCAACCGGCCGGTGGCGGTGATCATGACCTCGGGTACTGCGGTGGCCAACCTCTGGCCCGCCGTGGCAGAGGCCCAGCTCACCGGCGTGCCGCTCATCATCCTCTCGGCCGACCGGCCGCCCGAGCTCATCGACAACGGGGCCAACCAGGCCATCGACCAGCAGGGGATCTTCGGCCGCTACCCCGTCTATCAGCAGAACCTGCCGAGCCCCACCGCCACCATCCCGGCCGCCTTCGTGCTGAGCTCGGTGGACCAAGCCTTGGCCAAGCAGGTGCTCACCCCCGGGGTGGTGCACTTCAACTGCATGTACCCCGAGCCCCTCTACCCGGGCGAGCACTATCAGGATTTCTCCGACTATCTGGCCCCCCTCGGTGACTGGCTCAACTCGCGCAAGCCATGGAGCCCGTGGCAGCAAAACGAGCCGACCTGCCCCCCTCAGGCGGAGTGGGAAACCTTTCGGCAACAGCGCGGCATTATTGTCGCCGGCAGGATCACTGACACCGAACAGGCACAAGTGGTCGCCGAACTGGCAGAGCAACTTGGCTGGCCGCTGCTGGCGGATCTGCAGAGCCAGATCCGCTTCGACAGCCGCAACCTCATCCACATGGATATGGCGCTCAACGACCCTGAATTCGTCGCCGAGCTGGGTCGCGCCGAGGTGCTGCTGCAATTTGGCGCGCGGCTTGTTTCCAAGCGGCTTGGCCAGTTCATCAAACACCATTCATGGCAGGATTACTGGCTGGTGGATCCGCAACCGGCGCGGCTCGATCCCGACTACCGGCTGCGCAACCGGCTGCTCTGCAGTGCCAGCGCCTTTGCTGCGGCCCATCCGGTCACCACACAAGCCCCTTGGCACACATTGGCCGAGCTGCAACACAACGCCAGCCAGCAGATCGCCGCTGCCTGCGAGCACTTCTCCGAGCTTGGGGTCAGCCATCGCCTCAACCGCCTGATCGAAGGCCAACTTTTTGTCGGCAACAGCATGCCCGCCCGACTGATGGATATGCTCGGCGAAACGGGCAAGGGGCCGAGCCGGGTGATGACCAACCGTGGCGCCTCCGGCATCGATGGCCTGATCGCCACCGCCTACGGGTTTGCCCAATCAATCGAGCAGGACAGTGATGAGCCTACCACCCTGCTGCTTGGGGATCTCAGCGCCCTGCACGATCTCAATAGCCTCGCCCTGCTCAGCAAGGCGAGTCGACCGCTGGTGGTGATCCTGCTCAACAACGATGGCGGCAGCATCTTTCGTATGTTGCCGGTGCCCACCGAAGGGGAGCTGCTGGAGAGCTACTACCGGCTGCCCCACGGCCTCAGCTTTGAACATGCTGCCGCCATGTTTGGCCTCGCCTATCGGGCGCCGACCACCCTGCCCGAGTTCGAACGCGATTACAGCGCCGCCCTCCAACATGGCGTTACCTTGATCGAGATCCGGGTACCGAGCGAGCAGGTGGCCGATGATCTCAAGGCGCTGGGGGCCGCCATCCGTGGTAAATAAAGATGCCAATGTGCCGCTGGTGCTGCTGCACGGCCTGCTGGGGGATGGCGGCGACTGGCAACCGGTGATCGACCGGATGCCCGCCATCCACTGCATTGCCCTCGATCTGCCGGGTCACGGCCAGCATAGCGCTCTCAACGTCAGCGACTTTGAACAGAGCCACCAGTGGCTGGTTGCCGAGCTGGCCAGCCGCAATATTGAACGCTATCTGCTGGCGGGTTACTCGCTGGGGGGGCGACTGGCCCTCTATCACGCCAGCCGTGAGCCCGCCGGGCTGCGGGGGCTGCTGCTGGAGAACTGCCACCCGGGGTTACCGGCCAGTGAACGGGCCGCCCGCATCCAGCACGATGAACAGTGGGCGCGGCGCTTCGAGCAGGAGCCCCTGGCTGACGTGCTGGCAGACTGGTACCGGCAAGGGGTGTTTGCCGATCTCGACGACGCGGCCCGGGCCCGCCAGATCGCCCGCCGCCTTGGCAACGACGGTCAGGGCATCGCCACCATGCTGCGCGCCACCTCGCTAGGCAAGCAGCCGGATCTCGCCCCCTGGCTCATGGCTAGCCAGCTGCCGGTTACTTATGTGAGTGGCAAGCGGGATCACAAATTCCATCAGCTGGCTTGCCAGCTGGCGAACCAGGATCGCAGAATCAACCACTTGGTGCTGGATGGCGGCCATAATCTGCACGCCCATCAGCCTGATAACTTTGCCCGACTCCTCGCGGAGTGGGTCAACCAACAAGAAGAGACGAGTCATGATTGAAGCAATGACGGAAGCTGAACTGTATGCACCTGTTCAACATGCCGGGATTGCTCAACTCTGTGTTCAACTCGGTGCTCAACTGCACTCTCCCAGATCAGAAGGAAAAAACCATGATTGAAGCAATGACGGAAGCGGAACTGTACGCTCCGGTTGAGTGGCAAGATTGCTCCGCCGGTTACGAGGACATCCTCTATCACAAGTCCAACGATGGCATTGCCAAGATCACCATCAACCGTCCCCAGGTGCGCAACGCCTTCCGTCCCCGTACCGTCAAAGAGATGCTGCAGGCGCTGGCCGATGCCCGTTATGACGATCAGATCGGCACCATCATCCTGACCGGTTTTGGCGAGAAAGCCTTCTGCGCTGGCGGCGACCAGAAGATCCGTGGCGACTACGGTGGATACCGGGATGACGAGGGGACTCACCACCTCAACGTGCTCGACTTCCAGCGCGACATCCGCACCTGTCCGAAACCTGTGGTTGCCATGGTGGCCGGTTACGCGGTCGGTGGCGGCCACGTGCTGCACATGATGTGTGACCTGACCATCGCCGCCGACAACGCCCAGTTTGGCCAGACCGGCCCGAAAGTAGGCTCCTTCGACGGCGGTTGGGGTGCTTCCTACATGGCTCGCATCGTCGGCCAGAAGAAAGCCCGCGAAATCTGGTTCCTCTGCCGCATGTACGATGCCCGGCAAGCCCTCGACATGGGTCTGGTCAACACTGTTGTGCCGCTGGCTGAACTGGAGCGCGAAACTGTGCGCTGGTGCCGTGAAATGCTGCAAAACAGCCCGATGGCGCTGCGTTGCCTGAAAGCGGCGCTCAACGCTGACTGTGATGGTCAGGCGGGCTTGCAGGAGCTCGCGGGCAATGCCACCATGCTCTTCTACATGACCGAAGAGGGTCAGGAAGGCCGCAACGCCTTCAACGAAAAGCGTCGCCCAGACTTCTCCAAATACAAGCGGAACCCCTGATGACACTCGCCCTGTATCGCTATCAACTGCCTTTTACCCAGCCACTGACCTTTCACGGCAAGGTGGAGGTGGCGCGAGAGGGGCTGTTGGTGCGCATCAACGACGGCTGGGGGGAAATCGCCCCCCTGCCCGGCTTCTCGAAAGAGAGCCTGCAACAGGCAGAGGCAGAAGCCCTTGCCGCGCTGGCGGCCCTGGCCGCCGGCGACACCCCGACCCCTGTGCTGCCGTCGGTGCAATTTGGCCTCGACTGCGCGCGCCGGACATGGCCCGAGCAGCGCAACCCGCTGCCGGAACCCTATCCCCTCATTCAAGGCTCCCCCCAGGAGCTGCTGCGCAACTGGAAAGAGTGGCTGCACCGCACGCCCGGCAAGGCCAAGCTGAAGGTGGCGCGCTACCCGATGCGTGACGAGCTGGCACTGATCCGCCTGCTGTGCGATCGCCTCCCCTCCCTCAAGCTGGTACTGGATGCCAACCAGGGCTGGACTCGCGAGGAGGCGTGGACCTTCTGCGGCCACCTCGACCCGAATCGCATCGAGTATCTGGAAGACCCTTGCGCCGACTTTGCCGACATCGCCTTTGTCGCCAACCGCACCGGCATGCCGGTGGCGCTGGACGAGCTGCTGGCACAAGGCAAGCCGTGGGAGCCGATCCCGCAACTGCGCGCGCTGGTGCTCAAGCCTACCCTGCTCGGTTCACTCGCCAACTGCGAAGCGCTGATCGCCCGCGCCCGCGAACTGCGGCTCAAGGTGATCATCTCCTCCTGCTTCGAATCGGATCTGGGCCTGAACCAGCTCTTTCATCTGGCGGGCGAATGGGCTCCCGAGCAGGCGCCGGGTCTGGATACCCGCCGCTGGATGGCGGGCAATCTGCTGGGGGAAGATGGCAAACCGGATCTTAGCCGACTGGAGCAACTGTATTAACGTGATTGACCCCTCCCGCTCATCCGAACAGACACCGTGCCCGGTACGCCACCGGGCAATCACAGCCCCGAACCGCATTGCCATCCACACCGCCTCGCCCCTCAATTATCGCCAGCTCGATGCCCGCCTCAACAGCCTGTGCCAACAGCTGGAACAAGCCGGAGTGCGTCGTGGTGCTCATCTGGCGGCGGTGGTGCGCGGTGCGCTGGAAGATGTGCTGCTGGCGTGGGCCTGCGTGCGCAGCGGCGTGGTGTTCTGCCCGCTCAATCCCGCCTTTCCTCTCGAAAAGCAGCGTGAGCTGGCGGTACAACTCGATGCCGATGCCTTCTGGTCGGCAGGGGAGATCCCGGCAGGCAACTGGCAGCCCTTGCAGTTCGACTTCACGCACGAACTGCTGGCAAGCGAGGAAGCGTGGCCGCTGGAATCGACCCAGCTCAACAACATGATCCTCACCTCGGGCTCCAGCGGCACGCCGAAAGCTGTGGTGCACCTGCTCTGCAACCACCTGGCCTCTGCACGCGGCTCTGCCACCCTTATTCCCCTTGATGAGGCCTGCGGCTGGCTGCTCTCCCTGCCGCTGTTCCATGTCGGCGGCTACGCCATCCTGTTTCGGGTCTTTCTGGCGGGCGCCACGTTGGTGCTGGACGATCGCAGTCAGCCGCTCAAGGCGCGGCTTGAACAGCAACCCATTACCCATCTCTCGCTGGTACCAACCCAACTCTGGCGCCTGCTGGCAGAGAGCTTTGATCCCGCCCGTACCCGCCTGCGCGAGCTGCTGCTCGGTGGCGCCGCCATCCCGCAGCCGCTGGTGAGCCGCCTCTGCGCCATGGGGCTCGAACCCAAGGTGAGTTATGGTCTCTCCGAGATGGGCAGTCAGGTCTGCACCGCTATCCCCGGCGATGCAGGCGTAGTTGGCAAACCGCTACCGGGGCGGGAAGTGTGCATCAGGGAGCAGGAGATCTGCGTGCGCGGCGCCACCCTGTTTGCCGGTTACTACCGAGATGGAGAGCTGGAACTGCCTCTCGATGACGAAGGCTGGTTTCATACCCGCGACAAGGGGAGGTTCACTGCGGCAGGGGAACTGCTGGTAGAGGGACGGCTCGATAACCTCTTTATCTCGGGTGGCGAAAACATCCAGCCCGAGACCATAGAGCAGCGACTGGTGGATCACCCCGCTGTCGCCCAGGCACTGGTGGTGCCGGTGCCGAGCGACGAGTGGGGCCAACGCCCCGCCGCCTTTATCGACTGGCACGGTGAGCCGGTTCCCGACTCCGAACTGGCAGCCTGGATCCGCAGCACCCTGCCCGGCTTTATGGTGCCCGACCACTGGCTCCCCTGGCCCGATCTTGGCGGCAATCTCAAGCCCTCTCGCCAACTGCTGGGCAAGGTAGCCCGACAACAGACCACTCGGGCACGACAAGCTGAATGAGATCGGACTCACAATTTACCGATCTTCTTTGAAAACAAAAAAGAAACATGTGAGTCCTTACTGCGGCGCCAACCCACGATAATTCGATCAGACTAAAAAAGTCACCATCTTATTGATTTATCTGATTTTTAATTGGCAATTGATATCCCTTTGGAACTGTTTAAATTGCCTTGCGATTACTCGCAAGACAATACACAAACAAGAACAAAGGGATAAAAATGAACCGTTCAGGTACCGGGTGGATGCTGCTGGCAGGCCCCCTGCTTTTGGCGACATCCTCGGCGCAAGCCAACTACTCCCCCAATGACTGGCGACAATATCAGCTGACTGGCGAATCGAGCCGGCAACTGGCCGCACGCATCACCGAGATCACCTACGAGCTCAAGGCGCGCAGCAGCAATGCTCCTTACCAGCAGCTTAGGGTCTACCGTCGCTTCGACTGGCAGAGCAGCGATCTCGCCGCACTGGCCGAGCAGCAGTGTGGCGAGCCGCAGCTCAAGGTAGATGCGGGCTGGCAGATCCGCTTCGTGCGCTGTGAAGATCGGATTCCGGCGGGCAAGCTCATTCCCGCCAGCAGTTATGACTTTGGTTATGGCCTCAAGCAGGGTCGCTGGGAGCAGCTGGCGGGCACGCCGACCGCCCAGCGGCAGGATCGTCTGCCGCTGCCACAAGCCATCATCCTGGGTCAGAGCGAAAGGGAGCTGGATCGCTGCGAACTCAACGCACAAGGCCGCTGCGCAGAGTCGGAGTGGCACTATCAGCCGCAGGATTGGCAGCAGTTGCAGGTACTTGAAGAGACCCCGAGTGAGCGGGATGGCCGGTTGGAGCAGATCTTTTTCCGTTTGCAACCGGTGGCAGGTAGTCAGGCTGCCGCTCAGGTCAGCGAGATCCACGTCTGGCGCCGCTATCAGTGGCAGCTGGATCAGCTCACACCTCAGCAGGAGTGTGATGAGCCGCAGGAGCGCAAGGAGGGGAGCAACACCATCCGCTATCGCATCTGTCGTCAGGTGATCCCCGCTGGCAGCGAGGTTCAGGTAACGTTGCAAGATAGCGGCTACCAATACCCGGTCGCTGGCGGTGAGTGGCAACCCCTGCCAGAGAGCAAAGCGTGGCAGGAGAGCCGGGTGCTCAATCGCCCCATCGTGCTGGCCAGCAAGGAGGAGCAGCTGGAGTGCCGCCGCGCCAACGGTCGTCTCTGCTCCGAGCCAGAGCAACCCGATGTGGATCTGCTCGACAGCGATGCCGCCAAACTGGTGGCCGACGTGAGCGGCCAGAACAGCCCTGCCTGGCAGGCGGATTACGGCCACGATGACGCCAAGCTGATGGCGGTGGTTCGCGGCATGCGTGCCCTGCTGGCGGCCAACCAGCCGACCCACCCGGCAATGGACAAGCTGCTCTACTATGTGCGCGCCCATAACTACCACGGCGGCGTTGGCAAAGAGAGTGATCAGGCCGCCCGGGCTCTGGCCGGGGTGATGATTGATCTGCTTAACCATCCCCTGCTGCTGGGAGCTGAACCGCAAGATCAGGCTGGCACAGTGCTGGAAGCCTGGAGCGTAGCGGCGCAGGGACAACTTGGCCAAGCCGCCTTCCGCCAGAGTGCCGCCCCCATGCTGGCCCAGCTCAACCAGGCGCTCGGCTATGCGGTGCAACATGCGGCGCAGCTCAATGGCCACAAACCCTGGGCCGATGGCCTGTTCGAGCTGCTCAATCTGGTCGATCAGAGCGCCTCTTACGGTCAGCAGGCTGACTTCAGCGCAGCTGTGCTGCAACAGGAGGCGGCATTGCGCCAGAGCCTGCTGCAACTGGGCCTGAGCGAGCTGGCCCTCTGGAAACAGCGCGATGGCTCACGGGATCTGTTTATCTTCAACAACATCCTCGATGCCCACAGCCGTCTCTACCAGATGATGCGCTACCTCCATCACACCAGCCCGGATAAGGCGATCGCCTATCGCCAACAGCTGGATCGCGATGTCATCGCCATCATGCGCCAGCAGGGGCTGATCCCGGGTGGCCAACATCCTGCCGCCATGCTGGAAGAGGTCTCCCTGACCCTCTCCAGCTACTACCTCACCTACACGGATCGCACCAGCGAAGCCTGTGTCAGCGGCGAGTTTGTCGGGCTTTGTACCCCGATCCGCATGGAAGATATTCTGCCGTTCGAGCACACCTGCTCGCCCACCCTGCGTCTGCGCGCCCAGGATCTGACCTTGGCTCAGGCCGAAGGGATCTGCCGCGAGCTGGGTGATGAAGAGCAGCGCTTCCACCAGCAGATGGAGACAGGCTGGCAACCGGTGGCCGATGATCACAACGAGGCGCTGGAGCTGGTGATCTTCAACTCCTCCGCCGACTGGGGCCGCTACGGCAGCGCGCTGTTTGGCGTCTCTACCGACAATGGCGGCATCTATATCGAGGGGGATCCGGCTCGCCCCGGCAATCAGGCCCGCTTCTTCGCCTATGAGGCAGAGTGGAAACGCCCCGCCTTCCAGGTGTGGAACCTGCGCCACGAGTACGTTCACTATCTGGATGGCCGCTTCAACCAGTACGGCAGCTTCGGCCACTATCCGCTCAACCGCACCACCTGGTGGGCCGAGGGGATTGCAGAGTACATCGCCCACGGCCAGTGCTTTGCCCGGGGTCTGGATAACGTGGCAAACCGCCCCGCCAACCAGCGCCCGACACTGGCGGCGATCCTCCACCTTGACTACGACCAGGGTGGCGAGATGGTCTACTCCTGGTCCTATACCGTGCACCGCTTCCTTAACGACACCGGTCGCGGCGCCAGCTGGCTGGCGCTGGCACAGGCGCTGCGCAATCCGGATCGGCAGCAGGCGATGAGCGACTTCGAAGGGGAGCTGGACCGCCTGATCGCCAACGACAGCGACGCCTATCAGGCGTGGCTCGCCCGGGATCTGCTGCCCTGGTGGCAAGCCAACAAGGAGTCAGACGCCTGCAAGGGTAACGACTCCGCCCACTGATAAACCTTCACCCAACAGAGGGGCTGCCACCGCAGCCCCTCGCTTTATCCTCCCGCTCTCCCGGCCTCTGCTGCGACAACCTCTGCCCGAATGAGGCGCCCACCCGTTATCAAGCCTGACGCCAGCGGCCGAGTTGTAATAGAATGCCGATAGCCACTCCCAACTTCAGACCCTGACCGCACCGCGCATGAAGAAGTTTGCCAAGATCCTCCTCGCCTGCCTCGTTTTGCTGCTGGCCCTGATTGCCATGCTGCTGGGCTACAGCGAGTGGATCGTCTCGGATGCCCGTCACTACACCTACGATCGGGTGGACAAGGTGCCCTACAACCGGGTTGCGGTGGTGCTGGGCACCTCCAAATATCTCTCCGGTGGCGGCCCCAACCACTACTTCAAATACCGCATCAAGGCGGCGGCCGAGCTCTACAACAATGCCAAGGTGGACTTCATCATCGTATCCGGTGACAACGCCACCGTGCAGTACAACGAGCCGCGCCAGATGCGCCGCGCCCTGATCAAGGCGGGCATCCCCGCCTCCGCCATTTATATGGATTTTGCCGGATTCCGCACCCTCGACTCAGTGGTTAGAGCCAAAGAGGTGTTCGGCCAGGAGCGCTTTACCGTGGTCTCCCAGGGCTTTCACAACGAGCGGGCCATTTTCATCGCCCGCCATTTCGGTATCGACGCGGTTGGCTTCAATGCCGAGGATCCCAGCGCCTATCAGGGGATCCGCACCCGGGTGCGGGAAGTCTTTGCCCGCCTGATGGGGCTGCTCGACCTCTATGTGCTGGACAAGGGACCCAAGTTCCTCGGGGCACCGGTCCCCATCGGTCTGCCTGTGCCTTGCCAGTCACTGAGCACCATCGGCAGCCTGCAACCCTGCCTCAAACAGCCCAAACCGGCGGTGGATGAGGCCAAGCCAGCGGCAGTTTCTGCCTCGGTTGCCACCGAGTCGGCTACTCCATCTGCCGCGACTGAACAAGTCACTCCTGCGTTATCCGCAGCGGCAGCCACTGAGCCGGTCACTCCCGCCAAACCCGCGGCACAAACCACCGCCGAGATGCCCAGCGCGGCCTTGCCCACATTGCCGATGATCCCTTCAGCCGCCAGCGTCAGCACTGCCACACCATAAACAGACGACCCGCCAACTGGCGGGTCTTGTTATTACTGCGCGGGTTGTGGCGGCTGTACTGCAAACCCATTCCCAGCGACCAGGTCAGCCTCGCGCTGCCTGATAGCGGCGGGCCACTTCGGCCCAATCCACCACCTGATAGAAGGCTGCGATATAGTCAGGACGCTTGTTCTGGTACTTGAGATAGTAGGCGTGCTCCCACACATCCAGCCCCAGGATCGGGGTATGGCCATGCATCAGGGGACTATCCTGATTGGCACTGCTCTCCACCTGCAATCTGCCCGCCTTGTCCACCACCAGCCAGGCCCAGCCGCTACCAAAGCGGCTCAGGGCCGCCTGAGTGAAGGCCTGCTTGAAGGCATCGAATCCCCCCAATTCCCGCTCGATGGCCAGGGCCAGCTCACCACCCGGCTCACCGCCCCCCTGCGGGCTCATCACCAGCCAGAACAGGGAGTGATTGGCATGGCCGCCGCCATGGTTTCGGACCGCCCCCTGCAAGGTGGCAGGCAGGGTATCGAAGCGGCGCAGCAGCTCCTCTACCGGCAGTGCGGCCAGCTCGGGCGCCGTTTTCAGTGCGGCGTTGAGGTTATTGATATAGGTCTGGTGATGACGGCTATGGTGGATCTCCATGGTCAGTGCATCGATATGGGGTTCCAGTGCGTCGTAGGCATAGTTCAGGGCTGGCAGGGTATGGCTCATGATGACCTCTGTTCGGATTAATGGAGCCGGGATGAGGGCTCGCTCTGACACAGGCAGTGACCGAGCGAACGCATGATCCCGGCGTGGCTGCCGTGGCGCTGTACGAACGTCAGCAACTCGGCACGGGTTGTGCGGGTATGGCGCAACGCGGCCTCTCGCAAGCGGGGGAGTGACAGGTCGCCAGTAGGCAGTCGTGCACATAGCAGAGCAGGTCGGCGGCGCGATCGGGCAGAGTCATGGCCACCAGCAGATCCGCCAGATTGTGGTGAGCCACAACCAGCGCAGCCACCGCCTCATCGGCGTCATGCCACTGCACCAATTGCTGACGAGCCAGCCAGAGCGCCTGCTGATAATGGGCCAACGCCTGATGATACTCGCCGCAGTCAAACAGCCGGTTGCCCTCTCGGGTCTGCTGTTTCCAGTGACTCATGCTGCTGCCACCTTCGGTCGACTCGACCCACCCCTTCACCCAGGTTGCTGTCATATGCTTCACACCAACAAATGATAATAATTATCATTACATGAATCGTATCCGGGAGACAAGGGGTGTCGGGATCGCAGCAAACAGCCAAAACAGCGCGGCCACCCCTTGGCAAGGAGTGGCCGCTTGAGGCAACCGGTCAGTGAATTCGACCGGCCAATTGGAAGTTAATGGCAGGTCAGATGTTGTTGGCAGGCGAGGGCGGGGCAATTCCAAGCAGCATGTGATCCATCATCCCCACCATGCGCCCTATCTCGGGCTTGGTAATGGTATCGTTGGCCCCCAGTTGCAGTGCTTTCTGGCGGTTGTCATCGCTCATCAGGGAGGAGAACATCACGATGGGCATCTCCTTGTAGGAGGGGGTATCCCGCAGCCGCTTGAGCAGGTGCATACCATCCATGCGCGGCATCTCCACATCGGTGATCACCGCATTGACGAAGCCGGTCACCGGCATTCTCTCCTCCTGGGCCAGACGATCGAAATCCGTCATCATCTCCAGTCCCTCTCCCCCGTCCTTGGCCGTAATCACGTTGTAGCCAGCGGTGCGCAGGGTGGTTTCGATCATCTTGCGGATAAAGGCCGAGTCGTCCACCACCAGAATGGTTTTACCCTGACGCAGCGCCATCATGCGATCGTCAATAAGCACCTTGCGATCCTGGGTGACGTCGTACTTCTCCATGCTGAGCTCGGGGTTGATATCGGCGATGATCTTCTCGAAGTCGAGGATCATGATGAGGTTGCCATCACGCCTGACCACGGCCACCACGCAGTCGTTCTCCCCCGCTTCCAGAAACTGGCTGGGGGACTCCACATCCTCCCAGGAGACCCTGTGGATCCTGCTGACGCTATCGATCAGAAAACCGTTGGCCATCTTGTTGAAGTCGGTGACGATCACCACCTTGTGGCTGGGGTCAGGGTTGGTCTTGATGCCAAGCCAGCCCGCCAGATCCACCAGCGGGATCAACCGATCCCGCAGGGAGAAGACCCCTACCATATGACGCTGGGCGTTGGGGTAATCTGTGGTCTCCGGCACCCGGATCACCTCGCGCACCTTGGCGACGTTTATCCCGTAATAAGCGGTTTTTTCACGGCCGTCCGGTAGCTGCTTCTTGAGGTGAAACTCGATGATCTCAAGCTCGTTGGTGCCACTTTCGGTCAGGATAGATTTACGCTCTTCCCCATCTTTGGACATCATGGTGACTCTCATTCTGGTTGCGCGGGCAGCAGACCGCTGCGGTTTTCCCTCAGTATAGGAATGGAATTCACCCAGCGGCTCGGATCTCGGCAAGATTGCAGCGTTAACCGCTTGATCCCGCAGGCTGGCACGATCGTATCTGCCAATCAGGACAAATCCATGCGCTGATAAGGAGCCTGAGATGAGTGAAGGTATCGTCGTGATTGGCGCTTCTGGCGGTATCGGGGCGGCGCTGGTCGCACACTGGTTGGCGGCTGGTGTCGGGCCAGTGATTGCCATCAGTCGTCAGCCCGCACCAGCAGGAGCCTCTTCGCCGGCCCTGCACTGGCTATGTTGTGACTACAGCGATGAGCAGATGGCAAAAGTGGTGGCCCGCATCGCGGAGTTGGCGCCGAAACCGCACAGGGTAGTGATCTGCAACGGCATCCTGCATAAGGGGGAGATCCAGCCAGAGAAGCGGCTCGAAGCAATCAATCTCGATGCCATGACCCGTCTCTACCAGACCAACGCCCTGCTGCCGCTGCGCTGGATCAGCCAGCTGTTACCGCTGTTTGGCCGCGAGCCTTGCACTCTGGCCGTTCTCAGCGCTCGGGTCGGCAGCATTGGCGACAACCGAGCGGGCGGCTGGTATGGCTATCGCGCATCCAAGGCCGCCCTCAACATGCTGCTCAAGTGTGCCGCCATCGAGCTGGCCCGGCGGGCCCCCGGCATCAAATTGCTGGCTTTCCATCCCGGCACAGTGGATACCCAACTCTCTCGCCCATTTCACGCCAATGTACCGGCGGGAAATGTGCAGAGTCCCGAGCTGGTAGCCGACCATCTGATTAAGCTGATGAACCGGCTGCAACCGGATGGCGAGCTGAGCTTTCTCGACTGGCAGGGCAAACCTATCGAGTGGTAGGGGAGATCAGAAGACGCGCCAGCAGCGCCCGCAACCTCTTGATCACGGCGGGCTTGCCCGCCAGTTGCAACCTCGCAGCCAGTCTTCCCCAGTCGGCATATTGCCAGATGGTGGCGATCAGCAGATAACGCTCATCCGGGGTGAGCTCGGCCAACCGGACCAGATTGCCCGCCAACCACAACTGCAGGCTGGATTGGCTCAGTTCGAACGGCTTGTGATGCAGGGCAAAGCATTCAATCTCGTCACGCTCGAACTCGCCAAGCTCCGGCGCGGTGACGGTGCTGCCTTGCAGACATTGCCATACCAACTCGGGATCCAACGCGCTCAACTCACCCGCCAGCAGGGTCGGCAACTGGCAAACAAAACGCTGCTGCCACTGATCCAGCTCGGGCTCATGCTCGGGTTTCAGCACTTTGAGCAGCAGGGCTGCGTGGCAGCCGCTGGCGGCATCCCGTTGCAGACCGATGCGCAGCACCGTCAGTCCGGCCTTGCGCCAGAAGGGGAGCAGGTCGGCGCTGGCCGAAAAGGCCGAGCCGAGGTAGTCGGTGCCAATCTGGCGATAGTGCTCCTCAAGCTTGCCAAGCAGCAGCGACCCCAACCCGTGGCGATGCAGCTCGGGATGGATGGCGATACGCATCACCCGAGCGTAGCTGCGCGCCCCCGCCGTTTTAAAACCGGCGTGGGCCAGCAGCGACTGGGGCAGCAGATGGCCGCGCGGACGGCGACGCCCGGCCCAAATCGCCTCGGCCAGCTCGTGCTCTATCTCCCCTTCCCGCGCCACCAGCGCCACTCCCAGCAGGCTCGCATCCTGCTCCAGCAGATGGATGTCGAGATCTGGACTCTCCAGCAGCGATCTGAGATCGCTCGGCGTAGTCTGGTAGTGAGCCAGCACCAGCAAGCCGAACAGCTGGTTGAGCAACGCCTCGTCGCTCGCCAGCGCCTCCTGACAGATAAGACGCCAGCTCGGGCTGGTCGGCGGCAAGGGAGTTGCCACTTCGGCATTGAGGCCGAGCAGGCGGAAAATCAGCGGCTCCAGCGGATCGCGCTCACTCCAGCGGATGGGCTCAGAGAGGTGGATCTCCTGCCACTCCGGGGTCTGGCTATCGAGCACCCGTTTGAAGCGCAGGTGAAAACCGCGCCCCGTCCCCTCGTAACCGTGCTCGGTGGTGGCAAACACGATGCGACTGTGGCGGGCCAGCATGGTCTCGAGCAGCGGGGTCGGAATGGCGGCCGCTTCATCCACCAGCAGCAGATCGGGATTAATCGCCTCGTGCACCAGCCGATCCGGCGAGCAGTAGCTCAGCCCGGCCAGCTGCTCCGGTGTAGTATCTAGCACGCGAGCGGCGTGGGCAAACAGGGTCGCCACCGTTGCCTGCGAGGGGGCCGTCACCACTATGTTCAGCGCGGGCTGCTGACGCAGTAGCTCGGCGGCAGCAAGCCCCAGCAGCGCACTCTTGCCACGACCGCGGTCAGCGCTCAGCACCAGCGGCCGACGGCGATGACCGTGCAACACCTTGTGGATGGCGGGCAGCGCCCGTGTCTGATCGCAGCTCAGCCTGCGCTCCGGCCCAATCGGTTGCCACGGCTGCGAGCAAACCGGCGGCTCCAGAGAGAGGGCGGGATCACCTTCCAACAACCGCACCAGCCGGGCGATAAAGCCGTGGCCCGCCCGGCTCGCCTCCTCCTGCTGGGCCACCAGCCGGATCCGGTCGGGATCCGGCCATGCGGGCCACTGCGCTCTGGGTGGGGTCAGCAGCAACAGCAAGCCTCCGGCGCGAAGAGTGCCCGCCAGCGCCCCGAAGGCGTCGGGATGAAAGCCGCTGAAGGCGTTTAACACCAGCGTGTCACACTCCTGACCGAGCCGCTGCAGCGCCTTGGCGGCGGGTTGCGGGGCATAACACTCGGGCCCGGCGCCAAGCCAGAAGACGGTCTCGCTGAGCAGGGATTGGGCGCGAGCAATGCAGTCGGCCTCCTCCCCCTCCAGCCTGATCAGGCGCCGCTCGCCGGCGCGGGCCAGCGCATTGCGCAGGCTGTTGAGCTCAGGCGGCGTCATGAAGCCTGGCTGTCAGCCGGTTTGCGGGGCTCGAACATGCGATCTCCCATCTGATCGATAAAGGTGTGGGCCTTCTGCACCATGAAACGCTCAGCATCGGCCGGATTGGCAAACAGATCGGAGCGGATGAAACGGTGGGTTTGCAGCACGCCGTCCAGCTCCTTGGTGATGCGCCCTGCCAACCGATACTGGCCACCTTCGGCCATGGGCTCCGGATAGATGAGATAGCCGGCATATTCGGTGGGAGTGACTTCCGGCGCCTTGGTCGGCTCGCCCCCGAACAGGGCGCTGAACAGTTTCTTGAGCATGGTGATCTCCTCTGGTTGCCAGCATTGTCCCCAAGGGGTTGCACAGTGGCAAGCAGGGGATCTTATTACCAATGGTTATTTGCACTACGAACCATTCTCATTTAGATTTCATCTCATTCCACAAGAGGTGATCATCATGTACGTCTGTTTGTGCCGCGGCATCACAGATACCCAGATCCGCAAAGCGGTGCAGTCAGGTAAAAGCGAATTCCGCCAGCTCAAGCAGTCGCTCGAGGTGGGCGCCCAATGTGGCAAATGCGTGCGCATGACCATGGAGATCATTGCAGCCGAGCTCGACAAGCTGGAGCAGGAGCAACCCGTGCTCTACTACGAAGTGGCCTGATCCGGACACCTCTTTTCTGATGCGACCCGCCAACAGGGTCCCCCCTTCTCTCAGGCGAGCTGGCTCGCCAGACCTCTTATTGTCACTTTTCTGGACTAAGCTCTAACGATCGAAGCCTCAGGCACGAACCAAGGAGCACTGTCGATGAAAGGAGATCCCAAGATCATTGCCCACCTCAACAAGGTGCTGGCCAATGAGCTGATTGCCATCAACCAATACTTCCTGCACGCCCGCATCTACGATGACTGGGGCCTCAAGGCGCTCGGGCACAAGGAGTATCACGAGTCTATCGATGAGATGAAACACGCCGACGAGCTGGTCAAGCGGGTGCTGTTTCTCGAAGGGCTGCCCAATTTGCAGGATCTGGGCAAGCTGCGTATCGGCGAGACCGTCGAAGAGATGCTGCGCTGCGACCTGTCGCTGGAGATGGATGCCATCCCCGACCTCAAGGTAGCCATCGCCTATGCCGAGTCGGTGCAGGACTACATCAGCCGCGACCTGTTCCAGGAGATCCTGGAGGATGAGGAGGAGCACGTGGACTGGCTGGAGACCCAGCTCGATCTTATCGATCGCATCGGGCTGGAAAACTACCAGCAGTCGCAACTGCATCACGGCTCCTGAGCCAGCAGGCCAGCAAGCAAAGAGACCCGCCAGCGCGGGTCTCTTCATTTGAGCAGCCATGACCCGAAAACTTTTCGACAGGATCACAGTTAATACGCCCGACACAGCATCTGTCATGGCTTTCGATTAGGATACGGCTCTCTGCCAATAACAATGCTACGGACGATTTCCATGGAACAGATTGCACGCGAGATGGCGCCCCACAAACGGGTGGCACTGGTGGCTCACGACAACATGAAGACCCCTCTGCTGAACTGGGTGATGCGCCGCAAGGAGGAACTCAAGCTCCACCACCTCTATGCAACCGGCACCACCGGCACCATGCTCGGCAAGCAGGCACAACTGCCCATCACCTGTCTCTTCTCCGGCCCCATGGGGGGCGACCAGCAGCTCGGCGCCCTTATTGCCGAAGGGAAGATCGACGTGCTGATCTTCTTCTGGGATCCCCTCAATGCGGTACCCCACGATCCGGACGTGAAGGCGCTGCTGCGCCTCGCGGCGGTCTGGAACATCCCGGTCGCCACCAACGAGGCGACCGCCGACTTCATCATGGACAGCCCCCATATGCGGCAAGCGTTCAGCGTGCAGATCCCGGATTACGCCGGTTATCTGAAGGCACGCACCGAGTGATCGGCTAACCCATCATGCAAGAGGGCCGCAACAAGCGGCCCTCTTTAATTGGGAAAATGAATCAGCCAGGGACACAAACCGGCGCCGGCTTATAGCGCGCGGGCGAGAATGCGCGCCACCCGATCCGGGTCGATATCCTGCTGTTCACCGAGCGCGGTGCGCCCCACCCGCTTGAGATTGGAGCAGACCGCCGGAATGCAACTTTCGCTGAGGCCATAGTCGGCCAGCCGGGTACCCAGTCCCATTTTCTGGAAGAACTGCTCGGTACGGATGATCGCCTCCTCGATGCGCAGGGCCTTGTCCTCGCGGGTCGAATGCCACACCCGCTCGGCAAACTGGGCCAGTTTGTCCTGCTTCTGGCTCGCCCGCTCACGCAGCAGTGAGGGGAGCACCACCGCCAAGCTCTGGCCGTGATCCAGCCCATAGAGCGCCGTCAGCTGATGGCCGATGGCGTGAGAGGCCCAATCCTGCGGCACCCCGCAACCGATAAGCCCGTTGAGCGCCAGACTGGCGGCCCACATCAGATTGGCCCGTACCTGATAGTTGGTCGGCTCCGCCAGCGCCTTGGGGCCGTTCTCCACCAGCACCTGCAGCAAACCTTCCGCCAGCCGATCCTGTACCTCACCTCCCACCGGAAAGGTGAGGTACTGCTCGGCAATATGGACGAAGGCATCCACCACTCCGTTACCGGTCTGGCGCGGCGGCAGGCTGTAGGTGGTGGTCGGGTCGAGCACCGCAAATTGCGGCTGCACCAGCGGGCTTCTGAAGGAGATCTTCACATCCCCCCGGCTCACCACCGAGGTGGGATTGCTCTCGGAGCCGGTGGCTGGCAGGGTCAGCACACAGCCCATCGGCAGCGCCTTGTGCACACTCGCCTGTTTACCGCAGATATCCCAGGGATCATCCCCCTCATAGCAGGCGGCCGCCGCGACAAACTTGGTGCCATCCACTACCGAGCCACCACCGACCGCCAGCAGGAAGTCGATGCGCTCGCGCTTCACCTGCGCCACCGCCTCCATCAACAGCTCGAATCTGGGGTTGGCGCCGATTCCGGAAAACTCCTGCCACGTCACCCCTTCCAGCGCCCGGGTCAGCTGCTCATAGACGCCGTTTTGCTTGATGCTGCCACCGCCGTAGAGCACCAGCAGCCGGCTGCCGGGCGGGATCAGTTCGGGCAGGCTGGCGATCTGCCCCTCGCCGAAACAGATACGGGTCGGATTGGCATATTGGAAGTTGTACACGGCGGACTCCTCGACTGGCTCAATGCGCGGACATTGTGCGCCTGTGGGGAGGTGAGGTCAAAAGAGGTGGCAGAAGCTTGCCCATCGGCGGTCGACACTGGCCCATCGGTGCCGACCGGGTAGATCTCAGAACAACGGCAGGATCAGGCAGTTTTGGCCTCATCTTTGGATGAGCTCTTCTTGCCGGTCAGGCGATCCATCGCCTCCTTGAGCATCGCCTCTCGCTGCTCGTTGAGCGGCTTGCTCTGCTCCGCCCGCTCTTCCGGCGTCAGCTTCTTGTTGTCGGCGATGGTCTTGAGCTTCTCTTCGATCTCGTTGAACTTCTTGCGATCAAACCCGAGCGCCTTGTCCACCAGCTGCTGCACCACGCCCCCCTTGTCGGAGCTCATATCCAGCGCCGGCGGCAACTTGTTGTTCTTGGCCAGATGTTCGTAGGTCAGCACCTGCTGGGCCTGGCCGGTCATGCGCTGGGTGGAGAGGCTGACCATCTCCTCCCAGCCACCGCCCTGACCGCCGCTACTGGCACTGTTGAGGGTGGCGAGGGCGCGGTTGTTGGAGGCGCTCTGGGCAAGCTGCTGGCTGTAGGGTTTGATATCCATGGGGGGCTCCAATTCAGTGCGCATCTGCGGCAATGGGCACAGGCTGATCCGGTCACATGGGGCGTCAGGCCCCACCATTATCAATTAAACCAGCAAGTTACAGGCCAACTTGTCAGATGGTGCAAGATCCCGCGCTATGGCGGATCTCGCCACGTCCCCCACGCAAGGCTGGCGTCAGAATCATGACTCATCTGCTGCCGGTTCTCGCTGTTTTGGCACATTTCGCCGTCCGCGCACCACGACGCCAGAGAAAAGTCAGGAACCGCAGCTCGATCACAAAATAAACAACCACTCGGGAATACAATTTTGGCGCACATCACAACCAGCCAGCCGTGTCATGGATGATCTGTTCGAAAAACCAATAACAGGCAGACCAATCTGTCGTGCTCACTCCGCTGCCAGTTCGGAGTTGCAGCCTCCCCACACCTCATCCCCTCGTCTGAATCTCACTCACCTCAACCTTTCGGGCATAACTATGAAAAAACACACCTTGAGTCTTCTCTCCGCCACCCTGCTCACCCTGCTTGGCACCAGTGCCGACGCCTGTACCGGTCTTATCGTCGGCAAGGGGGCCAGTGCCGATGGCAGCGTGATGATCGCCAGAAACGAGGATTTTGGCGTCAACAACTGGAACAAGTACCTCGCCTTCCGGCCCGCGCAGCAGAACGAGGGCAAACTCTGGAAACTGGGCAACGGGCTGGAAGTGCCGATGCCCAAGGCGTTCTTAGCCTACTCCGCCATCCACGACTGGGATGCCACCACCAGCGACCCGGCAGGCAAATATTATGAAGAGCGCGGCATCAACGAGTTCAACGTCGCCATCTCGGCCACCACCAGTGCCGAGGTCAACGACAAGGCCCGGAAAGCCGATCCGCTGATTGAGAAGGGAGTGATTGAAGCCATCATCCCCACCCTGATCCTGCCGCAAGCCAGGACGGCCAAAGAGGGGGTCGAGCTGCTCGGCCGCTATGTGGAGCAATATGGTGCCGGTGAGGGCAACAGCCTCTATCTGGCGGATGTGAACGAAGCCTGGCTGATGGAGATTGGCTCCGGCCACCACTGGATCGCGGTGCGGGTGCCGGACGACAGCTACGCCATGGTGGCCAACGGCCTGCGCATCCACGGCGTCAATCTCGACAGCGCCGATGTGCTGCACTCGCCCAAGCTGCTGGAGTTCGTGCGCGAGCACAAACTGCTGGATAACGCCGACCCGAAAGATTTCAACTTCGCCAAGGCATTCGGAGTGATTGCCGACCCCTACAACGTGGATCGGGAGTGGCTCGGCCAGAACATGCTGACGGCCTCCCACAAACAGGCGACCCGGCAGGCGCAATATCCACTGTTTATGAAGCCGGATGCCCCCATCGCCTTGCCGGACGTAGCCAGGGTGCTGAGCGCCACCTATGACGGTACGCCGCTCGCGGGCAAGGCGGAGCGGCCGATCCGCGTCGATCGCCAGCTGGAATCCCACGTCATCCAGCTGCGCAAGGAGATGCCCAAAGAGCTGCAGGGGCTCATCTGGCAGAGTTACGGCGTGCTGGCCGAATCTGTGATGGTGCCGCTCTACAACACCCTGGAAAACTATCCCCTGCCCTATCGCACCGGCAGCGACAGCTACTCCGACGATTCCGCCTACTGGCAGCTCCGCAGCCTGACCGCGCTGGCCAGCGCCGATCCGGACAAATACCTGCCGCTGCTGCGCGGCGTCTGGAGCAAAGAGAGCACCAAGCTCTACAAGGAGGTGGCCCTGCTCGACAAGAGCCTGAAGCAGGCCTATGCCAGCGACAAGGCTACCGCCATCGGGCTGGCCGCCGACTACTCTTATGGCCAGTTGGAGCAGACCTATCAGATGGCCAAAACGCTGCGCTACAAGCTGATGACGGATCTCACCAAGCGCACCGAGAAGAAGTATTCGCCGGAGGAGTTCAAGAAGATCATGAGCCTGTGACCGGCTCGCCAACGCAAAGAGGCTCCCACGGGAGCCTCTTTCGTTTCAGCCAATCCTGCAATCAGCGACGGCTGATATTGAGCGGGCCGAAGGTCTGCGCCACCGGCATGATCTCGATGCTGTTGATGTTGACGTGGGCCGGTTGCTGGCTGACCCAGAGCACGGTATTGGCGATATCTTCCGGCTGGATCGCCTCCACCCCCTGATAGACGGAGGCCGCCTTGGCATCATCACCGTGGAAGCGCACGTTGGAGAACTCGGTGCCGCCGCACAGGCCCGGCTCCACGTTGGTGACGCGGATGGCGGTGCCCGCCAGATCGGCACGCAGGTTGAGGCTGAACTGCTTCACGAACGCCTTGGTGGCGCCGTAGACGTTGCCGCCCGGATAGGGGTAAGTACCGGCGATGGAGCCGATGTTGATGACGTGGCCGCGATTGCGCGCCACCATGCCCGGCAGCAGCAATCGGGTGAGCAGAGTCAGACCGCTGATGTTGGTGGCGATCATCTGCTCCCAATCTTCCAGATCCGCCTTGTGGGCCGGCTCCAGCCCCAGCGCCAGACCGGCGTTGTTGACCAGCAGATCCACCTCGCTCCAGGCGGCTGGCAGGCCAGCGATGGCGGCGCGGGTGGCCGCCTTGTCCTGCACGTCGAACGCCAGCGGCAGAAACTGCTCGCCCAGCTCGTCGGCCAGCGCAGCCAGCCGCTCGGCACGGCGACCGGTACCGATCACCTTGTAGCCTGCCTGCACCAGCTGGCGGCTGATGGCTTCACCAAAACCGGACGAGGCGCCCGTTACCATTGCAATCATCTGAACCTCCATATCTACACCGATATTGTTATTTATCTATTTGAATCTATTAAGATTCATTCATCGCTCAATTCACGTCCGGTCGCCTTGCGCCAGACAAATACCACCAGATGGAGCAGCAACAAGCCCGAGCCACCCAGCGCAAACAGCAGGCCGGTGAGGGCGTTGACCGAGGTGTCGGCACCGCACCACCACCAGACCAGCCAGCCACTCAGGCCGATGATGAAGGTCTGGATGGCGCAGACCGGACAGCGCCCCAGCTTTGCTCTGATAGCGGTGGCAAGACAGTTGTCGCAGCTCATCCTGCTCCTCGATTCTGCTCGTTCAACATGATCAGTTGGCCTGCGCAGAGGGCTTGCGCGCCTGAGTGCGAGCCACTCTGCGCCGCTCACGCTCCTCGTCGCTCACCAGCGGCAGCACCAGCCGGTGGGCGTGCTGGTCGCGGCCATAGTAGTCCGCCAGCCGCTGCTGGGGACGAAATCCCAATCCCTGATAGAGCGCCAGCGCCTCTTCGTTGGCGTCCCCCACTTCGAGGCGAATCGCCCCCCAGCCAGCGGCCTTGCCCTCGCGGATCACCTGCTCCAGCAGACGGCGGGCCCAGCCCAGACGACGCACCGTCCAGCGGATGGCAAGCGCCTGAATGACCAGCCGATCCCAGCCTCTGTGCTCCAGCAGGCAGAGATAGCCCATCAGCTGATGTTTCTCGTCCAGCAGCAACAGGGTGCGCCCCTTGGCGTGGGCCAGCAGATAGTGCCAGCGGCTGCGGCCAAAGGCGACTTCGGGAGGAAAACAGTAGCGTTCCAGATTAACGATGGCGCCCAGATCATCGGTTCGGGCCGCACGTACGGTCAACACGGGGAGTCCTTGTTCGGTTATTTATCCTCAGCACCAAAAATGCGACTTGTATCACAAGTTACCAAGGCGTCATATTAGGCACTGTAACCTCTTGTTTCCCCTCGCGCCATTGTCGTGCTTGTCGGTGCATCGAAGCCCACTGGGGATCCTGCCTGTTCAGGCAGTCTGATCTGTGGAGCCGAAAATATGAGTACCTATGTCATCGTCGAAGAGCTGGGCGACTGGCCTTGCCATGCCGATTATCTGCTGACCGCCCGCACCTATCTGCAACATGGCGTGCCGACCACCGGCGGGAGGCCCCGCATCATCAACCTCTGCCGCAATCTGGAACACCTTAGCGCAGGCTACTACTGCTCGCTGCTGGCCCAGGCCCGCGGCCACCACTGCCTGCCGGGTCTGCAGGCCATCAGCCGACTGCAACCCCAGCAGCCACCGGCCAAGCTGTGGCGCAAAGCGCAAGGGTGGCTGGCCCAGCAGAGCGAGGATCGGATTAGAGTCCGCGCCATCTTCGGCCAGTGTGAACAGAGCGAGCTGGCGGGGCTGGCCCGCTACTACTATGGCCTGAGCCAGTTGCCGCTGCAGGAGCTGACCCTCAAGCGCGGCCGCCACGGCTGGTCGGTGCGCCAGCAGCAGAGCCTGTCACCGCTGGAGCTGAGCCCAAGCGAGAAAGAGTTGATGCTGCACCACGCCCAGGCACTGGTGGGGACCGGTGACGAGGAGCAGGCGGCGCCGCTCTACCAGCTCGCCATTCTGGTGGATCCCGATGATGGCCGTGCCAGCAGTGACGGGTTGGCGCTGGAGCGCTTTATCCGGGCTGCTGCCGCCCAAGGCATCCGGGCCGAGATCCTTCCACCGTCGGCCATAGAGCGGCTGCCGGAGTTCGACACCCTCTGGCTGCGCGCCGAAACCGCGGTCGGCCACTACACCTTCGAATTTGCCCACCGTGCCGAACAGCTGAAGATGCCGGTGATCGACAGCTCCCGCGCCATCCTCGCCTGCAGCAACAAGCTCTACCTCTACGAGCTGATGGTGCGCAGCGGCGTGCCCATGCCGCCCACCATGGTGGTCACCCGCCGCGGCCGCCACCATGTGGATGAGCTGGTACAGCGGCTCGGCCTGCCGCTGATGGTGAAGGTGCCCGACGGGGCACAGGGGCGCGATCTCGCCATGGCCAGCGACGAGCAACAGCTGGCCCGCCTGCTGGACGAGGGGCTGGGCCGCTCCGCCCTGCTGCTGGTGCAGAGCCGGATCCCCGCCGAGTTCGACTGGCGCATCGGCTTTCTCGATGGATCTCCGCTGTTTGCCTGCCGCCGTTTCCGGCCCGAGCCCGGCAACCGCATCCGCCGCCGCAAGCACCCTCTCGACATGAGCCGGATCGAGGCGCTGCCGCTTAACGAGGTGCCGGAGCGGGTACTGCAGACCGCCCGCCGCGCCGTCCATCAGCTCGGCAATGGCCTCTACGGGCTCGACTTGCGCCAGCAAGGGCGTGACTGCGTGCTGCTGGAGATAGTCGACAACCCCTGGATCCGCGGCGATATCGAAGACAAGGAGGCGCAAGATCTCTACGAGCGACTGGCCCGTGCCTTCCGCCAGCGGCTGGAAAACCGGGGCCAGACCACCGCATAACCCGCCATGACTTTGTCACCCACAATGACAGAGAGGGCCCCGCGATGGGGCCCTCTCTCATATCAAAGCGTGCTGTGGCTGACTTATTGCAGACGCAGGAAACGCCCGCTCAAGGGCGGTATCTCCACCGTTACGCTGCTGCCGCCGATAGCCAGACTCTCGCCACTTTGCAGATCCACCAGCGCGCTGCCGCTGCGCAGTTTGCCCGTCGGCAGGTTGTAGCTGAGCGCCGTGGTGGAGAGGTTGAGCAGGTAGACTATCTGCTCCCCCGCCGTCTGCTTGATGTCACCATAGAGGCTGCCCTCGGCCACCAGTTTGACTCGCTCCCCCTGATAGAGAGCGGGGTGGGCGGTGCGCATCGCCAGCAACTGGGCCAGCCACTCTTTCAGCTCGGCCTGTTCGCTACCCGGCACAAAACCGGTGACAGCGGGCACCTTGCCATCGCTGCGGGCCACATGATCGTCGCACAAGCCCTGTGCCGCACAGTCACCGCTGACCTTGGCAGCAAAGCCCGGCACCTCGTCGCCAAACTCCTCGCCATAGTAGAAGGTGATGGGGCCGGAGCGGGCCGCCATAAAGCTGAAGGCTGCCTTGTGGCGCTGCCAGTACTCGGTCGACTTGAAGTTGCCACGCTCCAGCAGATCACCGAAACGCACCAGATCGTGGTTGCCCAGCATCAGGTTCGGCATGGCATGATTCGGGTAGTTCTCCACCTTGTTCCAGCTGGCGTCAAGCACGCTGGCCCCCTGTCCGCCCTTGCCGGACTCCTCCACCGCCAGCGCCTGCACGATGCCGTAGCGCAACGGGAAGTCGAACGCCGAGGAGAGCGCCGGATTGTCGCTGCTGCCGTAAGCCTGGGCGCGAATGTCGTCAGCCCCCTTCCACACCTCGCCCACCATGTAGCCAAGGGTGCCCCACTGCTGCCCTGCCGCCTTGCGCGCTGCGCTGGCCTGCTCCACTTCGCTGCGAATGGCGCGCCAATCATCCAGCCCAAGCTGATAGGCCTGATCGAGGCGCCAGCCGTCGATGCCGTACTGCTCGACCCAATAGCGGGCCACCTCCTTGAAGTAGGCGAGGCTCTCCGGCTTGCTGTAATCCACCAGCTGGCCGGGATAACCCGCACCGCCGCTGGTGAGGGCTGGCAGACGCCCCTCTGGCGAGGGCTTGCTCACCCCCACCTTGTTGACGTGGCCAAACACCCCGTCGAGGAAGACATAGAGGCCGCGCTGGTGCGCCCCATCCACCAGCTGTTTGAGCTTGGCATTGCTGCCAAAGTTGGGATCCACGGTGAAAAAGTCGCAAGCGAAGTAGCCGGTGGCATCGAGCCTGTTATCACCGCCTTGCCCCGCGCAGGAGTCGAACACCGGGGTGAGCCAGATAGCGTTGACGTTGAGACTCTTGATGTGGTCGAGACTGTCGATGATCCCCTGCAGATCGCCGTTGTGCTGGGAGGGGCCATAGCCGACGCCGTAGTTGGCACTGCCGTCACCATCGGCAAACGACTCCACCATTACCTGATAGATGCGCAGGTTGCAGGCGGGTTGATCGTCGCCATAGCAGGCACGACTGGCCGTGGCGACCGGAGGGTGGGTGACCGGCGGATTGACGACGGGGGGAGAACTCTCCCCACCTGAACTACCGCTGCCGCCGCAAGCCGCAAGTAACAGGGCGGCCCCGAGCAGGCCGCCATAGCGTAACGTTCCCTGTTTCATTGTTATGTTCCCGCTGTGAGAGCAGGCGTCTGATACGCCTGTTTTTCACCATGATAGCGATGCTCACACAGCGGTGTCTGTGACTGAAAACGTTATCTGACTCAACTGGTTAGAGCACCCCTGCCGAGGCAAAGCGGTAGTTGACAGAGAGCCAATAGGAACGGCCCGGCTCGGGGATGCGGCCGCTCTGCTCGTAGCCCAACCCCGCCTGACTGGCGTGCACCGACTTGGAGAGGTGCTCGTAGTAGAAGGTGTCGAACAGGTTGTCCACCCCGGCCGAGAGCTGCCACCCTTTGGCAAACTGCCAGGCGCCGCTCAGGTTCATGGTGAAGAAGCCCGGAGTCTCACCCTGATCCTGACCCGCAACGGTACCGGACCAGAGATCTACCCGATCCTGCGCCGCCACCGCGCGCCCCAGCAGGGTAAAGCTCAGCGCCTCGTCCGGCTGCCAGCCCAACGCCAGCTTGCCATCAAGCGGCGGCATCTGGGCCAGCGGCTTGTTGTCGCTCTGGTTTTCGCCATAGACCACCGCCAGACCACCATCGAGACGCCACTGATCGGCAAACTGCCAGCGCCCCTCCAGCTCGCCCCCCCGGGTCTGGGCATCGATATTGCGCACCTTGTTTGACTTGCTGTTGTAGAGCAGGTAGTCCTTGATATCGGAGCTAAAGAGGGAGAGGGTCAGATCCAGCTCGCGGCTGCGCAGGGCCAACCCCGCATCCCACTGGCGACTGCGCTCCGGGTTGAGGGTGAACGGGGTACTGTCCTTGCTGCGCTCCCAGTAGTCCGGCGCACGCTCTGCCTGCCCCCAGGCCAGATAGCTGGACCAGCGTGGCGACCACTGATATTCGTAGCGGCCAAACCCGCTGTTAAGACTCAGGGTATCGCTGTAGAGGGTCTGTTCACCGGCGCCATAGCGGGTGGTCTCGACCCTATCCTGACGGTAACCGCCCTTGTAGCTGTGGGCCCCCTGCTGACGACCCAGTTCGGCGAAGCCGCCCTGCTGCTCGAAACGCAGGGTGCGCTGACGATCTTTGGTGGCATAGTCGACCCCACTCCGACTGCGATGCTGATCCCGGTTGCTGTCTAGCCCGGCGGTCAGCAGCCAGTCGGCAGGCAGGGCGATATCGTTGGCCCAGCGCCCACCTGTGTTGCGGCGATCCGGGTTGGAGAGCATCTTCATGCCGCTGTTTTGCCGCAGGCTGAAGTTGTCCATGATGTGGTCGATGTAGTTGTCCCACAGGGTCAGCTCGCTGCGCTGCCAGTGAGTGGTGATCTGCTCCTGCTTGAGCTTCAGCCCGAAGGATTCGCGATCAAACATGGGGCCATCCATGGTGCGGTCCGCATAGGCGGCACGGGCATTGCTACGCTCGGCGGTGAGTTCCAGCCAGGTGTGCTCCCCCGGCGTCCAGCCCAGCTGGGCGGTGCCGTTCTCGCGGCGATAGAAAGATCGCACCTTGTTACCGTGACCATCGCGGTAATCGTCGCTGTCGGAGTGGGTGAACTGACCGCGCAGATAGCCGTCGGTCGAACCCGCCGTCATATCCACCATCTGATCATCACGGCCAAAGCTGCCATAGAGGGCCGAGGCATCGGCCTTGAGACCCGGCGCGGTGAACTCGGGCCTGTCCCGCTCGAACAGCACAGTTCCCGCCAGGGTGGCACCCTGCTCCAGGGATTGCGGCCCCTTCAGCACCCGGATCCGGTCAAAGGATTGGGGGAACACATAGGCGGTGGGCGGGTCCATCCGGCCGCCACAGCCACCAGCCAGCATGCCGCCATCCATCTGCACGTTGAGACGGGACATCCCCATCCCCCGCAGCACGGGGTCACCACCCAGCCCCCCTTTGCGCACCATGCTCATGCCGGTGACATTCTTCAGATAACCGGCACCGTCGGCAGCGGGCATGGGGGAACCGGGCTTCTTGGGATCCAGTATCACTTCAAGTGTGCTGGCCGGGCGGGTTGCCACCACCACCATGGGGTCCAGCTGTTGCACCGACTCCTGACCGGCAGCGCCGTGACAGGCGAGTCCACCAACCAGCAGGGCAAGGGGTGTGCGCATATGACAAGCCATACATTTTCCTTATGTATTTGTTTGTTTTGTTATTTTCATTCAACCAATCAAACCTTTCAGCAAGGGAAAGGTTTGCCGTCAGGCCGCAAAAAAGGCCTGCGGCGCGAAAGCGGCAAGCCTCTGTCAGGTGAAGCGAAGGCAAGTTGGCAAAATGTTGCGCAGGTTTTACCCAAGTTGGCTCAAAAAGGCAAACGGGCAAACATTCCAGTAACAGGAAGCTGGCGTTGGCTCACAAAAAATGGGGATTAGCTGAAGGCTTCCCGCTCATCGATGGGAGAGATGAGGTGATAGACCTCATGAGCGGATAGCGTGCAGCCAACAGGCCACTCCAGCTGGTGGTAACGGTTGATGAAGACCCGGGCGCAGTGACGCTCGCTCTCCAGCTTTGCAAACAGCGGCTGGGTTCGCCAGGGGGTCAGATCCAGCACACCCGTGGTGCCATCCGATAACACCAGAAACAGGCGCCATCCCCGCACATACTCGACATCGATAAAGACCGGCATCCCTTCGGCTCCGATTGAGATAATTCGCGGCAATTATAAACACCAGCGCTCCATCCATACACGCTGTGGCTCACATTTTATCCAGCAGGTTATGCTGTGCTCATTAAGCGCGCGACATCACATTTTTAGATGATAAATGTGTTAATGCCGACTTTTAACAAACTTGAATGCAACCTTAACCAATTCGATCTGTCATAACCTCACAACAACTAAAAAAACGTCTGTGGACAGACGTTTAGAGTCTCATTCAGGAACAAACATGACAAATCTAAAACAGCGACTCGGCCCGTTCTGGCCCTACGCCGTCTTCTGCGCGCTCGCGCTTTTTTCTCTCTCTTTCAGCCGAATCGCCCTCGGTCTCTGGCAACTGGAACGGGTGGATGCCGTGGCCGGCTGGCAGGAGATGCTGCAGCAAGGGATCCGGGTCGACTTTGCGACCCTCTGCTGGGTCTGGGGTGTCCCCGCCATGCTCACTCTGCTGCTGGCAGGCCCCCATGCCATCGGCCGGGGCTGGCTGCAACTGATGCGCGTCTGGCTGACCGTCGGACTCTGGCTGATGCTGTTCCTCGAGATCTCGACCCCCTCGTTTGTCACCGAGTATGGCGTGCGTCCCAACCGTCTCTATGTGGAGTACCTCATCTATCCGAAAGAGGTGTTCGCCATGCTGTGGGCGGGCCGCAAAGCCGAGCTGCTGCTAGCGTTACTCTTCAGTGGCGCCGTGCTGACCGGCGGTTGGTGGCTGAGCGGCCGTCTGGTACGCGGTCTCAGCTTCCCCCGCTGGTATCTGCGTCCGGCCTTCGCCCTGCTCATTCTGGCCATAGGTTTTCTCGGTGCCCGCTCCAGTCTCGGCCACCGCGCCCTGAACCCAGCCATGGTCGCCTTTGCCGAGGATCCGCTGGTCAACTCGCTCACCGTCAACTCCGCCTACTCCCTCTTCTTTGCCATCAAACAGATGGGCGCCGAGGAGGATGCCGGCCAGTTTTACGGTGAGATGACCCCTCAGAAGGTGCTCGAAGTCATGCGCAAGGAGAGTGGCCGTCCGGCCAGTGATTTCAACTCCGATCTGCTGCCCAGCCAGACCTTCAACGAGGCGAGCTTCCAGGGTAAACCGAAGAATCTGGTGATCCTGCTGCAGGAGAGTCTGGGTGCCCAGTTTGTCGGCTCCCTCGGCGGCCTGCCGCTTACCCCCAACATCGACGCCCTGTCGCAGCAGGGCTGGGCCTTCGAGCAGCTCTACGCCACTGGCACCCGCTCGGTACGCGGTATCGAGGCGGTACTGACCGGCTTCACGCCGACCCCTGCACAGGCGGTGGTCAAACTCGGCAAGAGCCAGACCAACTTCTTCACCATCGCGGATCTGCTCAAACAGCGGGGTTATGACACCAGCTTTATTTACGGCGGCGAGAGTCACTTCGACAACATGCGCAGCTTCTTCCTCGGCAACGGCTTCACCACCATCGTCGAGCAGAAGGATTTCGACAATCCGGTGTTCAAGGGCTCTTGGGGCGCCTCCGACGAGGATCTGATGGCCAAGGCCGACGAGACCTTCAAGGCGCTGCACAAGGAGGGCAAACCCTTCTTCAGTCTGGTGTTCAGCTCCAGCAACCACGATCCGTTCGAATTCCCGGACAACCGCATCGAACTCTTCGAGCAGCCCAAGCAGACCCGCAACAACGCGGCCAAGTATGCGGATTACGCTATCGGCGAGTTCTTCAAAAAGGCGAAACAGTCCGAATACTGGAAAGACACCCTGTTCCTGGTCATCGCCGATCACGACAGCCGGGTCGGTGGCGCCAGTTTGGTACCCATCCCCCGCTTCCATATCCCCGGCGTCATTGTGGGCGACGGCATTGCACCGAAGAAGGATCCGCGCATCGTCAGCCAGATCGACATGGCGCCTACCCTGCTCTCCCTGATGGGGATCAGTGCCGACTACCCCATGCTCGGCAAGGATCTGACGCGCATGCCCGCCGACTGGCCGGGACGCGCCATCATGCAGTACGACAAGAACTTCGCCCTGATGCGCGGCAAGGATGTGGTGATCCTGCAACCGGAACGGGCGGCAGAGGGCTATGTCTACGACAATGCCAGCGAGAAGCTGACCCTGGCGGCGCAGCCGGACGCTTTGAAAGAGGATGCCCTTGGTCTTGCCCTGTGGGGCAGCATGGCCTATCAGAAGAGTATCTATCAGACGGCCAAGGATGAACGCACCGCAGCCAATTGAGCCGCTCGTGCTGCTTCAACCCATAGCAGAATAGAAAAAACCGCCAGCTGGCGGTTTTTTCCATCTATTCATACTGTCGGCCCACTGGCCGTTATGGCTGGGGAAAGCAGGGCAGGGAGCGGCTGAACTTGTGCTCGAATACCAGCGAGGTTTCGAGGTGCACCACCTCTTCGCGGGAGGTGAAGTGATCGAAGACGAAGTTGCGCAGGTGCTCGGTATCGGAGACACACAGGTGCACCAGAAAATCATCCTTGCCGCCCATGTGGAACAGACTGATCACTTCGGGTAGCGCCAGAATGGCATCGCGGAAGGCATCGATGATCTGGCGGCTGTGGCGGGCCAGCTGCAGAGAGACCATGGCCTGAATATGGCCACCGAGGGCCTGATAATCCACTTCGCAGTGTGCCCCCTTGAGCACGCCATCCTGCTGCAGCTTGCGCACCCGCTCCAGACAGGTGGAGGGGGCAACACCGACCAGCGCGGCCAGATCCTTGTTGGTCATGCCCGCATCCCGAAACAGATGGGCCAGGATATCCAAATCCAGTTGATCCAGGTTTCTCATCTTAACTCCTTGAACCGCTCAATTTTTTAGACTCTGCCCGTAAACCGGGGCAAACACAACGGCCATTGACATCCCCCCTGCCCCGCCTATCCTTGGCGCCATTCACCGGTCGCAGCCCTGCGGCCACCACGCGAGGATCCGCCATGCACCCGTATCACCCCTTCTGGAGCCTTGAGGTTCCCCGTGTCGACGGTCAGCTGCTGCTGACCCCCTGCCCCGGCACCCAGCAGGTGCCGCTGACCCTGGCGCTCGATCAACTGCGGTTGGCCGGTGCCCACGGAGTAGTGACCCTGATGACAAGCGCCGAGTTGATCCGACTCGAACTGGCGCAGCTCGGCCAGCAGGTCGAGCACGAAGGGATGCGCTGGTTCCATCTGCCCATCGAGGATGATCTGGCCCCCGACACCGACTTCGAGGCTGCCTGGCAACAGGCGCTGCCGCAGCTGCGCGAGCTGCTGGGGGATGGCAAACATCTGGTCATCCACTGCAAAGGGGGCAGCGGTCGTACCGGTCTGGTCGCCGCCGCGCTGCTGATGACCCTCGGCCAGCCACAGCAAGAGGCGATGGCCGCCATCAAGGCCCACAGACCCAAGGCATTTACCCTGGCCTGCCACCGCCAGTGGCTCGACCAGCTGGCCGAGCGGCTGGCGCAGGGCGACTGACTACTTGCCTCCCTGGTCGTAGGTAAAGACCTTGCCGATATCTTCCACCCGATAGCTGGTGAGCTGATAAACGTAGTAGTTGAGCCAGTTGGCAAACAGCAGATGACCGTGGCTGCGCCAGCTGGCGCGCGGCGTCCGGCTCGGATCGTTATTCGGGTAGTAGTTGACCGGAATGGCTGGGTCGAGCCCCGCCGCCAGATCCCGCTGATACTCCCCGTCCAGCGTCAGGGCATCGTACTCCGGGTGCCCGGTGACAAACACCTGACGACAATCCTTGGTCGCCGCCAGATAGACCCCCGCCTCTTCTGACTCGGCAAAAATCTGCAAGTCGGTCTGGGCGCGGATCAGATCGCCATCAAATGCCGCATAGCGGGAGTGGGGCGCCACAAACTCGTCATCAAAACCGCGCAGCAGCGGCTCGTGCTCATCGAGGCGATGGTGGCGATAAACCCCGGAGAGCTTCTCGCCGTGGGTCTGCTTCTCCATACCATACAAGGCTTTCAGCGCCGCCTGCACCGCCCAGCAGAGGAACAGGGTGGAGGTGACATGCTGATGGGACCACTCGATGATCTCGACGATGCGCGGCCAGTAGACCACCTCTTCGAACTCCACCAGCCCGAGCGGCGCCCCTGTGATGATCATGCCGTCGTAGTTGTTGCCACGCACCTGCTCGAAGTCGTGATAGAAGTTCTCCAGATGGGCCTGCGGCGTGTTCTTTGACTCCCTGTCATCGATGCGCAGCAGATCCACATCCACCTGCAGCGGCGAGTTGGAGAGCATCCGCATCAGCTGGATCTCGGTCTCAATCTTCTTTGGCATCAGGTTGAGGATGAGCACCCGCAGCGGGCGGATGTTCTGGGTGACGGCCCGGGATTCCGTCATCACGAAGATGTTCTCCTGCCCCAGCACTTCGGCGGCGGGTAACTGATCCGGGATCTTGATCGGCATGCTTACTCCCTGTACTGCATCGGTAAATATGTCTGGACATCCAGAAGCCTATAATAAAGCTCCTGCCCTGTCATCAGATACCTTTTGTATTCCCCCCCGCCTTTGACTAGCATACGGCTCAGTGTGTCTCCTGCTTCCAAGATAATGACCGGTATCAAGATTTCCGTAGATCGACTGCAAGTCGGCAACTATGTATCCCTGCCACTGGGGTGGCGCGAACACCCGTTCCTGTTTTCCAGCTTCAAGATCAAAAGTGAAGAAGAGATCGAGCTGATCCGCCGTCTCGGCCTGAAACTGGTCACCATCATTCCCGACAAGAGCGACGTTCCGCCCAAGCCCCTCAATCAGGTACAGCCTCAGCAACAAGAGAGCGCAGACGCCGCCCAGCGCCAGGCCCAGATGCAGCAGGAGAAAGATCGCCGCATCGAGCAGTTGCAACTCTATCGCCGCAATCTGCAGCAGTGCGAGAAGCAGTTTCAGCAGTCGCTGGCGCAGGTGCGCAGCGTGATGAGCAAGATCCAGTCACGCCCCCTCAATGCCATCGGCGAGGCGCAGGAGCTGGTCAACGCCATGACCGAGCAGCTGCTCTCGGTTGACGAGATGGTGCTCCATCTGGTCTCCGACAGCGAGGATGGCAACAACCTCTACTTCCACTCCCTCAATGTGAGCGTGCTCAGCATGCTGCTGGCCAAGGAGTGCTGCATGACGGCCGACGAGATCCGTCAGGTCGGCATGGGGGCGCTGTTCCACGATATCGGCAAGCTGAAGATCCCGAGCCAAATCCTGCGCAAGACCGAGCCGCTGACCAAGCCGGAGCAGAACCTGATGGCCCAGCACCCGCGCTACGGGCTGGATCTGCTCAATCTGGCCAAGGATTTCCCGGCCGAGGCGAAGGGGATCGTGCTCCATCACCATGAATATCTCGATGGCAGCGGGCCGGAAGGGCTCAAGGGTGGCCAGCTCGATCCGCTGACCCAGATGGTGTCGCTGATCAACGAGTACGATAACCTCTGCCACATGCAGGCCAAGGTGCCCTACTCGGCCCTGAGCGGCCTCTACAAGCAGCGCAAGGCGCAGTTCAATCCGGAGTACCTCAGCATGCTGATCCGGTTGATGGGGATCTATCCCCCCGGCAGCGTGGTGCAACTCTCCAACGGTCAGGTGGGGCTGGTAATGTCGGTCAACGCTTCCCGCCTGCTCTACCCCTCGGTGCTGGTCTACGATCCGCGCATTCCCCGTCAGGAAGCCGCCATCATCGACCTGCAGCAAGCCGAACTGTCAATCGCCAAGGTGATCCACCCCAAACGGCTGCCGCCCGCCGTGTTCGAGTACCTCAATCCGCGTACCCGGATCAGCTACTACTTCGAGCACAACAAAGCCTGATTGTGTTGGCCCGAGGCCAACCGTTGCCACCCGTTTAATCCAAGGAGCCTGCCATGCGTATCGAGATCATCAGTACCGGAGACGAAATATTGACGGGTCTGGTGGTGGATACCAACGCGGTCTGGCTCAGCGCTCTGCTGCTGGAACAGGGGTGGCAGGTGCGCCGTCGCCTGACGGTAGGGGACAACCTCGCCGACCTGAAAACGGTGCTGCAAGAGAGTGCCAGCCGCGCCGAGGTGGTGCTGGTGAGTGGCGGGCTCGGGCCCACCGCCGACGACCTCACTGCTCAGGCGGCAGCTGAAGCCTTTGAACAGCCGCTCACCCTTTTCCCCGACTGGCTTGCTACCATCACGGCCCGCTACGCCAGCCGTGGTCGCCCCATGGCACAAAGCAATGCCAAACAGGCCTGGTTGCCGCAGGGGAGCGAGATCCTCGACAACCCGGTCGGCACCGCCTGCGGCTTTGTGGTGCGAAGTGGCCAGAGCCAGCTCTTCTTCACCCCGGGCGTGCCGTTCGAGTTCAAACAGATGGTGCGCGAGCAAATTCTGCCGCGCCTCAAACAGCTGGCCGGTGCGCAGATCGATACCGAGCTGCGTCGCTTTTACACCTTCGGCGTCTCGGAGTCGGCGCTCAGCGATATGCTGGATGCCGAACCCTGGCCAGCTGGTATCGAGCTGGGTTACCGCTCCTCCATGCCCCTTATCGAGCTGAAACTGATCGGCCACGGCGCCAGCACCGCGGACATGGAGAGTGCAGAGCGCCGACTGCTGGATACGATCCAGCCCTGGCTGGTTGGCAGCGGAGATACGGAACCGGCGCAGCAGATCCTGGCGCTGCTGCAAGGCAAACCGCTCGCTCTGCTGGAGGGGGAGAGTGGCGGTACGCTGCTGACGCTTTGTCACGGCCATCCCCGGCTGGAGGCCAACTTCAGTACGCAACTGGCCGATGAGCTGGCGCAACTGCCGACAACCGATGCGGGCCTGCAACTAACCATAGGGCGAGAGGGCACAGAGGGGGTACCACTGCTGCTCAGCGCCGATGGCAAGCACATCGGTCAGACGGTCAAGGTCAGCCACCCCGACCCGGAGAGTCGCCGCAAGATCCTCGCCTTTGCCGCCCTCGACATGCTGCGCCGCCATATGCTGGGTGAGCCGGTGCTCGGCGATTACCTCACCTTGGTCAGAACAGCCCTGCGCAGCTGATAAGAACCGCCATTCCCCTGCCAGCGACCCTATGTCGCTGGCGCTGCGATCCGTCTTTTCACTCCGTTTCCAAACAGCGCCCACATTTATCTGGCCGCCATCACCGATTTGACTTCAATTCATTGACCATTCAGAGGAAATATCTGAATACTGCCCACTCTCAGGGTTGGTGACTCGCTTTATTAATCATTGAGAGATTAAATGACAGTAGAGGAACGAGCCGATCGCTCCGTTCTCATCCAGCAAGGAGATGCGGTGTTAAGCAAAGAGTGGTTGCTGCTATCAAGCGATATGGAACTGGTCTGCCTGCGGATTGCCGCCGGTCTCACCAAACCTGTCACGGAACAGGATGTGCAGGCTCTGCTGCTCGCTTCCAACTGTCGCCGCTATCAGCCGCTGCCCGAGGGGATCAAACAGGCCATCAGCCTGCTTAATACCCTGCTCACCAACCCTGCCGCCCCCGTCCCCGCCAACCCCATCCCTGTCGGCAAGCGTCAGGATGCCCGACTCGCCGTAATAGTGGAGAAGGATCGCATGAGCGCCATCGCCCAGATCACTGCCGACTGGGGTGGCAAGTATGTGACGCTGGAACAGTTGAAAGAGGCGATCGCCATCAGCGAAATCAAACAGGGGGTGAGTGAGCAACTGCTCACCGCTGCCATCCAGTCAGCCAAGGAGGCCGCCCCCGGCAGTCAGCTCAAGCTGGTGATTGCCAACGGCCAGCCTGCCGTCAATGGTCAGGACACTCGCTATGAGCGGCTGGTGGAGACCCCGGCCGAACGGATCCTCAAACCGCAGGAGCTGGGGCATGGCAAGGTCGACCTGCGGGATCTCGGCTCCATCGTCACCGTCAAGGCCGGCGCTCCGCTGATGCGCCGTCATCCGGCCACCGTCGGGGTACCCGGTTTTACCGTGACCGGTCAGGACCTACCCGCCAAGGATGGCAAAGACAGTCCGATGAGTGCTGGCGAGGGCACCTTTATCTCCCCCGACGATCCCGACCTGCTGATTGCCGGTCGGGCTGGCCTACCCTGTCAGGAGAAAGCAGGCATGAAGGTGGACGAGGTGCTCAGCGTAAAACAGGTGGATGCCCGCCACGGCCATATTGATTTTGAAGGGGGCTTAATCGTCAGCGGCGACGTCAACCCGGGCATGAAGATCCGGGTCAGCGGTGACATCGTGATTGGCGGCTTTATCGAAGGGGGCTGGATCGCGGCGGGGGGCAGCATTACGGTACGCCACGGCATCATTGGCCGCCGCAACGAGCAGGGGGAGTACCTTTGCCAGCTCAATGCGCAAGGGGAGATCCACGCCAGTTACGCCCAGTATGCCCAGCTGGAAGCGGGGGGGGATATCCAGATCCAGAGCCAGCTCAGCCACTGCTACTCCCGCAGCGGACAAGATATCAAGGTAGGCGATAGCAACATGCGCAAAGGCACTCTGCTGGGGGGCACCAGCATTGCCAATCGCCTGATCATGGCTCCCAGCCTGGGGGCCGAGGCCGCCAACCATACCCGGCTGCAGATCCTTGGCGGCTACTTCACCCACAAGGAGCAGGAACACCAGCTCAAGCTGCGCCAGCAGGTGTGTCAGGCCCAGCTGGAGAAAATCAAGGAGCTGGTCATGAAGTTGCTGCAACTGCCCGGTGACAAGCGCAATCCGGATACCCTGCGCAAGCTCAAACCGATCCGGGACCATCAGCTGGCCGAACTGGCCCAGCTCGATGAGCAGCTCACCGCCAACCAGGAGGAGCTGCGAAACTTGATGGCTCAGATGGAGGTCATTGCCACCCAACACCTCTACTCCGGCATCGAGGTCGAGATGGCCAGCTTCAAACGCAAGGTTACCATCACCCGAGGCCCTACCCGCCTGACCATCCATGATGAAACCCTGGAGATGACCCCTTACGAGGGACACAAATAGCTAAACCGGCACGGCCCCATCGCTGAACCGGCCGTGATCCCGCCGCCGATTTTCGCTACACTCGCCACTTCCTTGGCCCCACCGGGCGGGCCACCCAGACTCAGGTAGTGAGAGATGTACAAGCTGATCGCATTGGATATGGATGGCACCCTGCTCAACCCGCAGGGCCAGATTACTCCCCGCACCCACGCCGCCATCAGCGCCGCGCGCGCCAAAGGGGTAACCGTTGTGCTGGCCTCCGGCCGCCCGCTGGAAGGGATGAGCCGCTATCTGGAAGAGCTCGGCCTCACCACAGAACATGACTACGTCATCTGCTACAACGGCGCCCTGGTGCAGCAGGTGGCCGATCAGCGCATCATCCGCAGCCAGCTGCTGACCGGTAGTGACGCCAGCGCCGTCGCCAAACTGGCTGACGAGCTGGAGGTAAACGTCCATGGTTTCTCGGTCACCCGCGGCCTGATCAGCCCCCGTGTCAGCACCTACACCGAGCACGAATCCCGCCTGATCGGCATGCCGATCAATCTGATCGACTTCGCTACCCTGCCTGCCGACGAGCAGATCATGAAGGTGATGATGATCGACGAGCCGCCCCAGCTCTCCCGCGCCATCGAGCGATTGCCTGCAGAGCTCTATGAGCACTATACCGTGGTACAGAGCGCCCCCTTCTTCCTTGAATTCATGAACAAGCAGAGCAACAAGGGAACCGGCGTCGCCGCACTGGCCGAGCATCTTGGCCTGACCGCCGATCAGGTGATCTGCGTCGGGGATGCGGGCAACGATCGCCACATGATCGAGTACGCTGGCCTCGGGGTTGCGATGGGCAATGCCACCGACGAGATCAAGGCTCTCGCCCAGCACACCACTGCCCGCAACGATGAAGATGGCGTGGCTCAGGTGATCGAGCAGTTCGTACTGAATGCCTGATCGCAATCGAGCACCGCTGCGCCCGATAAGGAAATAAAAACGGGGAGGCTGTCAGCCTCCCCGTTTTTTCTGGTCAGTTATCTGCGTGATGAGCGTTAATTCGCTCGCATCACTGGTTCGCCAGACACTGGGTATGTGAGCCCGGTTGCAGGTAAGGCGTCAGCAGGGGAGCCATCCCCTTGAGCACCTGCACCGGCAACGCCGAGGTGAAACGGAACTTGTCAGACTGGCTACCCGGTACATAGGCGGTCAGGGTACCGAAGTGATCCTCACCCAGATAGAAAACGAAGGTCGCGGTGCGGTTGCGCGCCAGTGAGCTGGTCACGTTGCCATAACGGCCCACGGTTTCAATCCGGTTATCCCCGGTTCCGGTCTTGCCCCCCATCTGCAGCACAGTGCCATCCGGCAGGGTAAAGGCGCCGGCGATACGTCTTGCCGTGCCCCCTTCAACCACCTTGGAGAGCGCACTGCGCAGGGCGGCCGCCACCTCTGCTGGCATCACCCGGGTACCCTCGGTGTGCTGCGGCTCAAACTCGGTCTCGAAGGGCGTCCCCTTGGCGAACGAGAGGTGCTCGATACGCAAAGTTGGCGAGCGGATACCGCCATTCTGGATAATCCCCATCAGCTCGGCCAGTGCTGCCGGGCGGTCGCCGGAGCTACCCAACGCGGTCGCCAGCGAAGGCACCAGATGGTCGAACGGATAACCGAGCTTGGCCCAGCGCTGATGGATATCGAGGAAGGCTTCAACCTCCAGCATGGTGCGGATCCGGCTGTCACGAGCACTGCGATGGCGAGTCTTGAACAGCCAGCTGTAGACCTCCTGCCGCTCGTCACGACTGGCCGCCACCGCGTCGGCAAAGGTGGCCTTGTCGAACTCCTTGAGATAGGCCAGCAGCCACAGCTCCAGCGGGTGAACCCGGGCGATGTAGCCCTGATCCGGAAGTGAATACTTGCCCGGGCCATAGCTGACGTAGAGCTGATTGACCCGCTTGGCGCTCAACTTCTCCCGCGGCAACCGCTCCGCCAGGAAGGCAGCAAATGCAGCTTCACTGGCTTCCGGCATCAGGTAGCGGTGAACCGCCGCCAGACGTACCGCACTCGGCTTTAGACCGTCGAGGAAGGTATCGAGTTGCTCCTCGGGAGTCTTGCCGCGATATTTGCGCCAGAAGCGCAGCAGATAGGTCTGGCCCTCTTTGTCGGCAAATTTGGCCAGATACTCCTGACGACGGGGATCCTTGTCGTCCTTCAGCAACTGGGCACGGTTGCCCTCCTTGTAGAGGCTGTAGCGCACGATATCGCGCATCAGCCGTACAAAGGGCAAGTTAATCGACTCACGCAAAGAGTCACGCAACGTCGGAATGCGATTGTTATCCTCGCGGCGGAAGTTGTTGAAGGTGTGCATGCCGCCACCGGTAAAGAACCCTTCGTTGGGGCTGGCGGAGTATTTGCGATCCAGCGCCGCTTCCAGCATCACAGGCAGGCTCTTGTCCTGAGCCGTCATCAGATAGGAGATGGCCCAACGGCTGAGGTTGTCCTGAGAGACGGCAGCCAGCTTGCGCAGATTCTCGACCGGCATCCCGGCATAGTTGTCGTGCAGCTCGGCCACGATCTCCAGATAGGTAGTCAGTACCCGCAACTTGGCGGTTGAGCCCAACTCCAGCTTGGAGCCTTCGTTGATATCGAACGGCTGATCGGTGTTGTCGGTCTGTACCCGCACCTTGAACCCATCCGGCGACTTCTCGAACAGGGTGAAGCTGTAGCGCACATCGCCGGTCTTCTCCGGCGAGAGCAGGCGCTCACCAAACAGTCCCACCTGAGCGGCAAACGTCGGGTCGGCCAGCTGTTGCAGATAACGGGAGATTTCGTTCTGCAGCGGCATGTTGAGGCTGGTATCGGCGGTCAGATCCATCCGGTCAAGGTCATAGAGCTGCACCCCGAGCTGACGGCTCAGGCGAGTACGGGCAACCTGCAACCCCTTGTTATTGTTCACCCGGGTGATAGCCGGGGACTGCAGGAAGTCCCGGAACGTAATCTTGGCCTTGAGCGCCGCCTCCATCAGAGGTGGCGTGATCATCCCCTCCTGCACAAACAGGCGCAGGTAGCTGTCGGTCAGGGTAGCCAGCGCCTCTCGCCCCTGAGCCAGATAGTAAGAGGGACGGCGGTGCGCAATCATCAAAGAGACAACCTGACGCAGGGCAAGTCCCTGTTCGGCCAGCGGTGCGTTCTGGTTGCGGGCGGGGTCCAGCAGACGGTTCACGTCATCGACATTGGCACCAAACCAGACCCAGAGACCATCCCCCAAACCATGCACCTCACCATATCCCGGCGCAGCCGAGAGCGGTACCGAGTTGAGGTAGGCCCAGGCGACCAGCTTGCGCGCTTCGAGGGTTTCCGGCCCGAGACGATAGGCACGCACGCTGGCAGAGGCCATCTGACGGATCTTCTCGGTCGGCGACAGGGTCAGGCCATCCGGCGAGTGGCGATACTTCTCCACCTGGGTCGCCAGGGTACTGCCACCGGCAGATTGATCCTGCATATCGAGCGCCTTGCCCACTTGAGAGAGCGCGGCCTTGGCAAAACGGGGCCAGTCGACCGCCGGGTTGGCCAACGGCTCTTCGTTGCTCAGCAAGTCGCGGTTCTCGATAAACAGCAGCGACTGGATGACGAGCGGCGGAATTGAGTCAAAATCCGGATAGTGATGGGTCGGATACTTGAATTGATAGAAAGGTTCTGCGCGGCAATCGTGCAACGTCAGGCCAGCCTGCACCTTCTCGGTATAGGGCACGAAGAAGCCACGACTGGCGTAGTCATAGAGCGCGTCGGAGAAATGCACCTGCTTGCTGACTTCATAGCCCCGCTGAAGCAAACGCTCCTGCATCATCGGCAGTTGCACATAGCCGAGCCGCTTGTCGAACGGGCCATCCTCAGGGAATGCGATCTGCTTGCTCTGGCCAGGCTCGACCTGATAGGTGAGCTTGGCGGCATAACGGGATATCTCCTGAGATTGCAGCTTCGAGGTTTTCATCTCATAGCCAACCAGAGCGATCACCGCCCCCAGGCACAATAAAAAGAGAAAACAGAACAGCCAACGCCACCAGGGACGGCGCTTGCGCTTTGGGTTCCCGTCCGAGGTCTGGACAGATGAATCTTGAGATGCCACTTGTGTCAAATCCGTCTGTTCTGATGCGCCCATATCAGCCCCACCATGGTTGCGCAATTTATTGTGTTTCACTCAAGCTTAGTCTTTTCAAGTCAATGGCTTGAAACTATTGACCGCTTTGTAGTGATGGTAACAGGGCAATTCTAAAAAGGGGAGCCGATTGTTGCAGGAGTGGCAGAGATCAGAGCTGATAACAAAACACCGGCCAGTGGCCGGTGTCTTTTAAGCAAAAGCTGAACGCTTACTTGTGAGAGCTCATGCCCTTCAGTTTGGTGCTCAGCTCTTTACGCTCTTTGGAAAGCTCGGCGTTCTTGATGATGTGGTCATCCACGCGCTCTTCATAGTCGGCACGCATGTTGGCGATGATCGCCTGCACATCATCAATACTCATGCCCGGCTTGATGTAGTCGCTCAGGTTGTCGAGCAGCAGCACGCGCTTCTGGTTGTCACGGATCTTTTTCTCGTTATCCGCAATTTCACGCTTGAGTTTGTTCTGGCGACGGGACATACGCACATATTCCAGTACATCGCTGAAGGTGGACTTGTTTACTTGTTCCATATCGATACCACTGACTTAAGGTTGATAAAAACTGGCCAAGTTACACCTGGAACCCGGCAAACTCGGCGCGGGACAGGCAAACTCAAGATGCCCTTACTCTACCGAGTTATAAGCGAGATACAACCCTAATCGCGCGCCATGAACAGAGTTTGGCCAAAAGTAAACCAGTTAAAATAGCCAGTAATCCATCAGATAAGGGCTTGATATAGATAGAAAATGGAGGAAATGACAGGATTTTTAGTTCTCTTCCTGCAGATAAATGCTAATACAGGCTGTTTAACACGCTAAAAACACCAACGCGCGGTCGTAAGACTGGGCTTTGTGTTGGTTCTGGTGTGCAACCATCGGGGTTAGTGGGTAAAAACCGCCCATAGCAAAAAGGCCTT
>NZ_JAAKPE010000019.1:0-72344 GCF_049171775.1 Aeromonas sp. 603404
GAAGCTGGCTCATCAGTCCGGCGTGTTCCGCCGTGCTGGTAGGGGCGCATTATAGGGAGCCGCGCCGGGATGACAAGAGGAAAACTGCAAAAAATGGCATTTTTTACAACTTTCAGGTTTAACCGTTGTTTTATTAAACAAAAGCCCCGCATCGGCGGGGCTGTTTCGGGCAAAAAAACCTTAATTCACATCACACAGCTACCTTTTTGACCAGAATTCGCGTGCAAAGCTGCGCACCTTTTCCCAATCGGTAAATTCAATGTCCTTACTGGTGTCTGTACTGCCACCGGTAATCTTCATGATCAGCTGGATGATGCGCGTCTGCCACCAGTTATAGCGGGAATATTGCAGCGCACCGGCAAACACCCCCAGGGTTTTCGGCTTCCAGGGGGAGAGGCGCAGGAACTTCTTCATATAAGCATTGGTTTGCGGCGTCTGCTTCTCTGGCTTGCGGGCCGTCAGGTTGACACAGAAGAAGGCCGCATTGGCCACCTCCAGCTGCTCCTGATGAGCGTGAATAAAGCTGAACAAGCTGGGGTGGAAGTTGCCATAACGAATGGAGGCGCCGATCAAGACCTTGGCATACTTGCTGAGGTTGCACATCGGCAAGGTATGCAGGTCATGCATCACCACTTCGCATCCCGGCATCTGCTCCAGCATGACATCGACTATTTTGCGGGTTTGGCCATCCCGAGAGGAATAAAGCACCAGAATCTTGTCCATAACAACCTCAACTACGCCAGAATGCAGGAGTAAACAGTACCAGAAGCGTAAAAATTTCCAATCGACCAAACAACATAGCCAACACCAGTACCCACTGGGCCGCCGGCGAGATATTGCCGAAGTTGGCTGATACCTCTCCCAAACCCGGGCCTACGTTGGTGAAAGCCGCAGCCACAGCGGTGAATGCGGTCACTTCGTTCAGTCCCGTCATCAGCAAAAGCAACATGAACATAAAGAAGAGAATAATATAGGTGGCGAAGTAGCCCCACACCGCCTCGACGATGCGCTCGGGCACCGCCCGATTCCCCAGCTTCAAGGTATAGATGGCTCTGGGGTGAACCAGCCGCTTCAACTCGCGCATCCCCTGCATGAACAGGATCATAAAACGCATCACCTTGATGCCACCGCCGGTACTGCCCGCACAACAGCCGATAAAGGCGGAAAACATCAGCAGCATGGGCAGGAACGAGGGCCAGTCGGCATAGGTAGTGGTGCTGTAGCCGGTGGTGGTACCCAGAGAGACCGCCTGAAACAACCCGTGGTTGAGCGCCTCTTGCCAGGTGGCGTAGTGTCCGTGGGTCAGCAAGGCGACAAAGCAGATCATCACCAGAGTCGCCTGGATGGCCAGAAACACCTTGAGTTCAGAATCGTAAAGGTAGCGACCGAGCCGCACCGGGCGGTGAGAGAAGACGGTAAAGTGGAGCGCAAAGTTCACGCTGGCCAGCAGCAGGAACACCACGGTAATCAGGTTGATGACCGGACTGTTGAAGAAACCGATGCTGGCGTCGTGAGTGGAGAAGCCACCGACCGACAGGGTCGAGAACGAATGGCAGACCGCATCGAACAGCGTCATTCCGGCGAGCCAGTATGCCAAGGCACAGAGCGCGGTGAGCAGCAGATAGATGAACCAGAGCGCCTTGGCCGTTTCGGCGATGCGCGGCGTCACCTTGGTATCCTTAACCGGCCCCGGGATCTCGGCGCGATAGAGCTGCATGCCCCCGATCCCCAGCAGCGGCAGAATGGCCACTGCCAGTACGATGATCCCCATGCCCCCCAGCCACTGCAGCAGCTGGCGATAGAACAGAAACGCCTTGGGCAGATTATCGAGCCCGGTCAGTACCGTTGCGCCAGTGGTGGTCAGGCCGGAAAAAGATTCGAAGAAGGCCTCCGAGACCGACATATCCGGCACATCGCTCATGATGAAGGGCACCGCCCCCACACTGCCCAGCACGGTCCAGAACAGCACCACGATGAGGAAACCCTCTTTCGAGCGCATCTCCTTCTTGTGATAGCGATTGGGAAACCAGAGCACCACACCGAGCAGCAGGGCGATCAGAAAAGAGCTGACGAACTCGGCACCACCACCATCCCGATAGCCAAAGGCCACCAGTGCAGGCAACAGCATGGTCGAGCTGAACAGCGCAACCAGCAGGCCAACAATGCGAATAATGCTCAGAATGTGCATTACAGCTCCCTTTCCCCAATTAAAGAGCGATGGATTCTAGCCATCTAAGGGGCTGAGGGATACCCGCCCATGAGTCCGGTCGGTCAATTCACGGTCCACCTGAGCCCAAACCGAGGACTCCCACGCCACCTGCAAGGTGACCTGCTGACCGTAATCGGCCGCCAGCAATTCGCCATTATGGCTGCTGATCAGCGACTCGACAGTCCCCATGTCACCGTAATCGCAGTGAATGAGAGAGGGAGTGCGTGGCACCTTGAGCAGGGTGGGCAGTTGCTTGAGGGCGGCACCGACGCCGCCCCCATAGGCTTTGACCAGTCCACCGGTGCCAAGCTGGATGCCGCCGTAGTAACGCACTACCACGGCGCAGATTTCACCGAGCCCCGAGCCCATCAACTGGGCCAGGATCGGCTTGCCCGCCGTACCGGAAGGTTCGCCGTCATCGCTGAAGCCATAAACCTGACTATCTTGTGGCGCACCAGCCACAAACGCCCAGCAGTGGTGGCGAGCGGCCGGATGTTGGCGTTTGATCTCGTTGACCCACCCCTTGGCCACCTCGACGGTCGGGGTGTGGGCGATCAGGGTAATGAAGCGGCTCTTCTTTATCTCTTCGGTCAACTCCAGCGGGGCAGCCGGAATGGAGTACGCAGCCGCCATCAGAGCCCTGCTTGTCTGGTCATGTTCTCCACCCCGTTGGCGTGCAGCACCACGTTGTCTTCGATGCGGATGCCGCCGAACGGACGCAGCGCTTCCACCTTGTTCCAGTTGACCCGCTTGCCCTGTTCGCCCTGACGCAGCGGCTCCAGCAAACTGTCGATGAAGTAGAGCCCCGGCTCGATGGTGAACACCTGACCCACCTCCATCACCCGGGTGCAGCGCAGATAGGGGAACAGCTCTGGCGCCGCCAGATGGGTGCCGCGCTCATCCTGCATGAAACCACCCGCATCGTGCACCTGCAAACCGAGGAAGTGGCCGAGGCCGTGAGGGAAGAAGACGTTGGTCACCCCGGTGTTGATCATCTCGTCTACCGACATATCCACCAGCTCGGTCGCTTGCAGCAGGCGCGCCAGCTTGTGGTGCATCTGCAGATGCAGCTCGCTGTAGCGGCGACCCGGTTTGATCTCCTTGATGATCTCCTGCTGCTGCTCGTCGAGGGCTGCAATCAGATCGGCAAACTCGCCACGACGCCACGCCCAGGTACGGGTGATGTCGGAGGCATAACCGTGGAAATCGACGCCCGCATCGATCAGGAAGGAGTGGCGCTCCGCATCCGGCACCCGCACGGCAGACAAATGAGTGTAGTGAAGGATGGCCGCATTGCGGTTGATGGCGACGATATTGCCGTAGGGCGCCTCATTGGCCCCCTGCCCGACCGCCTTCATGTAGGCCAGATTAATCTCGAACTCGCTCGCCCCCGCCATAAAAGAGTCCTTGGCGGCGATATGGCCGCGAACCCCGATCCGGTTCGCCTCGCGCAGACACTCCAGCTCGTAGGGGGTCTTGTAGGCGCGGTGATAGTGCAGGTAGTTGAGCACCGCCTCCGGATTGGGCTGGGTCAGCCCCAGCAGCTCGGCCACTTCCAGATGGCCCCCCAGATAGGCCCACTCCTGCTTGTTGGCAGGTAGATGGTCGGCCACCTGTTCCGGCCGGGTCAGGAAACGAATATCGAAGAACTCGACCCAGAAGGCATTGGGCAGATCCGCCACCTTGTGCCAGAAATCCACCGGGCGGTAGAACAGCAATACCGGTTTGTTCACCCCGTCCACCAGCAGCCAGCAGTGGGGATTGTCCAGCACCGGCAACCAGGCTTTGAAATGCGGGTTTACCTTGAACGGGTAATCCTGATCATCGAGGAAGATGCGGTGAGTCTGGCCGGAGTGGATGGCCAGTCCGCTGAGCCCCTGTTGTTGCAGAATATCGCGGGTGCGCTGCTGCAAGGTATCGAGGTGCTGGGCAAAAAGTTGGCTGTAGCTGCTCATGGCGTCCTGCTCCGAGGTGAATGTGATTGCAGCATAACATCAAGCGCTTGGCGGCTCGACCCGTCAAGCTGCCGCTTCGTGAGGTAACGCATACGTTACAAACGTGTTTGTTATCAACAGAAAACCAATTATTAACAAATCAAAAACAATTCAATACACTGCCGGTAGATACATGAAGTCAGGGATTACTCATGGACAACCTCTGCCTGTGGCAACCGGATCCGCTCGGGATGCAGCAATCCAACCTCTACCGTTTTATGGCGGAGGTGAACCGTTTCCACGGCTTGCAGTTGCAGAACTATCCGCAGCTTTACCAATGGTCGGTGGAGAAGACCACCCGTTTCTGGCCGCTGGTATGGCAGCACTGCGGCGTCAAGGGCGAGCTCGGCAACATAGTGGCGGAAAACCGTCAGGATATGCAGCGCACCCGCTGGTTCCCCGATAGCCGCCTCAACTTCGCCGAAAACCTGCTGCGCCGCCAAGACGAGAGCCCGGCCATCATCTCCCGCATCGAAGGGAGCCCAAGCCGCACCCTGAGCTGGCGTGAGCTGGGGGAACAGGTTGCCCGGCTGGCTCAATGGCTGCGCAATCAGGGGATTGGTCGTGGCGATGTGGTTGCCGCCTATCTGCCCAATATTCCGGAAACCGTGGTTGCCATGCTGGCAACCACCAGCCTCGGGGCGATCTGGACCTCCACCAGCCCCGACTTTGGCGAGGCTAGCGTGGTAGAGCGCTTCGGCCAGACCCAGCCGCGAGTGCTGTTTGCGGTGGATGGCTATCGCTACAACGGCAAGGCTATCGACATTCAACAGAAAGTCGCCAGCGTGGTGAGCCAGTTAGGCTGCATAGAGCAGACGGTGATGATCCCGCTGCTCGGCAACCCGTTGCAGCTTGGCCACGACTGGCAACAAGTGCTAGCGAGCCAGCCGGACGCCAGCCTCCAGTTCGAGTCCATGGCTTTCAACGACCCGCTCTACATCCTCTACTCCTCCGGCACCACCGGCAAACCCAAGTGCATCGTGCACGGCATCGGCGGCACCCTGCTGCAACACCTGAAAGAGCACCAGCTGCACTGCGACATCAAGCCGGGGGAGCGGATCTTCTACTTCACCACCTGCGGCTGGATGATGTGGAACTGGCTGGTGAGCGCCCTCGCCTCCGGCGCCACCCTGGTGCTCTATGACGGCTCGCCGTTTTACCCGGATGGCAATGTGCTGTGGGATCTGGCCCGCGACGAGCAGGTCAGCTTGTTCGGCACCTCGGCCAAGTATCTCGATGCACTGCACAAGCAGGGTTATGCCCCCATCAAGAGCCACGACTTGCCGCACTTGCGGCTGATCTGCAGCACCGGCTCTGTGCTGTCGCCGGAGGGATTTGACTACGTCTACCAGCAGATCAAGCAGGATGTGCAGCTCAGTTCCATATCAGGCGGCACAGATATCTGCTCCTGCTTCGTCATCGGCAACCCGCTCAGCCCTGTCTATCGCGGCGAGAGTCAGGGACGCGGCCTCGGTCTCGCGGTGCAGGTATTCAACGAAGCGGGCCAGCCGGTGCAGGGGGAGAAGGGCGAGCTGGTCTGCACCAAGCCGTTCCCGGCCCAGCCCATCTATTTCTGGGGGGATGAGAGCGGCGACAAGTACCACGCAGCCTACTTCGAGCGCTTTGACAACATCTGGTGCCACGGCGACTGGATCGAACTGACCCCGACCGGCGGCATTCTGTTCTACGGCCGCTCCGACGCCACCCTCAATCCGGGCGGCGTGCGCATCGGCACCAGCGAGATCTACCGCTATGTCGAACAGCTGGACGAGGTGGAGGAGAGCATCGTCATCGGCCAGCAGTGGCAGCAAGACGAGCGGGTGGTGCTGTTCGTCAAGCTCAAGGTGGGTTGCAAGCTGGATGAGCCGCTGCGCGAGCGGATCCGCCAGCAAATAAAGCAGCACTGCACCGCCCGCCACGTGCCCGCCCGCATCCTGCAGGTGGATGCCATCCCCCGCACCAAGTCAGGCAAGATTGTCGAACTTGCAGTGCGGGAAGTGGTACACAACCGGCCGGTCAACAACACCCATGCCCTCGCCGATCCCGAGGTGCTTAACCAGTATCGCAACCGACCTGAACTGGCCAGCTGATGACAAACTCACATCTATCCGAGGCGCCACAAGGCTCCTCTTTTTTGCCCGTTTTGTGATGAGGAGCTTTTACTCGAGAACTGTTAAACAAATGTTTTAAATAGGTGTTGAAAATGTCTCCTTTTGGATCAATAGTGAGCCTCGCCCCCTGCTGGGGATTAAGGAGCACCACTCCCCACTGAGTGGGAACAAGGAGACACTCTCATGATCTACCAAGGCGAAACCCTGTCGGTCAGCTACCTCGAAAACGGCATTGCCGAGCTGAGGTTTGATGCCCCGGGTTCAGTCAACAAGCTGGATCGCGCTACCCTGCTCTCCCTGAGCGAAGCGATCGCCGCATTACAACAAGAACGTGAACTAAAAGGTCTGATCCTCACCTCCGGCAAAGACGCCTTTATCGTCGGTGCCGACATTACCGAATTCCTGGAACTGTTCGATCTGCCGCAAGAAGATCTGCTCGGTTGGCTGAAAAAGGCCAACGACATCTTCAACGCCATCGAAGATCTGCCCGTTCCAACCCTCTCAGCCATCAAGGGCCACGCTCTGGGCGGCGGCTGCGAGACCATTCTCTCCACCGACTTCCGTCTGGCCGACACCACCGCCAAGATTGGCTTGCCCGAGACCAAACTCGGCATCATGCCGGGCTTTGGCGGCACAGTTCGTCTGCCACGAGTGATCGGTGCCGACAACGCGCTGGAGTGGATCACCACCGGTAAGGATTACCGTGCCGATGACGCCCTCAAGGTCGGTGCCATCGATGCCGTGGTCGCCCCGGGCGCACTGCAGAGCGCTGCGCTGCAGATGATCAAGGACGCCATCGCGGGCAAGCTGGACTGGCAGAGCCGTCGCGCCGCCAAAAAAGCGCCGCTGCGCCTCTCCAAACTGGAAGCCATGATGAGCTTCACCACCGCCGCCGGCATGGTTGCCGCCGTGGCGGGCAAACACTATCCGGCACCGATGACTACGGTGAAAACCGTCGAGGCCGCCGCAGGTATGGGCCGTGACGAAGCTCTGGTCGTTGAAGCACAGGGCTTTATCAAGCTGGCCAAGACCGATGTCGCCAAGGCACTGGTCGGTATCTTCCTCAACGATCAGCACATCAAGGCGCTGGCCAAGAAGGCGGCCAAGCAGGCAAGCAAGGCCACTGGCCACGCCGCCGTACTGGGTGCCGGCATCATGGGGGGCGGCATCGCCTACCAATCTGCCAGCAAGGGCATTCCGGCGGTGATGAAGGACATCAACGAGAAGGCGCTGGCACTTGGCATGGGTGAAGCCACCAAGCTGCTCAACGGCCAGCTCGAAAAGGGCCGCATCGATGGCATCAAGATGGGCCAGGTGCTCTCTGCCATCACTCCGACCCTCAGCTATGACAACGTCAAGCATGTGGACGTCGTGGTCGAAGCCGTGGTCGAGAATCCCAAGGTGAAAGCCGCCGTACTGGGCGAAGTGGAAGGGATCATCGGCGAAGACGCCGTGCTCGCCAGCAACACCTCCACCATTCCCATCTCCCTGCTGGCCAAGGGGCTGAAGCGCCCGCAGAACTTCTGCGGCATGCACTTCTTCAACCCGGTGCACCGCATGCCATTGGTGGAAATCATCCGCGGCGAACAGACCTCCGATGAAACCATCAACCGCGTGGTGGCCTACGCCGCCGCCATGGGCAAGTCCCCGGTGGTGGTCAACGACTGCCCGGGCTTCTTCGTCAACCGCGTGCTGTTCCCCTACTTCTTCGGCTTCAACAAGCTGGTCGCCGATGGCGCCGACTTCGCCGCCGTCGACAAGGTGATGGAGAAAGAGTTCGGCTGGCCGATGGGCCCCGCCTACCTGCTGGACGTAGTCGGTATCGACACCGGTCACCATGCCGGTGACGTGATGGCGCAAGGCTTCCCGGCGCGGATGAGCAAGGAAAGCCGCACCGCCATCGACGTGATGTACGAAGTGAACCGCTTCGGTCAGAAGAACGGCAAGGGCTTCTACGCCTACGAGCAGGACAAGAAGGGCAAGCCGAAGAAGGTGGCCGACGCCGCCAGCTACGAGCTGCTGGCTCCCATTGCCAAGCCGAAACAGGATTTCGACAAGGACGCCATCATCGCCCGCATGATGATCCCGATGATCAACGAGGTGGTGCTCTGTCTGGAAGAGGGCATTGTCGCCACGCCAGCCGAAGCCGACATCGCACTGGTCTACGGTCTGGGCTTCCCTCCCTTCCGCGGCGGCGTGTTCCGCTATCTGGACACTATCGGTCTGGATCGCTACGTGGCCATGGCCGACCAGTATGCCGACTTGGGCCCGCTCTACCGCGTCAGCGACAAGCTGCGCGAGATGGCCGCCCAGGGCAAAACCTTCTACTGATTGCGGAAAGGAGATCCATTCATGAAAGACGTAGTCATTGTCGACTGTATCCGGACCCCGATGGGCCGGTCCAAGGGCGGCGCCTTCCGCAACGTGCGTGCAGAAGATCTGTCCGCGCACCTGATGAAATCCATCCTGCTGCGCAACCCCAACCTCGACCCGAACGAGATCGAGGATATCTACTGGGGCTGCGTGCAGCAGACCCTGGAGCAGGGCTTCAACATCGCCCGCAACGCCGCGCTGCTGGCCGGTATTCCGAAGCAGGTGGGGGCGGTCACCGTCAACCGCCTGTGCGGCTCAAGTATGCAGGCGCTGCACGACGCCTCCCGCGCCATTCAGGTAGGTGATGGGGATATCTTCATCATCGGCGGCGTCGAGCACATGGGTCACGTACCGATGAGCCACGGCGTCGACTTCCACCCCGGCATGGCCAAGTCGGTGGCGAAAGCCTCCGGCATGATGGGGTTGACCGCCGAGATGCTAGGCAAGCTGCACGGCATCAGCCGCCAGCAGCAGGACGAGTTTGCCGCCCGCTCCCATCGCCGCGCTCACGCCGCCACCGTGGAAGGGCGCTTTGCCAAGGAGATCGTCGGGCTGGAAGGCCATGACGCCAGCGGCGCCCGCTTCTTCTACGACTACGACGAGGTGATTCGCCCGGAGACCACGGTCGAAACCCTGAGCCAGCTGCGCCCGGTGTTTGACCCGGTCAACGGCACCGTCACCGCCGGCAGCTCCTCGGCCCTGTCAGATGGCGCCGCCGCCATGCTGGTGATGAGCGCGGATCGCGCCAAGGCCCTCGGCCTCACGCCGCGCGCCAAGGTGCGCGCCATGGCCATCGCCGGCTGTGACGCCGCCATCATGGGTTACGGCCCGGTGCCGGCGACCCAGAAGGCGCTCAAGCGTGCCGGTCTGACTGTCGGTGATATCGACCTGTTCGAGCTGAACGAGGCGTTTGCCGCCCAGTCCCTGCCCTGCGTGAAGGATCTGGGTCTGCAGGATCAGGTGGACGAGAAGGTGAACCTGAACGGCGGCGCCATTGCGCTGGGCCACCCGCTCGGCTGCTCCGGCGCCCGCATCTCCACCACCCTCATCAATCTGATGGAGGAGAAGGATGCCACCCTGGGGGTTGCCACCATGTGTATCGGTCTGGGTCAGGGCATCGCCACCGTGTTTGAACGGGTGTGATAACCAACCGGATCGACGGGATGCACTACTGAGAGTTGTCCCTTTTCGGGGCCAGTCTGACTGGCCCCTTTTCAAGTCTGTGACGAACGCCACACGGGGTGCTCGTCAGTGGTCAGAAGCTGTCTGTTGGCCGTCCCGTTTGGGTCGGCCTTTTTTCGTTTTAATCTTATCAATAGGCTGTTATTGCCTTAAACCTCACATTAGATAGGGGGCTTGCTTGCTTTTTACTCCCCCGACAGGTTCAATCTGCACAAAAAAATGGGTGGATGCACATACATATGTCAATGAGCAAACAACTGCTGATCGTCGATGACGACCAAGAGATCCGCGAGCTGCTCAATGAGTACCTGACCCGGGCGGGCTTTCAGGTATTGACGGCGGCGGAGGGCAACGAGATGCGCCAGCAACTCGCCCAGCACAGCCCGGACCTGATTATTCTGGACATCATGATGCCCGGCGAGGACGGTTTTACCCTCTGCCAGCAGATCCGTCGTGACTCCCAGGTGCCCATCATCATGCTGACCGCCGCCTCCGACGAAGCGGATCGGGTGATCGGTCTGGAACTCGGTGCCGACGACTATATCGCCAAGCCGTTCAGCCCCCGCGAACTGCAGGCCCGCATCAAGGCGCTGCTGCGCCGCGCCGAATTCCGCCAGCCGGAAAAAGAGAAAGAACCAAGCCGCCGCCTGCGTTTTGCCGAGTGGACCCTCGACACCCTGAGCCACCAGCTGACCCATGATGATGGCAGCCTGCTGGATCTCTCCGGCAGCGATGCCATGCTGCTCGGCATGTTCCTGCAACAGCCCGGCGTGGTGCTGGATCGGGACACCATCTCGGATGCCACCCGCGGCCGCGAAAGCCTGCCGATGGAGCGCGGCATCGACGTACAAATCAGCCGTCTGCGCCAGAAGCTGGGCGACAACGGCAAGAGCCCGCGCATCATCAAGACCATCCGCGGTAGCGGCTACATGCTGATCGCCGAAGTGCACGAGCTGCCATGAGCAACAAGTGGTCCTGGGGGGCGCTGGTGCCCCGCTCCCTGTTGTCACGGATGATCCTGCTGCTGTTGCTGGCCATCCTGCTCTCCCAGACCATTCTGACCGGCATCTGGATGCAGCAGATCCAGAAGCGGGAGCTGGAGGGGATGCTCAGCACCACCCGCAACCTCGCCATGTCTGCCGCCTCCACCGTCAATTTCTTCAAATCCCTGCCGCTGCAGTATCGCCATATCGCGCTGGACCAGCTGCGCAACATGGGGGGCAGCCGCTTCTTCGTCTCGCTCAATGAGGAAGAGATCCACATCAACGCCATCCCCGACAGCGAACGCAAGACGCAGGTGCTGGAGGAGGTACAGGGCGTGCTGACCCGCAAGCTCTCCGATGCCATGGCGATCAAGGTGGACTTCTCCCGCCCTGATGACCTCCACGTCTTCAACAACGACACCCTGCTGGCGGATCTCCCCTCCTCCTGGGCCCGTTACACCCTGTCGCTGGAGCCGCTCAATCCGCCGGTGCTGGTGACCCAGATCGAGATTGAAAAGGGGGAGTGGCTCTATCTGGCGGCCCTGCTGCCCGCCCCCTACATGACCCTCGACGATACCGTGATGCCGAGCAACCAGGTGCGTTTCATCGCTCTGATGACGGTGTTCCTCTGCTTCTTCACCTTTATGCTGGTGCGCTGGCAGACCCGCCCGCTGCGCCGCCTCGCCAAGGCGGCGGTGAATCTCGGCAAGGATATCGATCAGCCTTCGCTCAAGGAGGAAGGAGCGTCGGAAATCGTGGCTGCGACCCGCGCCTTCAACATCATGCAACACCGCATTCGTCGCTATATCGACGATAGAGAGCGGCTGTTCAGCTCGATTTCCCACGACCTCAAGACCCCCATCACCCGGCTGCGGCTGCGGGTCGAACTGCTCGATGACGAGGTACAGATCGCCAAGTTCAACAAGGATCTCGACGAGCTGGAGCTGATGGTGAAAGGGGCGCTGCAGACGGTCAAAGAGACCGACATTCACGAGAATATCGAGGAGATCGACATCAACGCCCTGCTTGAGCAGATGGCGGAATCGATGAACCTGCACGACGAGCGGCTGACCATCGAAGGGCACTGCAAGTGGCCCTACCGCGGCAAGCTGCTGGCGCTCAAGCGCTGCATCGGCAATCTGGTGGACAACGGCATCAAGTACGGCCAGAAGGTGCGCATCATCATCATGGATGACGAGGAGATGCTGATCCTCTTCATCATGGATGAGGGCCCCGGCCTGCCGGACGATCAGTTCGAGCGCATTTTCGAACCCTATTACCGGCTCAGCACGGATCAGACCGGCACCGGCCTCGGTCTTGGCATCGCCCGCAACATCGCCCACGCCCACGGCGGCGATCTGGTGCTGGAAAACCGTCCGCAAGGTGGCCTGCAGGCCACGCTCTCCCTACCAAGGCAGTAACCTTATGAAGTGGTTGTCTTTTTCTGTCATCGCCCTGCTCTCTGCTCCCGTTGCCGCCTCCCAGGTGGAAGTGCTGCACTGGTGGACGTCCGGCGGCGAAGCGAAAGCGGTCGAAGTGCTCAAATCCGAGTGGACCAAACAGGGCAACCAGTGGAACGACTTTGCAGTGCAGGGCGGCGGCGGCAAGAGCGCCATGACGGTATTGAAAAGCCGGGCACTGGCCGCCAACCCGCCCGAAGCGGCCCACCTCAAGGGTTACGAGCTCAAGGAGTGGGCCGGACTCGGCTTTTTGCGCGATCTCAGCCCGATGGCCGAACACCTCGGCTGGTACAGTCAGATGCCGCCCATGGTGCGTGCCACCCTCAGCCAGAATGGCGCCCTGATGGCGGTGCCCACCGGTATCCACCGGGTCAACTGGCTGTGGCTCAACCGCAAGATCTTCGAGCGCAACAAGCTGACTCCGCCCACCGACTGGGCCCAGTTTGTCACCGTCGCCGACCAGCTTAAAAAACGGGGCATCACCCCGCTCGCCATTGGCAACGAGCCCTGGCAGCTGGCAGTGTTGTTTGAAACGGTGGCACTCGGTGAGGGCGGAAAAGAATTCTATCGCAAGGCGTTCCTCGAGCAGGACAGCGCCACCCTGACCGGCCCCGACATGGTGCGGGTGCTGACCCGCTTCCAGCAGCTGCGCGCCTATGTGCCGCAAAAATACGCCGGTCTGAAGTGGCATCAGGCCACCAACCTGCTGGAGAGCGGTGGCGCCGCCATGCAGGTGATGGGCGATTGGGTGAAGGGTGAACTGAGCGCCGGCAACTACCGGCCGGGTGAGGATATCGCCTGCCTGCCGAGCCCGGGCAGCGCCGGACTGTTCAGCTACAACCTCGACTCCATCGCCATGTTCAAACAGCGGGATCCGGCCCAGCTGCAGGCGCAGGGGGATCTGGCCCAGCTGCTGATGACGCCGCAATTCCAGGAAGAGTTCAATCGGGTGAAGGGGTCGATCCCGGCGCTGACCAACCCCGACATGAGCAAGTTCGACCGCTGCGCCGTCCGTTCCTATCAGGATTTCCTGCTGGCGGAAAAGCAGGACAACCTGCTGCCCAGCATGGCGGAAGGGATGGCAACGCCGACCAATATGCGGCAGGCGATCCTCGATGTGCTGAGCAACTTCTTCAACGACCCCAAGGCCAACCCGGAGCAGACGGCGCTGCATCTGGAGCGGGCCATGCGCTCGACCCGCTGATCCGGGTACATTGCCAAACGGCAGAAATGACAAAGGCGGAATTGCTCCGCCTTTGTTGTTGAATCGTCATCCGATTCAGGATTGATCGTTCTCGTCCTCATCCTCGTCATAGTAATCGCTGAGCTCGATCCAGAGCCCCAACCCGACCATCACCATGGAGCCGAACCAGGTACCGGTATTCCCGATCGGGCTGCCCATCACTATCATGGCGAAGGACAAGAACCCCATGCCTGCATAGGCCTGTAATCTGCCGTAGGAGACCTGCATATTCACCTCCTTGTTGAATATGGTTCAATTTTTATATTACTCGTCCGGCGCAAGCTGGATAGGGCCGAATAACATTTCGGTTACATATGCTGGTTGATGGGTCGTTTGTTTGATTATTTTTTAGCCCTGAGTATCATTGGCAGCCGAATAGGTTGAAGGTTGATAATAGATGAGTGATTTATTCTGCGATGCGACCCACGAGTTGGACGCAATCGGGCTTCGTTGCCCGGAACCCGTTATGATGGTTCGCAAGAAAGTGAGGCTGATGGCTGATGGCGAGACCCTGCTGGTCAGTGCCGACGATCCTTCAACCACCCGCGACATCCCCAGTTTCTGTCGCTTTATGGATCACACCCTGGTCGCCAGCGAGACAGAGCAGGCCCCCTACCGCTATCTGATCCGCAAGGGTCAATAAGCCCCCGTACCGGAGCACTCCATGACAACCATTACCCGAATCGGCACCACCCAGCGTTGGTCAGACGTGGTCATCCACAATGGCACCCTCTACGTGGTGGAAGTGCCCGTCAGTGAAGAGGCCGACATCCACCAGCAGACCCGCGAAGTGCTGGCAAGCCTGCAACGCCTGCTGGAAGCCAACGGCTCCGGCGTCGACAAGATCCTGATGGCCAACATCTATCTGAAAGACATTCAGGACATCGCCGCCTTCAACGAGCAGTGGGATGCCTGGATCCCGGCTGGCACCGCCCCGGTTCGCGCCTGCGTACAGGCCCGCTTGGCCCACGAAGGTTACAAGGTGGAAGTGCAGCTGACTGCGGCTGTCTAAACAGTCATACCGACAGCTGGATAGCAAAAGGCCCCGCCATCACTGGCGGGGCCTTTTCGTTACCGAAACCTGAACGACTTAGGCGGTCGGGGTCAGGGTAATGGTCACGCGGCGGTTCTGAGCTTTGCCAGCGGCGGTGCTGTTGGTAGCAACCGGCTGATCCGGGCCCACGCCGGTGGTGGAGATGCGGCTGCCTGCTACGCCCTGACCAATCAGTTGAGCGGCAACGGCATCGGCACGATCGCGGGAAAGCTTCATGTTCAGATCGCGGGAACCTGTGCTGTCGGTGTGACCGACCACGTTCAGGCGGGTCTTGTCGAACTCGGCAACCACCATGGCCACGCCGGAGAGGGTGTTGGCACCGGCCGCTTTCAGCTGGGAGCTGGAGCTGTCGAAGGTCACGTTGTTCGGCATGTTGAGGATCAGCTCATTGCCATTACGGGTCACGCTGACACCGGTGCCCTGCAGCTTCTCGCGCAGCTTGGCCTCCTGCACGTCCATGTAGTAGCCGATACCGCCACCCAGCGCCGCGCCGGCAGCAACGCCGGTCAGGATGCCCTTCTTGCGGTCACCCTTGCTGGAGGAGAGCGCACCTACTGCCGCACCGGCAGCGGCGCCAGCCAGCGCGCCCCAGGCACCTTTGGAGGTCTGGGATTCACCTGTGTAGGGGTTGGTGGTACAGCCGCTCAGGGCAACGGTCAGTGCCAGAGCTGGCACCAGGATCTTGGCTCGCATGAAAAAACCTCTGTGAAAACAATCCGGCACCATGCCGGGGGCCGGATTGTAACGCGCTGGCACGCCATTGTCTGACGCAAGCCTGAATCGACGGCGAGAGTGATGTTTTTTTGGGCAATCGACGGGTTGTCAGCGCGGTAACTGACACTCGGCGTGGCAAGGACAGCTGACCAGATGATCGTTCACCATTCCCACCGCCTGCATAAAGGCATAACAGATGGTGCTGCCAACGAAGTTGAAGCCGAGCTTCTTGAGCGCTTTGGACATGGCATCCGACTCCGGTGAGGTCGCCGGAATATCGCCGTTGCCCTGGCGCTGGTTGACGATGGGGGCGCCGCCAACAAAGCCCCACAGGTAGTCGGCGAAGTCGATCCCCTGCTCCTGCAACGCCAGATAAGCGCGGGCATTTCTGATGATCGACTGCACCTTGAGCCGATTGCGGATAATACCGGTGTCCTGCATCAACCGCTCTACATCCTGCTCGTCGAAGCGGGCAATCTGCACCGGATCAAAGTCGGCATAGGCGCGGTAATAGCTATCGGTGCGCTTGAGGATGGTGATCCACGACAGCCCCGCCTGCTGGCCGTCGAGGCAGAGCTTGGCAAACAGCTCGCGGGCGTCATAGACCGGCCTGCCCCACTGTTTGTCATGGTATTCAATGTATTCCGGGTCCTTGGTCACCCAGGCGCAGCGCAGTTCCATTTCCTCTCCCTCGTTATTTCAGCGGTTTGCCCGACCCTGCCCACTCTGCAGGCGGCACTGCTCACATCATATACCGGACATCCCGCCTGACCAGCCAGGGCGCAGCACCATCCCGCGAATCCGCTGCAATTTCGCCTATTATCCGACCATGCCAGACGGTATACTCCCTCGGTTCACATTCAGCAAATCTTGCTCTGATTTTCACTTCGCGCGAAAAAAATTATGCAAAAATTCGATGTCAAAACCTTTCAGGGCCTGATCCTGCAGCTGCAGGACTATTGGTCCCGCCAGGGCTGTACCATCATTCAGCCGCTGGATATGGAAGTGGGTGCCGGTACTTCCCACCCCATGACCTGTCTGCGTGCCCTGGGCCCGGAGCCCATCGCCTGCGCCTACGTGCAACCGTCCCGCCGTCCGACCGACGGCCGCTACGGTGAAAACCCGAACCGCCTGCAGCACTACTACCAGTTCCAGGTGATCATCAAGCCTTCCCCCGACAACATTCAGGAACTCTATCTGGGCTCCCTGAAAGAGCTGGGCATGGATCCCGAGATCCACGACATCCGCTTCGTGGAAGACAACTGGGAAAACCCGACTCTGGGTGCCTGGGGTCTGGGTTGGGAAGTGTGGCTGAACGGCATGGAAGTGACCCAGTTCACCTACTTCCAGCAAGTGGGCGGCCTCGAGTGCAAGCCGGTCACCGGCGAGATCACCTACGGTCTCGAGCGTCTGGCCATGTACATCCAGGGCGTGGACAGCGTCTACGATCTGGTCTGGTCTGACGGCCCGCTGGGCAAGACCACCTACGGCGACGTGTTCCACCAGAACGAAGTGGAGCAATCCACCTACAACTTCGAACACGCCGATGTGGAGTTCCTGTTCCACTGCTTCGAGCAGTACGAGAAGGAAGCCCAGAATCTGCTGGCACTGGAAAAACCGCTGCCGCTGCCTGCCTACGAGCGCATCCTCAAAGCCGCTCACTCCTTCAACCTGCTGGATGCCCGCAAGGCCATCTCGGTCACCGAGCGTCAGCGCTACATCCTGCGCATTCGCACCCTGACCAAGGCGGTGGCGGAAGCCTACTACGCCTCCCGCGAAGCGCTGGGCTTCCCTATGTGTCAGCGCAGTGAGAACAAGCAAGGTTAAGGAACGGACATGGCACAACATACATTTCTGGTAGAGATCGGTACTGCTGAGCTGCCGCCCAAAGCCCTGCGCTCCCTGGCCGAAGCCTTTGCCGACAACTTCAAAGCCGAACTGACCAAGGCCGATCTGGCCTTCGGCGACGTCGAGTGGTTTGCCTCACCGCGCCGTCTGGCGCTGAAGGTAAGCGAGCTGGCTGGCGAACAGCCGAGCAAGAGCGTCGAGAAGCGCGGTCCGGCCGTGGCTCAGGCGTTCGATGCCGAAGGCAAGCCGACCAAGGCTGCCGAAGGCTGGGCCCGCGGCAACGGCATCACCGTTGAGCAGGCCGAGCGTCTGGTCACCGACAAGGGCGAGTGGCTGGTTCACACCGCCAAGGTTGAAGGCCGTCCGGCCGTCGATCTGCTGGGCGAACTGGTCGCCTCCGCACTGGCCAAACTGCCGATCCCGAAAATGATGCGCTGGGGCGACAAGGCCATCCAGTTCGTGCGTCCGGTCTTCACCGTGACCCTGCTGCTGGATGGCGAGCTGGTTCCCGCCCACATTCTGGGTATCGACTCTGCCCGCATCCTTCGCGGCCACCGCTTTATGGGCGAGAGCGAGTTCACCATCGACAACGCCAGCCAGTACCCGCAGATCCTGCAGGAGCGCGGCATGGTGATTGCCGACTTCATGGCGCGCAAGGCCAAGATCAAGGCTGACGTCGAAGCGGCCGCAGCCGCCTTCGGTGGCGTGGCCGATCTGGACGACGCCCTGCTGGAAGAAGTGACCGCACTGGTCGAGTGGCCGGTGGTGCTGACCGCCAACTTCGAAGAGAAGTTCCTGGCCGTGCCGGCTGAAGCGCTGGTGCACACCATGAAGGGTGACCAGAAGTACTTCCCGGTCTACGACAAGAACGGCAAGCTGCTGCCGAAGTTCATCTTCGTCACCAACATCGAGTCGAAAGACCCGAGCCAGATCATCAGCGGCAACGAGAAGGTGGTTCGTCCCCGTCTCTCTGACGCCGAGTTCTTCTTCAAGACCGACCTCAAGCAGACCCTTGCCTCCCGCCTGCCGCGCCTTGAAACCGTGCTGTTCCAGCAACAGCTGGGCACCGTCAAGGCCAAGGTCGAGCGCATCGAGACCGTCGCCGGCTTTATCGCCGAGCGTATCGGTGCCGACGTGGCTCAGGCCAAGCGTGCCGGTCTGCTCTCCAAGTGTGACCTGATGACCAACATGGTCGGCGAGTTCACCGACACCCAGGGTGTCATGGGGATGCACTACGCCCGTCACGATGGTGAAGACGAAGCGGTTGCCGTGGCCCTCAACGAGCAGTACATGCCGCGCTTTGCCGGTGATGCCCTGCCGTCCGGTCTGGTTGCCTGCGCCGTCGCGCTGGCCGACAAGTTCGACACCCTGGCCGGTATCTTCGGCATCGGCATGCTGCCGAAAGGTGACAAGGACCCGTTCGCCCTGCGTCGCGCCGCCATCGGTGCCCTGCGCATCATGACCGAGAAGCAGCTGGATCTGGATCTGGTTGAACTGGTTGAAGAAGCGGTACGCGTCTACGGCGACAAGCTGACCAACAAAACCGTCGTTACCGACGTGGTCGACTTTATGCTGGGCCGCTTCCGCGCCGCCTATCAGGACGAAGGCATCGGTGCCGACGTGGTGCTGGCCGTGCTGGCCCGCCGCCCGACCCGTCCGCTCGACTTCGATCGTCGCGTCAAGGCCGTCAGCCACTTCCGCACGCTGGATGCCGCACTGGCACTGGCTGCCGCCAACAAGCGCGTGAGCAACATTCTGGCCAAGGTCGAAGGCGAACTGCCGACTGCCGTCAAACCGGAACTGCTGGTCGATGCCGCCGAGAAGGCGCTGGCCACCCAGGTTGCCGAACTGCAAGCCGAACTGGCCCCGCTGTTCGCCGCCGGTGACTATCAGGCTGCCCTCACCCGTCTGGCCGCCCTGCGCGAGCCGGTCGACACCTTCTTCAACGAAGTGATGGTGATGGCCGATGACGAGGCCCTCAAGGCCAACCGTCTGGCGCTGCTGAACAATCTGCGCAACCTGTTCCTGCAAGTCGCCGATATCTCCCTGCTGCAGTAAACACTATTATGTTAGTAAAAGGGGGCTCAGCCCCCTTTTTTTGTTTTATGTTTAAAAACAAATGCTTATGTCCGTAATTTTTTTACGGGACAATTTTTTATTTGTGTTATAATATTATTTTTTAAGGTACAAACAAGAAGGGGTAATAACATGCTTATAAAGTTCTCTGTTTCTGGATTCAAGAACTTTAAAGATAAGATAACCTTAGACTTTACAAACCATAAAGGATATTCATTTAATGACAAATATATATTAAATGGTGCGGTAAATAAGGCCATTGTGTATGGTAAAAACGGCATTGGAAAATCAAATTTAGGATTTGCTATTTTTGATATAGTAAAACATATCACAGACAAAAACATTGATTCAGATAACTATAAAAACTATATAAATGCAATGAGTTCAGATGAATTAGCTCATTTTGAGTTTGAATTCAAATTTGACTGTGGAATTGTAAACTATAGCTATAGTAAAAAAAACTTAGAAAATATAGTGTGTGAAAATATAAAAATAAATGGAAATATTTTCGCCTACATTGACAGAAGTAAAAGTTCAATCGCGATAATAAATGCAAAAGGGGCTGAAACTCTAGAAAGAGATATCGGGGAAAGCATGATCTCTCTCGTGTCTTATATCAAAAAAAATACCGTCCTTGTCAAAGATGATATGAATACATGCTTTTCAAGTTTTGTAGATTTTGTAAATGGCATGCTCTTCTTTAGATCTTTAGATAAAAATAGCTATATTGGCTATGAGCAAGGTAGCACTGGAATAATGGAGGACATTATAAAAAAAGGTCATCTCGAGGATTTTCAAAGTTTTCTTAACGTAGCAGGCATTGATTGCAAGTTGACTCAACTCGAAGATGATACTATAGGTTTTGATTTTAACGGAAAAACTATTCCATTTTACAGCATAGCTTCGCAAGGTACAAAATCACTTGCCCTATTCTATTACTGGTTTCAACGTTTCAGAGAAAGCCCAAACGATGTTTCATTAATATTTGTTGATGAGTATGACGCATATTACCACTATGAGCTAGCAGAGTTGGTTGTAGAACACCTGCTAGCAGCTAATGCTCAAGTAATAATAACTACACATAATACCTCTGTGATTTCCAATGACCTTCTAAGACCAGACTGCTACTACATTCTTGGTAAAGGAAGTATAAAGTCACTATCTAACTTAACATCAAAAGAATTGCGAGAGGCTCATAACATAGAAAAAATGTTTAAATCAGGAGCTTTTGATGAGCAATAAAATATTATTCGTTTTCGAGGGTGAAAAAACAGAATGCGAAATAGCTGAAAATTTATTTCATAGATATTTCCCACCAGGAGGTAAAGAGAAAATAATTTCTTCATTCTGTGGTGATGTATATAGTTTGTACTCTAAACTGCAAAGAGATGATGATCTGGATATTTTTTCTTTTTTAAAAGAAACACCAAAGAACCAACATCTCCGGAGTATAAAAAGACGTGAGATTTCTGAAATATACTTATTTTTTGATTATGATGGCCATGCAACGGCAGCTGATGACAAAAAACTAAAAGAACTTATAGATTTTTTCTGCGAGGAAACAGAGAAAGGGAAAATTTATATAAACTACCCAATGGTTGAATCACTAAAACATATAAATATAAGCATTGATAATCCAGATGAAATATTTAAAGAGAAAATTGTCTCCGCAAAAAATAACATAAAATATAAAAAGATTGTTGGTGATGAGTGTTCTTCAGAGCTCTGTTCATTCAAGTTAATAACAGAGCTCAACTGGAATTTAATTATGCGTATGCATCTATGTAAAGCAAATCACATTGTGGAAAATAACTATATCCTTCCCAGGTCGTTAATTTCACAAGAAAATCTATTCGCAAAACAAATGGAAGATTTTATATTGCCAAGTGCTAAAGTATCGGTTGTATCAAGCTTTCCACTATTCTTTCTAGATTATTTTGGGTTAAGTATTATTGAGAAAATATCTTAATGTAAAAATATAGAAAAGCAGGGGGATAGCCCCTGCACTGTAGGTTATAGTAGCCATCCGGCGTAATCGGGCGTTCGCGTAAATAGATTCTCCCGCCATAACGACCAGCCGAATTTCCTCCCTCCGGCTGGCGCTCTATGCCGGTTGATCAAGATCGGCCATTGCCCTTTGCGAGCCGTGGATGGGCCAATCAGCGGCCTCAGGGCACACAGCAAACACACATAAGTAAAAATTGGGTCATTATCCGAAAACCCATAAATTATGTTTATACCTACTGCCTTGGCTGATGTGGCGACCACCAGCGGCGCTAACGGGTGCCAGCGGGGCATCGCCCGATCTCTGGCAAACAAGCGGAACAACCCTCACCCGCCCTTGCCGCATATCTTGCAGAAAACGGGGTAACGTTTGGTACCTCAGGGGGAGCGGCTGCGTATTACCGGGAAATTACCGTGCTGGCGGAGCCGAGCTGTTATCATTTGAGTCAGTCCCCAGCGCAGCCACGCCCCGAGAGGATAGTCATGGATATACCTGCCGCCCCGTCCCCCGCCATCTGCCAGCTGTGTCAGGAGAAAGCAGATCTCGACTTCGACTTCACCATGGCCTTCCAGCCCATCGTCGATTGCAGCCAGCGCACCATCTTCGGCTACGAGGCGCTGGTGCGGGGGCTCAACAACGAACCGGCGCAGAGCGTGATTGCCCGGGTCAACGATGGCAATCGCTACCGCTTCGATCAGCTGTGCCGGATCAAGGCCATCGCGCTGGCGGCACGGCTCGGGATGAAGGGGATGCTGAGCATCAACTTTCTGCCCAATGCGGTCTACCGCCCGGAGCGCTGCATCCGCACCACCCTGCAGGCGGCCCGCGAGCACCACTTCCCCATCGAGCAGATCATGTTCGAGCTGACCGAGGTGGAGCAGGTGCAAGACAGCCAGCATCTTCGCGGCATCGTCGATCACTATCAGGCGCTCGGCTTCAAAACGGCGATCGATGACTTTGGCGCCGGTTACTCGGGCCTCAACCTGCTGGCCGATTTTCACCCCAACATCGTCAAGCTCGATATGCACCTGCTGCGCGGCATTGACCATGACCCGACCCGACAAGCCATAGTGCGCCACTGTCTGGCACTGTTTGCGGAGCTGAAGATCACCCCGCTGGCGGAGGGGATCGAGACCCGCGAAGAGATGGCCTGTCTGCGGGAGATGGGCGTCAGCCTGATGCAGGGCTATCTGTTTGCCCGCCCCGGCTTTGAAACCCTGCCCGAGGTGGATTTCGCCAACTGGTAAGCCATATCGGCCTTGCCCCCTCAACCCACTCCCGCCTGAATATGAAAACGGACACCCGAGGGTGTCCGTGTGCGTACCCTGTGATCTTGCACCATGGTCACACTGTCACCTTCCCCAGTTAATGGCTCAGCTGTGGCAACAGTTGCAACAGGTGAGCCCGTATCGCCAGCGGCGTCTGGCTGACCCAGATATCCAACAGGCCATGCGCAAGCAACGGCAGCACCAGCAGCAACAAGCAGAGCAGCCCCAGCAAACGGCTTGGTGCGAGCCGATGCACCTTGCTGCCAAGGTGCAGGGCCTCGACCCGCTTGGGGCAGGCGGCCACGCAGCTCAGGCAGCCGGTGCACTCCAGGCTGCGTACCGCGATAAGCTGGTGCACCGCAATGCGCGATGGACAGGCCCGGCTGCACTTGTCACAGCCGTGACCCTGGCTTCGCAGGCAGCGGGCCGGGTCGCGGCGAATGCGCAGCGGCGTCAGTAGCCCCAGCAGGGCGAGCCAGGCGCCATAGGGGCAAAGGTAGCGGCAGAATCCCTGACGAAAGGTCGCGGTAAGCAGCAACACCCAGCCGAGGCACAGACCCGAGATCAGGGTCAGGTTGAAGAAGAAAGCCCCCATCTTCATATCCGCCGCCTGATGGTAGGGGCTGGTGAAGTAGCCGGGCAGGGCTGCAGCCGGCACCGCCAGCAGGATGATGAAGAGCAGAAAGCCGAGCACCAGAAATTTCTGGGTGCGCAGGGCAAGATCCAGCCAGCGCGGCGGGCTCCACTCCCCCGGCAGCAACCGGTAGCGCAGGCCATACAGCCATTCCCCCACCAGCCCGAGCGGACAGAACCAGGCACAGAACGCCCGCCCCAGCAGCAGGGCCAACAGGGAGAGTACCAGTACGGTGACGGTGGCCGCCGGATGGTGGGGATCCACCAACCCCTGCGCGAACCAGGCCCGCAGCCCGAGGCCACCGGCGATGGGCAGGAAGGCATCCACCACGTCCGGGCGCACCAGCCAGGGGCTCATCCCCTGTCCCAACTGCCAGATATGCAGGCTGTATTGCACTGTGACCAGCCCCCAGCAGAGCAGCAGCAGATGGCGAGTGCCTGCCCGCAACTGCTGACTGTCGATCGCCCCGAACTCGGGCAGCGGCCGCCTCTGATGCCGGAGGGCAAGCACGGCGGTGACCGTCCCCAGTGCGAGCCAGAGCAGGCTGTCCGCCGCCAGCAACCAGACCAGCCCCAGCAGGCCGAGCGCAAGACGCCCCGGCCAGCCGGTGCGCACCTGCCACGCCAACAACACCAGATAAACCATACCGGCCACCATGGTTATCGCTTCAATCACGCTCATGCATCCCCCACTGCCTACATCCGGATCCGGCAGCAAGGATAACTAACATTTGAGTTGATTATTTTGATCTGCATGGGCCGAGGGAGGAGTTATGGCCAATGCCTCCCTCGCAGGCTCTCCCCTCTTTCAACGACACGCTGCCTCATCAGCCAGGCACTAGCCGCGGGCACGGTGGAGGTGGTAGTCAACGTGATAGTCGTTGGCATTACGGAACATGATGGAGTAGTTGAGGAACTCTCCGCTCTCGCTGTATGAGAGTGAGGTGAGCCGCAGGATAGGGGCCCCCTGCTCGATATGGAGCAGCTCGGCAGTAACCCGATCCGCCAGCACGGCACTGAAGCACTCATAGTTACCCGCAATCGCGATGCCGCACTCCCGTTCGATGTAGTCGAATTTGGACCCTTCCAGATGGGCGACCGACAGATTGCGAAACAGTCTGACCGGCATATAGCTCTCTTCCAGCAGCAGAGCCCGACCATCCACCGAGCGGATCCGGCTGGAGTAGTAGACAGGTTCATTCACCTTCACCCGCAGCTGACTGGCGATGGCCGGTGGCGCAGGCATGGTGCGAAATTCCAACACCTGGCTGGTCAAAGTGCGCCCCTGCTCGCGCATCAGTTCGGTAAACCCGCTCAGCCCTTTGGTCTCATGCTGGACATCCTTTTTCGTCACATAGGTGCCGCTGCCGTGGCGCCGCTCGACCAATCCCCACTCGATCAACATGTCTACCGCTTTGCGAATGGTCATGCGGGAGACACCATACTGTTCTGCCAGCGCTTTTTCGCCCGGCAACACATCTCCCACCCGGCACTCGGCACCGTTTACCCTGATCCTGAGTCGATCAGCCACCGATTTATAGATCACTGCTAGACATCTCCTGTGGTCACAACGCCAACCATCTTATTCTCAATGAAGTGGCTAAATTGCTTAAAAACAATAACTTAACTTTCAACTAAAGCTGCAAGAACATCACAAAACCAAGAGGTACAACAATATCGCAAAAGTTAGACATCTTTGTCTAAATAACTGCATGCGTCAGATCACATTATTCCAAGATATTTCATGAGGTCTCTTTTTATCGTTGCTAATTTGCATCTGGCAACACCGGCAAGGATTCGATTAGCTATTTCAACCAAGGGACAATATATGCTCAGTCAAATTCAACGTTTTGGCGGAGCAATGTTCACTCCTGTACTGCTTTTTCCTTTTGCAGGTATGGTAGTAGGCATTGCAATTATGCTGAAAAACCCGATGTTTGTCGGTGAATCACTGGCAAACCCACAAGGATTATTCTTCCAGATCATCCATATTATTGAAGAGGGTGGCTGGACAGTATTCAGGAATATGCCGCTGATATTTGCCATTGGCCTGCCAATCGGTCTGGCAAATAAGGCTCAAGCCAGAGCCTGTCTGGCTGTATTGGTCAGTTTCATGACCTGGAACTATTTTATCAACGCCATGGGAATGACCTGGGGCAGTTATTTCGGGGTCGACTTCAGTCAGGATGTGGGGGGTGAAAGTGGCCTCGCCATGGTGGCGGGGATCAAGACCCTGGATACCAGCATCATAGGGGCCATCGTCATCTCCGGTATCGTGACGGCACTGCACAACCGCCTGTTTGATCGCCAACTGCCGGTCTTTCTCGGCATCTTTCAGGGCAGCTCTTTTGTCACCATTGTCGCCTTCTTCGTGATGATCCCCTGCGCCTGGCTGACCCTGATCGGCTGGCCAAAAGTCCAGATGGGCATCGCCTCCCTGCAGAGTTTCATGCTGGTCTCGGGTCCGGTCGGGGTATGGGTATACACCTTCCTAGAGCGGATTTTGATCCCGACCGGCCTGCATCACTTTATCTACGGCCCCTTCATCTTCGGCCCAGCGGCAGTAGAGGGGGGCATTCAGCTCTACTGGGCGCAGCACATGCTGGAGTTCAGCCAGAGCTCTCGCCCGCTGATTGAACAGTTCCCTCAGGGTGGCTTTGCCCTGCACGGCAACTCGAAGATTTTCGGTGCCATGGGGATTGCTCTGGCCATCTATGCCACGGCAGCCAAAGAGAACAAGGCCAAGGTGGCAGGCCTGCTGATCCCGGCCACCCTGACCGCCATTCTGGTCGGTATCACCGAGCCGCTGGAGTTCACCTTCCTCTTCATCTCGCCGCTGCTGTTTGCCATCCACGCCCTGCTGGCAGCCACCATGTCGACTGTGATGTACCTGTTTGGTGTGGTCGGCAACATGGGTGGAGGTCTGCTCGACCAGTTCCTGCCGCAGAACTGGATACCCATGTTCCACAACCATGCGGGAATGATGTTCACCCAGATCGCTATCGGATTGGTCTTTACCGGAATCTGGTTTCTGATATTCCGCGCGCTGATTATCAGGCTCAATCTTAAAACACCGGGCCGGGAAGACAGTGAAATAAAGCTTTATTCCAAGTCAGATTATCAGGCAGCCAAAAACCAGCGTGGCAGTGATAGTGCAACACAAATTATCGAAGCACTTGGTGGAGTCAAAAATATACGCAGTCTGAATAATTGTGCCACCCGCTTAAGAATATCGCTGGTTAACAGCAAGCTAGCCGCTGCAGATGAGGAGTTTATTAAATTGGGGGCCCATGGTGTCGTCCGCCATGGCGATAGTATCCAGGTAATTATCGGTCTGCATGTACCTCAGGTACGTGAAAATATGGAATCGATTATGAACAACAGTCATCAACAATCGTCTTTAGTAATGGAGTCATGATCATGAAAAAATTCTCTGTAGTCATTGCCGGTGGTGGCAGCACTTTTACTCCTGGTATCGTTCTGATGTTGCTGGAAAATCAGCATCGCTTCCCGCTCAAGGAGATCAAATTCTACGACAACGATGGTGCCCGTCAGGAGATCATTGCCGAAGCCTGCAAAATCTTGCTGAAAGAGAAGGCTCCCGAGATCGCCTTCAGCTATGGCACCGACCCCAAAGCAGCGTTTAGCGATGTAGATTTCGTCATGGCCCATATCCGGGTTGGCAAATATCCGATGCGCGAGCTGGACGAGAAGATCCCGCTGCGTCATGGGGTGGTCGGTCAGGAGACCTGCGGCCCGGGCGGTATCGCCTACGGCATGCGCTCCATCGGCGGGGTGCTGGAGCTGGTCGACTATATGGAGCAGTACTCACCCAATGCCTGGATGCTCAACTACTCCAACCCGGCCGCCATCGTCGCCGAAGCGACCCGTCGCCTGCGTCCCAACGCCAAAATTCTCAACATCTGCGACATGCCGATCGGGATCGAGGGGCGCATGGCCCAGATTGCCGGTCTCAAATCCCGCAAAGAGATGCGGGTACGCTACTACGGCCTCAACCACTTTGGCTGGTGGACCCGCATCGAGGATCTGGAAGGCAACGACCTGATGCCGAAGATCAAGGGGCACGTTGCCCGCCACGGCTATGTGCCCAACAGCGCCAGTCATGCCGAAGCCAGCTGGAACGATACCTTCGCCAAGGCAAAGGATGTATGGGCGCTCGACCCGGATACCCTGCCCAACACCTATCTGAAGTACTACCTCTACCCGGACTATGTGGTGGCCCACTCCAACCCGGAACACACCCGCGCCAACGAGGTGATGGAGCACCGCGAGAAGCAGGTCTTCACCGCCTGTACCGACATCGTCAAGGCAGGCAATTCAGCAGCGGGCGAGCTGGAGATCGATGAACACGCCTCCTATATCGTTGACCTGGCAACCGCCATTGCCTTCAACACCCAGGAGCGGATGCTGCTGATCGTTCCCAATCGCGGCGCCATCCCCAACTTTGACCCGGAAGCCATGGTCGAGATCCCCTGCCTGGTCGGCAGCAGCGGGCCAGAGCCGTTGCAGGTGGGCAGCATTCCGCTGTTCCAGCAGGGCATGATGGGCCAACAGGTCGCGGTCGAGAAACTGGTGGTCGAAGCCTGGGTTGAGCACTCTTACCAGAAGCTGTGGCAAGCCATCACCCTCTCCAAGACAGTACCTAGCGCCTCGGTGGCCAAGTCCATTCTCGATGACTTGATAGAGGCCAACAAAGCCTACTGGCCGGAACTGAAATAAACCGCCCATAAACAAAAACCCCCTCGTGACAGAGGGGGTTTTTCGTGTTGGCAACGGGTGCGGATTAACGCAGCGGTTTGACCGAGCGGCGGACGATCAGCTCTGGCTGTACCGTCATCGATTCCACTTCCAGCTCCTTGTTGCGGATCCGGCTGACCAGATGCTTCACCGCCAGCTGGCCCAGTTCGGCCTTCGGATGGCGGATGGTGGTCAGCGGCGGGCTGGAGAAGCGCGCCATCTCCACATCGTCGTAGCCGATGATGGAGATATCATCCGGCACCTTGACTCCGGCTTCCCAGGCAGCGCAAATCGCGCCGATCGCCATGGGATCGTCGAAGGCAAAGACCGCGGTCGGACGAGGCTGCAGGGCCAGGATGCGCTGCATGGCATCGAAGCCGCTCTGGCTCTCGTAGTCCCCTTCAAAGACCTGTTCATCTTTAAGGGTCAGACCGTGCTCGCCCAGCGCATCACGCACCCCGTCCAGTCGCTGCTGGGTGGTCGGCTTGGAGAGCTGGCCAGTGATGCAGACGATGTCACGGTGCCCCAGCTCCAGCAGATGGCGTACGGCCATGCGGGCGCCGATGCGGGCGTTGTCGTTGATGACGTTGGCGAAATCGCACTCCGTCCCCCAATCCAGTACCACCTGCGGCACGTTCTTGTGGATGCGCAGCATGTCGCGCAACGGAGTGTCGATATCGGTCCCCAATACCAGCAGACCATCCACCCGTTTTTCCATCAGCATTCTCAGGTAATGCTGTTGGCGAGGCGGCTGGTTTTCGGTGTTGCAGAGGATCAGGCTGTAGCCCTGTTCGAAGCAGTACGCTTCAACCCCTTGCACCACTTCCGCGAAGAAGGGGTTTACGCTGGTGGTGACCAGCATGCCAATGGTCTTGGTCGAATTTATCTTAAGACTGCGCGCTACCGAGTTGGGCGCGTAGTTGAGTTCTGCCACCGCCTCAATCACTTTCTGGGTCGCGTCTTCGCTGACCCGCCGAGTGTGGTTGAGCACATGTGAGACGGTGGAGATGGATACGCCTGCGCGCGAGGCGACATCCTTGATAGTGGCCATCTCTGTCTCCTGACTGTCAAAGGCGGAACATTAGCAGATTTCCCGAATAAAGGCTTGGTTTTAACGGGCTCTGCCACGGAATTGTCAATGCCGGCTAATTTAGGCGCTCATTTCTGTTTGCGCAAACGATTAATGGTCAAAATGGGAGCACCATCAGAGTAAAATATCACCAGACTAATCCTCTGTGCTTCATCATAATCACCTCTGGTTACCAAGATGTTAAGGCGAAGAATCGATACTAAATTCCAATTAAACACAAATGACAGGTCATTTATTTCAAAATAAGCCCACCCCACCCCCTCTGGTTAGTATCTTTAACAGCTTGTTATTGCCCCGTGAGGAATGATAGAACCATACCTATAGCCGGATGCACGGGATGTCGATCCGGAATGGCACTCGTAAATGAAACAATCCACTGATTAAGGGACGAATCAATGCATAAGTTGAGCAAAATTACAGTAAGCGCAGCGGTTTCTTTGGCTCTGTTTGGATCGATCTCCATCGCACACGCGGCAGACACCATCAAGATAGGTATCGCAGGCCCGCTCACCGGCCCGGTTGCCCAGTACGGGGACATGCAGTTCACCGGCGGCAAGATGGCGGTCGAGCAGATCAACAAGGCTGGCGGCATCAATGGCAAGCAGATCGAAGCCGTCATCTATGACGACGCCTGTGATCCCAAGCAGGCGGTAGCCATCGCCAACAAGGTGGTAAATGATGGCGTCAAGTTCGTGGTCGGTCACCTCTGCTCCGACAACACCCTGCCCGCCTCCGACATCTATGAAGACGAGGGGATCCTGATGGTCACCCCCGCCTCCACCAACCCCAAGATCACCGAGCGCGGTTACCAGCTGACCCTGCGCACCATCGGCCTGGATAGCGATCAGGGCCCGACTGCCGCCAAGTACATCATCGAGCAGGTCAAACCCCAGCGCGTGGCCGTTATCCACGACAAGAAGCAGTACGGTGAAGGTATCGCCTCCAGCGTCAAAGCCGCACTCGACAAGGCTGGCGTGAAGGTGGTGGCCTATGAAGGGATCACCGCCGGTGACAAGGACTTCTCCGCCCTGATCGCCAAGCTGCAGAAAGAGAACGTCGATTTCGTCTACTACGGCGGCTATCACCCTGAGCTGGGCCTGATCCTGCGTCAGGCTGGCGAGAAGGGGCTGAAAGCCAAGTTCATGGGCCCGGAAGGGGTGGGTAACAAGGATATCTCCGCCATCGGCGGCCCGGCTTCCGAAGGCCTGCTGGTGACCCTGCCGAACAAATACGATCTGGTACCTGCCAACGCCCCGCTGGTCGCAGCGTTCAAGGCCAAGGGTCAGGACTCCTCCGGCCCGTTCGTCTGGACCACCTATGCCGCGGTGCAGAGCCTGGCTGCCGGTATCGCCAAGGCGGGTGAAGATGACCCGGCCGCCGTTGCCGCCGCCATCAAGGCCGCACCGATCGATACCGTGATGGGCCCCCTGACCTGGGCACCTAACGGTGACCTGAAAGGCTTCGAATTCGGTGTGTTCCAGTGGCACGCTGACGGTACTTCCAGCCAAGTCAAATAATCTGCCGATCGGGGGTGAGTACGCTCACCCCCTCCTCTCTTTGCGGGCAAGTACAGGGAACGCAGTATGTCCGAACACCTCCTTTATCTCGTTCAGCAACTGCTGAACGGATTAACCATAGGCAGCACCTATGCGTTGATCGCCATTGGCTACACCATGGTCTATGGCATCATCGGCATGATCAACTTCGCCCACGGCGAGGTTTACATGATCGGCTCCTATGTCGCTTTCATGGTGATGGCGGGGCTCATGATGATGGGCATCGACAGCACCTTTCTACTGCTGGGGGGCGCCTTCCTGGTCAGTATCATCATCACCGGCACCTATGGCTGGAGCATCGAGCGAGTCGCCTACCGGCCACTGCGCGGTGGCAACCGGCTGATCCCCCTCATCTCCGCCATCGGCATGTCGATCTTCTTGCAGAACATGATGCGCATGGCTCAGGGCTCGCGGGATATCGCCATGCCCAGCCTGATCTCAGGTGGCTGGACCCTGGGGGGTGAGGATGGTTTTCAGGCCAGCCTCTCCTATATGCAGCTGATCATTTTCGTGGTGACTTTCATCACCATGCTGGCGCTGACCCAGTTCATCGGCCGCTCCCGCATGGGCCGCGCCTGCCGCGCCTGTTCGGAAGATATCAAGATGGCCAATCTGCTGGGCATCGACACCCACGTGGTCATCTCCATCACCTTCGTGCTGGGGGCTGCACTGGCCGCCGTGGCCGGGGTGCTGCTCGGCATGTATTACGGCGTCATCAACCCCTACCTCGGCTTTATGGCCGGTCTGAAGGCCTTCACTGCCGCAGTATTGGGCGGTATCGGCAGCATTCCGGGCGCTGTACTGGGCGGCCTGCTGCTGGGGGTGGTTGAAGCGCTCACCGCCGGTTATCTCAGCACCGAGTACAAAGATGTGATGGCGTTTGCCCTGCTCATCTTTGTGCTGCTCTTTATGCCGACCGGCATTCTGGGTCGTCCGGAAGTGGAGAAAGTGTGATGAAACATCAATTGATCCACGCCTGTATCGCCAGCCTGGTGCTGCTGGTGCTCTCTTTCTGGCTGCTCGGCTTCAAGCTGGAGACCGATGGCTCCAGCCTGCAGGTAGTGAGCCGCCTCGATGTGTCGCTGGCCTGGCTACTGGGGGGCGCCACCATTGTTTTCTGGTTCCAGATGCTGCGCGGCCAGATTGCCAAGCTGTTTCAGGCCTCCATCAGCGGCTTCTCGGTCGGCTTCACCAAGCTGGTGCTGCCGAGCCCGGAAGAGGCGCCCAAGCTCTATAACCTCACCGCCGTGCTGGTGCTGCTGTTTGCGGTGAGCTGGCCCTTTATGGCTTCTCGCGGCGCCATCGATCTCGCCACCCTCACCCTGATTTACATCATGCTGGGGCTGGGGCTGAACGTGGTGGTCGGCCTCGCCGGTCTGCTCGATCTCGGCTATGTCGGCTTCTACGCGGTCGGTGCCTACAGCTATGCCCTGCTCAACACCTACTTCGGACTGAGCTTCTGGGAGTGCCTGCCCATCGCCGGGCTGATGGCCGCTACCTTCGGCTTCCTGCTCGGTTTCCCGGTGCTGCGGCTCCGGGGGGACTATCTGGCCATCGTCACCCTGGGTTTTGGCGAGATCATCCGCATCCTGCTCAACAACATGACTACCCTGACCGGCGGCCCGAACGGGATCTCCGGCATCCCCAAGCCGACGCTGGGGGGTCTGGAGTTCAACCGCACCGTCAAGGATGGGGGCTTTGATACCTTCCACAACTTCTTCGGCATTACCTACAACGCCAACCACAAGGTGATCTTCCTCTACCTGATGGCGCTGGTGTTGGTGGTGGTGACCCTGTTTGTCATCAACCGCCTGCTGCGCATGCCCCTTGGCCGAGCCTGGGAAGCGCTGCGGGAGGACGAGATCGCCTGCAAATCGCTGGGGCTCAACCCCACCATCATCAAGCTAACCGCCTTCACCATAGGCGCTACCTTCGCCGGTTTTGCGGGTAGTTTCTTTGCCTCGCGGCAGGGCTTTATCAGCCCGGAATCCTTCGTCTTTATCGAATCGGCCATTGTGCTGGCGATTGTGGTGCTGGGTGGCATGGGCTCCCAGATCGGGGTGGTGCTGGCAGCCATCGTGATGACGGTGCTGCCGGAGCTGGCCCGCGAATTCAACGAGTACCGCATGCTGATGTTCGGCCTCTTGATGGTGTTCATGATGATCTGGCGGCCACAGGGATTGCTGCCGATGACCCGTCCGCATCTGGAGTTGAAGAAATGAGTACACATCAGAAGTTAATGGAAGTCTCTGATTTGTCGATGCGCTTCGGGGGCCTGCTGGCCGTCAACGGGGTCAAGCTGGATATCGACAAGGGCGAGGTGATCTCCATCATCGGCCCCAACGGCGCGGGCAAGACCACCATCTTCAACTGCCTGACCGGCTTCTACTGCCCGAGCGGCGGCATCATCCGTTACAAGGGTGAGGAGATCCAGGGGCTGCCCGGCCACCTCATCGCCCGCAAGGGGATTGTGCGTACCTTCCAGCACGTGCGGCTGTTCAAGGAGATGACAGCGGTGGAGAACCTGCTGGTTGCCCAGCACCAGCACCTCAACACCAGCTTTATCGCCGGCCTGTTCAAGACCCCGGCCTTCCGCCGTGCCGAGCAGGAGGGGCTGGAGCGGGCCGCCTTCTGGCTGGATAAAGTGGGGCTCAAGGATCTCGCCAACCGCGCCGCCGGCAACCTGGCCTACGGTCAGCAGCGCCGCCTCGAGATCGCCCGCTGCATGGCGACCCGTCCCGAGCTGCTGATGCTGGATGAACCGGCTGCCGGCCTCAACCCGAAGGAGACCGACGAACTGGACGAGCTCATCATGAGCCTGCGGGACGAGTTCGGGGTCTCGGTGCTGCTGATCGAACACGATATGAAGCTGGTGATGGGTATCTCCAACCGCATCTTCGTGGTCAGTCAGGGCACCCCGCTGGCCCACGGCAAGCCGGATGAGATCCGCAACAACCCGGCAGTGATCAAGGCCTATCTGGGCGAATCGTAGGACCCAAGGAGTCACGATGTTAGAACTTCGCAACGTATCGACCCACTACGGCAAAATTCAGGCGCTGCACGATGTCAGCGTCGAGGTGAAAGAGGGTGAAATCGTCACCCTGATCGGCGCCAACGGCGCGGGCAAGACCACCCTGCTGATGACCCTCTGCGGTGAGCCCAAGCCCAGCAGCGGCTCAATCTGGTTTGAGGGGGAACAGATCAGCTCCCTCACCACCGCCCGCATTATGCGCAAGGATATCGCCGTGGTGCCGGAGGGGCGCCGCATCTTCGCCCGCCTGACGGTGGAGGAGAACCTGCTGATGGGCGCCTTCTTCGTCGACAAGGCCGAGCAGCATGGCCTGCTGGATCAGGTGTTCACCCTGTTCCCGCGCCTGCACGAACGCTTGCAACAACGGGCGGGCACCATGTCCGGCGGCGAGCAGCAGATGCTGGCCATCGGCCGTGCCCTGATGAGCAAACCACGCCTGCTGCTGCTGGATGAACCCTCGCTGGGGCTGGCCCCCATCGTCATCCAGCAGATCTTCGACACCATTGAGCAGTTGCGCCAGAAGGGGATGACCATCTTTCTGGTGGAGCAGAACGCCAACCAGGCGCTCAAGCTGGCCGACCGCGGTTATGTGCTGGAGAACGGCCACGTGGTGCTGCAAGACACGGGCGCCGCCCTGCTGGCCAACCCGGCGGTGCGGCAGGCTTATCTGGGCGGTTAACCCACTGAGCCGCATGCCATATCAACAAGGGAGCCGCTGGCTCCCTTATCTTTTGTGGGGTTAGTTTGCGCCCAAGCTTGCGGTACACTGGCCCGTAATCAACCTATTCGCAGGACATCCCGATGGACCAGTTTGCCCATATCAATGCCCATGATGCCCACCAGAAACTGAGCGCGGGTGAAGCCCGTCTGGTGGATATTCGCGACCCGCAATCCTTTGAAGCGGCCCACGCGGTCGGCGCCTTCCACCTCACCAACGGCACCCTGGTGCGCTTTATGAACGAAGTGGATTTCGATACCCCGGTCATCGTGATGTGCTATCACGGCAACAGCAGTCAGGGGGCCGCCCAATACCTGCTGCAACAGGGTTATGACGAGGTCTACAGTCTGGATGGCGGTTTCGAGGCGTGGCGCCGGGAGTTTCCCATCGAGGCTGGCGAGGCATGATCCAGCTGCTAGTGCTCGACAACGCCCGCATGGCACAAGCGCTGGTGGACTATCTGGCGACCCTGGGGATCTCCTGCGAGCTGACCCAGTCCGAGCTGGGGGTCACCATCTGGTTGGCGGACGAGCTACGCCTTGCCCAAGCCCAGCTGGAGGTGAAGCGCTTTCTGGCCGAGCCGGGCCACCCGCGCTATATGGAAGCCTCCTGGCAATCCGGCCGCGCCGATGCCCGCATCGACTACAGCAAGGGGATGACGGATCCCATCACCGATTTCCTCCATCAGGCGGGGCCACTGACGCTGGTGGTGATCATCGCCTGCCTCGCCATCTACGGCATCGAGGCCATCGGCCTACCCATCTACGATGAACTGGCATTCCACCCGACGCTGGCCCAGTTCACCGACTGGCAGGCGTGGCGCTATTTCACCCCCGCCCTGATCCACTTCTCGGTACTCCATCTGGTGTTCAACTTGCTGTGGTGGTGGTATCTCGGCGGTCAGATCGAGCAGCGCCTTGGCAGCGGCAAGCTGCTGATCCTGCTGCTGGTGGGCGCCGCCCTGCCCAATATCGCCGAGTTCTTCGCCAGCGGCCCGCTGTTTGGCGGCCTCTCCGGCGTGGTCTATGCCCTGCTCGGCTACTGCTGGCTGCGCAGCAAGCTGCAACCGGCCTGTGGCCTCACTCTGCCACCGGCGCTGATGGGCTTTATGCTGTTCTGGATGGTGCTCGGCTTCTTCGACATGCTCGGAACCAGCACCGCCAACATCGCCCACCTGACCGGCCTGCTGGTCGGCCTGCTGCAAGGCTGGCTGGATCGCAACCACCAGCCGACCTGATTATTCAGCAGTTTCAGAAACGAGAAAGCCGCCCAGAAGGGCGGCGTTTGCTTATGGTCTGCGCAGTTACTGCTTGAGCAGGGTGTCGTCAGTCACCTTGACCGCCGCACCGCCACTCATAAAGAAGCTGGCGAACTGGGTCTGGCTCTCGGTGGTGACCGCGCCAGTCGGATCAAAGTTCTCGTCAGGGGCCAGCAGCGAGCTATGGCCCCCTTTCAGGAAGCGCGCAGCATGGTGACCCGCCGGGAGCACGCCGGAACCCTTCAGCTCTTGCAAACCCAGTACCCGGAACAGCGGCTCGGTACCACCCAAAGGCGCGGAGGCGATGCTGTTGGGGATCACCTGATCCGGTAAGCTGAGCGCCCCATCACCAACAATTTCGGTGGCGAACAGCGGGAAGCTCTTGGCGACGCCACTGCCCAGATTGATCGGGTCGGCAGAGTCCAGCACTGACTGGGCGGCAAAGGTATAGCTCTGCAAGGTGCTCGCAGCCCCCGCCTGAGTAGCCGCATCCAGACTGGGCAGGAACTCGTTCACGAAACAGGTCGGCACCGCCGTCTGGCAACCGGGAGCATAAGCCTCAAACCCGGCCTTCAACTCAGGACTGCCCGAGGTGAGCACGCTCATCTTGATGGTCGGCCCGAAGCTCGGCGAGTTGAGCAGCAGCGGGGCGATGCCGCCACCCGGCATCGCAAGACCGCCGGTATCGAACTTGAACAGGGCATCAGCCTGAGCACTGCCGGTGGTCTGGTTGGCTACAGCCAGCAGATTGGCCCCGGTAATGGCACCGAGTGAGTGACCGAGGAAATGCACCTTCAGACCAGCACCACCCAATTGGCCACCCAGCCCCTTGGCATTGGCCAGACCGACAGCCAGGCGAAGGCCAAGCAGATCGGCCACGCTCTGTTTCAGGTTGTCCCGCGCCACCGTCAGATAACCCAAATTCAGATAGGGAGTCGGGTTCTCGGAGGTGGTGACGGTATCCATGCTGCCGCTCAGGGCATAGCCACGCTCACCGTGCAGCGGGTGATCGATCACCACCACAGCGACCACCTTGTTCACTGATGGGTCTAACCCGGCACCTATCTGGCTCAGCGCCAGCGCATAGGCGTTCTCCTTGATGGAGGTGACCCCGTGCTGATAGATGATCACATCGGTGACAGTGCTGAGGTCAGTGGTGGGGGCAAAGATCCGCAGCGGTACAGATTGTACTTCGGTCAGGGTCGGCAGCGGGTTGAAACGACCGATATTGCGCTCGGCATCCAGCGGCTTGCCACCCGAGGTGAGGGTCACCCCGATCAGCTTGCTCGCCTCCCTCAGCAGATCGGCCTGACGGCTCGGATCGGCGATCAGCTCACCCAGCAGTACTGGGTCCACACCCGCCCCGACCAGCCCACCGATCACCTCGGTATCACCCGCTTTCAACGCATTGGCGATGGTATAGAGGCTGGGAATGGCGCCATACCAGGATTGGGTCTTGGCCTTGTCCCAGGAGCCGGCTATCGCTGGAGTAGAGAGGAAGTAAGGGAGCTTGACGGCACCGGTATACACCTTGGTCACCGCCGCGATGCCGTTCAATGTGGCATTGGCAGCGACAGCGGCAGCAATCGCATCCCGATCATCTTGAGGCAAGAATGGCTCGTTCGCCAGCTGGGTCAGGAAGGATACCCCGCCATTGAGCGCATCAATCGTATAGGTCCCCGGCAGGCTGGTGTTGCCTTTGGCGTCCTGCTTCCACAACGATGCGGCATCCAGGGTCGGGCTCTGCAACACGGTGGCCGCAGCTCCCTTCACAGCCAGCAGCACATCGGCGCCAGATTGGGTGGCAAACCAATCGGAGAAAATCACCCGATCGCCGGTAATCCCGGTAGCGGCCTTGAACAACGCTTCCTGCAGCGCAATCAGGCTGCTGATGGTCTGCTCCTGCGCGGTTGCACCAGCCGTCGATTTGAAGTTGCTGTAATCACCGCCGGCCTTGAGCGGCGTACCACGACTGTCCTTGAGGGAGTCGGTCGCCACGATCATGTAGTAGGAAGAGGGATTGAGCGGCTTGAGCGGAACCAGATTGAGTTTGCCGCCACCATCACTCACCACAAAGTCAGTGCCATAGGTCAGAGTCTTATTGTTCTTCACTCCAACGGGTCGCTGAGTCACCGGATCCAGTACCAGCTCCAGCAGGTAGAGGGGCGCAACGGCAGAGACATACTCGCTGGCCGCCGGGGCCGGCACAGAGACACCGGTCACGGTCGCCGGTACCAGCTGGACGGGTTGGGTGGTTGACCAGCCATCAAGGGTGGAGAGGGCCGATACCGGGTTCGACAGATCAGCAGTTTCTGTCGAAAACTTCAGGGTACCATCGCTGGCGCGGGGGGCCAGCACACTCGGGCGAAGTCCATTGGCTCCACTCAGGGCATAGTCCAGGGAGCTGGTAGTATCTCCCTTGTTGTCATCTCCACCACATCCGCTCAGCAGAGCGCTGACAACAGCTGCATAAATTAGCTTCTTCTTCATTTTTTATTCTCTTTTTATAGGGTTGTTATCCATCACCAGCCAACGAGGCCATCACGACCGCGACTGCAAGACGTTAACATAAAACCAACAACCAACGAGACTCATGTTGGTCATCTTCTGCTCAGGTTTGTGGCGAGAATCAAGGTTTTACGTCAACAAAGGGGCGCAAGGGTAACAACAGTGAGTGATTAACCAGACCCGACCAGCCAGCGGGCACCATCACGACTAAAAAGCCGCCGCGATCTCGGCAAAGTGAGGGAATTGTCGGTAGAATGTCCGCCAACGCTTAAGGAGGACATCATGATCGACCCGAAGAAACTGGAAGAGATCGCCAAGCAGGTGCACAACTCCCTGCCACCCGGCATTCGCAGCATGGGTGAAGAGGCCGAGAAGAAGATGCGTCAGGTACTGCAAGCGCAGCTGGGCAAGCTGGATCTGGTCAGCCGTGAAGAGTTCGACGTGCAGACCAAGGTGCTGCTGCGTACCCGGGAAAAACTGGCCGCCCTCGAAAGCAAGCTGGCTCAGCTCGAGCAGCAGCTCGGCGCCAAAGGCGAATAACGAAAACCCCAGCTCAGCTGGGGTTTTTGCTTTGTATTGAACCTGTAAAAAGCATCACACCTGAAGCAGATACCAGGCCCGCTTGCCGCGCGCCTTGGCCTCGTACATGGCCCGGTCGGCCACCTCCAATGCCTGTCGGAAGCTCAATGGTTGCTCCTCCCACAGGGCGATGCCGATACTCAGCCCCACCCGCTGCGGGCAACCGGGTTTGGGCACGTAACCATGCATCCGGCAGATCAGGGCATCGGCCAGATGAGCCAGAGCATGGTTTGATACATCACGATGCAGATAAACCACAAACTCGTCACCGCCGTAACGGCCGCACAGGGCAGAGCCCGGCATAATGAGACGCAACCACTCCGCCATCTGCTGCAGTACCTGATCACCACAAGCGTGGCCCAACTGGTCATTGATCCCCTTGAAGTCATCCAGATCGATAAAGAGCAGTGCCCCCGTCCCTTGTGGCGGCTGTAGAGCGAACGCCTTGCCAAATCCCTGCCGGTTGAGCAGGCCGGTGAGCGCATCGCAGTTGGCACGCTCTGCCAGCCGCTGCTCATAAGCCTTGCGCTGGGTGATATCGATATGGGAGCCCATGATCCGCAATGGCCTGCCCTCATCATCCCACTCCACTACGCGACCACGATCCCACAGCCAGGTGATCTCCCCGGCCGGGCTGATGGTGCGGTATTCAGCTTCGTAGAAGGGCGTTTTCCTCTCAAGGTGGGCAAAGTAGCTGCCCATGGCATGGGCGCGATCGTCGGGATGGAGCTTGGCGCTCCACTGATCGAAATGAGGAGCCATATCGCCAGCCTGAAAGTTCTGCAGATTGAAGACCCGCAGTTCGCCGGTGGGAATGGTGCCCTGCCAGAGACAGATGCCGGTGCCATCGAGGGCGGCATTGAGCTTCTCCTGCAACAGGCCGTTTTCATGCTGCAAAGCGGCGATCTCTGCCTGCAAACGGGCAAACGCATCACCACCGGAGGAGGGTTCCGGCATGGCGGCCAGCTCAGTCGCGCAGGGTGCCTCCCGATCATACCCGGGTTGCCCCCTTGCCTCTTTGCTTAACACTGCGCCTCCTTGTGCTTGCTCTATGGATACTCTTGTCAATCCAAACAAAGATGCCACCAGCCACGCCAGATTAGTAGCCATTCATAGCCAATATATTGAAAAATAATGGGATAACGCCGCGATAATCCAACCATTCGGTACGATCAGGTACTGCGGCAACCACAAAAACAAAAGCCCCCGGCAAAACCGGGGGCTGCGTCATCCAAGCGGGGATCCCGTCAGATAAATTCGTAGGCGTCACCGAAGATGCGCTCCGGCTCGGCGCCGAGGATCTTGAACTCCTCACGCGCGGCCCCCGCCATCTCGAAGCGACCGGCGACATAGATGTCGTAGTCGTGGAGGCTGACGAAGTCATCCATGATCGCCTTGTGCACCAGTCCGCTCTTGCCGGTCCAGTCAGCATCCGGCTCCTGCACCACCGGGATAAAGGTGAGCGGCGCATAGTCACGCTCCCACTGCTGCATCTGCTCCAGTTCGTAGAGCCAGTGAGCCTGACGCACCCCCCAGTAGAAGAACACCGGGCGCTTGCTGCCTGTGTCGATCAGATATTCCAGAATGGAGCGGGCGTAAGAGAAGCCGGTGCCGCCCGCCATCAGGATCAGCGGACGGGGAGACTCATCGCGCAGGAACGCCTTGCCAGCCGGCAATTCGACCTCGATCTCCCCCTGCTCGCGCATGCGGGCCAGCACCTGACCGGCATAGGCGTTCTCGGGAGTGGCACCAATTTGCAGCTCCAGCACACCCGGGCGGGTCGGCGAGTTGGCGATGGAGAAGGGGCGCTTGTCCGAATCGCTCATCACCACCAGCAGATACTGGCCCGGCTTGAAGCTGATCGCTTGCTGCGGCGTCAGAGCCACATGCCAGATGGTGTCGACATATTCGCGCAGTTCCTCTACGCGGCATTTGATACGTTGCATTCTTGTCCTTGTGGCGGGCTCGCTCGGCCCGCTTCGCTCATTGTTTCACTATGGAGTGACGACCAGCAGCCCTGGCCCCGTCAGTCGAGAATACTCAAATCAATGCGGATCGCATCACTTTTTGCAGCAAAGCTGTCATGTTTGCCTCATCCGAGGATATTGAGCTCATCCCAGATGGCATCGACCTTCTGCTTCACCGCCTCATCCTGAACTATGGGCTGACCCCACTCCCGATTGGTCTCGCCCGGCCACTTGTTGGTGGCATCCAGCCCCATTTTGGAGCCGAGGCCGGAGACCGGCGAGGCGAAGTCCAGATAGTCGATCGGCGTATGCTCGATCAAGGTGGTGTCCCGTGCCGGGTCCATCCGGGTGGTGATGGCCCAGATCACATCCTTCCAGTCGCGGGCGTTGACGTCATCGTCACACACCACCACGAACTTGGTGTACATAAACTGGCGCAGGAAGGACCAGACTCCCAGCATCACCCTCTTGGCGTGGCCCGGGTAACGCTTCTTGATGGTCACCACCGCCATCCGGTAGGAGCACCCCTCCGGCGGCAGATAGAAGTCCACAATCTCGGGGAACTGCTTCTGCAGCAGCGGCACGAACACCTCGTTCAGCGCCAGACCCAGTACCGCCGGTTCATCGGGCGGACGGCCGGTGTAGGTGCTGTGATAGATGGCATCGCGCCGCTTGGTGATGTGGGTGATGGTAAAGACCGGGAACTCGTCCACCTCGTTGTAGTAACCGGTGTGGTCGCCATAGGGCCCTTCCGGCGCCATCTCACCCGGCTCCAGATAGCCTTCCAGCACGATCTCGGCGCTGGCGGGCACCTCCAGATCGCAGCTGATGGCCTTGATCACCTCGGTACGGCTGCCGCGCAGCAGACCGGCAAAGGCATATTCGGAGAGAGTATCCGGCACCGGCGTCACCGCGCCGAGAATGGTCGCCGGATCGGCACCGAGTGCCACCACCACCGGGAATCGCTCGCCCGGGTGGGCCTCCTGCCACTCGCGAAAATCGATGGCACCGCCACGATGATCCAGCCAGCGCATGATCAGCTTGTTTTTGGCGATCTTCTGCTGGCGATAGATGCCGAGGTTCTGGCGCTTCTTGTAGGGGCCGCGGGTGATGGTGAGGCCCCAGGTGACCAGCGGCGCCACATCGCCGGGCCAGCAGTGCTGGATCGGGATCTGGTCGAGATCGACCGCATCTCCCTCCTGCACCACCTGCTGGCAGGGGGCGGAAGAGAGGCGCTTGGTCGGCATGTTGAGCACCTGCTTGAAGATTGGCAGCTTCTCCATCAGCTCCTTGAATCCCTTGGGCGGCTCGGGCTCCTTGAGATAGGAGAGCCAGACCCCGACCTGACGCAGAGCGCCCACATCGGGCTGCCCCATGCCCATGGCAACCCGATCCGGGGTGCCGAACAAATTGGTCAGCACCGGCATGGTGTAGCCTTTGGGATTTTCGAACAGCAGAGCCGGGCCACCCGCACGCAGGGTGCGATCGCTGATCTCGGTCATCTCCAGATAGGGGTCTATCTCGCGGGTGATGCGCTTGAGTTGTCCGTTTTGTTCCAGCTGCGCGATGAAATCACGCAAATCCTTGTATTTCATGCAAGTTCCCAACCGGGTTCAGGAGGTCACGCATTATAACCCTGGCTGCCCATCGGGTGTACCCGAATCAGGCAGCAGACTCGGTGCTGCGGGGGGGAGATCACGCTGGCCGAGGCGTCTGGCAAGGCCGGAGAGCAACTGGGGTTCATCCACCTCCATCAATAGACCGGCCACCAGCGCCCCGTATTGGCGGTTGGAGAGCTCGGCCAGCAGGTATTTCTGGGCTTGTGGCGGCAAAGGAGAGAGGGCGCTCAGCTGGCGCAGGGCCGGCTCTCTCAAACCGGGATTGCCGCTGGCGGCAATCAGCAGGGAGCTGGCCGTATTGCCATGATGGAAGCGGTTGATGGTGGCGAGTGCGCGCAGCGCATCCTGATCTGCCGGCCGCCGCCACAACATGCCATAGAGCGCCGGTTCACCTGTGCGCAGCAGCAGATGGAGCAACAGCTGATTGTCGGGCAGATAGATATTCCGGCTGGCCAGCGCTTGCGCCTCCCGCATCCAGATCGATTGCGGCAAGGCGTCGAGGGCCAGCAACAGAGCTTGCTGCTGCATGGCAATATCGGGGTTACTGCTGTAGTAGATGGACTTTAGCTGGAAGTTGCCCTGGGCAAGTTGCTGCTGATAACGCTGCACCAATGAGTGCAGTTGCCATTCGCCCAGCAACTGACGGGCCTGCGCGGCAAAATCGTAGACAGGTTGCTGCACCAGAAAACCGTCTACCTGCTGCTCCTGCAGCCACTCTGGAGCCTTGTCGGCCTGTGCCTCGACCCAGCGTTGCAACGCGGGGGACGCAGGAGCGGTAACCGGAATATCCCGCAGCAGCTGCAACAGCAGGAACTCCCGCCGCTCGCGGCTCAGGGTCGCCAGCAGAGAGTCGATGGCTGCAAATTGCCCCTCCTGCAGACGGCCCGCCAGATAGCGTTGGTGAGTCTGCAACGTCTCGGCTGTCACCGCGATCGGAGCACTCTGCGCGCAGGCTGGCATTGCACTCAGCAACCCCAGCAATAACCAGAAAACAGGCTTCATGACGTCTCCATCCATGTGACATCGGGATCTCATACTACTAGGGCGACCGGAAAACAGATAAACAAAAACCGCGACCAGGGCCGCGGTTTCGTCATTTTCTGACCGGACTTACTTCTGCTGGCGCCGCATGGCGTCGAAGAACTCGTCGTTGGTCTTGGTCATCGCCAGCTTGTCGATGAGGAACTCGATACCGTCGATCTCGCCCATCGGGTGGACAATCTTGCGCAGGATCCACATCTTCTGCAGCTCGTCACCAGTGGTCAGCAGCTCTTCCTTGCGGGTGCCGGAGCGGGTGATGTCGATGGCCGGGTAGACACGCTTCTCGGCAATCTTGCGCGAGAGGTGCAGTTCCATGTTGCCGGTACCCTTGAACTCTTCGTAGATGACTTCATCCATCTTGGAGCCGGTATCGATCAGCGCGGTGGCGATGATGGTCAGGCTGCCGCCCTCTTCAACATTACGCGCGGCGCCGAAGAAGCGCTTGGGACGGTGCAGGGCGTTGGCGTCCACACCACCGGTCAGTACCTTGCCGGATGACGGGATAACGGTGTTGTAGGCGCGAGCCAGACGGGTGATGGAGTCCAGCAGGATCACCACATCTTTCTTGTGCTCGACCAGACGCTTGGCCTTCTCGATCACCATTTCGGCAACCTGAACGTGACGGGAAGCAGGCTCGTCAAAGGTGGAAGCGATCACTTCACCTTTCACCATCCGCTGCATCTCGGTCACCTCTTCCGGACGCTCGTCGATCAGCAGAACGATCAGTTCACAGTCCGGGTGGTTGTAGGCGATGCTCTGGGCGATGTTCTGCAGCAGCATGGTCTTACCGGCCTTGGGCGGCGCCACGATCAGGCCACGCTGGCCTTTACCGATGGGGGAAGCCAGGTCCAGTACACGGGCGGTGATATCTTCGGTAGAGCCATTACCCCGTTCCATGCGCAGACGTTCGTTGGCATGCAGGGGGGTAAGGTTTTCAAACAGGATCTTGTTGCGGGAGTTTTCCGGACGGTCGTAGTTGACCTCATTGACCTTGAGCAGTGCGAAGTAGCGTTCGCCCTCTTTCGGTGGCCGGATCTTGCCGGAGATGGTATCGCCGGTACGCAGGTTGAAGCGGCGGATCTGGCTCGGGGAGACGTAGATATCGTCAGGGCCTGCCAGATAGGAGCCGTCTGCACTGCGCAGGAAGCCGAAACCATCGGTCAGGATTTCCAGCACACCGTCGCCAAAGATATCTTCACCACCCTTGGCGTGCGCCTTGAGGATTGCAAAAATAATATCTTTCTTGTGCGCCCGAGCCAGATTTTCCAACCCCATGGATTCGCCAAGCTTGACCAGCTCGGACACAGGAGTGTTCTTTAATTCAGTCAGATTCATAGTGGTGAAAGTCTGTAAGCAAGGATTGAAATGAGGAGACAGTCTGCTGGATTGATGCTGATCGGATTTGATTGCCAGGCTGTGGTTAGCAAAGAGTCAGGCAAAAAGGTTAGCAAACGAGCGATAAACTAGCACCAATCGGGATGAGCGTCTAGGTGATAAAACACAAGGAGCGCATTATTGCAATGCGCTCCTCTTTAATTATTACAGGTTGCCGTCCAGGAACTCTTTCAGCTGAGTCTTGGACAGTGCACCGACCTTGGTCGCTGCCACTTCGCCATTCTTGAACAGCAAGAGGGTCGGGATACCACGAATGCCGTACTTGGGCGGAGTATCAGAGTTATGGTCGATGTTCAGTTTGGCTACGGTCACGCGACCTTCGTACTCTTGGGCAACTTCTTCCAGGATCGGGGCAATCATCTTGCACGGACCACACCACTCGGCCCAGAAGTCGACCAGAACGGCGCCATCGGCTTTGATTACATCTGCCTCGAAGCTGGCATCGCTCAGCTGAACAATCTTGTCACTCATCTCCAACTCCAGTCAGTAATTAAGGCTTTATTGACATATCAACAAAGGCAATAGTTGCCCTATTTGAAATGATCCTGTTTATTATTGCAAGCCTAACCTGATAACCTACCGCCATGAGCAAAACACACTTAACGACCGACAAATTCGCCCAAATGGGCCTCGAACCCGAAGTTCTGGCTGGTCTGGAATCAAAGGGATTTCACTATTGCACGCCCATCCAGGCACTGTCTCTGCCACTGCTGGTAGAAGGTCATGACCTCGCCGGTCAGGCTCAGACAGGCACCGGCAAAACCATCGCCTTTCTGGCCGCCACCTTCAACTATCTTCTTACCCACCCGCTGACCAAACCCCGTCTGGTAAATCAACCCAGAGCCATCATCATGGCACCCACCCGGGAGCTGGCAGTACAGATCTATAACGATGCCGACAGCATCGCCGCTTCTACCGGCCTGAAACTCGGCCTCGCCTACGGTGGCGAAGGTTACGACAAGCAGCTGGCCGTGCTGGAGCAGGGCGTCGACATCCTGATCGGCACCACCGGCCGCATCATCGACTACTTCAAGTCCAAGGTGATCGATCTGAGCAACATTCAGGTCGTGGTACTGGACGAAGCGGATCGCATGTTCGATCTGGGCTTCATCAAGGACATCCGCTTCCTGTTCCGCCGCATGCCGCCCGCGACCGAGCGTCTGAGCATGCTGTTTTCCGCAACCCTCTCCCTGCGCGTGCAGGAGCTTGCCTACGAACACATGAACCATCCGGAACATGTGCAGGTAGAGCCTGAGCAGATGACCGGCGTGCGGATCAAGGAGGAGCTGTTCTACCCCTCCAATGAAGACAAGATGTTGCTGCTGCTCTCCCTGATGGAAGAGGAGTGGCCGGAAAAAGCGATCGTCTTCGCCAACACCAAGCATGTCTGTGAAGACGTTCACGCCTGGCTGGAAAACGACGGCCACCGCGTCGGTCTGCTGACCGGTGACGTGCCGCAGAAGAAGCGGATGAAGATCCTCGAGGATTTCACCAAGGGTGCGCTCGATATTCTGGTCGCCACCGACGTGGCCGCCCGTGGTCTGCACATCCCTGACGTGACCCACGTCTTCAACTATGACCTGCCCGACGACGCAGAGGACTATGTACACCGTATCGGTCGTACCGGTCGTGCCGGCAAGAGCGGTCACTCCATCAGCCTGGCCTGTGAAGACTATGCCTTCAACCTGCCGGCCATCGAGGAGTACATCCACCACGCCATTCCAGTCAGCAAATATGATCGCGAAGCGCTGCTGGATGACGTTACCCCGCCGAAACGGGTGTTCCGCAACCGTCAGCCGGTGAACCGCAACATGCGGGATCGCCAGGGCGGTGGCAACAGCAACAACCGTCGTCGTCCGCCGCGCAAAAGCTAAAGGATAGGCCCGTTGCACAACTCGCCTCTCTATGCCGCTATCGACCTCGGCTCCAATAGCTTTCATATGCTGGTGGTGCGCGAGGTCGCCGGTGCCTTGCGCACCGTCGCCAAGGTCAAGCGCAAGGTTCGCCTCGCAGCCGGGCTCGATCCGGAATTTCGTCTCAGCCGTGCCGCCATGGAGCGGGGCTGGGACTGCCTGCGTCTCTTCTCCGAGCAGTTGCAGGACATTCCGGCCGACAACATCCGGGTGGTGGGCACCGCAACCTTGCGGCTTGCCACCAACGTCGACGAGTTCCTCAGCGAAGCGGAACGGGTGCTCAACCACAGCATCGAGATCATCTCGGGCGAGGAAGAGGCCAAGACCATCTATGAAGGGGTCTCCTGGACCTCTGCCGGGGAAGGCAACCGACTGGTGATCGACATCGGCGGTGCCAGTACCGAACTGGTGATCGGCGAACATAGCGAAGCAAAACTGCTCAACAGCCTGCACATGGGCTGCGTCACCTGGCTCAACAATCACTTCGGTGATGGCGAGCTCTCTGAAGCCCGTTTCGAGCAGGCGATTGCTGCCGCCAAGGCGGTGCTGGAGAAGGTGGCAGAAGATTACCGCGCCCTCGGCTGGCGCACATGTGTCGGCGCCTCCGGCACGGTACAGGCGCTGCAAGAGATCATGCTGGCGCAAGGGAAGAGCGAACGGGTCACCCTGCCGAAACTGCAGGAGCTGATGGGTCAGGCCATCGCCTGCGGCAAGCTCGACCGGCTGCAACTGGAAGGGCTGGCGGCCGAGCGGCTGACCGTGTTCCCCTCCGGCCTCGCCATCCTGATCGCCATCTTCGAAACACTCGATATCGAGAGCATGACCCTCGCGGGGGGCGCCCTGCGTGAAGGACTGATCTACGGTCTGCTCGGCAACAATCACGACTGTGATGCCCGGGATCGCACCGCCGACAGCCTGATCAGCCGCTATCAGCTGGATAAAGAGCACGCCGAACGGGTGCGCGATACCGCCGTCGAGGCGTTCAACCAGCTGCAACCGGCCTGGCGACTCTCCAAACGCTACGGTCGCCCGATTTTGCGTTATGCCGCCCTGCTGCATGAGATCGGCCTCTGTATCGAATACAAGAAGGCGCCGCAACACGCCGCCTACATCATCGACAACATCGACATGCCGGGCTTTACTCCCGCGCAAAAGAAGCTGTTGTCGGCCCTGCTGTTCAACCAGCGGGACGAATTCAAGCTGGAACCACTGGAGAAACAGGGTGCCGTCACCGGTCGTCAGGCGATCCGGCTGGCCCGTATCCTGCGCATCGCGCTGATCCTCTGCATGCGCCGTACCCAGGGCACAGTGCCCAGCTTCACCCTGCAGGCAGAAGAGGAGTCACTGACCCTGACCCTGCCCAAGGGGTGGCTGGACGAGCACTACCTGCGCGCCAGCGAGCTGCGCCTCGAGGTAGAGCGCCAGCAGAAGATGGGCTGGCCCACCCGCCTGCTGGAAGCCTGATTGGGCCACGCCCAATCAGTGCCCCGGCGTTCCGAAAATCTCTTTCGCTGCCAACACTGGTGCTACTCAGGCCTGCACCTTGATGTTATTGGGCTGACGGGCAGATCCCGCCCTTGCGTCTGGGCCCAGCCTCCCCTTCATGACCAACGTTCGACTAGAGTTGGGGTGTCTTCATAACCAACCGGAATGGACGCCATGAAATCCTTGACTCTGATCGGACTGACCACCCTGCTCACCGCCTGCGGCGGTGGTGGCGACAGCAATAGCCAACCACAACCAGCCCAGCTCTCGCTGGCCTTCTCCGACGCCCCGGTGGATGCGGTCAGCAAGGTCTGCATCGCCGTCGCCAACATCAGCATCCACCCCGTCGCCGGCAACGAACAGATCTGGACCACCGCCAGTTTTCTCACCTCGGCCCAGGACGATGGCTGCACCCCGAGCGGCGAGACGATACCGCTCGACAGTGCAGACCGGCCGCAGTTCACCTACATCGACCTGCTGAGTTATCAAGGATCCGCCAGTCGCCTCCTGCTGTCCGGTCAGAGCGTGATGCCCGGTGACTACAGCCAGATGAGGTTGCGGATACTGGATGGACGGGAGGTCAGCAACCAATTTCTGAATGGCACCCCCTACTCCTACGTCAAACGGGATGATGGGGGGATCAAGCCGCTGGAAGTGCCAAGCAGCGAGCTCAAGCTGGATGCCTTCACCATCGCAGCAAACGGCCTCAGCGCCTTCACCACCGAGTTCGACCTGCGCCAGGCCATGGTGCTGCCCGGCCACGAGCAGTACTACAAGCTCAAGCCCAGAGGGGTGCGGCTGGTGAATAACACCCAGGTCACCATCGTCAGGGGCACGGTAGCAGCTGGCTTGTGTGGCGGCCTGCTGACCGACAAGGCTTTCGTCTACTTCTACCAACCCAGAAGTGACGACAACTACCCCGACATGGCGGACAGCGACAACGGCTTCTATGCCAGCGCGCCCGTGTTGCCGCAAAGCGGTGGCGGCTTTGGTTACGAGTTGGGATTTGTTAATCTCGGTAGCTACGATCTGGCGCTGGTCTGCAATGGCCACGAGGACGATCCGGCGCTGGCTGGCGACCCGCTGCAACTGGAACAGGTGCAGAAAGCCCAGGCGGTGGTGGCGCCCGCCACCATCATCAATTTCCAGTAACCGGCGACAAGAGGGCAACCCGCACATGAACACCTACCAACCCATCAGTTGCGATCTCTACGACTGGCTGGAGATCGCCGCCAGCTGGCAGTTGCCGGTCGCGCTGACCAGTCGGGACGGACGTCAGTGGGCGGACAAGATCCGCACCATCGAGGCCAGAGAAGGGATCGAGTACCTGCTGCTGCACAGTGGCGAACGGCTCAGTCTGGCGGAGCTGGTCACCATGGTGCTCAGCTGGCAGGGGGAGGAAAAACTGATCCGCTTTACCCCGCCGGCCCCAGCCGACGGCCAATAGATGGCAAGAGGGCCAACCCCATCGGGTTGGCCCTCTTCTTTTACCCCTCGCGTGCGGCGTTATCCCGCCAGCGCCGCCATCACATAGACGTCAAAGCGGTTGCTCTTGGTCTCGATAGCCATGCTGGGTTTGTGCTCATTGAGCCAGCCAGCATAGTCCGGTCGCTTCACCACTACCCGCTTTTGTGCCATCTTCAGCGCCGCCGGCAGCAGGGCATCGGCGTCAAGATCCGGCCCCACCAGCGACTGAAACACCCGCATCTCTTTTTTCACCAGCGCCGACTTCTGTTTGTGGGGGAACATGGGGTCGAGGTAGATGACGTCAGGCCGCTCGGTTAGCCCTAGCAAGGTCTCCACCGCCGGGCCGTGCAGCAACTGCATCCGCTCGCGCACCCAGGGGCCAATCTCCGGGTCTTCGGCGGCTCGAGCCAGACCATCCTGCAGCAGGGCGGCTACCACAGGGCTGCGTTCGATCAGGGTCACCTTGCAACCAAGAGAAGCCAGAACGAAGGCATCACGCCCCAGTCCGGCAGTGGCATCCACTACGGTCGGTGTGGCGCCGGCCTTGAGCCCCACTGCCTTGGCGATGGACTGGCCACGACCGCCGCCAAATTTGCGGCGATGGGCGACGGCCCCTTCGACGAAATCCACATAGACGGCCCCCAGCTTGGGCTCATCCAGCTTGCGCAACTCCAGCCGCTCCGGGGTAAACACCAGAGCAAACAGGGGAAGGTCGATTTGGCCAAGCTGGCTGGCCAGCGCGTCTGCCTGCGCGGCCTTGGCGGGGTCTTCGAGGAGGATTTGCATGGTCTCTGGATGCGTTCTAAGTTCAGTGAAGCGAGTGTACCACAACCCCCCTCATATCCCGGAGAATCCCATGCAGCTGCTGATAGCCCTGTTGCTTGCCGCCCAGAGCAGCACCAGTCTCAAGGTATGCGGTGTAGACTGGCCCCCCTTCTCCTACGCCGAACAGGGCAAACTGATGGAAGGGATATCGGTGGAGATCCATCAGGAAGCAACCAGACGCCTCGGAATGACCCTAACCCTGCTCGAACTGCCGTGGGGGCGCTGCGAACAGTATGTGAGTACCCAACTGGCTGATGGCATCCTCGACAATGCCCCCCTCCCCGGCTGCTACCACTCTGATCTTGCTACCGCCTTCTATCCGCTGGCCGCCTATGTGCGCAGTGACAGTCCGCTACAGAACTTCTCGTGGGAGATGGCCAAGGGGCTGAAAGTAGGAATGGTCAGGGGGTATGACTACACGGCCAAGATCAGGAACTTCACTGGCTGGGAGCCCATCAAGGTTCACTCCGACAAACAGCTGCTACTGATGCTGGAAAAGAGCCGGGTTGACCTCATCATCCTCGACTACTTCTCGGCCCCCATCCTCTCCAGGGAGCAGGACGTCAAGATCCGCCCCCTCACCCCCTTTATCGACTCGACACCGCTCTACCTCTGTTTTGGCAAGCAGAAAGCAGACCTGTTGCCTGCCTACAACAAGGCGCTGCAACAGATGCTGGATGAAGGGGTACTGGATCGCATCTATCTGCGCTATCTCGGCGAGAATTACCGGACACTGCAAACGAAGCAGGCAGAGATGACATCGAAGGAGTAAACCCCCTAACTGATCTGCAGAAACATCCCCTTGTCATTGAGCTGCAGATATTCGGTGAGATCGTCATAGGCCAGCGGGCGGCTGAGCAGATAACCCTGGGTGAAGGCACATCCCTTCTGACAGAGGAAGTTGAGTTGCTCGCGGGTTTCTACCCCCTCAATCACCACCTGCATACCGAGGTTGTGCACTATGTTGATGATGCCGTCCAGCAGCATCCGATCCTGCTCGTTGAAGGGGATATGGCGCACAAAAGAGCGGTCGATCTTGACCAGATCCACCGGGAAAGAGCGCAGATAGTTGAGGGCCGAGTAGCCGGTACCGAAATCATCGATAGCCAGCTTGCAACCCGCCTCGCGCAGGGCATCGATCCGCACCCTGTGCTGATCACTGCTCTCCATCAGCAGAGATTCGGTGATTTCGATGACGATGTCGGCAGGATCGAGCCCGAAGTGCTGGATCACCTTGAGCCACTCGCTCGCCTCAGGGTCGATAGTCTGGAACTCCATGGTGGAGCGGTTAATCGACATCTGCAGATCAGGGAAGCCGGACTGCTGCAACCGAGCCAGATCCCGGCATGATTGCCACAACACCAGCGCACCCAGCCCCTGAATCAACCCCGCCTCTTCCGCCAGCGGGATAAACTCGGCTGGCGACACCTGTCCCCACTGGGGGTGATACCAGCGCACCAGCGCCTCAAGCTTGGCGACCCGACCGCTGCGGTTGTCCCAGATCGGCTGGTAGGCCATGGTTAACTGCTCCAGCTTGATCGCCTCCGCCAGATCCTGTTGCATCTGGTGGCGCTGACGCACCTCTTCCCGCATTGAGGAGCAGTAGGTACCGATCAACCGCCCCTGCCGCTTGGCGGCAAACAACGCTTGTTCGGCGTTTCGCAGCAGCTCGTCACTCTCGCTACCATCGACGGGGCAGAGGGTCATCCCCACGGTTGCCGTAACATAGAGATGCTGGTTGGCCAGCATAAAGGGACGGGTAAAGCTACCGATAACCTGCTTGGCAAACACCTCGGCCTGACGACGGGTGACGATGCCTGGCACCAGAAAGGCGAACTCGTCACCACCGATGCGGGCCACCAGGTCCTCGGTGCGCACCCGGCTCACCAGCCGGTCCGACACCTCCCGCAACAGGGCGTCACCGGCATGGTGATCCATGCTGTTGTTGACCGCCTTGAAGTTGTTGAGGTCGAGCACCATGAGCGCAAAGCGCTCGCCCCGCTCGCAGAAGCGGCTGAGACAGCGACTGAACAGCCAGCGGTTGGGCAGGCTGGTGAGGTTGTCATAGTTGGCCTGTGCAGCGATCTTCTGCTCGGCCAGTTTGGTTTGGGAGAGGTCGCTGAAGATGGCGATGTACTGGCTGATCCTGCCCCCTTCCCGCAGGGTGCTAATCATCAACTGCTGTGGATAGAGCTTGCCATTCTTGCGCTTGTTCCACACCTCACCACGCCATACCCCCACCCGCTCCAGCGCGTGGTACATGTCGGCATAGAAGGTCTGATCGTGCAGCCCCGACTTGAGCAGGCTGGGGCGCTGGCCTCGCACCTCGTCACTGCTGTAGCCGGTGATCTGCTCGAAGGCCGGATTGACCGAGATGATGCGGCTATCGGCATCACAGACCAGGATCGCCTCGGAGAGATTGTCATAGACCCGGTGGGAGAGCTTGAGCTGCTCCGCATGGCGCTTGAGAGGATCGATATTCTCCAGCAGCACCATCAGGTAGTCCGGCTGCTGCTGCTTGTCACGGATCAGGGTGACGGTTACCCGCCCCCACAGGATCTGCCCCCCCTTGCAGAAGTAGCGCTTCTCCCGGGTGAAACTGCTGCGCTCGCCACGGCGGATCTCTTCGTAGCAAACGAGGCTGCCCTGCCAATCCTCGGGATGGTTGATGTCGGAGATGGATCGCTGCAGCAACTCGTCGAGGGGATAGCCAAGCATCTGCTCGATGGCCGGGTTGGCCCAGAGGATACGGCCAGCCAGATCCAGCTTACCGATCCCCACCGGAGCCTGGAACAGCATGCTCTGCAATGCATGGGACGGTTCAGGCAGAGGGGGGGGCAGCTGTCGTTGCAGCATCAGCGCCAGCTCACGACCCGCCAACGGAGCCAGCAACCGGAGTAACCCAATCACCTTGCTCATATTGGCCTGCGGCTGACGATAAAGCAGGGCGCAGATACCTATGGTCTCGCCATCTGCATTCCTGAGGACAATCCCGGCATAGGCCTGAGGTTGCCACTCCTGTGCAAGGGGAACGTTGGCAAAGAGCTGAAGCAGACGATCGCTGAACCAGGCTTCCCCCTCCTGCCAGGTAATGGCATCGGGAGAGTCAGTCAGTGGCAGCGTCAGGGCATCGGTGTCAAGGGAGGAGGGATAGGCGGTCTGAACCGTCAGGTGGGTAGCATTTGATTCCCTGCTGGCGATCAGGACGACATCAGCCATCACAGCAGCGGCGATTTCACTCACAAAGGTATCGAAATATCCCTGGCCGCTCGAATGAGCCAGACTGGAGATGATTTGATAGACGGAATCGAGTGCTCGCCTCATGGCAAGTGGCTTTCTCTCCTTGAAGGTTAGAACACGACTCTACTGAAGAGCCGTGGGCAGTGCAAATATGCAATCAGCAAGATATTAAAAAGCCTTGAAAAAAGGGACCAAAAGGTCCCTTTTTGTCGCAGAAATCACGACTCGATCCCACTATGCCGCAAAACAGTGTACCTGCTTGAAGCTCACACAGGCGGCGGGTCAGGAATCTCAGGCAGCGATCCCGCTGTGTCGCAGCAGTGCATCCACCTTGGGCTCACGGCCACGGAAGGCTCGGAACAGCTCCATCGGCTCCTTCGAGCCCCCCTTCTCCAGAATATTCTTCAGGAAAGATTGTCCGGTGGCCGGGTTGAAGATGCCCTCCTCCTCGAAGCGGGAAAAGGCATCGGCAGAGAGCACCTCGGCCCACTTGTAGCTGTAGTAGCCCGCCGCATAGCCGCCCGCGAAGATGTGGGAGAAGCTGTGCTGGAAGCGGTTGAACGCCGGTGGCGTCATCACTGCTACCTGACTGCGCACCTCATCCAGCAGCGCCGGAAGCTGCGCCGGATTGGCCGGATCAAACTCCTGGTGCAGACGGAAGTCAAACAGGGCGAACTCCAGCTGGCGCAACATCTGCATCGCAGCCTGGAAGTTGCGGGCGGTCAGCATCTTCTCCAGCAGATCGGCTGGCAGCGGTTCGCCGGTCTCGTAGTGGCCGGAGATAAAGGCCAGTGCTTCGGACTCCCAGCACCAGTTCTCGAGGAACTGGCTCGGCAGCTCTACCGCATCCCAGGCCACGCCGTTGATGCCGGCCACGCCGGCCACATCGACCCGGGTCAGCATGTGGTGAATGCCGTGGCCGAACTCGTGGAACAGGGTAACTACTTCGTTGTGGGTGAACAGCGCAGGTTTGCCATCCACCGGACCGTTGAAGTTGCAGGTCAGGTAGGCCACCGGCTTTTGCAGCGAGCCATCCTGACGGTAGCGACGACCCAAACAAACATCCATCCAGGCCCCGCCCTGCTTGTGCTCGCGGGCATAGAGGTCGAGATAGAAGCTACCGCGCAGCTCGTCGTCGGCATCGAAGATGTCGTAGAAGCGCACGTCAGGGTGCCAGGTGTCGATGCCGAGGCGCTCGCGAACCTTCATGCCGAACACCCGCTTGACCACTTCGAACAACCCTTTCACCACCTTGTTGGCAGGGAAATAGGGGCGCAGCTGCTCATCGGAGATGGAGAACTTGTGCTGTTTGAGCTTCTCGGCGTAGTAGGCGAGATCCCAGGCGGCCAGCTCGCTCTGACCATGCTGCTCGGCGGCGAAGGCGCGGATCTCCTCCAGCTCGGCCTTGCCTTGCGGCAGGGATTTGGCCGCCAGATCGGTGAGGAAGCTCACCACCTGTTCGGTCTTGTCCGCCATCTTGGTGGCCAGGGAGAGCTCGGCATAGTTGGCAAAGCCCAGCAGTTGGGCCAGTTCGCGGCGCAGGGTGAGCAGCTCGCTCATGATGGCGGAGTTGTCCCACTTGCCCGCATTGGGGCCCTGATCGGAGGCGCGGGTGGTGAAGGCCTCATACATCTCGGCGCGCAGTTCGCGGTTGTCCGCGTACATCATCACCGGCAGGTAGGAAGGGATATCCAGCGTGAACAGCCACCCCTCTTTGCCTTTAAGTTCAGCCATCTGACGGGCAGCGGCACGCACGCTCTCGGGCAGACCAGCCAGTTCGGCTTCATCAACCACCAGCTTGTGCCAGCCCTGGGTCGCATCCAGCACGTTGTTGCTGAAACGGGAGGCCAGCTCGGAGAGGCGGGCCTGAATTTCGCCGTAGCGCTGCTGCGCCTCGGCAGGCAGACCGATGCCGGAGAGGCGGAAGTCACGCAGGGTATTCTGGATCTCCTTGCGCTGGGCGCCGCTGAGCAGCGGGAAATCATCGCTCTGGGAGAGGGCCAGATAGGCCTGATAGAGCCCTTCATGTTGACCGACATAGGTCTGGAATTCGGAGAGCAGCGGCAGGCAGGCGTCATGGGCCTCGCGCAGCGCTTCGCTGTTGAGTACGGAGTTGAGGTGGCTGACCGGTGACCAGATCCGTGACAGGCGGTCATTTACCTCTTCCAGCGGGGCAATCAGGCTATCCCAGGTATGGGGATCACGCTGGGCCAGCACATCGCTGATCTTCTGCTTGCAGTCAGCAATCGCCTGAATCACGGCAGGCTGAACCTGCTCCGGCTTGATCTGGCTGAAAGGGGGCAGTGAATCCATTGTCAGCAAAGGGTTATTCATCCCGGTTACCTCTTGTTTGGTCTTGAACAGACCGCTTTAGCAGCTCTGTATGGCTTTCTAACATGTGGCCAAGCCACGCAATAATCAAGCGGGAATCCGCCGCAACCCTGTACTTTTCCAGCCATTGCGACCCGGATCTCTGCCGTTGCTGCAGTTTTGCCATCAACAGCCAGTAACAGGATGAATCTGTGGGCCTTTTTTGGCTCTTATCGCTACTTTCAAGGGGCAAAAAGCCGCCATTTACCGGCGCCACAGCTGCCAGCCAAGTGCCGTCATGCTCAATCATGGAAACGGACAAGATGTGGTAACTGTAACAAATTATCAATATTTTTCAGTCAATTAGAATCAAAACCAACTATTGATTAATTTATTTTCAAGCATCTATCATAGGTAACCTGCCATGCAGGTCACTTGATTCTCTGTGCTGCACAGAAATCGGGTGAAAAAGGCAAAGTGACCCGAAAGGGCGCGACGCAAAGCCACCGGTCTAAGGGAAAACACCTATGACAGCGGGGCTGCCCCCGGGGACGTCCGGTCACAACCGACGCCCCATTTGCACCGTACGGAGAGACGATGAACAAACTCAAATTATCCCTGCTTGGCTGCCTGCTCGGCATGGGCACCCCCATGGCATATGCCGCCAGTGCCGGTCAGGCGATGGTTAACCCCCAGTCCGGCGTAGTGGTCGGCTACTGGCACAACTGGTGTGACGGCTCGGGCTACAAGGGCGGTATCGCCCCCTGCGTCAAGCTCGATCAGGTCAACCCGCAATACAACGTGGTCGATGTCTCCTTCATGAAGGTCTATGGCAGCGATCCCATCCCCACCTTCAAACTCGACCCGGCCATCGGCATGAGCGAAAGCCAGTTTATCGAGCAGATCGCCGAGCTGAACCGTCAGGGCCGAGCCGTGCTGCTGGCGCTGGGCGGTGCCGATGCACACATCGAGCTGCGCAAGGGTCAGGAGCAGGCCTTTGCCGACGAGATCATCCGTCTGGTGGAGACCTACGGCTTCGACGGGCTGGATATCGATCTGGAACAGGCCGCCATCACCGCCGCCGACAACCAGACCGTGATCCCGGCAGCCCTGCGTCTGGTCAAGGATCACTACCGCGCCCAGGGGAAAAACTTCCTCATCACCATGGCGCCGGAGTTCCCCTATCTGACCCAGACTGGCGCCTACATCCCCTATATCCGCAATCTGGAAGGGTACTACGACTGGATCAACCCCCAGTTCTACAACCAGGGTGGCGACGGTATCTACATCGATGGCATCGGCTGGATTGCCCAGAACAACGATGCCCTGAAAGAAGAGTTCATCTACTACATGGCGGATTCGCTGAGCAACGGTACCCGCGGCTTCTACAAGATCCCCCATGACAAGCTGGTGTTCGGTATTCCGACCAACATTGACGCCGCAGCCACTGGCTATGTGCAGGATCCGCAGAAGCTCTACAACGCCTTCAACCGCCTGAAGAGCGAGGGGCAACCGCTGCGTGGCGTGATGACCTGGTCCATCAACTGGGACATGGGCCGCAACGCCGCCGGTCAGTCCTACAACGAATCCTTCATAAAGAGCTACGGCCCCTTCATCCACGATCAGGAGATCACGCCCCCGGTCGACAACGGCAAGCCGGTGTTCAGCGGCCTGAGCGATACCCGCATCAAGCAGGGTACTGCCTTTGATCCGCTGGCCGGGGTCAGCGCCAACGACAAGGAAGATGGCGACCTGACTGGCCAGATCCAGGTGGAAGGATCGGTAGACAGCCAGCGCATCGGCCTCTACCCCCTCACCTACAAGGTGAGCGATCGCGACAACAACGTCACCGAGCAGGTACGCACCATCGAGGTCTACAGCATGAAGCCGGTGTTCAGCGGTGTCACCGACACCACGCTGGAACTGGGTACCGCTTTCGATCCGATGACCGGCGTCAGCGCCCATGATGAAGAAGATGGCGACCTGACCGCCCAAATCAAGGTCAGCGGCAACGTCGACAGCAGCAAGGTCGGCCGCTACACCCTCACCTATCAGGTGAGCGACAGCGCCGGTCAGCAGGTAACCCAGCAGCGCAACGTGACCGTCAGGGAGCAGGGCGCCGTCTGTGAAAACAGTTGGGATGCCAAGAAGGTCTACGTGGGCGGCGACATCGTCAGCCACAACGGCAAGAACTGGCTGGCTGGCTGGTGGACCCAGAACGAAGAGCCGGGCACCACGGGTGACTGGGGCGTCTGGCGCGTACAGGGCGACAGCGACTGCGGCGGCACAACGCCACCCGCCGAAGGCAGCAGCGACTTCACCGTCAGCGCCATGGCGAGCGAGTACACCATAGTCAACGGTCAGGTCAGCATCCGTTTCAACGTGACCACCGCCAACCCGGTACAGATCACCGCAACTCTGGAGCAGAGCGGACTCAGCCACGGTACCACCAGCAGCCAGGTGAACGGCACCAGCACCCTGGTGCTGCAGGGCAGCAATGTCACCGATGGCAGCTACGAAGTGGTGATCACCGGTCTGGCTGACGGCCAGCAGCCGGTGGTGCAGCGCTTCCCGGTTGCGCTGACCGAAGAAAGCAGCAGCGGTGGCGAAGGTGACTACCCGGCCTACGCCCCCAACACCGGCTATCAGGCCGGTGATCGGGTCAGCAATGCCGGTGGCAACTACGAGTGCAAACCCTGGCCCTACAGCGGCTGGTGTGGCGGCTCGACCAGCCACTATGCGCCGGGTACCGGCTCTGCCTGGAGCGATGCCTGGATCAAGCTCTGACCTTGCCCCAACCACTAACGGGGGCCGACAGGCCCCCGCCCATATCCTGCCCGTCGGCCACGCTGCCGATGGGCAGGATGCACTGACCCGGACGGGTTAGCCCCTCTCTTTTACATGCTTGCCAACCACCCAAAAACATCCAACAACAACCAAGATAAGGAAATCACCATGCCAAGAACCACCAAGCTTGCCACCCTGCTCGGTTTGCTGCTGTCGGCCCATGTCGTGGCCGATGAGCGCGAACAAGCCTATTTCAAACAAACCTATCAGGAGCACTACGAACAGATGACGGCACGCCTCGCCGCGCTGCATCAGAGTGCGGCTGACGAGCAGGACGTGATCATCAAGGATGGCAAGCGCCACCTTGCCATCAACGGCCTGCTCTACCCGCTGACGGCGGATAACCACATCCTGTTCGATCTGCCCAAACCCCACTTTTTCGACGAAACAGCCATTCGTAACGTCTTTGATTTCTTCGATGAGGAGTGGGAGCTGACCTGGTACGACGGTGGGGTCGTAGCGGTCAACAAACGCTTTGGCAACTATGACTACGGCAACGGCTGTCTGCTGGAGTACTTCCCCCACGGCCAGATCCAGAATGGCGAACGCCCCCGGGTGGTGATGGAGACCAGCTCCTGCAGCGTCAACTCGTTTGCCACCTCGCTGCAATATCTGGACAAAGGCGAGGAGCTGACGGCCGACCAGCTGGGGCTGGACGCCAGCCTGATCACGGCGGTCGAGCGCTATCAGGATCGGCTCTATGTCAGCCAGAACGGCAATCCGGGCCATGTGGCCATTATCGATATCCCGAGCCGCCAGCAGATTGGCGAGATCCGCGGCACCGCAACCGGCAGTACCACGGCCTACAACCAGGTCAGCGAACTGTTTGTCCGCAACAACCAGCTCTACGTGGTCTCGCGCTACTCGCACCGGGTCGATATCTTCGATCTGGCCGACGAGCATCGCCATGTCACCACCCTGGGAACCGGCCGAGATTCCGGCAGCAACAGCCTGCACCGCGCCCAGGCCGTCTTTGCCAATCAGGATTACGTGCTGGTGGCCGATGCGCTGAGCGAGATCAAGGTCTACCGCCAGCAGGATGTGACGCCGGAGAACAGCCTCAAAACCCCCATCGCCGGTCGGCTCGCCTTTGAAGGAAAATACAGCCACCGTCTGGTGCAACTCCATCAGGTGGGTGACTATCTCCTGGCCCACACCTCCGGCAAAAACTACTACATCTATGACCTGCGCAAACTGGCTGATGCCATCGCCAGCAACACCCCGCTGGCGCCTGAGCAGGTGATCGCCGACAGCAATCTGCAAAAAATCGACATGGATGGCGATCGGCTGGTGGTGAACTTCAAGGACCGCATCGAATGGCATGATGCCGATACCCTGATCGCCAACGACTTTCAGTTCAAGAACCCGACCTTTACTGTTCGGGAGATCAACCAGCAGCCCGTGGCGGCGCTGAAAGATCTCCAGCTGGCGGGCTCGGCGCTTGTCACCGCCAACGAGCGCGGTCTGGGTTTCAACCAGCTGCTGAGCAAGGAGATCAGCTTCACGGCCGACGAGCAGTTGCCGGCTCGCCCGCTGATCTTCGATCAGCTGATGCCGACCGCAGTCAGCTACATACTGCGCAATGACGAACCCTACGAGGTGCTGATCGATCGCGCCCAGCGTTCGGTCAACATCAATTCGCTGGTCAAGACCGAGCTGCTTGATAACGACACGGTGCGCATCACCAACTATGCCGCCAGAGAGCTGCATGACATCAATATCGAGTCACGCCTGAACGGTATCAACAAGTGGCTGATCTTGGGCCAGCTCGATCGCCTGCCCGCCTATGCCCAAATCACCCTGCCATTGAGCGCCTTTGGCGAGCAGGGACGCTTCAACAGCGCCAGCCGCGACGGAGTGTTTGATCTCAACAACCTGCTCGACAACAGCATCAATCTGCCAGCCCAGTTCGAGCACAGGTTCAGCTCCAACTCGGATCTGTTTGCCCAGAAGCTGGCACGCCTCAAGCCAAGCTGGAACGTGCGCTTCGCCACCAACACCAGCGGCTCCTGGCGCCCCATCAATGCCCTCTACGCCCGCGAGTGGCTGATCATCGCCACCAACCTGGCCTACATGGTCTCGACCGAGGAGTTCAAACACGTCTGGTACAACTTCAAGACGGTGAACGGCTACGAGATGTTCGGCAATGGCGGCAACAGCTATGTGCCGAACGGGATCTTTACGGCAGCCGATTATGACTACTACTACCACAGCCTGATGAAGCGCCCCTACCTCAACCTGGGGATCACCGCCATGGGGGGCGGGCTGGGGAGTGGTGGCATCACCGGGGTCGATACCTTTAACTTTGTCAGCCACTACTACGGCAGCTGGGGCATCATTGCCCACGAATTTGGCCACGGCTTCGATGGGAAGTCCTACAGCCATGAGAGCGCGTTTGCCCGTGGCAGCCACGGCTGGCATCCCCTGATGACGGGCATGGCCAACTACCATATCCGCAAGGGCGACCTGCCCTATCTGGACGATGATCTCAACGGCTTCCACAAGCCGGAAAACGACATCTATCGCTACAACTCGGTCAGCCAGGGGGCTCGCAAGCACCGCGCTGACAGCCACATGTACTATACCGACCACTACTTCATGCAATTCTCCACCATGCCGCAAGGCTGGGTAGCCAACGGCAGCGACTTCAGTGTTGGGCAGCTGGCGGCCCTGACCAATCAGGAGCGACTGCTGATGGGCTGGATCCTCAAAGAGTCGGAGAAACGCAATCTCTGCCGGTTCACCTTCCAGGATGGCGAACAGTACTACGGGTACGTCGAACAGCGGGCTGATGGTCTGCTCTGCGATGCCGGCTCCCTGATCCGCTATCGTCAGCCCGATGGCCAGTTTGTGCCGCTGGTCTCGGCCATCAACCAGTTTGACTGGCTGTCACTCCACCACAAGGGCAAGCTGGATCAGCCAGTGCTGCACCAGAATGGTCGCCAGCTCTGCTACAAGAATGTGGCGGGCTTTTACGGTATCGGCTTCGTCAATGACAACAACCAGTGCACCCAGCTGCCCAACGTCTATCAGACCAATGGCAAACACTGGCTGACCAGCTCTGGCTGGACCGGTCTGACCTACCTGAGCGGGGACTTCATCCTGCCCACGACCGGTAGCAGCAGTGACTTCACCGTCACCGATCTGGCGTCCGAATATCTCATCGTCAACGGCGCGCTCGACTTCAGCCTGACGCTGACCACCGCCAACCCGGTGACCGTCACCGCGACCCTGTTGCAGGATGGCAATCCGGCCGCCACCGGCAGCGCCCTGATCGATGGTCAGGGTTCCCTGCAGCTGGCACAGTCGGGCCTAGCGGCCGGCAGTTACGAGCTGTTGCTGGCGGGCATGGCTGAGGGGAGCAAGCAGGGCTTCGAGCGCCGCTTCACCCTGGCGTTGGTGGAACAGGCACCGGGTGGTGACAGTGACGGTGGTAACGGCAGCTACCCGACCTATGTTGCGGGCACCGCTTATCAGAGTGGCGAACGGGTCAGCAATGCCGGTGGCGACTACGAGTGCAAACCCTGGCCCTACAGCGGCTGGTGTGGCGGCTCGACCGGCCACTATGCACCGGGTACCGGCAGCCACTGGAGCGATGCCTGGATCAAGCTGTAATCATCCGCTCGTGACCAAAAGAGAGCCATAACGACAGAGGGGGAGCCATCGGCTCCCCCTCTCGTTTATCTCTTCAACCCGGCTTAACGGGCATCTTCCTTCAGCCACTGCGCCACGCGCTTGGCGAAGTAGGTGAGGATGCCATCGGCCCCGGCCCGCTTGAAGCAGAGTAGAGACTCCATGATGGTCTCCTTCTCTTTCAGCCAGCCGTTCTGGATCGCCGCCATGTGCATGGCGTACTCGCCGCTGACCTGATAGGCGAAAGTCGGCACGCCGAACTGATCCTTCACCTGACGAACCACGTCCAGATAGGGCATGCCCGGCTTGACCATCACGCTGTCGGCCCCTTCCTGAATATCCAGCGCCACTTCGTGCAGGGCTTCGTTGCTGTTGGCCGGATCCATCTGATAGGTGGCCTTGTTGCTCTTGCCGAGGTTGCCGGCAGAGCCAACCGCATCGCGGAACGGGCCGTAGTAGCAGGAAGCGTACTTGGCGGAGTAGGCCATGATCTGGGTGTTGATGAAGCCATTCTCTTCCAGCGCAGCGCGGATGGCGCCGATGCGGCCATCCATCATGTCGGACGGCGCGACGATATCGACCCCGGCCTCGGCATGGGAGAGCGCCTGCTTGATCAGGATCTCGGTGGTGATGTCGTTCAGCACATAGCCTTCGTCATCGATAATGCCGTCCTGCCCGTGGGTGGTGAACGGATCGAGCGCCACGTCGGTGATGACCCCGAGCTCCGGGAAGCGGGCCTTGAGGGCACGCACGGTGCGCTGGGCCAGTCCGTTTGGATTGTAGGCCTCTTCCGCCATCAGGCTCTTGCTCTCCAGCGGAGTGACCGGGAACAGGGCAATAGCAGGTACGCCCAGCTCCACCAGCTCGGCGGCTTCCCCCAGCAGCAGATCGATGGAGAGACGCTCCACCCCCGGCATGGAGGGAACGGCTTCCCGACGGTTCTCCCCCTCCAGCACGAACACCGGATAGATGAGATCGTTGACGGTCAGTACGTTCTCGCGCACCAGACGACGGCTGAAATCATGTTTGCGCAGACGGCGCAGGCGGCGGCCCGGAAAGGCGCCCGGAAGAGTTGTAGCCATGAATCACTCCTGGAGAGGAAGTTGGAAGAACGCGGCGGAGGTGGCCCGGGTATGGGCCAGCAAGGCCTCGGGCGCTTCACCACGACAGGCCGCCACCACCTGTGCGATGTGCGGCAAAAAAGCGGGTTCGTTGCGTTTCGGGCGCGGTTTCAGATCCCGCGGCACCAGATAGGGGGCATCGGTCTCGATCATCAGCCGACCGGCCGGAATACGGGCCACCTGTTCGCGCAGCAGCTGGCCGCGGCGTTCGTCGCAGAGCCAGCCAGTCACCCCGATATGCAGCCCCAGCGCCAGACACTCGTCCAGCTCCTCGTCGGAACCGGTGAAGCAGTGCAGCACGGCTCCCGGTAGTTTCGGCAACCAGGGACGGAGGATCTCAATAAAACGGGCGTGGGCATCGCGGCAGTGAAGGAACACCGGCATCCGGAGCTCGGCAGCCAGTGCCAGCTGGGCGTCGAATACCGCATCCTGCACCGGGCGGGGGGAGAAGTCGCGGTTGTAGTCGAGGCCGCACTCGCCGATGGCCACCACCTGCGGCAACGCCGCCAGCTCGCGCAAGGCGGGCAGGGTCGCCGCATCGACACTCTTGGCGTCGTGGGGATGGACCCCGGCGGTGGAGAAGCAGTAGCCCGGCCAGCGGGCGGCCAACTCTGCGCTCTCGCGGCTGCCGTCCAGATCGGTACCGGTCAGGATCAGCGCCTCCACTCCGGCGGCACGGGCACGGGCCACCAGCTCAGCCTGCTCGCCGGCGAACTGGCTGCTGGTCAGGTTTAAACCGATATCGATCATGGGATGAGGCGTTCCGAACAAAAGGAATACATATCAGGTATTTGAAAACCATCTACCGAATGGGGTCTTACCATACGCCTCGAACGGGAGCATGAAAAGAGGAAGGGAGCCTCAGCTCCCCTCGTTCTGCTATTCCTGCGGACTTCGTCATCCTCTCGCCGTCCGGCAAACAGGTGACGAACAGAGCCTCAGCTCTCCACATCCGGTTGTTCCTGTTGCTCTTCATCCTCTTTCTTCACGTAGAAGCGGGCGAAGAACAGACCTATCTCCCACAGCGCCCACATCGGGATGGCGAGCAGGGTCTGGGAGAAGACATCAGGCGGCGTCAGCAGCATGCCGACCACAAACACCCCGACAACGACGTAGGGACGTTTCTCCTTCAGGTTTTGCGGTGTGGTCACGCCGGTCCAGCAGAGCAGTATGGTAGCCACCGGAATTTCGAACGCCACCCCGAACGCGAAGAACAGGGTCAGTACGAAGTCCAGATAGCTGGCTATGTCGGTCGCCACCGTCACCCCGGCAGGGGCGGTACTGGTGAAGAAACCGAACACCAGCGGGAACACCACGTAGTAGGCGAACGCCATCCCCGCATAGAACAGTAGGGCACTGGAGACCACCAACGGCATGATCAGGCGCCGCTCATGCTGGTACAGACCGGGGGCGATAAAGGCCCAGGCCTGATAGAGCAGATAGGGGATCGCCACGAAGAAGGAGACCACCAGGGTCAGCTTGATCGGCGTCAGGAAGGGGGTCGCCACATCCGTCGCTATCATGCTGGTCCCTTCCGGCAACTGGCTGAGCAGCGGCTGGGCCACGAAGTCGTAGATGTTGTTGGAGAAGTAGATCAGCGCCAGAAACACCACGAGGATGGCGGTAATGGAGCGCAGCAAACGGGTTCTCAGCTCAACCAGATGGCTGATCAGGGGTTGTTCGGCCTGACTCATGGCTTCACCTCCCCTTTTACTGCGGAGTCGCTGACCGGCACCGGCTCACTCTCCCGCTGGCTGTTGACCGGCGGCACGTCGTGGCTCAGCTGCACCGCAGGCTCCACCGGCGTGGCAGGCTCAGCCTGGACGACCGGCTCGGGGCGCGGCGGACGGATCTCGTTCTCCACCTGATAGGGGCGATTGACCGACTGGGCCGCCGCTTTGAGCTGTTCGATGGACTCCTGCAGCTCGGGGCTCAGGTTGCTCATCTGCAACTGTTCGGCCTTCTTGAGGTCGTTATGCAGCTCTTGCAACTTGAGCTCCTGCTCCAGCTCGGACTTGACCGAGTTCGCGGTCGAACGAATGAGGCGGATCCAGTGGGTAGCCGTGCGGATGGCAACCGGCAGCCGCTCGGGCCCCAGTACCACCAGTGCTACCACACCGATAACGACCAGCTCCCAAAAACCGATATCGAACATGGCTTAGGCCTGGTCTTTGTCTTTCTGCTTGGCGGTCTCACTGCTCTGAGCGGCCGCTTCGTTCAGCTGTTTCGGGGGAAACTCGGCATCTTTCTGCTCGGCCTTGGCATCAGCCGGCTCGTCGGAGAGGGCTTTCTTGAACCCTTTGACCGCCGCGCCCAGATCACCGCCAATGCCGCGCAGTTTCTTGGTACCGAACAGCAGCACGACGATGACTGCAATGATCAACAATTGCCAAATACTGATACCACCCATGATTTTCTCTCCAGAACAGGCGCCTGACGGCGCGGTTGTTGATTAATGGGAACGGGTTCGCAACCAGCCGACCAGCCAGCAGAGGGCTGCACCGGCGAGACTGGCTTGTCCCCACTCAATGTGTTGTTTTTGGGTCAGCAAGAATACACCCGCCAATAGCAGGCTGGCTCCAACCCCTAAGAGGTAGCGGGCCTGCCCCTGCCGACGGCTGTGACGGCGGAACTCGGCAAACATCTGGTCGAAATGACGCTGCTGATGACGGGTCTGACGCAGGGTCTCATAGACCAGCTCCGGCAGCTCCGGCAGCTTCTCCGCCCAGAATGGCGCCTTCTCCTTGATGGCGTTCAATACCGACTTGGGCCCGACCTGTTCGTGCATCCAGTTCTCGAGGAACGGCTTGGCGGTCTGCCACAAATCGAGCTGCGGGTAGAGCTGACGCCCCAACCCTTCCACATAGAGCAGGGTCTTTTGCAGCAGCACCAGCTGCGGCTGCACCGTCATATGGAAGCGACGCGCGGTGTTGAACAGGTTGAGCAGCACGTGACCGAACGAGATCTCGGAGAGCGGCTTCTCGAAGATGGGCTCCAGCACGGTGCGGATGGCGAACTCGAACTCGTCCACCTTGGTGTCTGCCGGTACCCAGCCCGACTCCACGTGCAGCTCTGCCACCCGACGATAGTCGCGGTTGAAGAAGGCGAGGAAGTTCTCAGCCAGATAGCGTTTATCTTCCCGATTGAGGGTACCGACGATGCCGCAGTCGATGCCGATCCAGAGCGGGTTTTCCGGGTGTTCGTAAGAGACGAAGATGTTGCCCGGGTGCATATCGGCGTGGAAAAAGCTGTCGCGGAACACCTGAGTGAAGAAGACCTCTACCCCGCGCTCGGCCAGCAGCTTCATGTTGGTGCCGTTGGCTTCCAGCGCCGGGATATCGGAGACCGGAATACCGTAGATGCGCTCCATCACCAGCACCTGCTCGCGGCAGAGATCGGTGATGATTTCAGGCACATAGAGCGCCTCGGAGCCGGTGAAGTTGCGGCGTAGCTGGATGGCGTTGGCCGCTTCGCGCATCAAATTCAGCTCGTCGAGGATGGTCTTGCGATACTCCTCCACCACCTCGATGGGGCGCAGCCGCGCGCTCTGGGGCACGAAGCGGGCCACCAGACGGGCCAGCGCCTGCATCAGTCGCAGGTCGGCCTCGATGACTGGCTCGATATCGGGGCGGATCACCTTGATGACGATCTCGCGGCCACTCTCCTTCAGGCGGGCGGTATGCACCTGGGCGATGGAGGCCGACGCCAGCGGCGTCTCGTCGAAGTCGTCAAACAGGGTTTCGATGGGACAACCCAGGCTCAGCTCGATCTGCTGGCGCGCCGCCTGACCACAGAAGGGGGGCACCCTGTCCTGCAGCAGGGCCAGCTCCTCGGCGATATCCGGCGGCAGCAGGTCGCGGCGGGTCGAGAGCATCTGGCCAAACTTGATGAAGATGGGGCCGAGAGCCTCGAAGGCGAGGCGGATGCGGGCTCCGCGGCTGAGATCCGGTTGTTTGTTCTTGAGCCAGAACAGGGAGCGACGGGCCAGACGACCCGGCCAGGGTTGATAGCGGGCGGGCACCAGTTCGTCGATGCCCTGCTCCAGCAGGATGGTGATGATGCGATAGAGGCGTTTGAACTCCTTCGGGGTCATCAGGTCACCTGCTGTTCGAAGCGGGCCAGCCGCAGTTCGACGGCCTTGAGCTGCTGGGCCAGCACCTCGACGTCATCGTTGAAACTCGCCACTTCCAGCGGGCCGGGTGCGAGGCGGGCCTCTTCGGTCAGATATTCCGCCAGCTGGCTGCGGGTGCGGCACAGCTCGCGACCGACCAGGCGACGCGCCTGACGGGCACCACTGAACAGGGTGTGGGCCAGCACGTCGCCGGTATAGCGCGACAGCTCCTCCTCCCAGTCGATATCCAGCTCACCCAGCAGCACGCTAAATGCCTGCACCAGCTGGGGATCACCGCTCAGATCCAGCTTCTCCTCACGGATATAGCGGGTCAGAGCGGACGGGTCTTTCAGCAGACCGAGGGCGGTCAGCGACAGGCTAAGCACCGCATCGGCCTCCCCTTCATGCTGGGCCAGCACATCCAGCCGACGCTCGGAGAAGACAAACCAGAGCGGCTTGAGTTCACGCAGCTCCAGCTTGAGCACCTTGCCCACCAGTTTGCGCAGCCGCTCCGGACTCTGTTTGTCCAGCACCAGCAACTGGTTGAGGCTGGTTTCGATCACCGCGGTGACCATGGCATCCATCGGCATAGGCAACCTTAAAACTTGTAACCGCGGTGCAGGGCGACCACACCCTGAGTCAGATTGAAGTACTCCACCTGCTCGAAACCGACATTTTCCATCATGCCGGCCAGGGTCTGCTGATCCGGGTGCATACGAATAGACTCTGCCAGATATTTGTAGCTTTCACTGTCGTTCGCGACGATTTCGCCCATTTTCGGCAGCAGTTTGAAGGAGTAGAGGTCATAGAGCTTGGCGATCACTTCACTGACCGGCTTGGAGAACTCCAGCACCAGCAGACGGCCACCCGGCTTGAGCACCCGGAACATGGAGGCGAGCGCCTTGTCCTTGTCGGTGACGTTGCGCAGGCCGAAGCCGATGGTAATCACGTCGAAGTGGTTATCCGGGAAGGGGAGCGCCTCGGCATTGGCCTGCACGTAGGAGACGTTGTTGGCGACCCCCAAATTGCGCAGCTTGTCGCGGCCCACTTTCAGCATGGAGTCGTTGATATCCGCCAGCACCACCTGACCGGTTTCGCCGACGATGCGCGAGAACTTGGCGGTCAAGTCACCGGTACCACCGGCCAGATCCAGCACCTTCTGGCCCTTGCGCACACCGGAACAGTCGATGGTGAAGCGCTTCCACAGGCGGTGGATGCCGAACGACATCAGATCGTTCATCAGATCATACTTGGCTGCCACCGAATGGAAGACACCTGCTACCAGAGTTTCCTTCTCGGTCGCGGCCACGGTTTTAAAGCCAAAATGCGTTGTCGTTGCTTGTTCTGACATCCCTTAAACACCCATAGAGCAAAGAATGGCCGCCAGTTTACCAGAGCCACTGGCGTCCGGACACCTTAAACCCGGCTCGCAACCAACTGCATGCCCAGCACCACCATGGCCAGACAGAGGAAGAGATTGAGACCGATATTGAGCAGCGCTTTCAGATAGGCTCCATGTTGAGCCAGCACCACCGTATCGAGGGCAAAGGAAGAAAACGTGGTCAGGGCACCGAGGATCCCCACCATCAGCAGCGGCTTCATCGGGTGTTCTACCACATGACCGTGACTGATGAGGGCGAACGCTACCCCCATGATGAAAGAGCCCACCACGTTGACCACCAGAGTCCCGTAAGGAAAGTGGCGCCCCAGCAGCAAGGCCATCAGTTCGGCAATCCCAAAACGAAGGCAGGCGCCGATGGCGCCCCCTGCAGCAACATAGAACCAGGTTTGCATGGTGTCACTCCCTCAGGGTCAGGCCGCCATTATGTCGCAATGGCGGCCCTTGTGCCCAGAGGCGGAACTAATCGTCATCCAGCCTGATTGAAATCTCAGCGGCGAAAATCGATGGGCTCTGGCTGACCCAGCACGATCTCGGTCTGGGCCGGGCGGGTCTGGGCAATCACCTTGCCGTGGCGGATCGAGTAACGCACCGGCACCTGACGGCGCACCGCATCGAAGCCGTTGTCGGCAGGCAGGATCAACAGGTTGGCCGGTTTGCCCACCTCGATACCATAGCGATCCTGCACATTCAGGGTGCGGGCGCTGTGGCTGCTGATCAGCTTCAGACCGTCGTTGATCTGCTCGTAACCCATGATCTGGCAGACATGGAGCCCCATATGCAGCACCTGCAACATGTTGGCGGTGCCCATGGGGTACCAGGGATCGAACACGTCATCGTGACCGAAACAGACGTTGATGTTCGCCTCCAGCATCTCCTTCACCCGGGTAATACCGCGGCGTTTGGGATAGGTATCGAACCGCCCCTGCAGGTGAATGTTCACCAGCGGATTGGCCACGAAGTTGATGTCCGCCATCTTCAGCAGCCGGAACAGGCGGGAAGCATAAGCGCCGTTGTAAGAGTGCATGGCGGTGGTGTGACTGGCCGTCACCCGATGGCCGATACCCCGCTCGTAGGCGAGAGTCGCCAGCGTCTCGATGAAACGGGATTGCTCGTCATCGATTTCGTCGCAGTGCACATCGACTAGAACCTGATACTTCTCGGCAAGATCGAAGATGTAGTGCAGACTTTCGACCCCATATTCCCGGGTAAACTCGAAGTGGGGGATCGCGCCAATCACGTCGGCGCCCAGTTTGAGAGCCTCCTCCAGCAGTGCCTTGCCGTTGGGGTAGGAGAGAATTCCCTCCTGCGGGAAGGCGACGATCTGCAGCTCCACCCACTCCTTCATCTCTTCCCGCACTTCCAGCATCGCCTTGAGCGCAACCAGATTGGGATCGGAGACATCGACGTGAGTACGGACAAACTGGATGCCGTTGGCGATCTGCCACTTCAGCGTCTGGATGGCACGCTGTTTCACATCCTCATGGGTCAGCAGCGCCTTGCGCTCGGCCCAGCGCTCAATCCCCTCGAACAGAGTGCCGGAGAGGTTCCAGCTCGGCTCGCCCGCCGTCTGGGTGGTATCGAGGTGAATATGGGGCTCGATAAAGGGCTCGATGGCCAGACCGCCCTCCCCGTCCAGCACCCGACCGGCGACGGCATGCTCGTCATGGGGCTCAATGGCGGTGATGACCCCATCCTGACAGCGGATCTGCCACAACCCTTCCCGATCGGCCAAACGAATATGTTGAATCAGCATTTGTTAGCTTCCTGTACCAGAACCGGCCGCTGGGTGAGGCGAACCAGAATGAAATAGGTGAAGGCGGCGCCCAATACCGCGTTGAGTGGCACTATGCCCGGCAGCCACTTGCCGACAGCCACCCCGACTGCCGTGGCGACCAGCGCCTGCCAGCGCACCGTCTCGAACTGCTGATCGGCAAATTGACGGTAACGCTCACGATTGAGCAGGAAATCCATGATGATAATGCCACCGATCGGCGGAATTGCCGTACTCAAAAAGGCCAGCCAGCCGACAAAGTTGTTGTAAAGCCAGAGGGCGCAAGCCGTACCGATGAGGCCGTTGATCACGCTGAGGGGCTTGCTCTTGAGACCGGTAATGTTGGCAAAACCGAGGCCGGAGGCGTAGAGAGCGTTGTCGTTGGTAGTCCAGATATTGAGGCCCAGCACCAGAATGGCGGGGATCAACAGCCCCTGCATCAGCATCACTTCCGAGATATCGGCCTGACCGGTCACCGCCGCACCAGCAGCACCGAAGACGAACATTAGCGTGTTGCCCAAAAAAAACGCCACCATGGTAATCATGACGGCGCCCCAGGGTTTGCGACCAAAGCGAACAAAGTCGGCGGTCAGGGTTCCTGCACTGATAAAGGAACCAACCACCATGGTCAACGCCGTGGTGAACTCTATGGGATTGCTTGGTTGTACCTGCTGCAGTGCAGCCATGCCACCGGTCGATGTCACCGCCAGCCAGACCGAGTAGCCGCCAAGCAGTGCAATGGCCGGTACGGCCACGAAGCTCAGCACCATCAGGGCGGAGATCCCGAAGTAGACGGTCACCGTCATCAACATGCCCGAAATGGCGATCAGCCAGTTCACATCTATGCCGGTCGCCTTCTGCACCGGCAGGGCAAACATCGCCACGCCAACGCCAAACCAGCCGACCTGAGTACCGCCGAGCAGCAGGGATGGCAGCCAGGAACCTTTCACCCCAAAGGAGTAACGAGCCAGCAGATGGGTAGAGAGGCCGGTTGAGGCACCGATATAACCGAGACAAGCGGTGTAGATACCCAGCAACAAGTTGCCGAGCAGTACCGCCTTGATGAAGTCATCGAACACCAAGCCGGTGCCCAGCGCACCACCGGTCCACATGCTGGCAGAGAAGAAGGTCAGGCCGAGCATCACCAGCATCAGCGACAGCACACCTTTGCGCCCTTTGGCGGGTACCGCCCCCAAACAGTATTCGTTATCCTGCGCCATGCTCTCTCTCCACGTAATAGGCAAAACGCGCCGGATTTTACATGTAAAACGTTTTACGTCAATCAATCATGGTTAAATATCTGGATAAAACCATCAATAGCAGTCAAATGAGTAACACATTAGGACTCAAACCAGCAGATAAACAGTGTCGACTGCAAGCAGAGGGGGGTTGCGGGAATGGGGAATGTAAGGGGATATCAAAAATGACAGATGCAAAAAAGCCTCCCTTTTCAGGGAGGCTTTCTATTTAATGGTGCTGATACCCAGAATCGAACTGGGGACCTCATCCTTACCAAGGATGCGCTCTACCGACTGAGCCATATCAG
>NZ_JAAKPE010000020.1:0-57599 GCF_049171775.1 Aeromonas sp. 603404
GACTTGCCGTTCACGTCGGTCACGGTCAGGGTGACTTTCTGACCATCTTCCACGTTGCTGGTCGTGCCCTTGAGCTCGACCGCCTTGGCTTCATCCACCGACAGGTTGCCATCGCCAATCGCCGCCAGGTCGATGCTCGGCAGGTCAGTATCCACTTCATAACCTTCGCTGTCGGTCGCGGTGGCGCTGTTGCCCGCCACGTCGGTGCTGGTCACGCTGGCATCGATGGTGCGGTCGCCATCGGCCGCCAGATCGCTGCCCGCCACCAGGATGGTGAAGCGGCCATCGGCAGCCACCTTGCCGGTGTATTCGGTGTTGTTGACGGTCAGGGTGACGGTGTCCCCTACCTTGAACTCGCCCGTCACGGTGCCGCTGACCGGGATCTGCTGACCCGCTTCAGCGGCGTTGATGACGTCGTCGGCGGTGATGTCGGCATCCAGGGTGATGGCCAGGTCAGGGGCCTTGCTATCAACACTGCCATCGTCGGTAGCGGTACCTGTGTTGCCAGACGGATCGGTGATGCTGGCCGTCACCTTATAGCTGCCTTCCGCCAGCGGAGTAGTGACATCTACGCTGTAACCACCACCCGGTTGCACGATGGCGGTCAACGTTTGTTGAGTGCCATTGGCATCGGTCACGACCAGAGTGACCGTGCTGCCAGCAGGTGCATCCGTAGTGCCCGTAATGGTCGGGGTGGTGTCATTGGTATTGTCAGGTGCATCAACAGTAATCACCGGAGCGGTTACATCCACACTGCCATCATCGGTCGCGGTGCCGGTGTTGCCGGCCGGATCGGTCACGGAAGCCGTCACCTGATAGCCCCCTTCGGCCAGCGGTGTGGCGACATCCACGGTGAAGGTGCCATTAGGTGTGACAATAGTGGTCAGGGTCTGCTGATTGCCGTTGGCATCGGTCACCACCAGGGTCACCGTGCTGCCAGCAGGCGCATCCGTGGTTCCGGTCAGGGTCGGAGTGGTGTCATTGGTATTGTCTGGCGCTACCACGGAGATGGTTGGAGGCGTAAGGTCAAATACCTCATCTTCTCCTGCAGCATCCAGCGGTGGCTCGCCATTGGTGTTGTAGGTGGTATCGAAGGTCGCTTCGGCAATGGTTGCGGAGCCGGTACGGTCGATGGTGACAAAACCGCCGTTGCCACTGGCTCCGGCTACACCACCAACCCCGCCACCACCGGCAGCAGGTGCACCGCCTGCGGCGGAGGCTTCAAAGGCCTGAGTCGGGTCAGCGCCACCCAAAATGGCTTCTTGCAGGGCACTGATATCATCGGGTGTGCCTGCGGCACTGTTTTGCGCCAGCTGGGGAGCATCTTCCTCTTCGGCAGGCTCACTCTGCTCGCTGGCAGGTTGCACATTGAAAGACTGTCCGCCGCCCATGAAACTGGCGCCATCCGGCGACATGATCACCGCCCCTTTCGGCAGCACATCCCCTTCCACCAGCAACTTGCGGCTACCATCTGCAGCCACCTGATAAACTTGACCTTTGAGCTGGGTGACGGTTACGCCCTGTTCCAGAGTAACGGAATTGGTAATCATGTTCTCTCCTGAATCCTGATTTGCATGCAAAAAGCCACAGCCTACTCTGCACAGAGAGAGAGCAAATAACCAGTTCGAAAATTCGAAAGAATAGACTGATTTGAGGCTGGACCGTTCAGCCAGACAGAAGGGTGATGAGGGGATTACCGAAAAATAAAAACTAAAATTATCAATATATTACATTATAATGGCAGGAGCATGACAAGGCATGCTCCTGTCCGGTTTAACCCTATGCACCGGCCCAGAGGATGATGGCCAGCAGTTGTGGCGAGATGATCCGCAAGAACATCACCAGCGGGTAGACAGTGGCGTATGAGAGCGCACTGGCACCACTGGTCGGGTGCATGGCGTTGGCAAAGGCCAATGCGGGAGGATCCGTCATGGAGCCAGCCAGCAAGCCACAGAGGGTGAGATAGTTCATCTTGCCATAGAGACGCGCCAGCACCCCGACCACCAGCAAGGGGATCAGGGTAATCGCTGCCCCATATAGCATCCAGGAGGGGCCATCACCGTTGATCAGGGTATCAACAAAGCCGGCCCCTGACTTGAAGCCAACCACCGCCAGAAACAGCACGATCCCGATCTCCCGCAGCGCGAGGTTGGCGCTGGGGGGCATGAACCAGTAGAGCTTGCCGATGCTGCCGATCCGCGACAGGATCAGCGCCACCACCAGCGGCCCCCCCGCCAGACCCAATTTGAGAGCGGCCGGGAATCCGGGCAGGTAGAAGGGGATGGAGCCGAGCAATACGCCGAGGCCAATCCCGATAAATACCGGCAACATCTGCACCTGTTGCAGTTTTTGTTGCACGTTGCCGACCACATTGGTCACGGCCTCGATGGCATCGAGACGACCTACCAGGTTGAGGATGTCACCAAACTGCAGACTGGTCTGGCTGGTCGGTACCAGCTCGATACCGGCCCGGTTGAGGCGCGAGATCACCACGTCATAGCGCTGTTTGATGTCAAGATCGCGGATCTTCTTGCCCAGCACCTGCTCGTTGGTCACCACGACCCGCTCCACCCTCAGGTCGGTACCGCGAGTCGATAGGGAGGTGTCGACCTCTTCACCCAGCACCAGCAACACCTTGTGCAGTGCATGGCGCTCACCAACCAGGTGCAGCAGGTCGCCCAGCTCGATACGGGAATCAGGGCGCGGCACCATCAGCTCGTCGCCACGCTTGAGGCGTGAGCAGATGACATCAGACTCGTCGAGACTCGGGATCTCGCTCAGCATCAAGCCATGCATGTTGGGGTTGCGTACCGCGATGTTGATGGTCTGCAAGCTCTCCTTGGTTTTACCTGTCTGCAACTCGAACTGGGCGGCTTCATCGTCGATCTTGATGCGAAAGAAGACCCTGACCAGCCACATGGTGAGCAAAATGCCGCAGATGCCGAATGGATAGGCCACTGCGTATCCCATCCCCATCAGCCCGGTTGAACCATGGGGAGCTCCCAGCTCCGCCAGGATCTGCTGACCCGCACCAAGAGATGGGGTATTGGTCACGGCACCGGAGAAGACCCCGAGGATCACCGGTAGCGGCACATCAAACAGTTGATGAAGTGCCGCCGCAACGATGCACCCCAGGATAACCAGCAAAGCAGCAAAGGCATTGAGCTTGAGTCCGGAGCTGCGCAATGACGAGAAAAAACCGGGGCCGACCTGAATGCCGATGGTATAGACAAACAGGATCAGGCCAAACTCTTGAATAAAATGGAGTGTTTGCTCATCGAGCGCCAGCTCTGACACCCCGGCAAAGTGACCCACTATGATGCCGCCGAACAGCACCCCACCGATCCCTAACCCAACGCCATAGACTCGCCAGTTTCCCAGCCAGAGTCCTAGCACTGCCACCAGCGACAACATGCTGATGGAAAGCGCGATTTCACTCATTTCGTGCATCCTTTGCGAATTGAACTGGCCCTAGCTTGTCAGCAAACGCTGATGCCAACTGTGTGATACCGCACGAATTTATCCTTTTACGCGCCAAAAATACCAATTAAGGGCTAGTTACAAGACGTTAGGCGACGTAGCCGTAAATGGCCATAAAGTGACAAACGCTGCCACCCAGCACAAAGATATGCCAGATGGCGTGGTTATAGGGGAGCTGCTTGGCCACATAGAAGATGACCCCGAGGCTGTAGATAAGGCCGCCAAGCCCGAGCAGCAACAACCCCTCACCGGCCAGATGGATATAGAGCTGGTAGATGACCACCAGCGACAGCCAGCCCAACATCAGGTAGGTAAAGAGCGACAACTTCTTGAAGCGGTTGATAAACACCAGCTTGAACACCACCCCGGCCAGCGCCAGGGCCCAGATCACCACCATCAACCCCTTCGCCAACGGCGTATCGAGCGCCACCAGCAGAAAGGGGGTATAGGTGCCGGCAATCAGCAGATAGATGGCACAGTGATCAAACACCTTGCACCAGCGTCTGGCACGCCCTTCAGCCATGCTGTGATAGAGGGTCGAGGCGAGATAGAGCAATACCAAACTGCCGCCATAGAGGCTGTAGCTCACCAGCGCCTGCGTACCCTGTCCCCATCCCTTGATGAGCAACAGCACCAGCCCGACAATCCCCAGCAACAATCCCGCACCGTGACTCAGCCGGTTTGCCAGCTCCTCCCGGGGGGAGTAATCCATCACACCACTCATAACATCGACTCCACAATAACTGTGGCTCACTCTACCCAGCACCATTTCGGAGTACAAGTGTTCGCTTAAAAAATGGGGTGGCTGTCACCCGCCCCCCTTTGGTGTATGCTCTGCCGCCGATGCCCGAGACAAGCGGCATAGACACCTAACCCGGTGACCTGGTCTGGAGAACCTGATGAAGTTGACTGAGTTGTTTGCACAAGCGGATCCCGCCTTTGGCGAGGCGATGAACACCTTGCTGGAGAGCTTCCACCACTCCGACGACAGTCAGGCCCCCTATCAGCGCGACCTGTTCACCCACCAGCTCGATCAATCCCGCATGCCTGCAGTCGGCCAACCTATCGAGGAGTATCTGGCGCGGCTGGCTACTCTGGTACCCGGCGCCTCGCACCTCACCTCGCCACGCTACATGGGCCACATGACGGCGCCCCTGCCGGCCTATACCGCCGAGCTGTCGCGCCTGCTGGTGATGCTCAACCAGAATCCGATGAAGATGGAGTCCTCCCGCCTGCTCAGCTTTCTGGAGCGGGAGGTGCTGGCCAAGCTGCACCGCCTCATCTATGGCAGGGACGATGCGTTCTACGGCGAGCAGATGCATGCCAAGGATGCCGCCCTCGGCGTCATGACCAGCGGCGGCACCATCGCCAACGTCACAGCTCTCTGGCTGGCCCGCAACCGCGCCTGCGGCGACAACCTGTTCGCGCTCTATGAGCAAGGCTATCGCGGTGCAGTCATTCTGGGCTCCCGGCTGATGCACTACTCCTTCGACAAGGGGATGGATCTGCTGGGACTGGGCGCCCGCAGCGTCTGGCGCCTCGAGACCGACGAGCAGAACCGGCTCAGTCTGGCTGCGCTGGAACAGGCGCTGATCCAGTGCAAAGAGCAGAAATTGAAAGTACTGGCATTGGTCGGCGTGGCAGGCAGTACCGACTTTGGCTCCATCGATCCCCTGCCTGAGCTGGCGGCCATTGCCGAACGAGAGCAGATCCACTTCCACGTGGATGCTGCCTGGGGTGGCCCGACCCTCTTCTCCCCCCGCTATCAAAACCTGCTGGCCGGGATCGAGCGCGCAGATACCGTCACCCTCGATGGCCACAAACAGCTGCTGGTGCCGCTCGGTACCGGCATGCTGCTCTGCCGCCAGCCCGACCTGATGATGGCGGTCAAGCGGGAGGCGCCCTATGCCATTCGCGCCACCTCGTTCGATCAGGGCCGCTTTACGCTGGAGGGCACCCGCCCGGCCAACGCCCTCTATCTGGACGCCGCCTTCCAGCTGTTTGGCCAGCAAGGCTATGCCGACCTGATCGAGGCCAACTACGACCGCGCCCGGCTGATGGCAGATCTCATCGAAAGTGACCCCGCCTTCGAGCTGATGTCGGCACCGGTGATGAACCTGCTCTCCTACCGCTGCATCCCGCCCCATCTGCAGGGCAAGGTGCTGGACGAAGCGGCCAACGAGCAGATCAACGCCTTCAACGTGGCGCTACAAAAAGCCCAGCGCGCCGAGGGGCACAGCTTTGTCTCCCGCACCCAGCGCGCTGTGTTGCGCTACGGCGCCCAACCGCTCACCCTGCTGCGCGCCGTGCTGCTCAACCCGCTTATCGAAGAGCGTCATATTCGCGACCTGCTGGCCGATCAGCAGCGACTGGGGCTCACCATTGCTCGCCAACTGTTTGGCGACAGCACGGAACCGGCGTAAAAATGAGCGGTCTTATTCATTTGCCGTTGTCCGCCATGCAGGTAGACTGGGCGAAATTTGCAGGCCATCTTTGAGGACTAGGCGCCAACAATGAAGCAATTTATTGAATTTATTCCACTTATCGTTTTCTTCGCGGTCTACAAGTTCTACGACATCTACATGGCTACCGGCGCACTGGTGGTGGTCACCGGTCTGCAGCTCGCCTATAGCTGGATCCGCTATCGCAAAGTCGAGAAGATGCAGCTATTCACCTTCCTGCTGGTTGGCTTCTTCGGCGGCCTCACTGTCTTCTTCCACGATGACACCTTTATCAAGTGGAAAGTGACTGTCATCAACGTACTGTTCGCACTGGGTCTGCTCATCAGCCGCTACGGCTTTGGCAAGAATCTGATCAAACAGATGCTGGCCAAAGAGCTGCAAGCGCCCGATAAGGTCTGGGACACAGTCAATCTCGGCTGGGTCGGCTTCTTTACCGTCTGTGGCCTGCTCAACCTCTACGTGGCGTTTAACCTGCCGCAGGAGATGTGGGTCAACTTCAAGGTGTTCGGCCTGCTGGGGATGACGCTGGTCTTTACCCTGCTGAGCGGCGTCTATCTCTATCGCCATATCCCTGCCGAGCAGTTGTCCCAGCAAAAAGACGAACCCAAAAAGTAACCCTCATCAGAAAAGGATTGTCTCATGTGGTATCTCATCTACTCCGAAGATGTCCCCGATAGCCTGCCACTGCGCAAGCAAGTTCGCCCTGCCCATCTGGCTCGCCTGCAAGCCCTGCAGGATGAAGGGCGCCTGCTGACCGCCGGCCCCAACCCGGCTATCGATGCAGAGGATCCGGCCGATGCAGGCTTTACCGGCAGCACCGTCATCGCCGAGTTTGCCTCGCTGGCTGACGCCAAAGCCTGGGCCGATGCCGATCCCTATGTTGTAGCTGGCGTCTATGCCAAAGTGACCATCAAGCCGTTCAAGAAAGTCTTTTAAAACTGCGTCAAATACAAAGAGGCCGGAACGGATGTACAACCCGCTCCGGCCTCTTTTTATTGCGCGATGCTCAGCGCACCAACAAGGTCACGCTCTGGCGACAAACCAGGGATTGAGGATATCGGGCTTGTTGTAGGCAAGGGGTGAGCCATCGAGCTGGGTGACGCTGCCACCCGCCCCCTCCAGCACCGCCTGTGCAGCGCCGGTATCCCACTCGCAGGTAGGTGCGAGGCGCGGATAGAGCTCGGCGCCCCCCTCGGCAATGATGCAGAACTTCAGCGAACTGCCCATGGAAACCAGCTCGATCTCGCCAAAAGGAGCCAAGAAATCGAGGGTTTCCTGCGACAGGTGGTTGCGACTGCCCACCACTCGCCACGCCTCGCCTTCACGATGAGGCCGGGTCTGGATAGGCTCGCGCTTGCCATCGGCGATGCGCCAGGCACCGAGACCCTTTCCGCCATACCAGAGCTTGTCCAGCACAGGGGCATAGACCAGCCCCCAGCGCGGCGCCCCCCCTTCAATCAGCGCGATATTGACGGTGAACTCGCCGTTGCGGGAGACAAACTCCTTGGTGCCGTCGAGGGGATCCACCAGCCAGTAGCGGGACCAGCCGTGGCGTGCAGCCATCACCTCGGGCCCTGACTCCTCCGACAATACGGGAATATCCGGAGTCAGCCGCGCCAACCCCTGAACGATCACCTCATGAGCCCCCTTGTCGGCCGCGGTCAGCGGACTCTCGTCGCTCTTGTACTCCACAGCGAAGGGCTGGCTGTAGATGGCCATGATGGCCGCTCCCGCCGCACGGGCGACAGGTTCAAGTTCGGTGATATCGGGGTGGTACATAACAGGCTCGATCAGTGAGTGAGAAACCCAGTCTATCGCGTTTGTCATCAACCGCTTATAGCTGATTGCACTGGATTATATTGCCCCTGCTTCTCCTGCCCCTTGCCGCCATCGGCCGGTACCAGCAGCACTTCGATACCGGCATTGCGCAAACCGGAAAGGATATCGGCAGGCACGGCATCGTCGGTGATCAGGGTGTGAATACGCAGGGTATCGATGATCTTGTGCAGGCTGCGCCGGCCAAACTTGCTGGAGTCGGTGACCACCACAATCCGCTCGGCTACCTGACACATGCAGCGGTTGAGGCGCGCTTCGTCCTCATGATGGGTGCTGACGCCGCGCTCCAGATCGATGCCATCCACCCCGAGAAACAGCATGTCAAAGTGGTAGTTTTGCAGGGACTGCTCCGCTTGCGCACCGTAGAAGGAGAGCGACTTGCGGCGCAGATGTCCGCCCGTCATCAGCAGCTCCACCCCTTCTGCTTCGAGCAGTTCATTCGCCACATTCATGCCGTTGGTCATCACCAGGATCTCCTGATGTCCCTTCAGATGTCGCGCTACCTCCAGTGTTGTCGTCCCCGAATCGAGGATAAGGCGACAACCTGAGGGCACCAGGGTCGCCGCCAGCGCGCCTATCCGCTGTTTCACGGGAGTATTGAGCACACTCTTGTCGGCAATGGTGCGCTCCGGCACCGTCTGACCCGGCTCGCACAACAGGGCGCCACCGTAGGCACGCACGGCCACCCCCTGCTTCTCCAGAAAGGCCAGATCGTTGCGGATGGTCACGGTAGAGACCTGATAGTGACTCGCCAACTCGTTGACCTGAACGCTGCCATTGCTGCGCAGCTGCTGAATAATCCGCTCCCGCCGCTCGCTGGTTCCGAGCGCACCTTTTTCGCTTGTTTGCATAGTTCTTCTGCCGGAATGCTGTAGTGAAAGATCGCTTTCACTTCGTTACGTTTGCATATTAACGCTCAGCGAAGGTGCCAAATCAAGCCTTCATTACGCTTTACCACTACTCTCATCATCTTTCCCCACCATTCAAAATCTTTCGATACCTTTCTTTTTGTGATCCCTTTCAAGATCTGACGACTCTTTTGTTTCGTTTTCTTTTCCTCCCCACTACCGTAAAGAAAAGAAATCGAAAGAACATTTCCATCCGCAGCAACCAAGGAACATCAAAATGAAATCCATGCTGGCACTGGTCGAAAGACATAAACAGGGAGAACAGACCGGGATCTACGCCGTCTGCTCCGCTCACCCGCTGGTGCTGGAGGCCGCGCTACGGCTGGCCGCCGAAGGGGATGAGCTGCTGCTGGTCGAGGCCACATCCAATCAGGTGGATCAGTTTGGCGGCTATACCGGCATGACCCCCGCCGACTTTCGCGATCGCCTCTACGAGCTGGCGGCACAGTGTCACTTTCCGGCGCAGCGCCTCATTTTGGGGGGCGACCATCTGGGCCCCAACCGCTGGCAGGGGGAACCGGCCGAGCAGGCCATGGCCCATGCCGGAGATCTCATCGCCAGCTATGTCGCTGCCGGGTTCAAGAAGATCCACCTCGACTGCAGCATGTCCTGTCAGGGTGATCCCGTTCCCCTGACCGATGAGCTGGTCGCTGAAAGGGCGGCACGGCTGGCGCAGATCGCCGAGCAAACCTGTCTGGCCACTTTTGGCGAGAGCGATCTGGTCTATGTGATTGGCACCGAGGTGCCGGTGCCGGGCGGTGCCCATGAAGATCTTGCCGAGCTGGCGGTCACCACGCCGGAGGCGGCACGCCACACCCTCGAGGCCCATCAACAGGCCTTCAACAAGGCGGGGCTGGCCCATATCTGGCCCAGAGTGATCGGTCTGGTGGTGCAACCCGGCGTCGAGTTTGACCATACCCGCGTCATCGATTACCGGCCCGAAAAAGCGGCGCCCCTTAGCCGGATGATCGAAGCCTATCCCCACATGGTGTTCGAAGCCCACTCCACCGATTACCAGACTCCCGAGGCCTACCGCCAGCTGGTACGCGACCACTTTGCCATTCTCAAAGTCGGCCCCGCCCTCACCTTCGCCCTGCGCGAAGCGTTGTTTGCCCTCGCCGCCATCGAGGAGGAGCTGGTGGTGGCCAAGGCCTGTTCAGGTCTGCGCAAGGTGATGGAAGAGACCATGCTGGAGCGCCCCGACTTCTGGCGCAACCACTACCAGGGCAGTGCCAACGAGTGCCGGCTGGCCCGTGGCTACAGCTATTCGGATCGCATTCGCTACTACTGGCCCGATAGCCGGGTCGATGAGTGCTACGCCAGATTGCTGGCCAATCTGGCGGCGGAGCCCATCCCGCTCCCCCTGCTGAGCCAGCATCTGCCCCTGCAGTATCGCAAGGTGCGTCAGGGCACGCTCTCGGCCAATCCCCATGACCTCATTCTCGATCAGGTGCAGGAGGTGCTGCGGCACTACGCCAGCGCCTGCACTGCGGCCTCTCGCCGCCATTCCCAGCTCGACCCTGTTGTATAAGGAGTTGCAGACATGATCCTTGGTTATTCAGAAGAGATATTGCGCAGTGCCAATGGCCTGGCGACTGCCCGTGAAATTCGCCAGCAACCCGCCACCTGGCGCGAGACCCTCGCCATGGTCGAGGAGTGCCGTCCTGCGCTGACCCGTTTTCTGACCCCCCTGCTCGCCCGACAAGAGCTGCGCATCATCCTGACCGGGGCTGGCACCTCCGCCTTTGCCGGTCGGGCGCTCGCCCCCTATCTCTCGGCCCACCTGCATGCCCGGGTCGAGGCGATCGCCACCACGGATATCGTCACCAATCCGGCCGAGTATCTGGCCGAAGATTGCCCGACCCTGCTTATCTCCTTTGCCCGCTCCGGCAACAGCCCCGAGAGCGTGGCGGCGGTCGAACTGGCCAGCCAGCTGCTCAGCCACTGCCACCATCTAGTGCTGACCTGCAACGGTGAAGGGGCGCTCTATCGCCGCTGCCAGCAAGATGCCCACTCTCTGGCCCTGCTGATGCCGCCCCAGACCAATGATCGCAGCTTCGCCATGACCAGCAGCCTGACCAGCATGATGCTGAGCTGTCTGGCTCTCTTTCTGCCAGAGCGGTTCAACCGCCAGCACTGCGAGCAGCTGGTCGCTACCAGCGACGCCATTCTGGAGCAGGTTGTGCAGCGCGTACCGGCCTGGAACGAGCCGTTGCCCGAGCGGGTCATCTATCTTGGCAGCGGCAGTCTGCAAGGGGTGGCGCAAGAGGCGGCACTCAAGCTGCTGGAGCTGACAGCCGGCCGTCTGGTCGCCATGTTCGACTCCCCCACCGGCTTTCGCCACGGTCCGAAATCGGTCGTCAACGAACAGACGCTCATCGTGCTGCTCATCTCCAACGACCCTTACACCCGGCAATACGATCTGGATCTGCTGCGCGAGCTGCGAAGCGATGGCAAGGCCGCCCGGGTGGTCGCCATCGCCGACCAGCGCCATCCCGCCATCGAGGAGGGGGAGTACATCTATTTGCCCGCCACCCTGCATGGCGACGATGCCCAGCTCGCCTTCTGCTACCTGCTCTATGCCCAGTACTACGCCTTCCATACCTCGCTGGGACTGGGGATCAGCCCGGACAATCCCTGCCCCACCGGTCAGGTCAACCGGGTCGTACAGGGGGTCAATATCTATCCGTTCCACCAAGAAGGAGTGCTGTGATGCCCAATATCGTATTGAGCCGGATCGATGAGCGTCTGATCCACGGTCAGGTCGGCGTCCAGTGGGTCGGCTTTGCCGGTGCCAATCTGGTGCTGGTCGCCAACGACGAGGTGGCAGAGGACCCCATCCAGCAGAACCTGATGGAGATGGTGCTGGCCGAAGGCATTGCGGTGCGGTTCTGGCCGCTCCAGAAGGTGATCGACAACATCCACAAGGCGGCAGATCGCCAGAAGATCCTGCTGGTCTGCAAAAACCCGACCGATTTCAACACTCTGGTTCAGGGAGGTGTCCCCATCTCCCGGATCAACGTCGGCAACATGCATTACGCCGACGGCAAGCGTCAAATCCACAAGACCGTATCCGTGGACGAACAGGACATCACCGCATTTCGCGCCCTGCGGGACGCCCGTGTCGAGTGCTATGTCCAGGGCGTGCCGACCGAACCGGCACAGGACATTTTCAATTTGCTCTGATTAAGGACAATTGTGATGGAAATCAGTTTGTTACAAGGTCTGCTGCTTGGCATCCTGGCGTTCTTCGCCGGACTCGACCTGTTCAACGGTCTGACCCACTTCCACCGTCCCGTGGTGCTGGGGCCGCTGGTTGGCCTCATCCTCGGCGACCTGCCTACCGGTATTCTGGTGGGCGGTACTCTGGAGCTGGTCTGGATGGGGTTGGCCCCGCTGGCGGGGGCGCAACCGCCCAACGTCATTATCGGCACCATAGTCGGCGCCACCTTCGCCATCACCACCGGGGTCAAGCCGGATGTGGCGGTAGGGGTTGCCGTTCCCTTCGCCGTTGCCGTGCAGATGGGGATCACCTTCCTCTTCTCGGTGATGTCGGGGGTGATGTCCCGCTGCGATCGCATGGCCGAAGCGGCTGACGTGCGCGGTATCGAGCGGGTCAACTACCTGGCACTGCTGGCGCTGGGCACTTTCTACTTCCTCTGTGCCTTCCTGCCCACCTACTTCGGGGCCGAACATGCCAAGGCGGCCATCGACGTGCTACCTGCCCGCCTCATCGACGGCCTCGGCGTTGCTGGCGGCATCATGCCCGCCATCGGTTTTGCCGTGCTGCTCAAGATCATGATGAAGAACGTCTATATCCCCTACTTCATCCTCGGTTTCGTCGCTGCCGCCTGGCTCCAGTTGCCGGTTCTGGCCATCGCCGCCGCCGCGCTGGCCATGGCCCTGATCGACTTCATGCGTACCACCACCCCGCAAGCTCGTCCTGTTCAGGAGGAAACCGAAGATGGCATCTAACAACACAGCTGCGCGGATCATCTCCAGCGCCGAACCGCACAATACCCGGCCACAATCCGACGACACCTATGAAGATCAGCAGCTTGGCGCCGAGCTGACCAAGCAGGATATCAACCGCTTTGCCTGGCGCTCCCTGCTGCTGCAGGCCTCCTTCAACTATGAGCGGATGCAGGCCTCCGGCTGGCTCTATGGGTTGCTGCCGGCACTGCAGAAGATCCACACCAATCCGCGGGATCTCTCCCGGGCCATGAAAGGGCACATGGGTTTCTTCAACACCCACCCCTTCCTGGTCACCTTCGTGATGGGGATCGTGCTGGCGATGGAGCGCTCCAAGCAGAACGTCAACAGCATCCAGAGCACCAAGATTGCCGTTGGTGCACCGCTCGGCGGGATCGGCGATGCCATGTTCTGGCTCACCCTGCTCCCCATCTGTGGCGGCATAGGGGCAGATCTGGCGCTGCAGGGCTCCATCATGGGTGCCGTGGTCTTCTTCCTGCTGTTCAACGTGGTCCACTTCGGCCTGCGTTTTGGTCTGGCGCACTACGCCTACCGCATGGGGGTAGCGGCGATTCCGGTCATCAAGGCCAATACCCGCAAGGTGGGGCATGCTGCCTCCATCGTCGGTATGACGGTGATCGGCGCGCTGGTCGCCACCTACGTGCGTCTTGGCACCACGCTGGAGATCACTGCCGGTGATGCAGTCGTCAAACTGCAGGCGGATGTGCTCGACAAGCTGATGCCCGCCTTCCTGCCGCTGCTCTACACCCTGGCGATGTACGCCCTGATCCGCAAAGGCTGGAGCCCGCTGCGCCTCATCGTCATCACGGTGGTACTCGGTATCGTCGGCAAGTTCGCCGGTTTCCTCTAATCCGGAGCCGGCAGCAAGCCGGCCCCCTTTGCAGTAAAGGAACAGACTATGTTGGGCATCATTATTTGTGGTCATGGCGGTTTCGCCAGCGGTCTGGAGCGCGCCATGCTGCAGATCCTCGGCGAACAGAAAGCGGTTATCGCCATCGACTTTCCCGAGAGCTCCACCACCGCCCTGCTGCAGGCACAGTGCGAAGCGGCGCTGGCAGAGGTCGACAAGGGGGATGGCGTGGTCTTCCTGACCGACCTGCTCGGCGGCACCCCGTTTCGGGTCGCCTCTACCCTCTCACTGCACCAGCCAGAGCGGGAGGTCATTACCGGTACCAACTTGCAGCTGCTACTGGAGATGGTGCTGGAGCGCGATGGCCTCAGCGCCCGTGAATTCCGCCGGCAGGCCCTTGATTGCGGCCACCGGGGTCTCACCTCGCTGGCAGATGAGATAGGTAAAGAGCGTCAGGCAGATGCCGCTCTCGTCGAGGAGGGCATCTGATGGCCTCACGGATCCGTGCCCGTCGCCTGCTGACCGAACAGGGTTGGCTGGAACATCAGGAGCTGACCCATGAAGGGGGCATCATCACCGCCATCGACCCCATCACGGATGGCGATCCGGCGCGAGATGTCGAGCTGCTGGTACCTGCGCTGATCGATGGTCATGTCCACGGCGGTGCGGGCGTCGATGTCATGGATAACGATGAGGGCGCGCTGGCAACCTTGTCGATGGCCAAGGCGACAGAAGGGGTCGGCGCTTTTCTTGCCACTACGGTCACCGCCCCACTCCCCGAGATAGAGCAAGCTCTTGCCCGCATTGCCGATGGCGTTGCCCGTGGCATGCCGGGCGCAGAGCTGCTCGGCTGCTATCTGGAAGGGCCCTACTTCACACCGGACAACAAGGGCGCCCACGATCAGGCGCTGTTTCGGGAGCTGGATATTGCCGAGCTGAACCACCTGCAACAGCTGGCGCGCGGCACCCTGAAGGTGGTCGCGCTGGCACCGGAAAAGCCCAACGCCATCGCGTCCATTCACCATCTTGCCGCAAACGGCGTGCGGGTAATGCTGGGCCACTCGGCGGCGGATCACAATACCACCATGGCGGCGCTGGCAGCGGGCGCCTCCGGGCTGGTGCACTGCTTCAATGGCATGCGCGGCCTGCACCACCGCGAACCCGGCATGGTCGGTGCAGGTCTTGTCCATCCCGCTGCCTGGCTGGAGCTGATCGCCGATGGCAATCATCTCCACCCGAGCGTGCTCAAGCTCTGTCACTGCTGCGCCGGCCAGCGCCTGCTCTTGATCACCGATGCGATGCGCGCCGCCGGTATGCCCGACGGTCACTATCTGCTTGGCAACTATCGGGTCGAGATGAAGAACGGCGTGGTACGCACCGAAACCGGCGGTCTGGCGGGCAGCACTCTCACCCTGCTTGGCGCCGTACGCAACATGGTGCAGCTGGCGGATGTGCCGCTCGATGAAGCCATCGCAATGGCCTCGCTGGCACCAGCAAAGATGCTCGGCATTGCCGATCGTCTCGGTTCACTGGCGGTTGGCAAACAGGCCAACCTGCTCGCCCTCACCACTGAACTCAATCAACAACACATCTGGGTAGCTGGCTGGGAGATAAACCCGACCCAGCTCTCCTCCCTTTTCTCAGGATCTCGCGTCAATCAGGACGCTCAGGAGTCACTATGTATCTGATCTCTTCCCATGAAATGCTCAAAGATGCCCAGCGCCGTGGCTACGCCGTACCGGCTTTCAACATCCACAACCTGGAAACCGTGCAGGTGGTGGCTCGCACCGCCGCTCGCATGCGCTCTCCGGTGATCTTGGCTGGCACCCCGGGCACCTATCGCCATGCCGGGGTCGAATATCTGGTCTCCATCTGTCAGGCAGCTGCTCATGAGTACCGCATCCCGCTGGTGCTGCATCTGGATCACCACGAAGACGAGCAGGACATCCACAACAAGGTCGAAGCGGGCATTCGCTCGGCCATGATCGATGCCTCGCACTTTCCGTTTGAAGAGAACATCGAGAAAGTACGCAGTGTGGTCACTTTCTGCCATCGCATGGGCGCCAGCGTTGAAGCGGAACTGGGCCAGCTGGGTGGTCAGGAAGATGACCTCATTGTCGATGCCGCAAATGCCAAATTTACCGATCCGCTGAAGGCTGCCGAGTTTGTCCGCCGTACCGGTATCGACTCGCTGGCCGTGGCCATCGGTACCGCACACGGCCTCTACAAGGAGGAGCCCCGTCTGGACTTTGCACGCCTCGCCGCCATTCGCGAGCAGGTAGATATTCCGCTGGTGCTGCACGGCGCCTCCGGCGTACCGGAGGCCGATGTGCGCCGCTGCATCGAACTCGGGATCTGCAAGGTCAACGTTGCGACCGAACTGAAGATAGCCTTCGCCGATGCAATGAAAGCCTTCCTTGGCTCTCATCCGGATGCCAGCGACCCGCGCCAGTATCTGGTACCCGCCATGGCCGCCATGGAGGAAGTTGTCGAGGCGAAAATCCGTATGTGCATGAGTAATAACAAGATTTGATAACAATAAAATTACGGTAACAGGTCTGGGAGATAATAATGATGGCTCGCGCATCCTTGCGAAATAAGGTATGGGAATTTGCCCAGAGTTTGGGGAAAACATTCATGTTTCCCGTCTCTTTGATGGCATTCATGGGACTACTGCTGGGGGTGGGGTCATCCATTACCAGCCCCTCCACCATAGATAATTTTCCTTTTCTTGGTGGAGAATATACCCAGCTCGTCTTCAATCTGGTGGCAACCGTAGGCAGCTTCGGCTTCACCTATCTGCCCATCATGTTTGCCATCGGTATTCCGATGGGATTGACCGAAAAGAACAAGGGTGTCGCGGCCTATTCCGGTTTCGTCGGCTATATGGCGATGAATATCGGGATCAACTTCTATCTCGCCAGTACCAGCCAACTGGCTTCGCCGGAAAATATCAAACTGGCGGGGCAAGCCATGGTGATGGGGGTTCAGACCCTCTCCATGGGTGTGCTGGGTGGCATAGTGTCGGGGATCGTAACCTACTTCATCCATCGCCGTTTTTATAACCTCAAACTGCACGACGCCTTCTCGTTCTTCAGCGGCCTGCGCTCCGTGCCCATCATCACCGTGCTGGTCATGTCGCTGATAGGTCTCGCCATGCCGCTCTTCTGGCACTATGTGGCGCTCGGTATTACTGCGGTCGGCAACATGATCATCTCTGCCGGCTCTTTTGGTGCCTTCCTCTACGGAGTGGCCATCAACCTGCTCAAACCGCTCGGTCTGCACCACATCATGCTGGCCATGGTGCGCTTTACCCCGGCAGGCGGTACCGAGCTGGTCAATGGCGAAACCATTTCCGGCGCGCTCAATATCTTCTTCGCCCAGTTGAAAGCGGGTGAACCTATCAGCCCGGCAGCAACCGCCTTCCTGTCGCAAGGGTTTATGCCGACCTTTATATTCGGTCTGCCTGCTGCAGCGTTGGCCATGTATATGGCAGCCACGCCCGGCAATCGAACCAGAATCAAGAGCCTGATTATCTCCGGGGTACTGGTCTCTATCGTGACCGGTATTTCCGAGCCCATCGAATTCCTGTTCCTGTTTGTCGCGCCGGTACTCTATCTGTTCCATGTCTTTATGACCGGCGCCGCGCTCTTTGTGGTGGCCATGTGTGGCGTCACCATCGGCAATACCGATGGCAGTGCACTTGACCTGCTTATTTTCGGCATCATGCAGGGCTGGCAAACCAAGTGGTATCTGATAATTCCCATTGGCCTTATCTGGTCTGCCATCTATTTCACCGTCTTCTACTGGTACATCAAGAAATATGACATCAAGACCCCCGGCAGGGATGAGGTCGATGATATCCAGATTGCGAAACACGACCCGGCCGTGATCCTGAGTGCCCTCGGTGGCAAGGAGAATATCGTCAGCCTGGACAACTGCGTCACACGGCTGAGACTGGTGGTACACGATATGGGCAAGCTGCAGGAGAAGATCCTGAAACAGGCTGGCGCCCTCTCCGTCGTCAAGATCGACGAGCACAGCGTGCAGGTCATCATTGGCGCTCAGGTTCAAACCGTGAAGGATAATCTCGATGCTCTCCTGTAAAGATCGGGAGGCCCTGCGCCTCCCAACCCCCTCTGCCGACTTGCAATCCTCCCGTTTCGACGAGCTGGCAGATCGCATCAGCGACAAATGCCGCAAGTGGGATATGAAAGTGATCGAGAGCCGCTTTGGCCCCGTTCCCGCCGACAGCATTCCCATGTGGATTGCCGATATGGATTTCAAATCGCCGCCGGCTGTGGCTCGCAAGTTCAGCGAAATCATCAGCTGGGGCACCTTCAGCTACACCCACTGCATCGATGATTTCTACGAGGCGGTCATCAACTTCCAGGCCCGCCACCACAAGGTCGCGGTGGAACGGGAGTGGATCACCCTCTCCTATGGTACCGTCTCCACCCTGCACTACACGGTGCAGGCATTCTGCCAGCCGGGTGACAGCATCATCATGAACACCCCTGTCTATGATCCCTTTGCCAAGGCGGCCGAAAGGCAGGGGGTCAAGGTTGTCGCCAACCCGTTAGCCCTGAACAAAGGACGATACCGGATCGATCTGGCGAAGCTGGAGGAGCAGATCATTAGCCACAAGCCCAAAATCTATTTTCTCTGCTCGCCCCATAACCCGTCGGGCAGGATCTGGAGTCAGGCCGAGCTGGAAGCCGTTGCCGACATCTGCCTGCGCCATCAGGTGTTGATGATGGTCGATGAAGTGCATGCAGAGCACATCATCCATGGCGAGTTCGTCTCCTTTCTGGCACTGGAGGAGCGTTACTGCAACAACATGATGCTGATGAGCTCGCCCAACAAGGCATTCAATCTGGGCGGATTGAAAACCTCCTACAGCATCATTCCAAATCCGCAGATAAGAAACCGCTTCAGAGCGCGCCTTGAGCAGAACTCCATCACCTCTCCCAATGTGTTCGGGCTCTGGGGAATTATCACCGCCTATAACGAGTGCGATGCATGGCTGGCCGAATTGAATCTCTATCTGAGAGAGAACTACGCCCTGCTGGCGCGCTACTTCAGGGAGAATCTGCCCGACTTCCAAGTCATGCCGATGGATGCCTCCTATCTGGTCTGGGTCAATACCAAAGGGAGCGGAATGAGCGCAAGCGAGGTGACCCGCAGGTGGGCAGTCGAAGCGGGGGTCATCATCGAAGATGGCTCCCACTACGTCAGCGATGGCGAAGAGTATGTGCGGATCAACATAGGCACCTCCCGCCAGCTGCTCGGCGAGGCGCTGCAACGTCTGGGAAGATGGGCGCAGCAGCAGGTCTGACGACTGCGATATTCCCATCGGCAGAAACAACAAAAGGGACGCCATGGAGTCCCTTTTGTTTCATATGGCCACTGTGCGTTGCCAGTGCCCGAAGCATCAGATCCCCTGACGGGCTTCCTGCATCAGCAGGCGCATATCGCTCACGGCCTTGGCCAGACCATCGAAGGCGGCACGGCCAATGATGGCGTGGCCGATGTTGAGCTCATAGAGCTCGGGGATAGCAGCGATAGCCTTGACGTTGTGGTAGTGCAGGCCGTGGCCGGCATTGACCTTGAGCCCCTTGCCAGCGGCATAGGAGGCGCCTGCGGCGATACGCTTGAACTCGGCGTTGCGCTCGGCATCGGTGGTGGCATCGGCGTAACGGCCGGTATGGATCTCGATAAAGGGGGCGCCACTCTCGGCAGCCGCATCGATCTGGATGGGATCGGCATCGATAAAGAGCGAAACCTGGGCCCCCACAGCGGAGAGACGGGCAACAGCGTCAGTCACCTTGGCCAGCTGACCGGCCACGTCCAGACCGCCCTCGGTGGTCACTTCGGTGCGCTTCTCCGGCACCAGACAGACGAAGTGGGGATTGATGCGGCAGGCGATGCCGATCATCTCTTCGGTCACGGCCATCTCCAGGTTCATTCTGGTCTGGATAGTCTGGCGCAGGATCTCCACATCGCGGTCGGTGATGTGGCGGCGATCTTCACGCAGATGCACGGTAATGCCATCGGCCCCGGCCTGTTCGGCAACGAAGGCGGCCTGAACCGGATCCGGATACTGGGTGCCACGGGCGTTGCGCAGGGTGGCGATATGGTCGATGTTCACACCCAGATAGATTTCACTCATTGAGAACTCCTTGAAAGGCTTCATCTGTTGACTGCGCGGTCAGCGAATCACCCCGCGCCAATATCCGTATGTCTGTAATCTGTGTCAGCCTTGCATGCTGGCTTTGCGTTTTAAAAACAGCTCCCGGCTCTTTAGCTGGCGCTTGCCCAGATAGGGTTGCAGTGCCAATCGGCTGAAACGTTTGGCCGCCTGCAGCAAGGGAGGGGTATCGAAACGTCCCTCGGCAAAGGCGAGCAGGTGGGCACCGAGAAACAGGGTACGGGGATCCGGCGCCCGCTCGCAAGCAACAAAGCCCAATTCACGCTCGAAGCCATAGAGCAGGGTCGGCTCGATGGGCGACTCGTCGTCCGCCGTGTATTCGAAATCCACCGCATAACCGAGCGCCTGCAACAGCAGGAACTCGAAGCGACGCAGCGGCAGCTCCGGCGTCTCGCCATCGGCCAGCGCCATGATGGCACGGGCATAGGCGTCGAATACTTCGGGGAACGGGGTGTGCGCTTCCAGCAGGTAGTAAACCAGCTCGTTGAGATAGAGGCCGTAGAAGAGGCGATCGCCGCCGAGACGCAGGGAGTGATCCGGGCATTCGACCTGGGTGAGGTTCTTGAGATCGCCCTTGCCGCGCCAGGCGATGGTGAGCAGGGTAAAGGGTTGCAGCAGCCCCTTGAGAGGGGAGCGTGGCCCGCGAGAACCGCGAGCCACCAGAGTAAATCGGCCACTATCCTGGGTGAAGACCTCGACCAGCTGGCTGGTCTCCCGATAGGGCCGACTGTGGATGACGAAAGCCGGGGTCAGCAATCAGTCGTCGCCATACCCGAGGCTGCGCAGGGCGCGCTCATCGTCAGCCCAACCGGATTTGACCTTGACCCACAGCTCGAGGTGCACCTTGTTCTGGAACAGACGTTCCATATCGAGGCGCGCTTCGGTGCCTATGGTCTTGATCTTCTCGCCCTTGTTGCCGATGACCATCTTCTTCTGGCCATCGCGCTCGACCAGGATCAGGCCGTGGATGTGGTAGAGGCCGTTCTCTTCCACCTTGAAGCGCTCGATCTCCACCGTCACCGAGTAGGGCAGCTCCTCACCGGTGAAGCGCATCAGCTTCTCGCGGATGATTTCGGAGGCCATAAAGCGGGAGGAGCGGTCAGTCACGTAATCTTCCGGGAAGAAGTGGACGTTTTCCGGCAGCAGATCCTTGGCCCACTCGCGGATCTTCTCCACATTGGTGCCCTTTTCGGCACTGATGGGCAGAATATGGGCGAAGTTCATCTGTTGGCCCAGCCACTCGAGGTGGGGCAGCAGATCTTCTTTCTCTTTGACGTTGTCGATCTTGTTGACCGCCAGCACCACAGGGCACTTGAGATTGCGCAGCTTGCCCAGCACCATCTCGTCGTCTTTGGTCCAGTGGGTACCGTCGACCATGAACACCACCATGGCCACATCACCCAGCGAACTGGTGGCGGCACGGTTCATCAGGCGGTTGATGGCCCGTTTCTCTTCAATGTGCAGACCCGGGGTATCCACATAGATGGTCTGGTAGTTCTCCTCGGTATCGATCCCCAAAATCCGGTGACGGGTGGTCTGGGGCTTCTTCGAGGTGATGCTGACCTTCTGGCCAAGCAGCTTGTTGAGCAGGGTGGACTTGCCCACATTCGGGCGGCCCACGATGGCGACAAAGCCGCAGTAGGTGGTATCTGTCATGACAGTTTTTCCAATGCTTGCTGCGCCGCGGCCTGTTCGGCCTTGCGACGGCTGGTGCCGACCCCGACGAGGGGACCATCCAGACCTTCCACGTCACACTGGACAGTGAACTCCTGGTTGTGGGCCTCGCCCTTGACGTTGGTCACAGTGTAGGTCGGCAGGGATTTGCGGCTTCCCTGCAAAATTTCTTGCAGACGGGTCTTGGGATCCTTCTGCTCGATGCCCGGCTTGATCTCTTCCAGGCGGCTGGCATACCAGCTCAGCAGCAGTGTCCGCACCGTCTCAAGATTGGTATCCAGATAGACGGCACCGATCACCGCCTCGACCGTGTCAGCCAGGATAGATTCACGGCGAAAACCGCCGCTCTTGAGTTCGCCGGGGCCCAGGATCAGGTGATCACCAAGGTCAAACTCCCGGCCCAGTTCGGCCAGGGTCTTCTCGCGCACCAGGGTGGCGCGCATCCGGCTGAGATCCCCTTCCGCCGCTTGCGGGAAGCGGTGGAAGAGATCGTCGGCAATCACCAGACTCAAAATCGAGTCACCCAGAAATTCCAGTCGTTCATTGTGACGGGAGCCGGCGCTGCGGTGAGTCAGCGCCCGGGTCAGTAGTTCCAGATCCGCAAAGACATGCCCGAGACGGGACTGCAGTCTGTTCATCTTGATATTCATTTACTTGATTCCGCCAATGCGGTTGAAGCGCACACCTGTCGGTACCCAACTTGGCAGCAGGGAGCCTTCTTCGCGCTCGAATTCAAAACTTATCCAGATAGCGACCGCCTTGCCGACCAGATTCTGTTCGGGCACAAAGCCCCAGAAGCGGCTGTCGGTGCTGTTGTCGCGGTTGTCGCCCATCACGAAATACTGGCCTTCCGGTACCACCCACTCGTCGGGGTAGGTGCCGGGCTGGCGATAGTAACGGCCAACCATGTCGGGCATCAGCGGATTGCGCAGGGTCTCGTGGGAGACATCACCCAACTGCTCGGTATAGCGGTCAAGGGGGATCCCCATCTGGGTAAATTCGCCTCTTTGTTCAAACTTGACGTCGAGCTTCTTGAAGCCCGGGCACGTTTTCCCTTCCTGCTCTTCGCACTTGGGCCGGATCATCAGCTCCTTGTTGCGATAGATGACCCGATCACCCGGCATGCCGACCACCCGCTTGATGTAGTCAACGCGCGGTTCAAGGGGATACTTGAACACCACCACGTCGCCACGCTTGGGCTCGCCAGTCTCGAGGAACTTGGTGTTGGTCACCGGGTCCCGCAGACCATAGGCAAATTTTTCCACCAGGATGAAGTCGCCCACCAGCAGGGTGGGCATCATGGAACCTGACGGGATCTGGAACGGTTCAAAAATGAACGAACGCAGGATCAGCACAAAGGTGATGACCGGGAAGACCCCGGCGGTCTGTTCAATCCAGACCGGCACGGGGGCGACCTTGGCCAGGGTCTTCTCATCCAGGTGGGCACCGCCATGGGCACGAGCCACGGCAATCTTGGCGGCGCGCTGCTTGGACCAAATCATCTTGTCCAGACACCAGATAACACCGGTGATCGCGCAGACCACCACCAGGATCAGGGAAAACGTGCTTGCCATCTATTAATCCTTTCCGACGTGGAGAATCGCGAGGAAGGCTTCCTGCGGCACGTCGACACGGCCGAGGGACTTCATCCGCTTCTTACCTTCTTTCTGCTTGTTCAGCAGTTTCTTCTTACGACTCACGTCACCACCGTAACACTTGGCGGTTACGTCTTTACGCAGAGCCTTGACGGTGCTGCGAGCGATGATCTGGTTGCCGATGGCTGCCTGAATGGCGATATCGAACATCTGGCGCGGGATCAGCTCGCGCATCTTCTCCACCACCTGACGACCGCGATACTGGGCGTTGTCCTTGTGGGTGATGATGGCCAAAGCATCGACCCGCTCACCGTTGATCATGATGTCCAGACGGACCATGTCGGAGGTTTCGAAACGCTTGAAGCCGTAATCCAGCGAGGCGTAACCGCGACTGGTGGATTTCAGACGATCGAAGAAGTCGAGCACCACTTCCGCCATCGGGATTTCATAGGTCAGTGCCACCTGCTTGCCGTGATAGACCATGTTGGTCTGCACGCCACGCTTCTCGATACAGAGGGTGATCACGTTGCCCATGTACTCCTGCGGCAGCAGGATATGACACTCGGCGATCGGCTCGCGCATCTCCTTGATGCTGGTGATGGCGGGCATCTGGGCCGGGCTGTCGATGTGGATGGTGGAGCCGTCGGTCAGCTCGATCTCGTACACTACAGTCGGCGCCGTGGTGATCAGATCCAGATCGTATTCACGCTCCAGACGCTCCTGAATGATCTCCATGTGCAGCATGCCGAGGAAGCCGCAACGGAAGCCGAAGCCCAGCGCAGTGGAGCTCTCCGGTTCGAAGAACAGGGAGGCATCGTTCAGGGAGAGCTTGTCGAGGGCGTCACGGAACGACTCGTAGTCATCGCTGGAGATAGGGAACAGACCCGCATAAACCTGCGGCTTCACCTTCTTGAAGCCAGCCAGCGCCTTGTCGGCACCGTTCTTGGCCTGAGTCAGGGTATCGCCCACCGGCGCGCCGTGGATGTCCTTGATACCGCAGACAACCCAACCTACCTCGCCGCAACCCAGCCCCTGGGTATCCACCTGCTTGGGCGTGAAGATACCGATACGATCGACACCCCACACCTGACCGGTGCTCATCACCTTGATCTTGTCGTTCTTCTTCAGGGAACCGTTCTTGATCCGCACCAGAGAGACTACGCCCAGATAGGAGTCGAACCAGGAGTCGATGATCAGCGCCTGCAGCGGGGCATCCGGGTCACCTTCCGGTGCCGGGATCTTGGCGACGATCTCTTCCAGCACCAGGTCAACACCCAGGCCGGTCTTGGCGGAGCAGCGCACCGCATCGACCGCGTCGATACCGACGATGTCTTCGATCTCCTCGGCAACCCGCTCGGGTTCTGCGGCCGGCAGGTCAATCTTGTTCAGCACCGGCACCACTTCCAGATCCATTTCCATGGCGGTATAGCAGTTTGCCAGAGTCTGTGCCTCAACCCCCTGGCCGGCATCCACCACCAGCAGCGCCCCTTCACAGGCCGCCAAAGAGCGGGAGACCTCGTAGGAGAAATCCACGTGGCCCGGGGTGTCGATAAAGTTCAGCTGGTAGGTGTTACCGTCTTGTGCCTGGTAGTTCAGGGTCACACTCTGTGCTTTGATGGTAATGCCGCGCTCGCGCTCCAGATCCATGGAGTCAAGCACCTGAGCCTGCATCTCGCGGTCGGACAAGCCACCGCAAGTCTGGATCAGACGGTCCGACAGGGTCGATTTACCGTGGTCGATGTGCGCAATAATCGAAAAGTTACGAATGTGTTTCATCGAGCAAGAGTCACTCAAAATTAGTTAAGGTCAGTTATGGAGGCGCGATTTTACTGGATAACCCGGCTGACGGCCATTCTTTAGTCGCCAGCGCCAGTGAAATAGCGCCTGTTCGGTCAGGGGAGGATGCGGACAGGGACGACAACGCCGAGCATCTGCGGGCCGTAACGCCCCTGATCCAGGCGGTTGGAAAAGTAACGAACCAGTAAAAAGCCCAGCACGCCCCCCAGCAGGCAGCAGAGAATGGTCATTCCCTCCCCGCCCGAGAGCAGCGGTGCCAGCCAGAGCTGCCCCAGCAAGGCGCCGGCCAACAGGCAGAAAAGCGGCAGCACATAGACCAGCGCCGCCCCGCGCAGCAGACTCTCCTGCGGGATACCGAGCCTCACTTGCTGGCCAACCCGCACCTCGGCGGTCAGCCTGACTCGCAAGCGAGGAGCTTTCAGGGGAAACGCCTTGGCAACGGTGCCGGTACCGCAGTTGGATTGCTGCTGACAACCACTGCAGGCGGAGCGACGCTCGCACTCCACCCAAGCATGGTCACCCTCAATGGCCACCACGGTCGCCAGCTCTTCACTCATCTCATTCACGGCAACACCTCGTGCTCATGCAATGGCAGGATCTGAACACGACTCACAGCCAACGGCAAGCCGCACACTACTGTGAACCCAGAACATGGACTCACTGCACCGCTTCGTTGCGAGCCAACGGCTGCACCGACTCGGCGATGCGTTTGGCTGTCTCGGCAGGCACTTCCCCAACCACGGTGATCTCGACCCCCACCTCGTTGACGTAGCTCACCAGCGAGGTCGCCCCCTGGCGGATCAGCTGCTGGCGCACCGCCTGCTTGGGATCGACCCGAGAGACGTAGACCGAGAGATCCACCAGGCCATCGGAGAGCATCATGTAATCCACCGGTACACTGGTGGTCACCAGCTGGTGCCGGTCTTGCGACAGCACCTTGAAGCCATCGGGCAACCAGGTGATCTGCCAGTTCAACTGCTGTTGCGGTGCAGGATAGGCATCCTCCAGCGCCAGCGCCGAGGGCTGCTTGCTGTTGGCCAGCTTTACCAGCCATGGGGACGGTTTTTGTTGCAATTGCAGATCCACCCCCAGCATCTGCTCCACTAGATTGCCCTCCCGCTCCACCATGTCGACTCGCAGCAACAGGTGACTACGTTCGTCAATCCAGAGCACAAAGCCATACTTGTCAGCTTCCTTGGGCACCAACCTGACGACTTGAGCGACCTCGCCGGCCACCCGGCTACGGCCAGCAAGCACAGGATCATAACTCTCCAGCACCTGTGCCAACGGCATCTTCACCAGGGTCGACCAGATACCGGGAAAGCGGGCATCCTTCAGGGTGTAGGGATCATGGCTGTTTTCAAAGAAGGTGTACTCGTTCTGACGCTGGAGATACTCGATCGCCTTGCCGTCAAGGTAACTGAGGTGGGCCACTTCCTTGCCGTTGATGACGGCATGGCTGATCCGGATCGGTTCAAGACGCCCCTGACGGGCCTTGACCATGGACAACTCGAAATTCTGTTGCTGCACGGCACTCTGCATCTGCTGCAACAAGGCCTCGGCCGACTTATCGTCGGCCGAGGCCTTGGCACTGATCAGCAGGAGAGAGGCCAGCAAAATACGGCTGGACTGGCGCACGTTTGTATCCCTGACAATTCGTTATTGTTGGATCTGTCTGTCTTGCAACAGGCGCTGCTGCAACTGGTGGTCACGCAGGAAGGCGTTAATCCGCTCCCGCTGCTCCTGCATCTGCTGTTCGGTCAGCCCTTGCTGACGGGCACGGGCGCCATCCTGTTGCGGATAGTGAACACTCACCGGCGCCGCACTGCCACCGATTGGAATGGTATTGAGCACCGGATTGGCCGGAACGCCATCCTGCCCCTGATACTGCTGCACCCCGAAGATAACGGCAGCGGCCACGGAGGCGGCAATGGCATATTGACCCAGTTGCTGACCGACACGGCGGAACAACGGAACCACACTAGAATCTGTCTTGACCGGTGCAACGGCAGGTTGCAGTACGGGAGCCGTCTCGACCGGCTTGGGTGCCAGTATGGTGGGCTCATCCTCCAGCGCAGCCATAATGCTGTCACTGAGATCCAGTTGCAGATTGACCGGCAGGTCACCCCGCATGGCATCGCCGATCAGGTGGTAACGACCCCAGGTATCTTGCAAGTCGGAGTCCATCTCCAGCTCGTTCAGTACCTCTGCGTCACTCAGCTCACCATCCATCAGGGCAGAGATTTGCTCTTTATTTGCCATAAGTTAACCCGTCTTTCCCCAGTTAATTCTCGATCAGAGGTTGCAGCTTTTTATCGATTGCTTCCCTCGCCCGGAAGATACGGGATCTGACCGTACCCACAGGGCAATCCATGATTTCGGCAATCTCTTCGTAGCTCAGCCCTTCCAGTTCGCGGAGGGTGATAGCTGTCCTCAGGTCTTCCGGCAATGCCTCAATGGCTGAAAACACGGTGCGTTTGATCTCGTCAGTCAGCGCCAGGTTTTCGGGGGTTGAGACCTCTTGCAAGGCTTCACCGCCGCCATAAGACTCCGCTTCGTCAGCCTCCACATCACTGCTCGGGGGCCTACGCCCCTGGGAGGTCAGATAGTTCTTCGCCGTGTTCACGGCAATTCGGTACAACCAGGTGTAAAAAGCACTTTCGCCACGGAATGTCGGCAATGCACGGTAGGCTTTTATAAAGGCCTCTTGCGCCACATCGGGCACATCGCCGGGATTGTTGACATACCTGGCAACCAGGTTGACCACCTTTTGCTGGTATTTTTTTACCAACAGGTTGAAAGCTGCTTTATCGCCGCGCTGGACCCGTTCAACCAGTTGTTCGTCCAGTAGATTCTGGTCGCTCATCAGAGCCGTAAAACCCCCATCAGGTTATCGTTCTTCTTTTCCGGCCCTTCCTAAGCGCACAAGTTCAGACAGGGAGAATCAGAGAAAGTTCGCTTCAATTGAAAAAAATGTGATGCAGGCTGCATCCTCGCCCTCGCTTGGGCTACCATGGTGCCAGTTCTTAATCCAGGCCAATGATACTTATGAAAGCAAGTGTTGAATACCTTTGCGATGTACTGATCATTGGCAGCGGTGCCGCTGGTTTGTCCCTCGCGTTGCGATTGGCAGACCACGCCAAAGTCCTGGTTCTGAGCAAGGGGCCTATCAGTGAAGGGGCCACTTTCTATGCGCAAGGAGGCATCGCTGCCGTTTTCGACGAAACCGACAGCATCGAATCCCACGTGAGCGACACGCTCAACGCGGGCGCCGGGTTGTGTGACCCAGCAGTGGTGGAGTTCACCGCTCGCCACGCCCGCGAGTCCATCCAGTGGCTCATTCAGCAAGGGGTCCCCTTCGATCAGGAGGAGAACGCCGACGGTGAATCCCAGTACCACCTCACCCGGGAAGGGGGCCACAGCCATCGCCGCATCTTCCACGCGGCGGATGCCACCGGCAAGGCGGTGCAGCTCACCCTGATCGATCAGGTTCGCGCTCACCCCAATATCCAGCTGATGGAGCGCTTCAACGCGGTCGACCTCATCACCACACGCAAGCTCAACCTGCCAGGCAACAAGGTGCTGGGCGCCTACGTCTGGAACCGCAACGCCGAGCAGGTCGAGGTGATCCGCGCCCGTTTCGTGGCACTGGCCACCGGTGGTGCCTCCAAGGTCTACCAGTACACCTCCAACCCGGATGTGAGCTCTGGCGATGGCATCGCCATGGCATGGCGGGCCGGCTGCCGGGTGGCGAACCTGGAGTTCAACCAGTTCCACCCCACCAGCCTGTTCCACCCCGATGATCCCAACTTCCTGCTGACCGAAGCGCTGCGTGGCGAGGGGGCCTATCTGCGCCGCCCGGACGGCAGCCGCTTTATGCCGGAGTTTGACGAGCGGGCCGAGCTGGCGCCGCGCGACATCGTCGCCCGCGCCATCGACCACGAGATGAAGCGGCTCGGGGCGGATTGCATGTATCTGGATATCAGCCACAAACCGGCCGATTTCATCATCAAGCACTTCCCGACCATTTATGAGCGCTGCCTCGCGGTCGGCATCGACATCACCAAGGAGCCGATGCCCATCGTGCCGGCTGCCCACTACACCTGTGGTGGCGTGATGATCGACAACAACGGCCAGACCGATATCCCCGGTCTCTACGCCATCGGTGAAGTGACCTACACCGGTCTGCACGGCGCCAACCGCATGGCCTCCAACTCCCTGCTGGAATGCGTGGTTTATGCCCATCAGGCGGGGGCCGACATTCTGGCCAAGCTGCCGATGAGCGTGGAGCCGCCGCGCCTGCCGGTGTGGGACGAGAGCAAGGTGGAAGATTCCGACGAACTGGTGGTGATCCAGCACAACTGGCACGAGCTGCGGTTGATGATGTGGGACTACGTGGGGATAGTGCGTACCAACAAGCGCCTGGCCCGCGCCAAGCGCCGTATCGACCTGCTCAAGCAGGAGGTGCAGGAGTACTACGCCAACTTCCGTGTCTCCAACAACCTGCTGGAGCTGCGCAACCTGCTGCAGGTGGCCGAGCTTATCGTCAACTGCGCCCTGCAGCGCAAGGAGTCTCGCGGCTTGCACTACAACCTGGATTATCCGGATATGCTGCCAGACTCCAAGCCGACCGTGCTGACCCCGGAGCGGGATTAATCCCCCTTCCCGCAAAACGTTACAGCAATCAGTGACCCCGCCCCGGCGGGGTCACTTGTTTTCAACCGCTTTTCAGCCACAAAAAGAGTGTCGCCAGCCACATGGCAACAGCTTATCGCGATAAATCAGCGCATGGTCATCACGGAAAGCAGGCGTCAGCGCCGGGACGGCAGAAAGTGGATGGCTCGCGCCAGCAGGCGGTAATGTTCGGGGGGAAGGGCATCGGAGAAGAGCCACAGTTGCCGTGGCGACACGGCTCCACTCTCTTGCGGATCGGGACAAAGCGCCAGCCTGAGCACACCGGGCAGAATGCGGCTTTTCTTGTCAAGCTGATAGCGACGACCTTGCCACTGCAGCCACTGGCCATCCCAGACGAGCTCGAACGGGGGCGCGGCGAGCGCACGCCAGCTCAGCCAGAGCGCCGCCAGCCAGACGGGCAGCAACAGTGCCCACTGCCAACCGGCAATCAGGCCAGCCACCGGCCAGAGCAGCAACAGAAAGAGGGCCACCAGCAAATATTGCTGATGGCGGGAGGGGTGAACCGTCATGATCACCCGCTCCACAGTATTACCCCTGGCGGTCGTGGCGCGCCTGATTGCGCTCCAGGATCATCGGGATCATGGCGGCAAATGCCGGATCGGCAGGGACACCATGACCCATGCACCATTTGAACAGATCCGGATCGTCGCTCGCCAGCAGGCGGATAAAGGTCTGCTGATCGGCTTCGCTCAGGGAGTCGAACTCGTGTTCGAAAAAGGGCATAAAGATCACATCCAGCTCGAGCATACCGCGACGGCAGGCCCACTTCAGGCGGGATTTTTCAACTGGGCTCAACATGGCACTCTCCTTACAAAGACCGGGGGATGGTACCAGCTGGATTTTCCGGCTGACAAACATTAGTTACGTCTTTACCATGCAGCTCACATACTTTCTCTCTGGAATACCATCGTGAGCCTGCAACCACCTGTTTTTCCTGCCGAGCCGACCCGCTTCCCCCTGACCAAGCTGGCCATCACCCGTATCAGCGGCCAGGATCGCGCCAAATATCTGCAAGGTCAGGTCACCTGTGATGTCAACGCCCTGCAACCGGGGCAACAGACCCAGGGTGGCCACTGTGATCCCAAGGGCAAGCTGTGGAGCAATTTCCACCTGCTCTGCCTCGACGACAGCCTGCTGCTGCTGACCAGCCCTTCCGTGTTGGAACGTCAGTTGCCGGAGCTGAAGAAATTTGCCGTCTTCTCCAAGGTCGAGATCGCCGCCGATGAGCGTCACGCCACCGGGATCGCCGGTACGGGCAGCGATAGCTGGATCTCTGCCCAGTTCGGCCTTGAGCAGAGCGGTCTGATCGACGGCGGCATGGCGGTGAAGATTGAACAGGATCGCTGGCTGCTGGTCAGCAATCAGCAAGCCGATGCCCTGCCGCAAGGTGACGAGTCACTCTGGTGGGGGCTCGAGATCAAGGCGGGTCTGCCACATATGGAAGCGGTGCATCAGGGGGAGTTCATCCCGCAGATGCTCAACCTGCAGGCACTGGACGGCATCAGCTTCAACAAGGGCTGCTACATGGGGCAGGAGACGGTGGCCCGCGCCAAGTATCGCGGCGCCAACAACCGCGCCCTGTTCCTGCTGGCGGGGACTACCGGCGAGCCAGTTGCCAGCGGCGATACCCTGGAGCTGCAACTGGGTGACAACTGGCGTCGCAGCGGCATGGTGCTCAACGCCTGGCAACAGGCCGGGCAGGTGTGGCTCACCGCCGTGCTACCAAAAGATACCGAGGCTGACGCCCAATTCCGCCTCAAGCAGGACGAAGGCTCCCGCCTCACCCTGCAACCCCTGCCTTACGCCCTGACCGAGTAAGGTCGGCTAGCGAGGCACCCGCGCCAGCAGTGCCTCCTTCAGCCAGCGCCCCGCCTGCCCCAGCGGGCGGGCGCGATGCCACTGCAGTTCCAGCGCCAGCGCGTGGCTGGCGATAAAGTCCGGCTCCAGCACCACCACTTCGCCGCGAGCCAGCGGCTGATGCAGCAGAAATTCCGGGATGGCGGACCAGCCAAGGCCCCGCTTGACCAGCTCCAGCACCCCGAGATCCCCCTCGACCCACCACACCTGAGCCGAGATGCGAAAACGCTGGCGCTCGCTCCCTTCCCGTCGGCCGGTGACCATCAGCTGGCGTGCCCCCTGCAGATCGACCTCCCGCAGCGGCTGCTTGCGGGCCAGCGGATGATCCGGTGACACCACCAGCGGCATGGTAACCTCCCCCAGCGAATGGGCGACTATCTCCCGCTGGGGATGCACCTTCTGATAGCTGATGCCAAGCTGGGCCCGGCCGGTCACCAGCATCTCGGTCACATCCTCCATCAACGGGAAGAGCAGCTCCAGCTCCACGGTCGGGTAACGAGTGGCGAACTCCTCCAGCAGGGTGCCGAGCCAGGGCAGGTGGGAGTCATCATCGATGGCCAGAGTGAGGCGCGTCTCCACCCCGGCCGCCAGCTCCCCGGCAATGGATTGCAATCGTTCACTCTGCGCCAGCAGGATCCCCGCCTCCTGCACCATGCGGGCCCCCGCCTCCGTCAGCTGCGGATAGCGGCCGCTGCGGTCAAACAGGGTGAGCGCCAGATCGATCTCCAGATTGGCGATGGCGCTGCTCACCACCGACTGCGCCTTGCCCAGCTTGCGGGCGGCAGCGGAAAACGAGCCGGTTTCGGCGGCCGCCAGCAAGATCCTCAGTTGTTCCAGTGATGGCGTCATCTCATGGCCCTCCGGCAAGCTCTCTCATCCATCTATTTTAGCGATGGATACCAACATGAATCTATCGCTAAAGATCTATAGATTAACCAGCAATCCGTGAATAAATCTGATTGAGAGAGTGACTTATGCGTACCCGTAACGATCGCCTGCGCCATGCCATTGGCTTTGAATTTATTGGCCTGCTGATTGCCGCCCCGCTGGCCAGCTGGGTTACCGGGGTCGGGCTCAACCATATGGGCCCGCTGGCACTGTTCTTCTCGGTGTTGGCAACCGTCTGGAACTACATCTACAACATCGGGGTCGACAAGCTGCTGCTGAAATATCAGGGCCATACCCACAAAACCCTGTGGCAACGGGTGCTGCATACCTTCGGCTTTGAGGGCGGTCTGCTGATCGTCGCGCTGCCGGTCATGTCCTGGTGGCTGAGCGTCAGCCTGCTGGAGGCGCTGGTGCTGGATCTGGGCTTCGTCGTCTTCTACCTGATCTATGCCTTCGTCTACAACTGGGGCTATGACAAGGTGTTCCCCATCCCCCGCGAAGTGCCGCACGGCATGCCACAAGAGGCGCGCTAAGGCACGAATCCGTTGGATTGAAACCGAGAAGTGAAGGTCAACAAGGGAAGGCAACAGAAGAAACGACACGGCCCCATCATGGCAGACATGATGGGGCCGCAAAAAGTGTCAGCGCTGGCAGGTCGGCTGATTCAGAGGTAAGGATTCAGACCTGCCCGTCGCTCAAGCCTGGGCCTTGAGCTCTTCGCCGCTCTCGTCGGCGGCGGCAGCCTCTTCAGGCTGGGCCTGGGCAGCCTGCAGCGCTTCCAGCTCGCTCTGATAATCGCTCAGGATCTGCTGGGCAACCGCCATATCTCCCTTGTGTTTGCGCTCGAACAGATGGTGCTGCACCACGCCGTTGAGATACTCCACTGTAATGGGCTGCTCAAGGGTTCCCATCAACTCCTCTTTCTCCAGCTCGGCATTGATTTCATCGGCGGTCGTGCGCAGCAGCCCGGCCAATTGAACCAACATGCGGCGCTCACCTTCGCGCAGCAGGCTCAACATGCGGTTTCTCTGCTGCTCATTCTGTTGGGTCATACATTTCCTTACGTCAATTGGGAACAAGCCCGCTCATTCTGCCCTGTCCCCATGACAGCGTCTATCTCATGCCCCCCACAAATTTTTGGCGCTGGCTCACAAATGGCTACAGATGCTATTTGAAGCGGCTCTGGGGTATAGTAGCCGCTGATTTTCAGGCGCTTTTTTCACCTTCATCCGCGGAAAGGGATGAGACGGCAAGAGCGCCTGCCCGGTTTACCCCAACGAGGTGAAGATCCGCTTTATGACCGACGCCATTGTGGTGCTCTGCACCTGCCCAGATCAAACCAGTGCCGACCTTCTCTGCGAACAGTTGCTGAACCAGCGGTTGGCCGCCTGCATCAATCAACTGCCGGGCGTCACCTCTGTCTATCGCTGGCAAGGCAAGGTGGAGCGCGCCACCGAGATCCAGCTCATCATCAAATCCCGCCAGCCACTCTTTGCCGAGCTGCAGGCATGTATTCAAGCCAATCACCCCTATGAGGTGCCCGAGCTGCTGGCCCTGCCGGTGAGTGCCGGACTACCCGCCTATCTCGACTGGCTCAATGGGGAGACCTCATGACGTTCACCCGCTTGCTCTCTCCCCTGTTGCTGCTCTGTGCCCTGTTGACGACAGCGGCGGGCAGCGCCCCTGCCCACGCCAGCGGCACCGATCTGCTCAGCTCGCTGGGCATTGAGGCCAATGCCAAACCCAAATTTTTGCAGGTCGATGAGGCCTTTCAGATCGAGAGCGAACAGCGTGGCGATCAGCTGCTGCTAACCCTCCACATCGCCGACGACTACTACCTCTATCGCCATAGCCTGCGCTTCAAGGGGAACAACCTCACCTTCAGCGAGCCGACCCTGCCGGAAGGCACCGAGCACGAGGATGACTTCTTCGGCAAGACCCGGGTCTACTACCAGCAGGTGAGCATCGCGGTGCCGCTAAAGGAGGTGGGCGACGGCGCCACCCTGCGGGTGCGCTATCAGGGCTGCACCGACGGCCTCTGCTACCCGCCGACCGACAAGCTGATCGATGTGGCCCCGCTGGTCACGGCAACCACAGCATCCACTGCTGAAACGGCACAAAGCGTCGCACCGGTTAGCCAGCAGGATCAGCTCGCCGCCGCCCTCGGCAATCAGGGTTTCTGGCTCAGCATCGTCGCCTTCTTCGCGCTGGGGCTGGGGCTCGCCTTCACCCCCTGCGTATTCCCCATGTACCCAATCCTGACCGGCATCATCGCCGGTGCCGGCCATCGCCTCTCCACCGGCCGCGCCTTCCTGCTCTCCATGGTCTATGTGCAGGGGATGGCGGTCACCTACACCCTGCTGGGGCTGGTAGTGGCCTCGGCAGGTCTTAAATTCCAGGCGGCGCTGCAACACCCCTATGTGCTGATCGCCCTCTCGGTGATGTTCGTGCTGCTGGCCCTCTCCATGTTCGGACTCTATACCCTGCAACTGCCGAGCAGTTTGCAAACTCGGCTCTCCAGTCTCTCCAACCGCCAGCAGGGCGGCTCTGTGGTCGGGGTCGCTATCATGGGAATGATCTCCGGGCTGGTCTGCTCACCCTGCACCACGGCGCCGCTCTCGGGGGCACTGATCTACGTGGCCCAGAGCGGCGATCTCTGGCTCGGCGGGGCGGCGCTCTATGCGCTCTCACTGGGGATGGGTCTGCCGCTGCTGCTGCTCGGCACCTCGGGTGGCAAGCTGCTGCCCAAGGCGGGCGCCTGGATGGATGTGATCAAGCAGCTGTTTGGCTTCGCCCTGCTGGCAGTGCCGATCCTGCTGCTGTCACGGCTCTGGAGCGATCAGATTGCCACTCTAGCATGGCTCGGCTGGGGGCTGCTGCTGTGCGGTTATCTCTATCACCACAACCAGCACCAGCCCCACTCGGTGGCCAAAAGCGTGCGCGGCTTCGTGTTGTTGCTGGCGATGATCAGCGCCGTGGTAGTGGGCAAGGATCTGCTGCAACCGGCCGCTCCTGCTGCCGTCACGGCGGATGCCGGTCAAACGGCACCGCAGTTTATCCGCATCAAGACGCTGGATGATCTCAAGGTGCAGCTGGCCGCCGCCCGCGGCAAGCCAGTGCTGCTCGACCTCTACGCCGACTGGTGCGTCGCCTGCAAGGAGTTCGAGCACAAGACCTTCAGCGATCCCGCGGTGAGGGAGCGCTTCGGCCAGATGGTGCTGCTGCAGGCGGATGTTACCGCCAACGACGATGCCGATATCGAGCTGCTCAACACCCTCAATGTGCTGGGACTGCCGACCCTCATCTTCTTCGACCGCGAGGGCAAGGAGCTGACAGGGCAGCGGGTCACCGGTTTTATGGGGCCTATCCCCTTTGCCAAACATCTCGAGATGGTAAGTGATGCACACTGAGTTGCGTCGGCTGCAGACAAGCGATGCACCTGCCTTGCAGCGGCTGTTCGAGCAGGCCCCCTCCTATCAGGCGGCGGTGAGCAATGCCCCTCTCTCTGCACAGGCAGGAGAAGAGGAACTTGTCGCCTGCCCACCCGGCCTGCCTCTCTCCGACAAACATCTCATCGGCCGCTGGGAGCAGGGAGAGCTCACCGCTGTCATTGATCTGCTGCGCGGCTACCCCAATCCAGACACCGCCTATCTGGGTCTGTTACTGGTGGGGGAACCCTGGCAAGGGTGTGGCCGTGGTCAGTCGCTCTATCTTCACGCCTGCACGATGGCAAGCTCATGGGGGGCTACCCGGCTTCGCCTGTCAGTGATTGCCAGCAATGAGAGTGCTCTATCCTTCTGGCTGCGCAGAGGCTTCACCGAGTGCTATCGCCGCGAGCTGGCAGGTTATCGGGCCGAGGCCATCGTGCTGGAACGTTCACTGGAACCGTGAGCCGAGGTTTGCCGCCGCGCATTCGCGTGGCACAATCGCCCCTCTCGTTTTGTACTTGTCCGGAGTTTTGATGAAAAAGTGGTTCATCCCCCTGCTAGCCCTCTGGCTTTATGGCTGCAGTGCAGGGCCCGGTGAAGAGGATATCCGCCAGCAGGTCACCGCCAAGCTGCTGGCCGAGACAGACGCCAACCTGTTCGATATCAGCGACTTCACCATCCTCGGCAAGGAGGAGCGGATGGAGGGGGTCTATCTGGTCAAGGTGAGTTACCAGCTCCACTTCAAGCAGGGGCTCGATCAGTTGCAGGTGTTGCACGACGAGGACCTGGTCTACGACCGGGTAGGCCCCTTCCAGCAGGAGATGGGGCTGATGGAGCTCGAGCGCAAATATGGCGAGTTCGAGGCGGGCCAGGTGCTGCCACAAGAGGCCGAGGTGTGGATGATGAAGGACGAACAGGGGTGGCGACTGGCGGAACCGGCCCAATAAAGGGCTTTCCGCCCCTTATGCTCTGCAACTACTCTACTGCCGTTGCCAACCAGCTCAAACCTGGGTATCGACCCGATACCCTTTTCGCTCGGCAGGTTCGCTCGGCAGCTTGCTGGCCAACCCTGACAGCACCTCCTTGAGGGTAACCCCGCTCTCTGCCGCACCACTGCTCTCCAGCAGCTTGGTCAGCTGGCTCTGCAAGGGGTTCACCGCTTCACGCTCGGCTCCTGGCTCGCTCTCTTTGTCCTGTCCGCCCTGTTGATCCAGCGTATCCAGCAGGCGCTCCAGATCCCGTTTGAGCGAGTTTTCGCTGCTGTCGGCGATGGCGAGTTTGCGCTGTTCCTGCTCTTGCCGCTGTTGTTGCTGCAATGCCAACTGTTGCTCCTGCTGCTGTTGCAGGGAGCCCATCATGGTGTTGATGAATGCTTCCAGCGAATCCCTGATTGAAGCACTGCTCCCGCCGCCATCCGCCCCTTTCGGCGACAGCCCGAGCTTATCCAGCACAGCGCCAAGGTCGCGCACCAGGCTGTCATTGCCCGTTGATGGTGAAGTTGCAACCCTCTCCTGTGCCTGCACAGCGGGAGAACCCTGCCGTTGCGCCAGCGGGCTGAGCCCGCCTGACGCGACCACATTTATCTCCATCTTGGTCCTCCTCCCCCCGTCTCCAGCCCTTTCTCGGCAAATATTCGGCAATCTGTCAAATCCTTGCCCCTTGGCAGATAACCGCTCTCACACCTAAAAGATAGCGCCAACGGGACGAGATTGGCGCGAATGCATCTTTTGGTCTATAGGGCGGAACGATAGTGCCAACCCGCTATAAACAAGGGCTGGCAAGGGGGCTTAGTTCAGCCATCACTGCGCAGGCTGACAATGGGGGTCAGAAGATATCCTTCATCCGGTGCCACAGCATACCCAAAGCCAGCAGCGGGGAGCGCAGCGCCGGGCCGCCGGGGAAGGTGATATGGGGCACGCTGGCAAAGAGATCGAAACCCCGGCTCTCGCCGCGGATCGCCTCGGCTACCAGCTTGCCCGCCATATGGGTGGCGTTGAGGCCGTGACCCGAATAGGCCTGGGCGTAGAACACGTTTGGGTATTCCTTCAAGCGGCCAATCTGCGGCAGCCGGTTGGCGCCAATCCCGATCATGCCGCCCCACTGAAACTCGATGGCGGTACCAGCCAGCTCGGGGAAGACCCGCAGCATCTTGGGCAACATGAAGGCCTTGATGTCGCGGGGATCCCTTCCCGAGTAGTTGCAGGCGCCGCCAAACAGCAGGCGACCGTCAGCGGAGAGGCGGTAGTAGTCGAGCGCCACGTTCTGATCGCACACCGCCATGTTTTGCGGTAGCAATCGCTGGCGCAAGCGGCGATCGAGCACCTCGGTGGCGAGGATGTAGGAGCCCGCGGGTAGCACCCGCCCTCCCAGCTCCGGATTGAGGTCGTTGAGATAGGCGTTGCAGCCGATCACCAGATAGTCGGCAGTGACCCGCCCATGAGCCGTGGTCACCTCTACCTGCTTGCCGTAATCGATATGGGTCACTCTGGAGTGTTCAAACAGGGAAACCCCGAGGCTGGCAGCGGCGCGCGCCTCGCCGAGCGCCAGATTGAGGGGATGGAGATGGCCGGAGCCCATGTCGATAAGGCCGCCGATATAGCGATCCGACCCCACCACGCTATGGATATCTTCCCGCGGCACCAGTTTGAGTTCGTGCTCATAGCCAAGGCTCGCCAGATGGTCGAGATCCTCCTCGAAACCTGCCAGATGGCGCTGACGGGTGGCCAGATCGCAGTAACCCCAGGTGAGGTCACACTCGATATTGAAACGCTCAACCCGCTCGCGCACCAGCTGCACCGCCTCCAGCCCCATCAGGTCGAGTTCGCGCACCCCTTCCTCACCAATCCAGCGGGCGAACTGGCTGGTATCGTGACCGATACCGCGAATAAGCTGGCCGCCGTTGCGCCCCGACGCCCCCCAGCCGATACGGTTGGCCTCCAGCAAGGCGACCTTGTAACCGGCATCAGCCAGATTGATGGCGGTATTGAGACCGGTAAAGCCGCCGCCGATGATGCAGACGTCAGCCTTGTGCTCCCCCTCCAGCTCGGGCCACTGTTGCGAGTCGTTGCGGGTGGCCGCGTAGTAGGAGGCGACGTGCTCCTGATATCCGTTGTGCTTTCCTGCCTGCATACTCAGCATCCTGCCTTGGTTGCAAATTGTTTAATAAAATAAGCAAAGTTGTTTCGATAATACCCAGTTCCCCCTCCACTCACCAACCGGTGCGGATCACAGAAATGCAAAAGGCGCCCCGAAGGGCGCCTTTTCATGCAATCAAGGTGCGGTAACGAATTACAGTACGTCGATGGCGTTCAGGTCGGAGAATGCTTTCTCCAGACGAGCGATCATGGAAGTCTGACCTTCACGCAGCCATACGCGCGGATCGTAGTACTTCTTGTTCGGCTTGTCGGCGCCTTCCGGGTTGCCCAGCTGGCCTTGCAGGTAAGCTTCGTTCTTCTTGTAGAAGTTCAGCAGACCTTCCCAGGTTGCCCACTGGGTGTCGGTGTCGATGTTCATCTTCACTACGCCGTAGGAGATGGACTCGCGGATCTCTTCCAGAGTGGAACCTGAACCACCGTGGAATACGAAGTCCAGAGACTTGGCTGGAACGCCAAACTTCTCGGAAACGTACTTCTGGGAAGCGTCCAGGATGGACGGGGTCAGTTTGACGTTACCCGGCTTGTATACACCGTGTACGTTGCCGAAGGAGGCAGCGATGGTGAAACGCGGGCTGATCTTGGACAGACGCTCGTAAGCGTAAGCAACATCTTCCGGCTGGGTGTACAGAGCGGACTGATCCATGTGGCTGTTGTCGACGCCGTCTTCTTCGCCACCGGTGCAACCCAGTTCCAGCTCCAGAGTCATGTTCATCTTGGCCATGCGGGTCAGGTACTCGCAGCAGATGTCGATGTTCTCTTCCAGAGACTCTTCGGACAGATCCAGCATGTGGGAGGAGAACAGCGGCTTGCCGGTTTCAGCAAAGTGCTTCTCGCCCGCTTCCAGCAGACCGTCGATCCACGGCAGCAGCTTCTTGGCAGCGTGGTCGGTGTGCAGGATTACCGGCACGCCGTAGGCTTCGGCAACAGCGTGAACGTGCTTGGCACCAGAGATGGCACCCAGGATGGCAGCTTTCTGACCTTCCAGCTTCAGACCCTTACCGGCGGTGAACACGGCACCACCGTTGGAGAACTGAACGATAACCGGCGCTTTAACCTTGGCGGCAGCTTCCAGTACGGCGTTCACGGAGTCGGTACCAACGCAGTTTACGGCCGGCAGAGCAAAGCCGTTCTCTTTAGCGATGGCGAACACTTTCTGAACGTCATCACCAGTGATCACGCCGGGTTTTACGAAGTCGAAAATTTTCTTAGACATGTTTAATCGTCCTGTCTCGTATGCCGTTAATAAAAAATGGGGGGTTCATCATGAACCGGCACAGCGGGCACATGATAAACGAAACGGGAGGCTTTTGCCCCCCGTTCCGGGTCAATTAGGCTTTGGCGCGCTGTTCCAGAATCGCAACAGCCGGCAGTACCTTGCCTTCTACGAACTCCAGGAAGGCGCCGCCGCCAGTGGAGATGTAGGAGACTTTGTCAGCGATGCCGAACTTGTCGATGGCAGCCAGGGTGTCGCCACCGCCAGCGATGGAGAAGGCCGGAGAAGCAGCGATGGCTTCAGCGATAACCTTGGTGCCTTCAGCGAACTGGTCGAACTCGAACACGCCAACCGGACCGTTCCACAGGATGGTCTTGGCGTTCATGATGATGTCAGCCAGGGCCTTGGCAGAATCCGGGCCGATGTCGAAGATCATGTCGCCGTCGGTCACGTCAGAGACGGACTTGATGGTCGCCGGAGTGGACTCGGAGAACTCGGCACCTACAACCACGTCGGTGGTCACAGGAATGTTGGTCTCGGCAGCCAGTTTCTTGGCGGTGTCGATCAGGTCGTGCTCGCACAGGGACTTGCCGACGTTGTGACCGGCAGCAGCGATGAAGGTGTTGGCGATGCCACCACCGACAACCAGCTGGTCAGCGATTTTGGAGAGGGATTCCAGAACGGTCAGCTTGGTGGAGACCTTGGAGCCGCCAACGATGGCAACCATCGGGCGCTCGGGCTTCAGCATGGCTTTGCCCAGCGCTTCCAGTTCACCCGCCAGCAGCGGACCGGCACACGCGACCGGAGCGAACTGGGCAACACCGTAGGTGGAACCTTCGGCGCGGTGAGCAGTACCGAACGCATCCATTACAAAGACGTCACACAGGGCGGCGTATTTTTTGGCCAGCTCTTCGGTGTTCTTCTTCTCGCCTTTGTTGAAGCGGCAGTTTTCCAGCACAACCAGCTCACCGGCAGCGACTTCTACGCCATCCAGGTAATCCTTGGCCAGGCGAACCGGGCAGGACAGAGCGTCTTTCAGATAGTTGACAACCGGAGCCAGGGAGAATTCTTCGTTGTATTCACCCTCGGTCGGACGACCCAGGTGGGAGGTGATCATCAGCTTGGCGCCCTTTTCCAGAGCCAGCTTGATGGTCGGCAGAGTCGCAACGATACGTGCATCGGAGGTGACCTTGCCGTCTTTTACCGGTACGTTCAGGTCAGCACGGATCAGAACGCGTTTACCCGCCAGATCCAGGTCAGTCATCTTGATAACAGACATATTCAGTCCTCTATATTTTCCAGGTAATGTTAAAAACAGTAACCTTTCGCCCGGGGCAGGCTCAGCCTGCGGCCATCATGGCCCGGGTGGTATCCAGCATCCGGTTTGCGAAGCCCCATTCGTTATCGCACCACATCAACATCTTGACGAGGTTGGCATCGCTCACCCGGGTCTGGGTACCATCAATGATGCAGGAGTGTGCATCATGATTGAAGTCTACGGAGACCAGAGGTTCTTCCGTGTAATCCAGAATACCGTGTAATGTACCTCTGGATGCCCGTTGCAGGGCTTGATTTACGTCACTAACTGTCACTTTTTTACGAACAGTAATACTCAGATCCATCGCTGTTACATTGATGGTCGGCACCCGCACCGCGATCGCCTCGAACTTGCCGGCGAAGTGGGGCAGGATGCGCTCCAGCCCCTTTGCCAGCTTGGTATCCACCGGAATGATGGACTGACTGGCAGCGCGGGTTCGGCGCAAGTCACTGTGGTAGGCATCGATGACTTGCTGATCGTGCATGGCCGAATGAATTGTCGTAATAGTACCACAATTTATCTCGAATTCTCGATGCAATGTTTCAATCACCGGCACCACGCAGTTGGTGGTACAGGAGGCGTTGGAGACGATCCGCTCCGCTCCGGTGAGGGTATGATGGTTTACCCCGTAGACCACGGTGGCATCCACATCGGCATCCGCCGGGTGGGAGAAGAGCACCTTGCCCGCCCCCGCCGCCAGATGCAGCTCGGCATCGGCCCGCGAGCCGAATACCCCGGTGCAATCGAGCACCACATCGACCCCCAGCGCCCGCCACGGCAGCTTTGACGGATCCCGCTCGGCAAACAGGGAGATGAGATCCTCCCCCACCAGCATGCTGTTGCCCGCCAGTTGCACCGGATGGTGGAAGCGACCGTGACTGGTATCGTAACGGGTCAGGTGCACCATGGCCTCGGGGGCCGCCAGCTCGTTGATGGCGACGATCTTGATGGTCTTGTCGCGCCCGCTTTCATAGAGGGCTCGCAACACGTTGCGACCGATCCGCCCGTAACCATTGATGGCAATCTTGATCATCGAGAATCCGTTTCCTTGAACCAGCAACAAGACGGCGCACCGGCCGCCCGGGAGCCCCGGCTACGACAGCAGGGCCTCCTTGAATTCACCGCGGGCCAGCAGTGCGGCCCCGAATACCCCGGCACTGTCACCCAGGGCAGGAGCAATAATGGGGGTTGCGAAGCGGGGATTAAAGAGGAAAGGCAAAATTGTCTGCCGCCCGGCGCTGTAAAGGCTCTGCACATTGCCCACCCCACCGCCGATGACGATCACATCCGGGTCGAGAATGTTGACCACATTGGCCAGCGCCTGACCAAACAGCAGGTGCAGCCGGTCGATGGTGAGCCTGGCCACATGATCGTGAGCCGTGGCGGTCGCGATTTGGGCGAGCGAGAGGTGGCGCTTGGCCTTCGCCTCGTACCAAGCCTCCAGCGCCGGGCCGCTGATCAGGGTCTCGACGCAGCCACGCTTGCCGCAGTAGCACTCGGGGCCATCAGGGGAAAGCACGTTGTGGCCCCACTCACCGGCGATGCCGTGGTGGCCGTTGAGGATCTGGCCGTTGATGACGATACCGGAGCCGACCCCGGTGCCCATGATGATGCCGAATACAACCTTGGCATCGGGATGGTGCTGACGCACCGCCCCCAGATGAGTTTCTGCCAGCGCGAAGCAGTTGGCATCGTTGGCGATCAGCACCGGCACGCCCAGCTTGCGTTCCAGATCCTCCTTGAACGGCTTGCCGTTGAGCTCGGTGGTGTTGCAGTTCTTCATCAGGCCGGTCTGCGGATCCCGCGCCCCCGGCGTGCCCATACCGATGACAGCCGGGCACTGGCCAATCTTCTCGGCACACTCATCCACCAGCTTGGCGATCTGGCCGATCATATGGTCATAACCGCCCGCCCGCTCGGTGGGGATGCGATGGCGCAGCAGCACCTCGTCGCCATCCAGCACCACACATTCACACTTGGTACCGCCAAGATCGATACCCCAATCCAGTGACTTGCTGCTCATCTTGCCTCCTGCACGGCCGCCACGCTCTCGTCGTCGCAGCGCCATTTTTTAATGTAAAACGGGGCCTGACGGCCCCGGATATCAAACAAACTCTTCTTCTCTCGCCCCGGCCTTAGCGACCGTGGTACTGGGCTGAGAGCTCGTGTACCGCGTTGACGAACACACCGGCATGTTCCGGGTTCACATCCTGATGGATGCCGTGGCCGAGGTTGAAGACGTGGCCATTGCCGTGACCGAAACCGGCCAGAATGGAGGCGACCTCTTCACGGATGCGAGCTGGAGTGGCGTAGAGCATGGAGGGATCCATGTTGCCCTGCAGCGCCACCTTGTCACCGACCCGACGCTTGGCGTCGGCGATGTCGGTGGTCCAGTCCAGACCCAGCGCATCGCAACCGGTGGCGGCGATCTGCTCCAGCCACTGACCGCCGTTCTTGGTGAACAGGGTGACCGGCACACGGCGACCGTCGTGCTCGCGGATCAGGCCATCGACAATCTTGTGCATGTACTGCAGGGAGAAATCGCGGTAATCGCGCGGGGTGAGCACGCCTCCCCAGGTGTCGAACACCATGACCGCCTGGGCACCCGCCTTGATCTGGGCGTTGAGATAGGCAATCACGCTGTCGGCCAGCTTGTCGAGCAGCAGGTGCAGGGTTTGCGGCTCTGCGTACATCATCTGCTTGATCTTGGTGAACGCCTTGGAGCTGCCCCCCTCCACCATGTAGGTGGCCAGAGTCCATGGGCTGCCGGAGAAGCCGATGAGCGGCACTTCACCCTTCAGCTCGCGGCGGATGGTGCGCACCGCATTCATCACGTAGCCCAGCTCATCTTCCGGATCCGGAATGGGCAGCGCCTGCACGTCGGCCATGGAGGTGATCGGACGCTCGAAACGCGGGCCTTCACCCTGCTCGAAGTAGAGACCGAGCCCCATGGCATCGGGCACGGTCAGGATGTCGGAGAAGAGGATGGCGGCATCGAGCGGGTAGCGGCGCAGCGGCTGCAGGGTGACTTCACAGGCCAGCTCGGCATTGCGGCACAGAGACATGAAATCCCCCGCCTGGGCGCGAGTCGCCTTGTATTCCGGCAGATAACGGCCAGCCTGGCGCATCATCCATACCGGGGTCATGTCCACGTCCTGACGCAGCAAAGCGCGCAGGTATCGATCGTTCTTCAGCTCTTTCATCCCAGTTCCTGAGTTCGTATCACGCATAAAATGGCGGCCATAATACCACTTTGCCCACCGGATCGGACTGCCCAAAACGTGGCAAATGGACGCGCGGTTGCAAAGATGTGAAGGGGCGCAAACCAGAGCGCCCCGTTTTTAAAAAGAAGTGCAAAAAGGTTGGCGAAAAGATAAGCGCCGTTACCCCTCGCCAGCCAGTGACAACTCGATCAGCCGCCGGGCGATGGTGCCGTGAGGTGGCAAACGCGGCAAGCGGTCGGCGGTAAAGAAATCGGCGGCCACCAGTTCGTCATCCTGCACCCGGATCTCGCCGCTCTCGTAGTCGGCGGTAAAGCCCATCATCAGGCTGTGGGGGAAAGGCCAGGGCTGGCTCGCCACATAGCGCACATTGCGCACCCGGATGCCGCTCTCCTCAAACACCTCCCGTGCCACGCACTGCTCAAGGTCCTCTCCCGCCTCCACAAAGCCGGCCAGCACGGTATACATGGGATCGTCCGCCTGATAGTGACGGCGATGGGCCGCCAGCAGGATCTCCGCCCCCTTGCGCACCGCCACGATAATGCAGGGTGAAATGCGCGGATAGGCCGTGTGGCCGTGGTGGCACACCTGCGCCCACTCCCCCGCCTTCGGGGTCATGGGGGCGCCGCACTCACCACAGAAACGGTGGGTGCGGCGGAAGGCAACGAGCTGCCAGGCGCGGCCCGCGAGACGAAAGCCCTCCTCGTCCCCCGCCACCATCAGCTGGCGCAGGGGGGCCATCATAGTCGTGTCGGCCTCAGCCCCCAGATCCAGCAGATAGCAGGGCAGCCCCTGCCACTCGTCAAAACGCTCGAAAGGGGCGTCAGCCAGCGCTGCGGGCAGGCACGCTTTACTACCCTGTGGCACCTGACCCTGCTGATCGAGCAGTACCAGATGATCGCCCCCCAGCACGAACCAGCGGGCTTGTTCAGTTAATGACATCGGATAAACACTCTCGTTAAGTCAGATTAAACAACGCCACGGTCACAGCAGGCTGCAGCAGGGGCAAAATAGCGCGAATGGGCCCCATCTTACGACTGGCAAGCGCCACTGACGACCCCGCCGCCACAACAAAATCGTCTCCGATCTTCTCCCCGCCGGGGCCAAAACTGGCGAGCAAGAGGAGCATACCAACAAAGAGGCCGCCCGAAGGCGGCCCGCTGTTATCCGGTATCCCGTATCCGGCCTCTATCGACGCTGATCAGGCATCGCCCATCGCCAACAGGGAGGCGTTGCCGCCCACCGCCGTGGTGTTGATGGTACGGGTCTTCTCGGTAACAAACCGCCCGAGATAGTGGGGGCCACCCGCCTTGGGGCCGGTGCCGGAGAGTCCCTGGCCGCCGAACGGCTGCACCCCGACCATGGCGCCGATCTGGTTGCGGTTGATGTAGACGTTGCCCACGTTGATGCGGCTCGCCAGCTCCTCCGCGTGGGATTCGTTGCGGCTGTGGATCCCGAGCGTCAGGCCGTAGCCGGTGCCGTTGATGTCGCTGATCACCTTGTCCAGATCCCGAGTCGCGTAGCGCACCACGTGCAGGATGGGGCCGAACTGCTCCTTGGCCAGCTCGCGGATGGAGCCGATCTCCAGCGCGGTCGGCTGGACGAAGTGTCCCTCCATGGTCGCGGCGGGCATCGGCGCCTGGGCAATCAGGCGAGCGCGCGGGATCATGTAGGCGAGATGAGCATCAAGACCGGCCTTGGCATCGGCATCGATCACCGGGCCGACATCGGTGTGGTGCTCGGCCGGGTTGCCCACTTTCAGCTCCTGCATGGCACCGGTGAGGATCTCCAGCACTCGCTCGGCGATCTCCTCCTGCAGGTAGAGCACCCGCAGGGCCGAGCAGCGCTGACCGGCGCTCTGGAAGGCGGCGCTCACCACGTCGCGCACCACCTGCTCCGGCAGGGCGGTGGAGTCGACGATCATGGCGTTCTGGCCGCCGGTCTCGGCGATAAGCGGCAGGATGGCGCCATCGCGCTGGGCCAGGGTCATGTTGATGAGCTTGGCGGTCTCGGTGGAGCCGGTGAAGCAGACGCCGCCGATGCGCGGATCCGCCGTCAGCTTGGCACCCACGGTGGCGCCGTCACCGGGCAGCAGTTGCAGCACGTCGCCCGGAATACCGGCCTGATGGGCCAGAGTCACCGCCAGATGGGCGATAAGGCCGGTCTGCTCCGCCGGTTTGGCTATGACGGTATTGCCGGTGGCCAGCGCAGCGGCGATTTGGCCGAGGAAGATCGCCAGCGGGAAGTTCCACGGGCTGATGCAGACAAAGACACCGCGCCCCTGCAGGAACAGCTCGTTCTGCTCGCCGGTATAACCGGGCAACAGGGTCGCCTGCCCCATCAGGCCGCGGGCCTGCACCGCGTAGTAGCGGCAGAAATCGACCGCTTCACGCACCTCGTCGATGCCATCTTGCAGCAGCTTGCCCGCCTCGCGGGTACAGAGGGAGACAAACTGCTCGCGGTTCGCTTCCAGCAGATCCGCCAGCTTCTCCAGCGCGGCAGCACGCTCGCTTACCGGGGTGTCACGCCAGCGCGGGAAGGCAGCGTGGGCGGATGCCAAGGCCTGCTCCACCGCCTGCTCGTCGGCCCAGTGGATCTTGCCGACGGTGAGGCTCACATCCTGCGGGCTCAGCACGGTGCGTGCCTCGCTGCGTTTGAGGGTCTCGCCATCGACGATGGGGCCCGCCAGCCACTGCTTGCTCTCCAGCTCTTTCAAGCGGGCGAAGAAGGGGCGCTGGATGGAGAGGATGTTCATGTTGACGCCACTGGAGTTCTTGCGGTCGCTGAACAGGTTCACCGGCTGCGGAATCCGGTCGTTGGCAAAGCCGGAGTAGCGCTTGAGGGTGCGCAGCGGATGCTCGGCCAGTGAATCTACCGGGGTGTTGGGGTCCACCAGCTTGTGAACGAAGGAGGTGTTGGCCCCGTTCTCCAGCAGGCGGCGCACCAGATAGGGCAGCAGATCCTTGTGGGCGCCGACCGGCGCATAGATGCGGCAGTGCAGGCCGGGATTGTCGTTCAGCACGGCGTTGTGCAGCTCCTCGCCCATGCCGTGCAGACGCTGGAATTCAAACTGGCGATCACCGGCCATCTCCAGAATGCTGACCACGGTATTGGCGTTGTGGGTGGCGAACTGGGGAGCGATAAAGCCGCGAGTCGGCTCGCTCAGCAGGTAGCGGGCGCAGGCGAGGTAGGAGATATCGGTGCCCGCCTTGCGGGTAAAGAGCGGGTAGCCGGGCAGGCCCGCCTGCTGGGCATATTTCAGTTCGCTGTCCCAGTAGGCGCCTTTTACCAGTCGCACCGGAATGAGGTCACCCTGCTCGCGGGCCAGTGCGGTGAGCCAGCAGAGTACCGGCAGGGCGCGCTTGGAGTAAGCCTGCACCACCATGCCGAGCTTGCCCCAGCCACGGTTGGCGTCGGAGCGGTAGAGCTGCTCGAACAGATCCAGCGACAGCTCGAGTCTGTCCATCTCCTCGGCGTCGATGCTGATGGCCACATCCTTGTCGCGGGCCAGACGCACCAGCCCCACCAGCCGCTCGCACATTTCACCGAGCACCCGTTCGCGGTTGGCCACGTCATATCGCGGATGGAGTGCCGAGAGCTTGATGGAGATGGAGGGGGCCGGGCCGCCGTCGCTGACCCGCTCGTTGCCCACCGCCTCGATGGCGTTGCGGTAATCGGTCAGATACTTGTCGGCATCCTGCATGGTCAGCGCAGATTCACCCAGCATGTCGTAGGTATGGGTGTAGCCCAGCTCGCGGGATTTGCGGCTCGCCTTGAGCGCCTCCTTCATGTCGCGCCCCAGCACGAACTGCTTGCCCATGATCTTCATGGCGGCATACATGGCGGATCGCACCACCGGCTCCCCCAGCTTGTTGACCATGCGCCCCAGCAGGTTGGCCGGGTTGCCGTCGAGCTTTTTGTCGAGCTTGATAATCTTGCCGGTCAGCATCAGCCCCCAGGTGGAGGCGTTGACCAGAGTAGAGTCGCTCTTGCGGAAATGAGATGACCAGTTGGCGCCGGAGAGCTTGTCCTTGATCAGGGCGTCAGCGGTCTCGGCATCGGGAATGCGCAGCAGCGCCTCGGCCAGACACATCAGGATAATCCCCTCCTGGGTATCCAGGCTGTACTCCTGCAGGAAGGCGTCGATACCGTCACCGGAGCCGCTCTCCTTGCGCACCTTGGTCACCAGAGTACGGGCACGCTGGGTCACCTGCTCCAGCGAGGCGCCATCCCCCGGCAGCATGGCCGACAGTTCGGCCAGATAGGCATTTTCATCCACCACATAGTTCTGGGTGATGGCTTCGCGCAGGGCGGCCAGATCAGAGGGGATATAGTCAGCGGCAAGTACTTGAGTAGCTTTGAACATATGGGGTCTTCCTGTACGCCCTAAGGCTGATATCGACAAAGGCGGTCGCGCCGCCGAAACGCCGACAATGTATACAATATCCTCCCCTATATGAAATGAATTTGTTGCCACTCTTTAACAAAGATCGCTAATTCACCCTATTCATTCCCTTTTGAAGCCAGCCCGCCAATAAACATGAGGGTCATCTGACTTCATTTTGTATACGATCTGCCGCCGCTCTATCGCAAAGCAGCCACCCATCCCCCCAATACGCCCCAAAAAAAGAAGGGCCGCCACGGCGACCCTTCTCATCAATTTATTCAGCCAAATGCTGTCAGTTCATCCAGCGATCGCCACGACTGCGACGACGGGGCAGCATGGGCAGCAGGATACCAAGCAGGATACCGGCCCCCACCATGGCACCACCACGGATAAACCAGTCCATCTGCATGTCGTGTTCCTGGTTGTCGTAGCTCTGGGTCAGGGCATCATTCTGCTCTTTGAGATTGCTCATCTCCTCACCCTGACTGACCAACTGGGCCTTGAGAGCGGCGATCTCCTTGCTCTGGGCAGCGATCTGGCCATCCTTTTCGGTAAAGCGTTTCTCGTTGTCACCGTTGAGATTTTGCAGGCGGGCCTTGAGCTCATCCCGCTCCTTTTCAACCTGAGGGAGCCGCTCACGCAAGCTGGGCTCACTCTGTAGTTCGCTGCTTTTTATCCACCCTTCGCGGCCACGCCCGTCCACCACCTGGGTGAATCCGGCCTCGCCGTTCACCGCCTTCACCTCCAGCGGTTCACCAGCCTTGACGCTACCGAGGATCCGGTACTGGGTACCCGGACCATTGTGGATATAGGTAAAGATGTTGTCTGAAACATAACGGGTATCGGCCAGTGCCTGTTGGGCACACAAGCAGATCAAAATCCCGAGAAGGGCGCGCATGGTCGATCGGTTCTCTTTTTCTGGTTTGGACAAGAGGTTGAATGTTAAGCCGCCAGCAGGCTAAAGGACAAGCAAAGAAAAAGCAGCGCCCCCCCGGATATAAAGCGCGGAGTTGCGAGTCACCTCGCAACTTGCCCGCCCTTGGCCTCACTTGTTTTTTAGCTCCCGCACCTCGCTGCGCAGGGCGCGGATCTCTCGCAGCAACTCCTCTTGCTGGTTGTTGTAGTGATGACGCCACTTGTCGGTCTCGCTCTCCTTGGCAGGCTGCAAAAAGATGCTGGCCATAAAACCGCTTATGGCACCAAACAGACCGACCCCGAACAGGATCAGCAGGCTGGCGACAAAACGCCCCTCCTCGGTCTTGGGTACCAGATCGCCATAGCCCACGGTCGACAGGGTCACCAGCGTCCACCAGAAGGCGTCATAGGGGGTCTCAATCTGGCTGCCGGGCTGGCCCGACTCAATCCAGTACATGACGCCGGAGCCCAATCCCAGCAGCAGGACGAAGAGGAAGAGGATGCCGGAGAGGGTGGTCTCGTTGCGCTCGCGACGGAACATGGCCCAGAGATCCGGGTGCTCCTTGAACAGTTGATAGACCCGCCACAACTGGAGCAGTCGGGCCCAACGCAGCTGCTCCACCATCGGCAGACTACCCGGCAGATAGAACCAGTTTGCCTTGAAGTAGGCTTTGCGGTCTGGAGCACGGATCCAGCCATAAGCAAAATGCGCGAGGAAGAAGTAGCAGATCAGACTGTCCAGGTCATAGAAGAGCTGCAGGGTCTGGGGAGTCAGGGTTTCGTGGCCCCACCAGCGGGCCGTCACCAGCAGAACCGAGACAATCGACAGAAATGCCATCAGCAGATCCATCGCCCGTAGATGAGTTAAGTGATGTCGCATACATTTTCCAACTTTAAGCACAGTGCGAATTAATAAAAGAGAAGATAATGCCGATAGCCTTGAGGGCAAAGGAAAAGCGATATTCAAAGGAGATTTTACGATGCAGTTGAACCTGCTGGAGAAGCGGATGAGCAACATTCGGCTGGTGCCGAAAGTGGTGTTGCTGATGGTGGTGAGTACCATTTTGCTACTGACCAAACTCTGGTTTGATACCAACAATCTGGAGACCACCCTGCTCAGCGAGGGGCTTGATCCGGACAAAGCCAACGCCATTGCCGACCGCCTGCTCTGGAGCGGCCTGATGGAGACCACCATCATGGGGCTGCTGTTCGTGATCCTGCTGATGACCGGTTCCCGCCTGATGGTCAAGCAGGTGCACTATCTGGTGGATCTGCTGGAGCGCTTCGCCAAGCGGGATCTCAGTCACAAGGTGTTGCTCAAATCTCGGGATGAATTCGGTGACATCGCCAAGGCGGTCTCCCACTCGCAGGAGAACCTCAAAGCAGTGTTTAACAACCAGCGCGCCGCCTGCCAGGAGCTCAACGACATCGCCTCTCAGGTCACCCTCTGCATGGAGGAGACCAACGAAGCGATCAACGAAGAGTTCACCCAGATCGAACAGCTGGCGAGCGCCATGAGCCAGATGGTCGGCGCCATTCGCGAAGTGGCTGCCCATGCGGATCAGGCCTCTCACGCCACCGCCGAAACCAGCCAGCTGGCGGAAGAGGGAAGCCGCTGCGTCGCCGATACCGTCAGCACCATCGACACCCTCTCCGGCAACATCCAGCGCTCCGCCACCGTGGTCAACGAGGTGGAGCAGGGGGTCGAGCGCATTGGCTCTGTGGTCGACACCATTCGCGGCATCTCGGAGCAGACCAACCTGCTGGCACTGAACGCCGCCATCGAAGCGGCTCGCGCCGGTGAAGCGGGTCGTGGCTTTGCCGTGGTGGCCTCCGAAGTGCGCGAGCTGGCCAACCGGGCTCAGGCCGCCACCGTCGAGATCCAGAAGATGATCGAACAGCTGCAGGGCAATGCCCATCAGGCTGGCGAACTGATGGCCCAAAGCGTACAGCAGGCCGACAAGGGGGTGGAACAGGTGACCCAGGCCGGTACCCAGCTCGCCACCATAGTGCAGCGGGTACAGGGTGTCGCCGACATGAACCGCCACATCGCCGCCGCCTCCGAGCAGCAGAGCTCGGTCGCCGAAGAGATGCGCGGCAATCTGGAACAGGTCAAGCAGATTGCCGAAGGCTCCGTCGTGGTGCTGCGCGAGCTGCAAGAGGCCTCCGAGCTGGTCGAACAGCACAGCAAGGAGCTCGACAGCCAGATCCACTCCTTCAAGCTCGCCTGACTGCTCGCCCTGGTCGGGCATGACCGCGTTGTGCCCTGCCGCCGCTCCCGGCCATAAAAAAATCCGAAACCAGTGGTTTCGGATTTTTTCTATCGGACAAAGGGCAGGCTCGGCTATCGCCTTGCCCACTCTTGCACAACTTACTCGGCAGCCATACGGGCTTCGATGTAAGCCAGTGCGCGGTCGATACGCGCCAGTACGCGCTCCTTGCCCACCAATGCCATTACGGCGTCGATGGCAGGGGATTGACCCAGACCGGTGACGGCCACACGCAGCGGCATACCAACCTTGCCCATGCCCTGACCCAGCTCGGCGGCAGTGGCTTCAATCAGCTCGTGCAGCGCTTCGGTAGTCCAGCTATCCAGTGCAGCCAGCTTGGTTTTGGCCAGAGCCAGCGGCTCGGCAGCCACGCCGCGCAGGTGCTTCTTGGCAGCGGCTTCGTCGATGGCCTCGTACTCTTCGAACAGGTAGCGGCTCTGGGCGGCCATCTCGACCAGGGTGTTGCAGCGCTCGGCCAGCAGGGTGACCACGTCGGCCAGCGCCGGGCCATTGCTGGTGTCGATCTTCTGGTTTTCCATGTGCCATGCCAGATGCTTGGCAACATAGGCCGGATCCAGGCTGCGCATGTAGTGGTTGTTCAGCCACAACAGCTTGTCGGTGTTGAAGGCGGAGGCAGACTTGGAGATGGCATCCAGGCTGAACAGCTTGATCATCTCTTCCAGGCTGAAGATCTCCTGATCGCCGTGGGACCAGCCCAGACGCACCAGATAGTTCAGCAGCGCTTCCGGCAGGTAGCCGTCGTCGCGGTACTGCATCACGGAGACTGCACCATGGCGCTTGGAGAGCTTGGCACCGTCGTCACCCAGGATCATGGATACGTGGGCAAATTCCGGTACCGGCGCGTTCAGCGCCTTATAGATGTTGATCTGGCGCGGGGTGTTGTTGATGTGGTCTTCGCCACGTACCACGTGGGTGATCTCCATATCCCAGTCATCGACCACTACGCAGAAGTTGTAGGTCGGCGCGCCGTCGGTACGGCGGATGATCAGATCGTCCAGCTCGGTGTTGGCGAACTCGATGCGGCCACGGACGTGGTCATCGAACACCACGGAACCTTCGGTCGGGTTGCGGAAGCGAATCACGTGCGGCGCATCGGCCGGGTGATCGTGGGCATGATCGCGGCACTTGCCGTCATAACGGGGCTTCTCGCCGTTGGCCATCTGGCCTTCGCGCAGCGCTTCCAGACGCTCTTTGGAGCAGTAGCACTTGTAGGCGCGGCCATCGGCCAGCATCTCGTCGATCAGCGCGTTGTAGCGATCGAAGCGCTTGGTTTGGTAGTAGGGGCCCTCATCCCAGTTCAGCCCCAGCCATTCCATGCCCTCAATGATGGCGTCGATCGCCTCCTGAGTGGAACGTTCCAGGTCGGTATCCTCAATACGCAGCACGAACTCACCGCCCTGGTTCTTTGCAAACAACCAGGAATAGAGTGCGGTACGGGCACCGCCGACATGCAAAAAGCCGGTCGGGCTGGGAGCAAAACGGGTTTTGACTTTCATCTTTAAGCCTTGTGTAGAGGGCCTTGGGCCAATTCGTTAGAAAAAACCGTCGCATTTTAGCACCGACAAAGACGGATGGGAAAACCATGAAGTGGCAACAGGGCCTGGTAGCGGGGAAAATTTGACCCTTCTCACCTGCCCATCAATCTTTGAAGGGGATCGCAAAACAAAATCCCCATTTCCGATTTGCTATGGGAAGTGTTGGAGAGCTGCCTCCTCCGGCCGATATCCAAATAGCGCTCACCAACAAGGAAGAGACGATGCAGTTCCGTTCGATCCAAAACCGCATTCTAGTGATGGCCGGGATTGCCATGACCACCGCCCTGGTCATCCTGATCCTGCTCAACCAATACTCCGGCCAACAGACCCAACAACTGACCATCAGCTCCAGCCGTGAAGCGCTGCAGCAGGAGGCTTGGCAGAAGGTCAGCGCCAATGCCCGCGCCGAGGCGGCCACCATCACCCAACTGCTGCAAAAGGGGCTCTCCTATACCCAACAGATGGCCAGCGCCCTCGCCCTGCAACAGCAGGGCAAACTGCCGCTGGATCGCCAGCAGGCCACCGACCTGCTCAAGGCACAACTGGCGCTGGAGCCGCAACTCTATGGCGCCTTTGCCGGCTTTGAGCCCAACGGTTTCGACGGTCAGGATGCCGCCTTCGTCGGGCAGAGTACGCTGGGCAGTGACGACAAGGGGCGCTTCGTGCCCTACTTCTATCGCGACAAGGATCAAATCGGTACCGATCTGCTGCTCTCCATCGACAAGACCGACCCGGACGAATTCGGCAATCCCGCCAACGACTACTACGCCTGCCCGAAACGGGAAGGGCGCTCTTGTCTGATCGATCCCTTCAAGGTGGATATCAACGGTCAGCAGGTGCTGGTGAGCACTATCACCACCCCCATCATGGTGGATGGTCAGTTCAAGGGGATCGCAGCGCTGGATCTGGCGGTGGACTCCATCAGTCGTCAGGCCAAGAGCCTCAACAGCAATATCTATGATGGCCAGGGGGAGACCCTGATCGTCAGCGCCGCCGGTGTCATCACCGGCACCAGCGGTGATGCCAGCCAGCTCGGCAGCAGCGCAAGTAAGGTGCTGGGCAACCAGTGGCAGCAGTACCTGAAACCGGAAGTGCAGCGTCAGGAGCTGGACGAGTCATTCCGTATTTCCGTCCCCATCATGGTGCCGGGAATGAGCCGCAACTGGGCCATCATCGTCACCCTGCCCTACAAGGTGGTACTGGCGGGGGCCGATCAACTGGAAAGCCAGCTGAGCGACATGAACCAGGCAGCCATGACCCAGCAATTGGTGGGTGCCGTTATCGTACTGGTGCTGGCGCTGGCCACCATGCTGGTGATTGCCCGCAGCATCACCGGCCCTATCCGTCAGATGGTCAGCCTGGTGGATGACATCGCCGATGGTGAAGGGGACCTCACCAAACGCCTCACGACCCGATCTGTCGATGAGCTGGGGGATCTCGCCAAGGGGATCAACCGCTTTATCGACAAGCTGCAAGGGCTGCTCGGGGATGTGCTCAAGACTGCCAGCGAGGTGAACCGTTATGCCGGTGATACCGACCGCATCGCCGGTCAGACCGACAACAACCTGCAGCACCATCAAGCGGAGATGGAGCAGATGCTGACCGCGGTACAGGAGATGTCCTACGTCAGTCAGGAGGTCGCCACCCACGCCAACAATACCGCCGACTCGGCCAAACAGGCGCAAAGCGCTGCCGATCAGGGCAAGGAGCGCTTCCAGCAGGTGATCCAGTCGATGCACAAGGTCGCGGCAGAAGCCGGTAAAGGGGCCGAAGTGGTGGAAGGGCTGGCTCACGACAGCGCCCAGATCACCAGCATCCTCACCGTCATTCAGGGGATTGCCGACCAGACCAACCTGCTGGCCCTCAACGCCGCCATCGAGGCTGCACGGGCTGGCGAGCAGGGCCGCGGCTTTGCGGTGGTGGCCGACGAGGTGCGCAAACTGGCGGGCAACACCCAGCAGGCGGTGCAGAACACCCAGGAGTTGATCGAGAAGATCCGCCTCAGCTCCACCAATGCAGTCAACGCCATCACCCAGAGCCAGCAGCTGACCCATCAGGCGGTGGGCGAAGCGGATCTGGCGGAAGAGGCGCTCGGCAGCATCTACCAGGCCATCTCCACCATCAACGACATGACCTATCAGATCGCTTCCGCCGCCGAAGAGCAGAGCTCGGTCTCAGAAACCGTCTCCGGCAACCTGTCAAAAACCAACGCACTGGCCAACGACATTGCTCAGGATGCGACCGAAACGGCCAAAGCCAGTCAGGCTTTGCGTCAGGCTGCCGACAAATTGCAGCAATTATTGGGTCAATTTCGTCTCAGCTGATAATTTTCCGCCTCAGGACTCTCCCCCTCGGGGGCGAGTCCGTTTACCATAGGCGACGAATTTGCCTGATGGCAGGCAATGTAGTGAGAGGTAAATGCCGTGCCCACCCCGGACCGTCGCCCACGAGGCCATAACAGACGAGCCCAGCAGCGTCGCCAAGACGAATCACAAGGATCCCTGCTCCATCGCATCAATGCCGCGACCCTGTCCCTGCGCCAACGTTTTGGCCAAGGGATGAGCAACCTCGGCCAACGCCGCCAGGATGCCAAAGCAGGCAAATTCAAGCTGTCCAGCCCGCTGCCCCGCAAAAACACCATAGGTCTGCTGATCCTGATCCCGCTCTGGTTGCTGGTACTGGCCTGGGAGCCGGCACCATCCGTTCCCAAAGCAGCCCCTTCCGGCTCGCTGGAAGTGCCGCTGGCCGTACCTGCTCAAGCTCTAACTGTCGGTAATGGCGCGGCAGGCAGTGCCCCCGCGGCAGCCAAGCCGGTCGAAGAGAAGGTCAACGGTACCTGGCTGCAACACGATGTGCAGGCGGGTGAGACCCTCTACTCCATCTGGCGTAAATTCGAGTTGCCGGGTGCCGAGCTGAGCCGCCTGATCGCCATCGAGGGACCGGATCGCCCCCTGACCCGCCTGCAATCGGGCCGCTCTATCTTCATCCTGGTGGACGACACCCGCCGCATCCAGCGGGTGGAGATCCGCTCCTACGGTCAGGCGGTTTATCGCTACGACCGGCAGGGCGAAGGGTTCGCCCTCAAGGAATAATAAAAACGGGAGGCGCTGGCCTCCCGTTTTTTTCAGTCAAATATCTTCAAATAAGCTACTGACTTCACAATATTTTTAGCTTGTTCAAAAAACGAAAGGGGTCAAATTGACAAGGATCGGCGCTAACGTACAATCGTTTGTGCTTTAGACAGGGATTGTTCTACGTGCTACTGGGACAAAGAGACGTGGTCAGTCATGAGCCAACCCCTGCTTGCAAGGCAAATGCAGCCCAGCACGGGCTTAGTTTCATTTTGTTATTGATAGGATTTAGCACATGTCTGACATTCGCACCGGCCAGGTAAAATGGTTCAACGAAACCAAGGGTTTTGGCTTTATTGAACAATCCCAGGGTCCGGACGTATTCGTTCACTTCTCCTCCATCCAGAGCACCGGTTTCAAAACTCTGGCTGAAGGTCAAAAAGTCCAGTTCACTGTGACCCAGGGCAAAAAAGGCCCTCAGGCTGAAAACGTTACTCTGGTCTAAGCCCGCGCCAGTGAATCATGCAGGAGGAGCCAAGGCCCCTCCTCTTTTTTGCCCGCAATTCTCGCCTTCCACCACCAGTCACAACCGCTTGCCTCGTACAATCCGCACCATGAGCCCACATCCCCTTCCTGTTGGCAGGAGGTGGTAGAGACGCGCCTAGTAAACGCCAGATACGACAAAGCATCGCAGCGCGATGTGATGGGTAATTCAAAGGGATTATGAAAGCTTCGAAGAGAGATTGGAGCGGGAAACGAGACTCGAACTCGCGACCCCGACCTTGGCAAGGTCGTGCTCTACCAACTGAGCTATTCCCG
>NZ_JAAKPE010000021.1:0-45652 GCF_049171775.1 Aeromonas sp. 603404
TCGCGGGTTCGAGTCCCGTCCGCTCCGCCACTAATTTAAAGGCCTTCCCTGATGGGAAGGCCTTTTTGCTATGGGCGGTTTTGTCCATTAGACCCACAGATTTGCATACCAGAATCAACACAAAGCCCGGCTTCACGACCGGGCTTTGTGTTTTTAGCGTGTTAAACAGCCAACGTTTGGTTTTTACCTGCCAAGAGAGGGCCAGATAGCCGCTTATTCCCACCATTTTCGGGCTATATCAGAGTCTTATCAGTTTCATTTACAGCAATTTGAACGACTCTGCAGGTGGTCAAATCAGGCTTCTGTCGCTTGCTGGCTACAGAGCAGTTCCATATTGACCACCCCCTCTTCCATTTGCACATCGATCTTGAAGCCAAGTCGTTTGGCGAGGTTGACCATGCCGCGATTGCTGGGCATGGTCATGCCGGATAGCTGGCCAATCCCCTGCTCTTTGGCGTAACGGATGATCTTCTCCATCATCAATTTGCCGAGCCCCACCCCTTTCAAGTCCGATCGCACCAGAATGGCAAACTCGGCATCGCTCAGGTCCGGGGTCGAGATAGCGCGTACCACGCCGAGGATTTGATCCTGCAGCTCGCCATCTTGCCCTACCGCTACGAAGGCCATCTCCCGGTCGTAATCGATCTGGGTCATGCGGGCCAGCTCTTCGTGACCCAGTTCGCCGACATCGGCGAAGAAGCGTTTGTACCTGTCTTCATCAGAGACTTGCAGCACGAACTGCTTGTGAGCCGGTTCATCTTCCGGCCGGATTGGGCGCAGCAGGATATGGCGCTGATCTTTAAGCCAGGCACCCTCCTCCAGTTCGGTGGGATAGGGGCGGATCGCCAGTCGGTTGATTATCGGGATGGCGGGGTCAGTCAGTGTGAGGCTGGCATCCAGTACCACCATCTCGGTACCGCATGCTTGCAGCGGGTGCAGGTCCAGCTCCTGAATCTCCGGAAAGGCGAGCAATAGCTCTGAGAGCTGGCAAAGCACTTGGCCCAAGGCATCGATATCCAGTCGTTCCGGTGTGGCCTGCTCACGGATCTTGCGACTCTTGAGTGCGCCGATGATCTGGTAACGGGCCAGTGCCTGATTGAGCGGTGGCAAGGCAGCCACCATCTCCTGCGGTTCCGCACCCGACTCACCCAGCAGAATGACGGGGCCAAAGATGGCGTCTTGCTGGATGCGTACCCGCAGTTCGAGGCCGCCGCTGCGGCGAGCCATGCGCTGTACCAGCAGCCCTTCGATACGGGCGCCCGGATCATGCTGTTTGACCCTGTCCAGAATGGCATCTGCGGCTTGCGCCACTTCGGCCGAGGTACGGAGGTTGAGTACCACGCCGTGAACGGCCGATTTGTGCAGGATGTCGGGCGAGCGCAGTTTTACCGCTACTGGATAGCCGATCTGCTCGGCGGTGAGGGTCGCCTCGATGGCGTCGGTGACGATCCAGGTTGGCAGGGTCGATAGACCGGCGGCTTGTAAAATCGGGTGCACCAGATGGGTATCCAATCTTAGCTGTTTGCGGTCTTGCGCCTGGCGGATCAGCTGCTGGCACAGATCTACATTGAGCTGGTTGCCGTGCAGTGACGCCGGGGTTTCCATCAACTGCTTCTGGTTGCGGCGGTATTCCACCATGTGCATGAAGGCTGCCATGGCGCTTTCCGGCGTGCGGTAGGTCGGGAAGCCCGCCTCGGTAAAGAGTTTGCGACCCTCCTGCGCCGAGTATTCGCCCGCCCAGTTGGTGAGGATATTGAAACGGCGCGCTCTGGGATGCTGTTTCAGATGGGCGATAAGATGGCTGGCCAGCGGCGCGCTCGGTGCCGTGAGCGAGGGGGCGTGGATAATCAGGATGGCGTCGATGCCGTCTTCCTGCAACATGCTGTCCAGCGCCTCCTGATAGGTGGTGATGGTGGCATCGCTGCCGATATCGAGCGGCGGGCGAGCCAGCTTTCCGCCCCGCTCCAGCAGCACATCTACCGCCATATTGGCCAGCCCGCGACCGTTGGAGATGATGGCGAGCCGCTCCCCCTTGAGGGTCATGGAGTGGCTGAGGGTTTCCACCGCGGCAAACAGTTCGTGGGTATCCCGCACCCGCAGCATACCGGCGCGGCGGATGGCGGCATCATAGACATTGTCGAGACCGTGGGTCGGTTCGTGGCGCCCGCTTTTCAGCACCAGGATCGGCTTGTTGCGTGAGGCTGCCCGCGCCGCCGAGAGAAAGTGGCGGGCGTCGTGCAACTTGTCCATGTAGATCAAAATGGCGCGGGTGACGCTGTCGCGGGAGAGCTGGTCCAGCAGCTGGCCGAAGTCGATATCGCAGTGATCACCAAGGGAGATGAAGGCGGAAAAGCCCAGTTCATGCTGCTTGGCCCAATCCAGAATGGTGGTGCTGACGGCGGCGGATTGCGACAGAAATGCGACCTGCCCCGGCTTGGCGGCAATGGGGGAAAAGCTGGCGTTGATCCCCTGGCCGGGCAGCAGCATTCCCATGCTGTTGGGGCCGAGCAGGCGAATGCCATATTGCTGGCAGACCCGTTTCAGCTCCAGCCGCTCCTCGGGGGAAAAGTCGGCGGCCAGTATGATGGCTGCGCCCGTACCCTTCTGGCCGAGCGCTTCCAGCAACGGCAAGACCCGCTCCCGCCTGGTGCAGATGATGGCGAGATCCGGGGTCAGCGGCAGACTGGCGATATCGGGATAGGCCAGCACGCCGGCGATGGCCTTGTTGCGCGGGGTGACGGGGAGGATGGGCCCTTTGAACTGGCCCGCCAGCAGGTGGCGCACGATCACATGACCCGCCTTGAGCGGGTCGGTCGAGGCGCCGATCACGGCGATTGAGTGGGGTTTGAACAGCCGATCCAGACCGCTTGCTTTCATGGGCACTCCCGACAAAAGGGGGAAGATACCAGTCTAATACGCCTTTGCTGCGGGTTCTGTGACCGGATCCTGATCACCGTTTGTTCAGGGCATTGGCACGCAGATAAAAGCGCAGTTCGCCTTGCACCCGGCGAATGGCACCCAGATGGCGTTCCTGCAGATAGATATCCTGCTCTCGGTCGAGTGCCGTGCTGGGCACGCCCATGCTTTGCAGATACTCGTCAAACAGGGTTGAACCCTTGATCTCTACCAGATGCTGTTTCATGGCTCTCCTCCCTGCGCCTTGGCGTTTGTTGATGAACGCCCAGTCTGCGATGACCTGCCGGGTTTGCCTATTGTCACTTTTGACACGAGATTTGACACGAGAGCGCTCACACATCTTTCAGAGAGGGCGCCGTTGAGGCGCTGGCTGGCGTTATAGTATGGCGAGGAGCATGAGGCACGGATGGTGCACAGGATGATCAGAGTCTGGTGGTGGTGCATGGCACTGTGGACGGTTGGCGTATCGGCAACCGAGCAGCCTATCCGCGCCTGGAATCTGCTGCTGGATCACCCCAACCCCGCCGTCGTCCAGTTGCTGCGCCTCTCTCTCGATCTCACCGTGCCCGAATATGGCCCCTATCAGCTGGTATCCAGCCCGCAAATGGAGCAGGGGCGGGCGGTGAAGGAGCTGCGCAGCGGTGAGCTGGTTCAGGTCGGTGTCTTTGCCCCGGATGGTCAGCGAGAACGGGAGTTGCTGGCAATCCACATTCCGCTGGCCAAGGGGCTGCTGGGGTGGCGGGTGTGTCTGGTTCGGCAGGGGGATGAGAGGCGTTTTGCCGCCATCGGGTCGTTGGCAGACTGGCATCGCGCCGGACTCTCCATCGGTCAGCACAGATCCTGGCCAGACACCCAGTTGCTGCGGGCTAACGGCCTCAAGGTGACGGTGGGCAATCTTTATGAGGCGCTCTTCAACATGCTGCGCAAGAAGCGCTTTGACTGCTTCCTGCGCTCGGTCATCGAGGTCGAGGATGAGCTAAGGCAGCATCCGGATCTCGCCATCGAGCCCCGTCTGGTGTTTCGCTATCCGCTGGCGCTGCTCTTCTTTGTCTCGCCAAAATATCCGGAGCTGGCGCAGCGCATCGAGCTTGGCCTGCTGCGGGCGCGGCAGTCTGGTGCTTTTGACCGGGTCTTTGAAGAGGGATTTGGCAGCACCATTCGGCGGCTGAAACTGGATGAGCGGGTGCGCCTCGAGCTGCATAACCCCGACTTGCCGCAGCCCAGCCGCATCATGATGGCCGATCCGGCCCTTATCTATAATCCGGTGTCAGCGCAGTGAGCCCTGATTCTGCGCAGTATCCCAGAAGGCGCGGATCAGCGGTTCCTCCAGCCGCTTCTTGAGTACCCCGATCCCCACATCAAATGGTTTGAAGGCTGGCTTGAGGTCGATGATCCGCACCTTGTCGCCGAGCGGGCTGTGGTCGATCACTGCTGCCGGCACCAGCCCCACGCCACAGCCGAGCGCCACCATGGCGACAATCCCCTCATTACCCGCCACTTCGGCATAGATGTTGGGCGCGATCCCCTTGTTGCGAAACCATTGGTCGCTGCGTTTGCGGGCCAGCCCCTGCTCGGAGAGGATGACAGGCAGCTGCTCCCAGTCCGGCTCGCCCTGACGGAACCACTGGTTCAGCTGCGGGGCATTGCGCGGCGCGATAAAGACCAGCGGCACCAGTTGCAGGCTGGCGAACTCCAGCTTGGCGGGCAGAGCGTCGGGACGGGCGGCGATGGCGAGATCGGCCTCGTCGGCCAGGATTTTGTCCACCGCCAGCGCCGGGTCACCGGTCTCCAGCTTGATCTCCAGCTGGGGGTAGCGGCGGCGAAAGCGCTCCAGTACCTCGGGCAGCAGAAAGTAGCTGGCGGTGACCGAACAGAAGACCCGCAGCCGCCCCTGCAGCGGCTCGTCGCTGCGTTTGAGCTCCTGCTTGAGCTGACGCCACTCCTGCAACAGGCCGCCGCCGAATTCGCGCAGCTTCTCGCCGGCGGGGGTGAGCCGTACCGAGCGGTTGTCCCGCTCGAACAGGATGCAGCCGGTCTCCTGCTCCAGTCGCTGGATGGCGCGGCTCAGGGTGGAGGGGCTGACCGCCATGGCATCGGCGCTCTTGCCGAAGTGGAGGGAGTCGGCGAGGTGGAGAAACAGCTCGAGATTGCGAAGGTCCATCTTTCAGCTCCTGGCGCGGCTTGTGTGCCCGATATCCAGCGGTTGGCGGCTTGTTTCTGCCATCTCGCGGTACATTCAGCAGGCAATTATGAAGGATTAACGTTTCAATTATTGCAACGTACTGTTTCGAATATATCAGTTCAGGCAATAAGTGTCCCGCGCTATAGTGGTTCAGACAACGCCGCTACCCGGCATGGAATCAATCGAACGGAGCAATCACCATGGCTAACTATTTCAACACCTTGAACCTGCGTCAGCAGTTGGCCCAATTGGGCAAGTGTCGTTTCATGCAGCGCGAAGAGTTCGCGGACGGCTGCAACGTGCTGAAGGGCAAGAAGGTGGTGATTGTGGGCTGTGGTGCCCAGGGTCTGAACCAGGGTCTGAACATGCGTGACTCCGGGCTGGATATCTCCTACGCCCTGCGCAAGGCCGCCATCACCGAGAAGCGTGCCTCCTGGCAGAAAGCCACCGACAACGGCTTCGCGGTCGGTACCTATGAAGAGCTGATCCCGACCGCCGATCTGGTGCTGAACCTGACCCCGGACAAGCAGCACTCCGACGTCGTGAAAACCGTGATGCCGCTGATGAAGCAGGGCGCCGCGCTGGGCTACTCCCACGGCTTCAACGTGGTGGAAGAGGGTCAGCAGATCCGCGCCGACATCACTGTCGTGATGGTTGCGCCCAAGTGCCCGGGTACCGAAGTGCGTGAGGAGTACAAGCGTGGCTTTGGTGTGCCGACCCTGATCGCCGTTCACCCAGAGAACGATCCCAAGGGCGAAGGCATGGCCATCGCCAAGGCGTGGGCCTCTGCCACCGGCGGCGACCGTGCCGGGGTGCTGGAATCCTCCTTCGTGGCGGAAGTGAAATCCGACCTGATGGGCGAGCAGACCATCCTCTGCGGCATGCTGCAGGCCGGTTCCCTGCTCTGCTACGACAAGCTGGTTGCCGAAGGCACAGACCCGGCCTACGCCGGCAAGCTGATCCAGTTCGGCTGGGAGACCATCACCGAAGCCCTGAAGCAGGGCGGCATCAGCCTGATGATGGATCGCCTCTCCAACCCGGCCAAGTTGCGCGCCTTCGAGCTCTCCGAGCAGCTCAAGACCCTGATGCGCCCACTGTTCGAGAAGCACATGGACGACATTATCGCCGGTGAGTTCTCCCGCGGCATGATGGCCGACTGGGCCGAAGATGACGTCAAACTGTTCACCTGGCGTGAAGAGACCGGCAAGTCCGCCTTCGAAAACGCCCCGGCGTTCGCTGGCAAGATTGCCGAGCAGGAGTACTTTGACAATGGCGTGGTGATGGTGGCCATGGTCAAGGCGGGTGTCGAGCTGGCGTTCGAGACCATGGTGGCTTCCGGTATCTACGAGGAGTCTGCCTACTACGAATCCCTGCACGAGTTGCCGTTGATCGCCAACACCGTTGCCCGCAAGCGCCTGTACGAGATGAACGTGGTTATTTCCGACACCGCTGAGTACGGTAACTACCTGTTCGCCAACGCTGCCGTGCCCTTGCTGCGCGAGCACTTCATGCCGACCCTGAAAGCGGGCGATCTGGGTGCCAGCAAGGCGGAAGGGCAGAGCGTCGACAACCTGGCGCTGCTGGCGGCCAACGAAGCGACCCGCAACCACCCGATCGAAAAAATCGGCCAGGTACTGCGCGGTTACATGAAGGACATGAAACGCATCGCCGTTGGCGGTTAAGTCTGCATCGGGCAGGATGATGAAGGGGCGGGGATGACGATCCCCGTCGCCGGCCGGACTGGACACCCGCTCGGCCAGCCAGAAAACTCAGCCTGACAGTCATAAAAAAGCCCCGCTCATCGAGCGGGGCTTTTGCATTCAGAAAGGCCGGATAAATCAGGCTTTCCACGCTTTCCAGGTGTTGATCAGACCGTTGGTGGAGCAGTCGTGGCTGGTGACAGCCTCGTTGTTGCCCAGCTCAGGCAGGATCTTGTTGGCCAGCTGTTTGCCCAGCTCCACGCCCCACTGGTCGAAGGAGAAGATGTTCCAGATTGCGCCCTGTACGAAGATCTTGTGCTCGTACATGGCGATCAGGGCACCCAGGGTTTTCGGGGTCAGGCTCTTGAACAGGATGGAGTTGGTCGGGCGGTTGCCTTCGAACACCTTGAACGGCACCAGATCCTTGACCTGCTCCAGGGTTTTGCCAGCCGCCAGGAACTCGGCTTCGACCTGTTCTTTGCTCTTGCCGAAGGCCAGCGCTTCGGTCTGGGCGAAGAAGTTGGCCAGCAGTTTCGGATGGTGGTCACCGATCGGGTTGTGGCTGATGGCTGGCGCCAGGAAGTCGCAGGGGATCAGCTTGGTGCCTTGGTGGATCAGCTGGTAGAAGGCGTGCTGGCCGTTGGTGCCCGGCTCACCCCAGATGATGGGGCCAGTCTGGTAGTCAACCGGCTTGCCATTACGATCCACGTACTTGCCGTTGGACTCCATGTTGCCCTGCTGGAAGTAGGCAGGGAAGCGGTGCATGTACTGGTCGTACGGCAGAATGGCTTCGGACTCGGCACCGTAGAAGTTGTTGTACCACAGGCCGATCAGCGCTAGCAGAACCGGCACGTTCTGCTCATAGGAGGCAGTGGCGAAGTGCATGTCCATCTCGAAGGCGCCTTGCAGCAGGGCTTCGAAGTTCTCGAAACCGACAGACAGGGCGATGGGCATGCCGATGGCAGACCAGGAGGAGTAGCGGCCGCCAACCCAGTCCCAGAACTCGAACATGTTGTTGGTGTCGATGCCGAACTCGGCCACGGCCTTGCCGTTGGTGGAGAGCGCGGCGAAGTGCTTGGCAACGTGGGCCTTGTCACCGGCGATGTTGATGAACCAGTCGCGGGCGGTCAGGGCGTTGGTCATGGTCTCCTGGGTGGTGAAGGTCTTGGAGGCCACCAGGAACAGGGTGGTTTCCGGATCGATCTTCTTCAGGGTCTCGGCGATGTGGGTGCCATCGACGTTGGAGACGAAGTGCATCTGCAGGTGGTTTTTGTAGGGACGCAGAGCCTCGGTGATCATCACCGGGCCCAGATCAGAGCCACCGATACCGATGTTGACCACGTGCTGGATCGCCTTGCCGGTGTAGCCTTTCCACTCGCCTCCGATTACCTTCTCGCAGAAGCCTTTCATCTTGGCCAGTACGGCGTTCACTTCCGGCATCACGTCCTTGCCGTCGCACTCAATGGGGCGGTCGGAGCGGTTGCGCAGGGCCACGTGCAGTACGGAGCGGCCTTCGGTCATGTTGATCTTGTCGCCATTGAACATGGCATCGATCGCGCTGCGAAGATCGGTCTCTTTGGCCAGATCAACCAGCAACTTGAGGGTTTCTTCGGTGATCAGGTTCTTCGAGTAATCAACCAGGATGTCGCCGCCGAAGGTAAGGGAAAACTTGTCAAAGCGCTTCGGGTCCTGCGCGAACAGATCCTTGAGTCGAGTCTCTTTGTTTGCTGCAAAGTGGGCTTCCAGTGCCTGCCAGGCCTGGGTTTGGGTTGGATTGATATTTTTCATAGGATTCCTGAAATGCCAAGTTGTGTTTGAACCTTGCAGGCAAGGTCCCGCCAAACCTTATTATCCGAGCATTATAGCGAGCCTGCCGGGCGGCCCGTGTAACAGATTTTTACCGATTGTCTTTTACCGCAATGGGTCACTGTCGGGAGCATACAACCAGAACATTGGGATTATGTGTCACGAAAGCAAGGCGGATCTTGCGCTTGCTCATGATTGGGGCCACCCCGATAGCCTGAAATTGTTTTCATCCGGTTGGCGTGGTTATGCATCGACATTGCCATGGGCTGGGGCCAGAAACGACAATGCCAGCCCGAAGGCTGGCATTGTCTGTTGCCGCAGAACCGTGATCACGCCTGCGGTTTTTGCATGTGCATCACCATCTGCGGGAAGGGGATCTCGATGCCTTCGGCATCAAAGGTCAGTTTCACCTTCTCGTGGAAGTCGAACCAGACACCCCAGTAGTCAGCGGTTTTCACCCAGGGGCGCACCACGATATTGACCGAGGAGTCGGCCAGCGCGGCAACGGCGATGGTGGCTGCCGGATCTTTCAGGATGCGTGGCTCTTCGCTTACCAGACGCTCGAGGATCTGTTTGGCCTTGCGCAGGTCAGAGCCGTAGCCGATGCCAAAGGTCATGTCGACGCGGCGGGTATCCATGCGCGAGTAGTTGACGATGGTGCCGTTGAGGATGGCGGAGTTCGGGACTACTACCATCTTGTTGTCACCGGAGGTGAGGGTGGTGGTAAAGAGCTGAACGGACTGTACTACACCCGCGGTACCTGCAACTTCGATGAACTCGCCCGCCTTGATGGGGCGGAAGATAATCAGCAGGAAGCCGGCAGCGAAGTTGGAGAGCGAGCCTTGCAGCGCCAGACCGATGGCCAGACCGGCGGCACCGATAATGGCGACGAAGGAGGCGGTCTGCACGCCGACACGGCCCAGCGCGGCGATCACTACGAACACCAGAATGGCGTACTTGAGGATGCTGCCGACGAAGTGAGTGACGGTGGTGTCCAGCTTGCGGGCCTGCATCACCTTGACCACACCACCGCTGATGAGGTTGGCGGCGATATAGCCGACCAGCAGGGTCAGCAGGGCGGCGGCGATATTGACGCCGTATTCGATCAGCAGTCCCTGATTATTGACCAGCCAGGTCTGCGCTTCGGTAATGATTTCGGGTTCCATAGGATGTCCTGTCAGGTTCTAAAAGGTTTATGGTGGATAAATCTAACACCGCAGCGCGACAGTACGGGTCGCATCTGGTACTTCTTTTCTGCCATAAAAACCTGACACAAAAAAGAAGGGAGGCCAAAGCCTCTCTTCTTTTTGCTGAATGACGCGAAAAAAACATCAGCTCTGCAGCAGTTGGCTGCGGATAAATTGCCACTGATCTTCGAAACCTGCGGTCGGCTTGAGCTTGAACTCGGAGCGCACGAACTGGCTGATGCGACCTTCGGTGTAGGCCAGCAGCAGATTGGCCAACATGGTCTCGTCGAGCTGGAAGCCCTGACCCTCGCGCAGCCGCTTCTCGCGCAGCACCTGCTTGATCTGGGTCTCCAGCTTGTCGAACAGGATGCTGATGCGATCCCGCAGCCGATCGTGCTCACCCAGCAGGGCGTCGCCATTGAGGATGCGGGTAATGCCGGGATTGCGCTCGGCGAACACCAGCAGCAGCTGCAGGATATGGTGGCAGCGCGCCATGGTGTCCTTCTCTTCCGCCATGATCAGATTGACCCGTGACAGCAGGGAATCCTCGATAAAGTCGATCAGCCCCTCGAACATCCGCGCCTTGCTGGGAAAATGTCGATAGAGGGCTGCTTCAGAGACGCCGACCTCGGCCGCCAGACGGGCCGTGGTGATGCGCTGACCCGGACTGGTTTCCAGCATATGGGCGAGCGCCTGCAGGATCTGATCGCGCCGACTCTGTTTCTGATTACTGCTTGCCATGGATTCCCCTAAAAAAACAATGGCTTGATTCTATTATTAGGCACCGCCATCGGGCTGGTGTGGTCTGTTATTGTCGACCAGAAGAACCAAAACCGCCTTCACCCCGTTCGCTCTGATTGAACTCATCGACCAGTTGGAAGCTGGCCTGAACTACCGGCATGATCACCAGCTGGGCGATGCGCTCGCCGGGTTGCATGGTGAACTCATCCTTGCCGCGGTTCCAGACCGAGACCATCAGCTGACCCTGGTAATCGGAATCGATCAGACCGACCAGGTTGCCCAGCACGATGCCGTGCTTATGGCCGAGGCCGGAGCGGGGCAGAATGGTGGCACACAGACCCGGATCCTGGATGTGGATGGCCAGACCGGTCGGCACCAAGGTGGTATCACCCGGAGCCAGAGTCAGCGGCGCATCCAGCAGTGCGCGCAGATCCATGCCGGCAGAGCCCGGTGTGGCGTAGGCGGGCAGCGGGTACTCGGTACCGATACGGGCATCCAGAATCTTCAGTTCAATTTGTGTAGTCATGAATCGCTTTTTCAGTTGGATCTTGTATTGGCGCCCCTCTTGGCAAGGCGGGGCGCCGTGAGTCTTGTTCTGTCGGGACGCTCAGTGCCGGTAGTGGCGCGCAATCAGGGCGATCAGGTGACGGGCCAGCGTCAGCTTGTCGGCCAGCGGCAGCGGGGCCTGGCCCCCTTGCCAGAACACGGTCAGGGCGTTGTCATCGGCGTTGAAGCCTTGCCCCTCGCGGGACACATCGTTGGCGGCGATCATGTCCAGCCGCTTACGCTGCAACTTGTCGAGGGCGTATTGTTCCACATCCACGGTTTCGGCGGCAAATCCGACGGTGAAGGGTTTGTCTGAAAGGGCGCCGACGGCCGCGATGATGTCGGGGTTTTTCACCAGCTTCACCACCATCTGGTCGTTGTCGCCGGTTTTCTTGATCTTCTGGCTGGCCACCTGCTCAGGACGATAGTCGGCTACCGCCGCGCAGCCGATGAAGAGGTCGCACTCGCCGACTCGGCTCATTACCGCCTGATGCATCTGCTCGGCGCTTTCGACATCGATGCGGGTGACGCCAGCTGGTGTAGCCAGCGTTACCGGGCCGCTCACCAGCGTCACCTCGGCGCCCGCTTCACGAGCGGCGCGAGCGATGGCGTAACCCATCTTGCCGGAGCTGTGGTTGCTGATGTAGCGCACCGGATCCAGCGCCTCGCGGGTTGGACCGGCGGTGAGCAGCAGCTTGACGCCTGCCAGCAAGGGCTCGGCGGCCAGCTGCTGGCAGCAGCGATCCACCAGTTCGAGGGGGTCCAGCATCCGCCCCGGGCCCACATCGCCACAGGCCTGGCTGCCGGCATCCGGGCCCCACAGCAGAATGCCGCGGCTGGCCAGGGTCTTGAGGTTGGCCTGGGTGGCGGCGTTGAGATACATCTGCTGATTCATTGCTGGTGCCAGCGCGATGGACGCCGGAGTGGCCAGACAGAGGGTGGTCAGCAGTTCGTCGGCCATGCCTGCAGCCATCCGCGCCATCAGGTTGGCGCTGGCGGGGGCGATCAGCACCAGATCGGCCCACTTGGCCAGTTCGATATGGCCCATGCCCGCTTCGGCAGAGGGGTCCAGCAGGCTGTAGGCCACCGGATGACCGGAGACCGCCTGCAGGGTCAGCGGGGTGATGAACTCCTTGGCGGAGCGGGTCATCACCACCCGCACTTCGGCGCCCTGATCTTTCAGGCGGCGTACCAGCTCGGCACTCTTGTAGGCGGCGATCCCGCCACTGACACCCAACAGGATGCGTTTATCGGCCAATCTCATCTGCTGTTTCTCTATCCGGCTCATTCTGACTGGTCGGCTAAGATACCACAGGCAATGGATGACGACAGGGGTTGGCATCAAGGGGTGTGGTCGGGCGTGCGCAATTTTTTGCTATGTTTTTTCTCAACAGGGATGAGGGAGAGACAAATGAGCATCAAAGAGTGGCCGGAAGATGAACGCCCCAGAGAGAAGTTGCTGCGTCAGGGGTCTGCGGCGCTCTCCGATGCCGAGCTGCTCGCCATCTTTCTGCGCACCGGTGTCAATGGCCTGAGTGCAGTGGATCTTTCACGCAACTTGTTGAATCAATTCGGCTCTTTACGCAGTTTGCTGGGGGCGGATCAACGGTCATTCTGCGAGGCGCACGGCCTTGGCCCGGCCAAATATGCCCAGTTGCAGGCGGTGCTGGAGATGGCCAGACGCCATCTGGCCGAGCAGTTGCAACGGGGTGATGCGCTCACCTCGCCCCAGCTGACCCGGGACTATCTGCAGGCCCAGCTGCGGGATCGGCCACGCGAGGTGTTTGCCCTGCTGTTGCTCGACAATCAGCACAGAGTCATTCAATTTGTTGAGCTTTTTTTCGGCACTATCGACTCGGCGAGCGTCTGGCCAAGAGAAATCGTGCAGATCGCGCTCAAACATAATGCAGCCGCAGTGATTCTGGCGCATAATCACCCGTCCGGCGTCGCCGAGCCCAGCAGGGCCGACCGCCAGATCACGGATCGGATCACGGCCGCTTTGGCCCTGATCGATATCAGAGTGCTGGATCACTTGGTGATCGGTGACGGCATCACGGTTTCTTTTGCCGAGCGCGGTTGGCTATAACTGTGCTCTGGCACCGTATTAGTTGATCTTTGATCACGGATGCTGTATAAAATGCCGCCTTCTGTTTGCCCCGCAATCGAAGGCCAGCGGGGCAGATATTTGCTCGAGCAATGAAGTAAGATTTGGAGAGACTGACATGTCTAGAGTATGCCAAGTAACCGGCAAGCGCCCGGCAGTTGGTAACAACCGTTCGCACGCTAACAACGCTACCAAGCGTCGTTTCCTGCCGAACCTGCACACTCACCGTTTCTGGGTTGAGAGTGAAAAACGCTTCGTAAGCCTGCGCGTATCCGCAAAAGGCATGCGTATCATCGACAAGCGTGGCGTTGAAGTGGTTCTGGCTGAACTGCGCGCCAGCGGTGTTAAGGTATAAGGAATTAGATCATGGCTAAAGGTATTCGCGAGAAAATTCGCCTGAACTCCAGCGCCGGTACTGGTCACTTCTATACCACTACCAAAAACAAGCGCACCATGCCCGAAAAAATGGAGATCAAAAAGTTTGATCCCGTTGTTCGTCAGCATGTGATCTACAAGGAAGGCAAAATCAAGTAATTACTTGATGCTGCATTCCCAAAAACCCGGCTTCGTGCCGGGTTTTTTTATGCGTCGAATTCAGTACACTGCCGGTTCAAAGGGAGACTTGCCATGTTCAAATTGAGCCGCAAAGGCTGGAATAACGTGATCATCGTGGTGGTGCTGATCGTGATCACCCTGTTGCATCGTATGGAGTTGGCCCAGCAGGAGAATAGCGCCAAGCGGGCTCGCCCCTTGCTGCCTGATGCGGCTGTGGTGCTCACCTGGCAGGGGCCGAGCTGGCAGATTGAGCGGATCGGTCAGGGCTGGCGCAGCGGGCCGGATCTGGGGCTCGACAGCGCGCAGCTGGATGCCCGTCTGGCACGTTGGCAGGGCTGGTTGTTACCCCCCGGTGAAGCGGTACGCGGTGCGCCGGTGACCATCAAGGTGTGGATTGCCGGCCAGAACGATCCGGTCGAGATCGGCCTCTATCAGAATAGCGGTCAGTATGGTGCCCAGCTGCCGTCCGGTCTCTGGCTCGCCCTCACAGCCGAGCAGTATCGCGATCTGCTGCGCCCTGCCCCCTGAGTTCCTTTTCCTTGTGAGGTACCCATGCCTGAATTGCCAGAAGTTGAAGTCAGCCGTCAGGGGATCTCCCCCTGGCTCACCGGTATCAAGGTGACGCGCGTGGTGGTGCGGGATGGCCGCCTGCGCTGGCCGATCCCCGGTGAGATTCAGGAGCTGGTGGACCTCACCATCCATCGGGTGCGCCGCCGTGCCAAATACCTGCTGCTGGAGACCGATTTCGGCACCGCCATCCTCCATCTGGGGATGTCCGGCAGCCTGCGGGTACTGGATATCGGCACCCCGGCCGAGAAGCACGACCATGTGGATATCGAGCTGGAGAATGGCAAGCTGCTGCGGCTCAACGATCCGCGCCGCTTCGGCGCCCTGCTCTGGACCAGGGAACCGGCCGAAGCCCACGCGCTGCTCGCCAAGCTGGGGCCCGAGCCGCTCACCGATGCCTTCAGTGCTGATTACCTGCAGGGGCGTGCCAAGGGGCGCAGCACTGCCATCAAGCAGTTCCTGATGGACAATCAGGTGGTGGTCGGGGTAGGCAACATCTACGCCAACGAGGCGCTCTATGCCGCCGGTATTCACCCCAAACGGGCGGCGGGCAATATCAGCGCCGAGCGGCTGGGAACCCTGGTGGCCGAGATCAAGCGGGTGTTGGCCGAAGCCATCCGGCAGGGCGGCACCACCCTCAAGGATTTCACCAGTGCCGATGGCAAGCCAGGCTATTTCGTGCAGCAGTTGCAGGTCTACGGCCGTGGCGGTCAGCCCTGTTTCCACTGTCACACCCTGCTGACCGAGACAAGAATGGGGCAGCGTACCACGGTTTTTTGCAGTCATTGCCAGCGCTGAGCGTACTTTTTTCCCCGATCCGGGGGAAGTTGTAACAGCATATTTCCAGGCTGTTGAATATTTGCGCAGTCATTACTAGTATCAGCGGCCGTTCAGGCGGTTTGAGAACTAGAAATGACTTTAAAATCAATAGACTGGGAGTATCTATCCCGGCAGGAGCGCTATTGCGCAAAATCCATGGCCCGCTTCCTCTATCCCGAGGGGTGCGAGCGCCAAACCTTCAATCGCGGCAAGTTTGTGCTGCGCAGCCTGCTCTATCGCAAGTCGTTGAGCCGGGTCTTCAGCCTGTTTCAGTGCGACTCGCTCAAGGCACTGCCAGCTGTTTATCCCGAGCTGCTCGACAAGCCGATGCGTCCCTATCGCTTCGCCTGTGCCAGCGCCCGTCAACGGGCCGAGATGCTGGAAAATCACTATCGGTTGCTGCTGGAGTGCTACCCCCAGCTGATTGATCCCCTCTATCTGGGCGAGGGGATCGAGTTGGGGCACTATCCCCAGAGTGGCTGCCGCCTTCTGCTGCGCCATGATGGCACCTTCCGCCGCGAGGCCGAGCTGGCGCTCTCCATCGTCAACGGCGAGGGGCAGCGCCTCTACAGCTGCGCCTTTTCGCTGGCGGGTAGCGTGGTTCATTTGATTCTGATGATCGGCTCCATGCAGGGGCCGGAGCCTGCGGTCGAGAATGCCCAGGATCGGGTGCGCGAGCTGACCAAAGAGGGACACGGCCTGCGGCCCAAATCCCTGCTGGTGCAGCTGGTGCTGCAACTGGCGCAGAGCATGGGGGCGGCGGAGGTGCTGGCGGTGCGCAAGCGGGCCCACGTGTTTCAGGCTAGGCGCTACAGCAGCAAGCAAAAAGCCAACCTGCAGGCCGATTATGACGAGCTGTGGCAGGAGTTCGACGCCCGGGATGTGGATGCCAACTTTGTCGCCCTGCAAACCCAGCCGCGCAAGCCGCTGGAGGAGATTGCCTCCAGGAAGCGGGCCATGTATCGGCGCCGCTACGAGTGGCTCGATCTGCTGGTTCAGGAGATGAACGAGCGGTTCGCCCGTCAGGAACCGGCAAGCAGGCTGACCTCTCCATAGCGAGAGAGATACAACAAGGGCTACCCGCGGGTAGCCCTTGTCGTTTCTGCCATCAGGGGAGGAATTAGCGCTGTTGCTGTTTGGCTGCGATTGCCTGGGCTACCACGGGGTCGACAAACTGGCGGATGTCGCCACCGTGCAGCGCCACCTCTTTCACCAAGGTGGAGGAGATAAAGGAGTTCTCCTCGGCCGGGGTGAGGAAGACGCTCTCAAGCGTGGGCATCAGGCGGCGGTTCATGTTGGCCAGCTGGAACTCGTACTCGAAGTCGGAGACGGCGCGCAGGCCGCGGATCAGCACATTGGCCTGATGCTCTTTGGCGAAATCGACCAGCAGCCCGGAGAAGCCGACCACCTTGACGTTGGGAAGCTGGCTGGTCACTTGCTGGACAAGCTGGACACGTTCCGCCAGATCGAACAGCGGGCGCTTGCTCGGGCTGTTGGCGACGCCGACGATCACCTCGTCAAACAGCTTGGCGGCGCGGCCGATCAGGTCGGCATGGCCATTGGTAACGGGATCAAATGTCCCGGGATAGATCACCCTGGTAGTCATCTTTGTGGTCCTGCAACCTGGAAATTTGGTCGCATTATAAGGTCGTCGCTTGAGAATAGCAGTGCATCAGGCAAGAATACGCCATCGCGCATCAAGCCTCCTTGCATTGGTGACAGGGAGCAAAGGGATTTTTTATGAAACGTATTCTGGTCGTTCGCAATGACAAGATTGGTGACTTCATGCTGGCGTGGCCTAGCTTCGCCATGCTCAAAGGCTCCATGGAGTGTCATGTGACTGCCCTGGTTCCGGCCTACACGGCGCCGCTGGCCCGGCTCTGCCCCTGGATTGACGAGGTGATCATCGATCCGGGCGTGCGGGCCGACAAGGAGCAACAGCGAGCGCTGCTGGCGCGGATCAAGGCGGCGGCGTTCGACGCGTCCATCTGCCTCTTCTCCAACTCCCGCAACGCCATGCTGGTGTGGAAGGCGCACATCCCTTACCGGCTGGCCCCGGCGACCAAGCTGGCGCAGGTGCTCTACAACCAGCGACTGGTGCAGCGTCGCTCCCGCTCCCAGAAACCGGAGTCCGAGTACAACCTGGAGCTGATCCGCCGCTTCCTGGCCGATCAGCAGGTGGCCGTGGTGGAGCCCCAGACCCCCTTCCTGCAGTTCGATGAGGAGACTCTGCGGCAGGTGCGCGAGCAGCTGGCGCTCAAGCTCAAGCTCGATACCAGTCGCCCCTGGCTGATGGTACATGCCGGTAGCGGCGGTTCGGCCAACAACCTCTCCATCGAGCAGTATGCTCGCATCATCATCAAGCTCAATCAGGCCTGCCCCGAGCTGCAGTGTGTGCTGACCGCAGGCCCGGGCGAGGAGAAGATGGCCGAACAGCTGGCGGCCGAGTTGCTGGCCCACGGTGGCAATGGCTGGATCTACCGCTCCAGCGATGGTCTGCCGATGTTCTGTCAGGTGCTGGCCAACGCAGCCCTGTTTATCGCTGGCAGTACCGGCCCGCTCCATATCGCCGGTGCGCTCGATGTGCCGACTATCGGTTTCTTCCCGATGCGCCGCTCCGCGACTCCGCTGCGCTGGAAGCCCCTCAACAGCGAAGGGCGTCACCTTGCCTTCAGCCCGCCGGAGGATAGCGACCATCCTGAGGATATGAGCCAGCTCGATCCCAAGACCATGGTGCCGGTGATGGCCCGCTGGGCGGCGCCTTTCTGGCGCAAATAACGTATGCAGCAATGTAAACAGGGCCCCGTGGTGCCCTGTTTCGTATGACGGTTATTCCGGCTGCTGCGGTTGCTGGCGCACCCAGAGGTCGGCGTATTTGACGAAGGTGGAGTGGGCGGAGAGGATCGCCAGCAGCAACCCCTGCTTGCCATCGAGGAAGCCAGCCTTGAGCAGGTACATCTTGATGAAGCAGCCGACGGCATGCATCAGCCCCTGACTGAGGGAGCCCTTCTTGCCGCGAGCGGTGCGCTGATCGGCCCAGGCGCGGGCATAACCGGCCGATTTGACCAGATAGTGCTCCAGATCCCGATAGGTGAAGTGGTGCAGGTCGCCGTAGAGGTTGACGATCTTCATGTTGGCGCGCACCTCCACCTTCTCGTGCACCAGCGCCTCGTTGTAGCTGGTGAGTGCCTTGGGATAGAGGCGCAGCACCCGATCCGGATACCAGCCACTGTGGCGAATAAAGCGGCCAAACACCCAGGAGAGGCGCGGGATCGAGTAGATGGTATCGCTGGCCGGATTGGTCATCACGTTGGCTATGGCGGTTTTCAGCTCGGGGGTGAGCCGCTCGTCGGCATCCAGCCACAGCACCCAGTCGGATTGCACGTGGGACTGGGCCAGTCGGCGCTGTTTGCCAAAGCCGGGCCACTTGGCGTTGACGAAGAAGCGGGCCCCAAATTCGGCGGCAATGGCCGGGGTCTCGTCCTGGCTGCCGGAGTCCAGAATGACGATCTCGTCCACCAGTCCGTCGAGGGAGGCGAGGCACTTGCGCAGGTTGTCGGCTTCATTCTTGACGATCAGAACGGCAGCCAGAGTCGGTTTTTTCACGAAATGGGGCTCACGGTTATTGCCCGGCTGGCGGGTCGAATGCGTATTGATGGGCCATTCTAACGGAAAAATGGGCCAAAGAGAGAGCCGCCATTGCCCGTTTCTATCAGCTGTTTGCCTGTCTCGTCTCGTCCGGTTGGAAGCGGGGCACCGCTGGAAAAATGGGGTGACGGCAGCGTCTGCCAAGGATCTTCTGTTATTTATCCGACCATTCTTGGGGCATAATCTCGCCCAGTGATGATTAACAGCCGGGCCAGTCCCGAGAGAAGACGCGTGATGAAAATATTGGTGATCGGCCCCTCTTGGGTCGGCGATATGGTGATGTCCCAGAGCCTCTACAAGGCGATCAAGGCCAACCATCCGGAGTGCGAACTGCACGTGATGGCCCCCGCCTGGTGCTGTGCCCTGCTGGAGCGGATGCCGGAGGTGGACAAGGCGATCACCATGCCCCTTGGCCACGGTGACTTCAAACTGGTGGCGCGCCGCCGCCTCGGCAAGCAGCTGGCAGCCGAGAAGTACGATCAGGCCATCGTCCAGCCCAACTCCATGAAGTCGGCGCTGATCCCCTGGTTTGCTCGCATTCCGGTGCGTACCGGCTGGAAGGGTGAGAGCCGCTATGGCCTGCTCAACGACCTGCGCAGCAACAAGTCCGCCTTCCCGCTGATGGTGGAGGGCTATCTGGCGCTCGCTTATCCCAAAGCGCAGATGAAGAGTCGGGCCGATATCCCGACCATTCCGTATCCGGCGCTCCATGTCGATCTGATAAACCAGAGCAAGGCGCTGGAGCGGCTGGGGCTGGATCGCGCCCGCCCGGTGCTGGTGCTCTGTCCCGGCGCCGAGTTCGGCCCGGCCAAGCGCTGGCCTGAAGGGCACTACGCCGTGGTAGCCCAGCAGCATCTGGACGAGGGGTGGCAGGTGTGGATCTTCGGTTCCAACAAGGATGTGCCGGTGGCCAATACCATCCGGGATCGGGTCAATCTGCTGACGCGCCCCAACTGCCACGTGCTGGCGGGCAAGACCAGCCTGCACGAGGCGATCGATCTGATGGCGCTGGCCAGCCGGGTCATCTCCAACGACTCCGGCCTGATGCACATCGCCGCCGCCCTCAACCGGCCGCTGGTGGGCGTCTATGGCTCCACCTCGCCACTCTACACCCCGCCGCTGGCGGATCGGGTCGAGATCGTTCACACCGACATCGAGTGTCGCCCCTGCTTCAAGCGCACCTGCAAGTTCGGCCATCTCAAGTGCCTGATCGACCTGGCGCCGGAGCAGGTGGTCGATGCCTGCAAGAAGCTGGAGCAGAGTCAGTAAGATGCCCTACCGCCTGCTCTACAACCTGCTGATCCATCTGGGATTGCCGCTGGCGCTGCTGGCCCTCTACAAGCCTAAGAAAGGCAAGCCCGGCTTTGGCAAGCGCTGGGCCGAGCATCTCGGGCGGCTGCCCGCCACCGGACAGGAGGCGCCGCTCTGGATCCATGCGGTGAGCGTGGGGGAGACGCTGGCCATCACGCCGCTCATTCGCGCCCTCAAGGCGGAGCGGCCCGATCTGCCGATCCTGCTCACCACCACCACCCGCACCGGCGCCGATCAGGCTGCCAAGCTGGGGGATCTGGTGATCCATCGCTACGCGCCACTCGACTACCCCTGGGCCATTGCCGCCTTTCTTGACACCTTCAAGCCGCGCGCGCTCTGGGTGATGGAGACCGAGCTGTGGCCGAACTGGCTGGCCGCCTGCGAGGCGCGCCACCTGCCGGTGACCATCATCAATGCCCGCCTCTCCGAGCGATCCTGCCAGCGTTATGCCCGCTTCCACGGTGCTTTCGACGCCCTGAGCCGGCCGCTGACCCATCTGCTCTGCCAGCATCAGGATGATGCCGACCGCTTCGCCCGCCTCGGCATCGATCGTTCGCGGCTGGCGGTGACCGGCTCCATCAAGTTCGACATCCAGTTTGGTGACGAGGTGCAGGCCAAAGGGCGCTCTCTGCGCCAGCTGCTGGGCGCCGAGCGGCCGGTCTGGATCGCCGCCAGCACCCATCTGGGTGAGGACGAGCAGGTGCTGGCCGCCTTCGATCTGCTGCTCAAACGCCATCCCGACGCGCTGCTCATTCTGGTGCCGCGCCACCCCGAGCGGTTCGATCGGGTGGCCGAGCAGTGTGCCCCTTATGGCTGCGTGCGGCGCACTGATGGTGCTGCGGTGAGTGCGGAGGATAAGGTCTATCTCGGCGATACCATGGGCGAGCTGCCGCTGATGCTGGCTGCGGCCGATGTGGCCTTCGTTGGCGGCAGTCTGGTGAAGATCGGCGGTCACAACCTGCTGGAGCCGGCGGCCCTCGGCAAGCCCTGCCTGACCGGTCCCGCCTACTTCAACTTCAGCGACATCACCCGCCAGCTGGTGGCTCAGGGGGGCGCCGCCATTGTGGCCGATGCCGCCGAGCTGGGCGAGCGGGTGAGCCAGCTGTTTGCCGACGGCAACGCCCGCCGCGAGATGGGGGAGCAGGCTCGCGCCGTTGTGCTGCGCAATCAGGGAGCGCTGGCGCGTACCCTCTCGCACTGCCTCACTGCGTTGGAGAACGACTGAGTGTCAGCCTTTCATACATCTCAGCCATAAAAAAACGGAGCGCGATACGCTCCGTTTTGTTTTTGGCGGTGACCGGAATTAGCGAACGATCAGCCCCAGCAGGATGCCGACCACACCGAAGTCGGAGTCGCTGAAGGTGGTGTTGGCGAAACCGAGGTCGCCCAGCACCGGCAGCAGGAACACCGGCAGAATGGTGAGCAGCAGCAGGCCGTTGGCGAAGGCACCCAGAATGGCGCCGCGACGACCACCGGTGGCGTTGCCGAATACCCCGGCAGCGGCGCCGACGAAGAAGTGCGGTACCACGCCCGGGATGATGACGGTCAGGCCCATGGCGTAGAGCAGCGCCATCCCCACCAGACCGGCGGCAAAGCTCGACAGGAAGCCGATCAGCACGGCGTTGGGGGCGTAGGGGAAGACGATCGGGCAGTCGAGTGCCGGCTTGGCGTTCGGTACCAGCTTGTCGGAGATACCCTTGAAGGCCGGTACGATCTCGGCGATGACCATCCGCACACCTTGCAGGATGACGTAGACACCGGCGGCGAAGGTGATGGACTGCATCAGGGAGAACATGAACCAGTGCTTGCCCTTGGCGACGCTGGAGACAAACTCGGGGCCGGCGAAGGCGGAGGTCACCAGGAAGATGATACCCATGGTGAAGGAGATGGCCACCGGGGTATCGCGCAGGAACAGCAGGCTCTTGGGCACCTGCACATCTTCGCAGCTGTGTGCCTTGTTGCCGAACTTGGCGCCGATCAGGGCGGAGAGCACGTAGGAGCAGGTGGAGAAGTGGCCCAGCGCCACGTCATCGGAGCCGGTGATCTGCTTCATGAAGGGGTGGGCGATGGCCGGGAAGAAGACCATGGCGACACCGACCACCAGACTGCCCACCGCGATCAGCGGCACGCCGCTCATGCCGCCGGCAGAGAGGATCACCGCCACCATCATCGACATGAACAGGGTGTGGTGACCGGTCAGGAAGATGAATTTCCACGGGGTCAGACGGGCGATCAGGATGTTCACCAGCATGGCGAAGAACATGATCATCGCCATCTCCTTGCCAAACGAGGTCTGGGCGATGGAGACGATGGCTTCGTTGTTGGGCACGACCCCCTTGATGCCGAAGGCGTGCTGGAAGATGACGGCAAAGTCACCCAGCGAGTTGATCACCAGGGTGGCACCGGCCCCCAGAATGACGAAACCCATGATGGTCTTGACCGTGCCCTTGATGCACTCGGTCACCGGTTTCTTCTGGGCAATCAGGCCGATAAGCGCGATCAGGCCGACCAGCACGGCGGGCTCGGACAGCACGTCAAACATCAGAAAGTTGAAAAATTCCATGGTCAGCTCCTGGCAATGGAAGATGCGGCCCGCAGGCCGCATGGAGGATCCTTAGAGGGCGCCCAGTTCGCGCAGGGCGGTGGCGAGCTTCTCTTTCATCGCGGCCTTGTCGACCATGTTGTCGAGGGCCACCAAACGGCTGTTGACCCCCATGGATTGGAGCTGCTCGGCGATGTCACGGGTGGCGACAAAGATCTCGGCAGTTTCGCTGCCGGCGGAGGCCAGATCGCGATGATCCACTTCGGCGGTGACTGCCAGCTCTTTCAGGATGCTCTTGATGCTCATCTCCATCATCAGGCTGGTGCCCAGACCGTGACCGCATACAACCAGAATTTTCATTGTCTCTTCCTCTGTCAGGTGCGCCTTGGCGCAGACTAGTAGCGCGCCAGAATGCGCAAGATGTCGTCTTTGGTGTCGGCCGCAATGATGGCCGCCACGTCCTCTTCATTCATAAACAGCTCGGCCAGCTGGGCGATGGTCTCCACGTGGGAGTTGCTGTCGCTGGCGGCCAGGGTGATCAGCAGCCGGATCGGGTCGTTGCCCTCGGAGTCGAAGTTGACCCCCTGCTTGATGACGGTCAGCCCCAGACCCAACCGGTTGACGCCGTCTTCGGGACGAGCGTGGGGCATAGCCAGACCGGGGCCCAGCACGTAGTAGGGGCCGAGCTCTTCATGGGAGCGAAACAGCGCCGCCGCGTAGGAGGGTTCGATGGTGCCATTGGCCAGCAGGGGCGCCGTCGCCAGCTCGATGGCGTGACGCCAGTCGCGGGCTGCGGGTTCGATGCGGATGACATCCTCGGTCAGCAGTTGAGTCAGCATGGTGGTGATCCGGCTAGTTAAGATGGCGCCAATCTATCGATCTTGCGGTGGTGAAACTGTGAGGGTGATCGCGAAAGTTAGCGCTATCAGATAGCGCTAACATCAAACTGTGATAGCGCTATCACTTCACCCATTAACGGGAGTCATCTTGCCCCCGTGATCCGGGAAAGAGGGTAGAATCGGCCCTGAGCAAATAGTCAGTGGCGCTCTTTTGCCTTAAAGTGAGCAGCCGCAAGCCGAGGAAGGGATGGATGTCAGAAGCAAAGAAGCGCCGTAGCACGGGTCGGGTGACCCTCAACGATGTGGCCCAGCTGGCTGGTGTGGGGGCCATGACGGTTTCCCGTGCCCTGCGCACGCCGGAGATGGTCTCCGACAGGATGCGTGAGCGCATCGAAGCTGCGGTGGAAGAGCTCGGCTATATCCCCAATCGGGCCGCCGGGGCGTTGGCCTCTGCGACTTCCCAGACCATCGTAGTGATCGTCCCGAGTCTGGCGGAAGCGGGCTGTGGCGAGATGATCGCTGGCCTGCAACAGACCCTGCTCGAGGAGGGTTACCAGATCATGCTGGGGGATGCCCAGCATCTGAAACAGCAGGAAGAGCGCCTGCTGACCAGCTTTTTGCAGCACAATCCGGCGGCGGTGGTGCTGTTTGGTGGCGATCCCGGCGAGACGATCCGTACTCGCCTGAAAGCCTCCCGCCTGCCGGTGGTGGAAGTGGGTGCTATGGCCCGCAGCCCCATCGATATGAATGTGGGAGTCTCCAACTTCGATGCCGGTTATCAGCTCACCCGCCACCTTATCGAGCGGGGCTACCGCAATATCGGTTTTCTCTGCGCCCGTCAGGAGCAGTGGATGCTGCAACAGCGGATGCAGGGCTGGCAGAAGGCGCTGCTCGACAACTACCTCTCCCCCGATGCCATCATCAACACCTCGGAGCGGCCCAGCTTCAGTACCGGCGCCACTATGCTGGGTGAATTTCTGCTGCGTTGGCCCGAGCTGGACGCGCTGATCTGTGTCAACGACGAACTGGCGGCCGGGGTGCTGTTCGAGTGCCAGCGCCGCCATTTGAATGTGCCGGGCAAACTCGCCATCGCCGGATTTGACGATCTGGATGTGGCGCGCGCCTGTTATCCGACCCTTACTTCGGTCAGGATCCCCTATCGCAAAATGGGGCAGGAGGCTGCCGAGCTGATCCTGCGCCAACTGGCCGGGGAGCCCGTGATGGGCACCGCTCTGGCTCTCGATTTTCAACTGCAAAAGCGTCAAAGCAGCTGATCCCCGTTTCACACGTCATCAAAGAGGCAACCATGTTCAAGGCTCTGTTACTGGAAAACCAAGACGGCAAGACTGTACCGACTCTGACCCGGCTGGCCGAGAGCCAGTTGCCGGAAGGTGAAGTGCGGGTGGCGGTCGCTTACAGCTCGATCAACTACAAGGATGGGCTGGCTATCACCGGCAAGGGCAAGATCGTGCGCCAGTGGCCGCTGGTGCCCGGTATCGACTTCGCCGGTACCGTGCTCGAATCTGCCGACAGCCGCTATCAGACCGGCGACAAGGTGGTGCTGACCGGTTGGGGCGTGGGCGAAGGCCACTGGGGCGGCATGGCCGAACAGGCGCGGGTCAAAGGGGACTGGCTGGTGCCGTTGCCCGCCGGGCTGGATGAACGGCAGGCCATGTGCATCGGTACCGCCGGTCTCACCGCCATGCTCTGCGTGCTGGCACTGGAAGAGGCGGGTATTACTCCCGCAAGTGGCGAGGTGCTGGTCACCGGTGCGGCAGGCGGTGTGGGCTCCACCTCGGTTGCCCTGCTGGCGGCCCTTGGCTATCAGGTGGCGGCGCTGACCGGTCGTCCCGAAGAGCAGGACGCCATGCTCACTGCGCTGGGTGCCAGCCGCATCGTGCCGCGCAGCGAGCTGCTGGTGCCTGCCAAACCGCTGGAGAAGCAGCTTTGGGCCGGTGCCATCGATACCGTCGGCAGTCAGGTGCTGGCCAAGCTGCTGGCCCAGATGAACTATGGCGGCGCCGTGGCGGCCTGTGGGTTGGCGGGCGGTTTCGATCTGCCGACCAGTGTGATGCCCTTTATCCTGCGTAATGTGCGGTTGCAGGGGGTCGATTCGGTGATGTGCCCGTTTGAACGTCGCCAACTGGCGTGGCAGCGACTGGCACGGGATCTGCCTGCCAGCTTCTTTGAACAGGCGGTCACCGAGATTGGGCTGGAGCAGGTAGTGGAGGCCGCCGAGGCCATCACGCAAGGCCAGATCGCCGGCCGCACCTTGGTCAAACTTTGAACTCCCTCTGACTGGCGAGCCCGACAATTCCGGATAAAATTGGAGTGCGGGTGAACTATCCAAGGAGAGTGAAGATGGGTGGACACAAGCCGGATTACGACTCCTCTGATGATGATTGGGAGCCGGATTCCTGGGAAGAAGAGCTGGATCAGTGGGAAGAAGAAGGCTGGCAGGACGATGATCCCTTCGATGACCCCTTCAACAACCCGTGATCCATAGCATTGAATGAACAGGCGGGCATTGTGCCCGCCTGATTTTTTTGGTGCGCTCACAGGGTGGATGCAAGTTGCTTGTGGTCATCCCCTGGCTGGTCAAGAATGAACAGCTCAAACGACACTCAAGGATGACTATGCGACTTTCCATCATATTGCTGGCGGCCCTGCTGGGGGGCTGTGTCTCCAACGATGACCCTTGCGAGAAGGTGTGGAGCGAAGTGGGGGAGGCTGACGGCAAGCTGGGCTTCACCACCGAACGGGTTGAGTTCCATCAGGGCCAGTGTGGCAAGAAGGTGGATACCGAGCTGTGGAAGCAGGGACATCAGAAGGGATTGGCATGGTATTGCCGCCCCGAGCATCTCTATCTGGCTGGCCGCTCAGGCGAGGAGTATCGCGGTGTCTGCCCGAACGATACCCAGGCGCGCAGATTGTTCGAGCAGGGACGACAGGGTTGGACCGATCAATAGTGCACTGACCGTGAGGGGTTACTCCTCTTTCAAGCGGAGTGGCTGGCAGAGGTAACCCTTGTCATTGGCGCTGCGGGCGCACTTGCCGCAGACGAATTTCGGCTTGCGAACAATTTTGCGCAAAGCTTTGAGATCAGTGGGGATCTCGTGGCGACGCCACTCACACAGGGTCTTGCTGCCCATAACGACTACCTCTAAGACTCGACGGCCGTATTGTAATCGATTTTCATTTCGAGTGAATCGGTAAAGCTCGCTTATTGGCCGTTATGCCAATAAGCGATTGTTTCGGGAGGGATTACTGGTAAAGGAACTTGGTGAAGATGAGCTCGCGCACCGCTTTCTTGCCAGTCTCTTTGACCAGCAGTTCGTTGACCTTGGTTTCGCACTCCTTGCGCAACTCTTCACGGCTGACCAGGGATTTGATCTGCTCGGCGCTCTTGCTGCCCATCAAACGAATGATGGTATCTCGGATCAGCGGGTCATGCTGCTCCAGCAGCTTGAGGTCGGCTTCGTTTTCCGCCATTAGCTCCACCGTGACTCGGACATAACCGAGGGTTTTGCCGTTGCTCAGGTAGTTGGTGATGATGTCGGGGTCGAGCGCGTGGTAGGAAAAGCCCGGCTTGGCGGCTGCGGCTGCTTCTTCTCCCTCTGCGGGCGGCTCTTCTTCGGATGAGGCTTGTACATGCAGCGCACCACAGCTCAGTAACAACACCAGCAGAATTTTGAAGATCTTCATATAGATGGCTCATCAGCAAGAGATAACCCATTTTTGATGTTGCCATCGGGGCCGTCAAGCACGGATGTTCTTACATTTCGCTATTGATTTACGGATAATAAACCGGATTTTAACCTGAACACGGAAATCTCTGGATGGTGAAGCTGTGAAGTCCGAGTTGACTGTTCCCCTCACGCCGTTAAGCGGGTGGCTGGCCCCCGAATGTTGCGAATTGCCCGCCAGCCTGCGCCCTTGGCTGCTGGAGCCCGGCTCCATGACCCGGCGGCTGCGTCAGCACAATCGCCACTTTTCGGTGGAGTGGCTGGGCAATCACCCGGTCGCCCTTACTGCCGATGAGCAGTGGCTGGTGGATTCGGCCTCGCCGGCCGGTACCTGCCGCGAGGTGATCCTGCACGGGGATCGTGGGCCCGCCGTGCTGGGCTGGACCCTGTTTGCCGATGACGCATTGCAAGGGAGCGGCATTGCCGAGCTTGGCGAGCAGCCGCTGGGTGAGCGGGTATTTGGCCATGAGCCTGCCCGCCGTGATCACCTGCAGCTGGCCCGTTTCGATATTGCCGCCAATCCTCGTTGCCCGGCCGCCACTGTCTGGGGGCGTCGTTCCCGTCTGTTTCTGGGGCAGTGGCCACTGCTGGTGCACGAGCTGTTTCTGCCCTCTCTCGTCTGTGACAAGGAGCTGGAGTGAACCTGTTAACCAAGGAGCGGGGACTTGCCTACATGCAGTTGGCCCGCGTCGACAAACCCATAGGTACTCTGCTGCTGCTGTGGCCAACCCTGTGGGCGCTCTGGCTGGCCGCTGGTGGCCTGCCCAATCTCTGGGTGCTGACCGTGTTTGTGGTCGGGGTCTTTCTGATGCGCTCGGCAGGGTGCGTCATCAACGACTATGCGGATCGCAACTTCGATGGCCACGTCAAACGCACCGCTGGTCGCCCCTTGCCTACGGGTAGAGTCAAGCCGTGGGAGGTGCTGGCGCTCTTCTTCGTGCTGGCGCTTATCTCCTTTGGTCTGGTGCTGACCATGAATCCGCTCACCATCGGTCTGTCGTTTGTCGCCCTGCTGCTGGCGGTGAGCTACCCCTTTATGAAGCGCTTTATCTCGAACCCTCAGCTGGTGCTCGGGATGGCCTTCTCCTGGTCGATCCCGATGGCCTATGCGGCGCAGGCGGATGCTCTGCCGCTGGTGGCCTGGCTGCTCTTTTTCGCCAACCTGCTCTGGACGGTGGCTTACGACACCCAGTACGCCATGGTGGATCGGGATGACGACCTCAAGATCGGCCTCAAATCCAGCGCCATCCTGTTTGGTCGTTACGACAAGCGGATCATCGGCGCACTGCAACTCTCGACGCTGCTGCTGTTGCTGGCGGTCGGGCAGCTGATGACGCTGGGGGGCTGGTATTACTGGGGATTGCTGGGGGCGGCGGTGCTGTTTGTCTATCAGCAGCGGCTCATTCGCGAGCGGCAGCGGGAAGCCTGCTTCCAGGCGTTTCTCAACAACAACTATGTGGGGGCGCTGGTGTTTGCCGGTCTGGTGCTCGATTACCTGCTGGCGTGACATGTTCCCGCGCAGACTCCGATAAAAAAGAAGGCCGCATGATGCGGCCTTCTTTGTTTGCGTTGCAGATCAGAGCTGATTGCCTGCCTGAATGGTGCGGCGGATCTTGTTGCTCAGCAGCGGCACTATATTGTCGGCCAGCGCCTGGAAGCGGCCGAGATCCGGCTTGCACTCTGGGGAGAGGTAACCCTCTTTGCGCAAGGTGTGGATCAGGGTGCTGAACAGCTTCTGGTCGAAGAACTCGGGGGCGTTGATGCCGTGCAGGGTGCCGAGGCGCTCTGCCATCATCAGGCCGTCCGCCTCCAGCTGCTCCGCTTCGATATGAGGCTGGGCCAGTACCCGGGTCAGCACGATGGCGTAGCGTTGCAGGGTCTCCTGAATACTCTCCGCCAGCAGCAGCAGGCGCATCTGGTTGGCCGGATTGACCCAGTAGCCGTCATCGCGGGTCTCGATCAGTTGCTGGGTTTGCAGCGCGTCGAGCAGGCTGTCGACCAGCGCTGGTAACTCCTCCTCTTCATAACGCAGGAACAGCTCGGTCTTGAGCAGCGGATAGATGTCGATGCAGCGGGCCATGATCTCGCTGCGGGAGATCCCCTCGCACCGTTCGATCAATGCCGCCACCAGAGAGGGCATGGCGAACAGGTGGAGAATGTTGTTGCGGTAGTAGGTCAGCAGGATCGCCTGATAGCGGTCGAGACTGATGATCTGCCCCAGCTTGTCCTCGCTCACTTCGAACTTGTTGAGCTCCATCGCCTGATCCAGCAGGGTCTTGGCATCCTCATCCGGAATGGTGCTCTGCGGGCTGTAGGGCACCGCTTTGAGCAGATCCAGATAGGTGTTGAGCTGGGCCTGCAACTCGTCGCGGGTCAGGGCGTGGCGCTCGGCGGCCAGCAGCGCCAGCGCGCTCAGGGTCAGGCCGTTGACCGCGGCAGCGCCGTTGATGCGGGTCATCAGCAGTTCGGCCAGATTGTTGACGGTGCCCGCCATCCACTCCGGACGCTCCTCTTCCCCGATGTGCTTTTTCCAGTCGGGGATGTGTTCGCTCAGGTAGCTGTTGAGAGTCAGCGGCTCGCCGAAGTTGACGAAGCCACGGCCGTAGTTGCGCAGCTTGCGCAGGATGCCGAGCACCTGCAGGAAGCTCTCTTTCTCCTTGCGACTCCCCTTGAGCTCGTTGTGGTAGGTGTTCACCTCCATCACGTGCTCGTAACCCAGATAGACCGGCACCAGAGTGACCGGCCTGTCCAGCCCGCGCATCATCGCCTGCAGGGTCATCGCCAGCATGCCGGTCTTGGGCGGCAGCAGACGGCCGGTACGGGAGCGACCGCCTTCGGTGAAGAACTCTACCGAGTAACCCTTGGCAAACAGCAGGTTGAGGTATTCCCGGAATACCGTGCTGTAGAGCGGGTTGCCCTTGAAGGTGCGGCGAATGAAGAAGGCGCCGCCGTGGCGGAAGATGGGGCCCGCCGGCCAGAAGTTGAGGTTGATGCCTGCCGCGATATGGGGCGGCACCATCCCCTGGTGGTAGATGACGTAGGAGAGCAGCAGGTAGTCCATGTGGCTGCGGTGGCAGGGGACGTAGACGATCTCGTGCCCTTCCTGCGCCAGCTGGCGTACCTTCTCGGCGCCATTGACCGACAAGCCGCGGTAGAGCTTGTTCCACAGCCAGCCAAGGAAGCTCTCGCCCAGGCGGATCAGCCGGTAAGAGAAGTTGGAGGCGATCTCGTCCATGTAGCCATGGGCGCGCTTTTGCGCCTTCTCGAGGCTGATCCCCTCGCGCTGGGCCTCCTCTTCAATCGCCTGCTGGATCACCGCGGAGTCGAGCAACTGCTTGAACAGCAGGTTGCGGTTCGGCAGTTTCGGGCCGGTAGCGGCCAGCTGCTGGCGGCTGAAGTGGGTACGGGCCACTCGTGCCAGCTTGTGGGCGATCGCCTCGTCGGTGCCGTGTTTGTCCGCCATGTAGCGCAGGGAGAGCGGCGGCGAGAAGCGCACCAGATTCTCGCGACCCTTGAGGATCACGATGAGCGCCTTCTTCAGCCGGTTCGGCGCCAGGCTGCTGATGATGTTGAGGCCGGAGGCCTCCTCGCCTTCCCGACCCGGAGCTCGGCCCCAGAACAGGGTGACGGGCACCACCTGGATATCCAGCTCGGGATCCTGCTTGTGCAGATCCAGCAGCTGGTGGAACTCCTGCAGGAAGGGGAGCGGTTTGCTGCGTTTGCCAAACAGGGGAGGCGGACGATCCAGACAGACATAGCGCGGCAGCAGCTGGCCGTTGAGCTCCAGCGGCGTGAAGGGACCGGGCAGACCGAGATCCTCGCAGCACTGCTGCAGGGTCATCAGGTCGGTGATCGAACTGGTTTTCAGGGCATAGACGATGGGTCTGGCCGGATCCAGATTGAGTTCTGTGATGGGATTTTCCGGCAGGCTCTTGTGATTGACCAAGCCGCTGACCGGCCATTGCAAGATGGCTCTGGAAATCTTCTGTCCTAGGGACATGTGCGTCTGCTCTCCAAAAAAATGCGGCGTGAGCATAGCAAATCGACAGCCCCTTGTCGCCGAGAGGTACGATGAGTCGGCTGCGCAGGATCAAAACAGTAGTAAATGAGGGGTTGGTCGCGACAAATGTCAGCTGCGCCTTGCCTTGGCCACTGCACTGTATATACTGCCAGTGTGCTGTATAAAAAGACAGGTGCCAATTCTATGAAACCCCTTACCCCCCGCCAGGCCGAAGTGCTGGAGCTGATCAAGGTGAACATGAGCGAGACCGGTATGCCGCCGACTCGTGCAGAGATTGCCCAGAAGCTTGGTTTCAAGTCGGCCAATGCGGCCGAAGAACATCTGAAGGCCCTGGCCAAAAAAGGGGTCATCGAGATCATGCCGGGCACGTCCCGCGGCATTCGCCTGTTGCTCGAAGAGGAAGAGGTGCTGGAAGAGAGCGGCCTGCCGCTCATCGGCAAGGTCGCTGCCGGTGAACCCATCCTGGCGCAGGAGCATATCGAGAGCCACTATCAGGTTGATCCCGCCCTGTTCCATCCGCGCGCAGATTTTCTGCTGCGGGTACAGGGGATGAGCATGAAGAACATCGGCATTCTCGATGGTGATCTGCTGGCGGTGCACAAGACCCAGGAAGTGCGCAACGGTCAGGTGGTGGTCGCCCGTCTCGATGAGGATGTCACCGTCAAGCGCTTCCAGCGCAAGGGCAGTCAGGTATGGCTGCTGCCGGAGAATGAAGAGCTCTCCCCCATCGAGGTGGATCTCTCCTGCCAGCAGCTCACCATCGAAGGGCTGGCGGTCGGGGTGATCCGCAACGCTGACTGGATGTAATCATCCCCGCCAACTGCGTTTGCCACACGGCCTCCTTCGGGAGGCCGTGCTGTTTCTGGCGCACTTTCCCTGTCATATCAAACAGATCATCGGCGGCGGCATTTTTGTCCTGCGCGACCGGCTACCAATCATCCATTTCAGATATATGCTCAGATCAGTGCCCTGTCGCCGAGACAGGCCTTGGCACCTCCCTCTGACCATCGCAATGCGCAGGACGGGAGGGCCGGTAACAACGAGAATCGGGCAGTACACCTTCACGGGATATGAAGGGGGAGTGGGGAGATCCCGAGCCTTGTCGGGCAAAGGGGACCACTTGTAATGGTTGCAGATAGTCGTGACGGGCCTGTTCCCAGTTCAGGCCGACGAAGCAACATGACCTGTCGGTCAAGGAGGACTGGTATGGCATCAAGATCGCCATGGGATTCAGAGGCTGGGGCTGCGCCAGCGGAATCGTCAATCACCCGTTTTGTCAAAGGCAGCCGGATGACCTGGTTTTACGGTCTCTGGCTGCACCATCGTGGTTCGCACTGGACGCTCTGGCTGGGATGCCCGAAAGAGAAGGTGGTGCGTCTGGTGCTGCTGTTCAAACGGGGTCACGGTGATCGCCAGGGGGAAGAGGGCTGGCTGGCCCCCGTGATTCCAATCGGCGTGCGGGCCATCGGCAAGATGTTGCAGCAGGGGCGTAACGCTCGCCCCTGAGCAGAAGAGACAAACAAATCCATCCATAACCGGCACCCGAGGGGGCCGGTTTTTTTATGGCCGCAACTGGCGATTAATTATGCCAAATGGTCGACTCCTGACAGGGCGTTGCACAAGGTTGAACCACCTTGGCGGCTCGCTGGGGTACAATGCCACCCTCTTGTCCGGTCACTGCTGGCCATCTGCCTCGAACTGAAAGGGTCTCTTGTTATGATGAAGCTCCGCTATCCCCTGCTCTTTCTGCTGCTGACAGCCTGCCTGATCCTGGTGTTCTACGCCACGCAGCCAGAGCAGCCGGAACAGGCTGACTACTATCCGGCGGGGCGGGACATCAATGATTTCGCCTTTACCGATGCGGACAACCAGCCGTTCACTCCTGCCAACCTGAAGGGGCACTGGACCTTCCTGTTTGTCGGCTACACCTTCTGCCCCGATATTTGCCCCACCACCCTGGCAGATATGCGCTCCGTCTATGACCAGCTGAAGAAGATGGCGCCCGACAGTCAGGTAGTGTTTATCTCGGCGGATCCCCAGCGTGACGATATTCCACGCCTCAAGACCTATACCGCCTTCTTCAATCCCGAATTCAAGGCGGCCACTGCCCCCCACGACAAGCTGTTCCCGTTCGTGCGCAATCTGGGGCTGATCTACTCCATCGCCAATCAGGGGGAGAAGGATTACCTGATCGATCACTCCGCTTCCATCGTGCTCATCAATCCCAAGGGCAAGCTGCAGGCGGTATTCCGCCCGCAGGTGGCGCCGGATCAGGTGCCCCGGGTGCAGATGGCCACCATGCTCTCTGACTTCTCCCGCATCCTGAAGCTGACAGGCCACTTAGCGTGACCCCAGCTGTTGCGCCTTGGTGGCGAGACCCATCTCGCCACCGCGCCGTCTTTGCGCTCGCTCTGCCCATGGTTTTTTCCAATATCACCACCCCCTTGCTGGGGCTGGTGGACACCTGGGTGATCGGTCATCTCGGTCAGGCCTGGTTTCTGGGGGGCGTTTCGGTCGGCGCGACCCTGATCAACCTCATCTTCTGGCTGCTCGGCTTTTTGCGGATGTCGACCACCGGCCTGACGGCGCAGGCGCACGGCGCCGCCGACGGTCGTGCCCAGCTTGATACCCTGCTGCGGGCACTGGGGCTGGCTATCGCCTTGGGGTTGATGCTGCTTCTGTTGCTCTTCCCCCTGTTGCCGCGATTGATCGCCCTGAGTGGCGGCTCGCCCGAGGTGCAGCTCTATGCGGGCCAATATGTGGCGGTACGGATCTGGAGCGCCCCGGCGGCGCTCTGCAATCTGGTGATCATGGGCTGGCTGTTGGGGATGCAGGATGCCCGCAGCCCCATGGTGATGCTGATCCTCACCAATCTGGTCAATATGGCGCTCGATGCCCTGTTTGTGCTCGGGCTCGGCTGGCAGGTGCGGGGTGTGGCGGCGGCCTCGGTCATGGCGGACTACTGCGCGCTGGCAGTCGGTATCTGGCTGGTACGCCGTCAGCTGCGGCAACTGGCGCCGACGGTGTGGCAGGATGGCTGGCAGCGCTGGCGGCAGCTTGCGCCCATGGTGCGGCTGCTCGGCCTCAACCGCGATATCTTCCTGCGCTCCCTCTGTTTGCAGCTCTGTTTCGCCTTCATGACTCTGCAAGGGGCACGACTGGGGGATGTGGCGGTGGCCGCCAATGCGGTGCTGCTCAACTTCCTGATGCTTATCTCCTACGGACTCGATGGTTTTGCCTATGCGGTGGAGGCCATGGTAGGGCGAGCCATCGGTCAGCGGGATCGGCAGAAACTGCGGGAGGCCATCGTGCTCAATTTGGGTTGGGCCGCCCTCATCGCCAGTGGTTTTACCCTGCTGTTTGCCCTCTTTGGGGCCCACCTTATCGGCTATATCACCGATATTCCGGCCGTGGTGGCGGAGGCACATCGCCAGCTTCCCTGGCTGATCGCCATGCCCTTGCTGGCGGTCTGGTGCTTCTTGCTGGATGGCGTATTCATCGGGGCGACCCGGGCGCAGGAGATGCGCAACAGCATGTTGCTGGCCGCGTTTGGCGGCTTCTTCCCGATCTGGTGGCTCTGTCAGTCGTGGGGCGTGGCCGCGTTATGGGCGGCGATGGCGGCGCTGATGGTGGGGCGCGGTCTGTCGCTGGGGGTCACTTGCTGGCGGCTGGAGCGCAGCGGGCATCTGCTCGACGCCCGCCACTGATCATTGGTGGCGCTTACATGGCACCGTCGTAGCCGAGCTGGCGCCAGCTCTCGTAGACAAAGACAGACACCGCGTTGGATAGGTTCATGCTGCGGCTCTGGGGCACCATAGGGATGCGCAGCCGCTGCTCGAATGGCAGGCTCTCGATGATCTCGATGGGCAGGCCGCGACTCTCCGGGCCAAACAGCAGGGCGTCGCCAAGGGCATATTGTGCTGCCGAGTGCGCGGTGCGGCCCTTGGTGGTGCAGGCAAACACCCGCTTGGGCGCCACGGCAGCCAGAAAAGCCTCATAGCTCGGCCAGCGCTTCACCTCGGCAAATTCGTGATAGTCGAGTCCCGCCCGCTTTACCCGCTTGTCATCCCACTCAAACCCCAGCGGCTCGATCAGATGGAGCCGGTAACCGGTATTGGCGCAAAGCCGGATGATATTGCCGGTGTTGGGCGGAATTTCCGGCTGGTAGAGGACGATATCGAGCATGACGAGCTCCTGCAAAGAGATGTAAAGCCAAGAAGGGGCGCCAGCATACCCAGCGCCCGTCCGGATGAAAAGGATCAGGCGATGGGCAAGCGGATGGTGATGGTCAGCCCGGTGGGGTGATTATTGCTGGCCGCAATGGTGCCGCCGTGGCGCTGGATCGCCTCCGAGGCGATGGCCAGCCCCAGCCCGGTGCCGCCAGTCTTGGCGTTGCGGGCGTCATCGACCCGGAAGAAGGGCTGGAACAGCAGCGCCTGCTGCTCGTCTGGCACCCCGGGGCCGTCATCCCGAATGGTCATCACCCACTCCAGTCCCTCCCGATACCAGTCCACCTTGATGAACTCGCGGGCATATTTGAGGGCGTTGCGCAGGGGGTTCTCCACGGCCCGGGCCAGCAGCTCGGGCCACATCTGGATCGACTCTGCGGGCAGCGGCGGCAGTCTGAGCTGTTTGCCACTCTGATTCGCTTCGAACATGGCATCTTCGAGGATGGGTTCCAGCAGGTCGGCCAGCGGATGTACCACCGGCGCCTCCACATGCTGCTGCACTCGCGACAGATCCAGCAGATCGCCGATCAGCTTGTCCAGCCGTCCGATCTCCGATTCGATCCGCGCCAGCTCGGCGCTGTCACCCTGCTTGCGGCGGATCAGCGCCTGCGCCAGTTGCATCCGGGTGAGGGGGCTGCGCAGCTCGTGGGAGATATCGGAAAGCAGCTGTTTCTGCTTCTGGATCATGCTCTTGAGTGTCTCCACCATGCGGCTGACGTTATCCGCCAGCTGGCCGATCTCGTCGCCCCGTCCCAGGTTGGGGATCTGTACCTCCAGATTGCCAGCCGCCAGTTGGGAGACCGACTTCTGCAACTGCAAGATGGGGCGGGTCAGCCGCCAGGCGAGCAGCAGGCAGAGCGGGGTGCTGACCAGCATCGAGATGCCCAGAATGCGGATCGGGTGATCCAGCACCTGTATGAACAGGAACAGGTAGGGGTTCTCGGCATTGAGGCCGAAATAGACGTGATAGCGATGGCCGCGGTGCTCCATCAGGAAGGGACCAGCGATCGCCTTGCGATCCTCGTTGCCCAGCATGGGTTTGGCCGGGTCATCGGCGTCCACCATAAAGCGCACCACAAACTTGCGCGGATGGGTGGTGGACTGGATCTGCCCCCTCTCGTCGCGCAGGTAGACATTGTCCACCGGGAGCATGGCGATCTTGTCCATCGTTTTGGCCAGATCGAAATCCTGATTCGGATCGGCAGCGTTGAGCAGGGCCTGCACATTTTTCTGCATTCGCACCGCCTCATGGGTCGGCAGCGGGATCTGGTTGCGAGGATCCAGAGTGGGCAGGCTGATCACGGCGGCCAGCATCACCAGCAGCATGAACCAGAACCAGAGGAAGATGTGGGTCGATATGCCGTTGAGGGAGCTGGTACTCTTTATTCTTGCTCTAGCCACAGGTAACCGCGCCCCCGTACGGTTTTGAAGCGGGGCTGGCCATCACTGCGGTCCGGCAGCTTCTTGCGCAGGTTGCTCAGGTGCATGTCGATGGCCCGATCGAAGGGCTCCAGCTTCTTGCCAAGCACCTGTTCGGAGAGGTGGCTCTTGCTGACAATCTGGCCGGGATTGCGCAGCAGGCACTCCAGCAGCCCGAATTCGGTGGCGGTCAGCTCCAGCAGTTGTACGCCGCAGCGGGCCTGCTGCAGGCCGGGTTGCAGCACGATATCCATGAAGTGCACTTCGTCGGAGGAGCTGCCACGCTGGGGCGGGGCACTCTGGGTACGGCGCAGGATGGCGCGAACCCGGGCCAGCAGCTCCCGATCGTCGAACGGCTTGGCCAGATAGTCGTCGGCACCCGCTTCCAGACCGTTAACCCGATCCTGGCTGTCGCCACGAGCGGTCAACATCAGCACCGGGGTTTCATGGGTCTTGCGCAGCTTGGTCAGCATGGCAAAGCCGTTGAGTTTGGGCATCATCACGTCCAGCAGCACCAGATCGAAGCTCTGCTCCGCCAGCCGTTGCAGCCCCTCTTCACCATCCTCGGCGACCGTGACCTGAAATCCCTCCAGGGTCAGAATTTCGGTGAGCAGCTGGGTCAATTCAAGATCGTCGTCGACCAGGAGTATTCTGTTCATCGGGTGTTATTCCGCAGATTTTCGCGCCAAACTGACGCCGGGGTCAGGGTATAATAAGTTTTTCATCGCCAGAGGAAAGCCGGTTTTGAGCCATCAACAATATTCCCGTTGGGTTACCTTTGCCAGCATGGCGGCCGTCACGACTGCCACCCTGCTCATCATCGGCAAACTGATCGCCTGGCTGATGACAGACTCGTCGACCCTGCTGGCGTCGCTCACCGACTCTTTTATGGATGTGAGTGCCTCCATCATCAACCTGCTGGCCATTCGCTATGCGCTGGCCCCCGCCGATGATGAACACCGCTTCGGTCACGGCAAGGCGGAGTCTCTGGCGGGGCTGATCCAGTCGGCCTTTATCTCCGGTTCCGCATTGCTGCTGGTGATGCACGGCATCTCCTCCCTGCTCAAACAGGCACCTATTGAACGGTTAGAGGCGGGTCTCTGGGTTAGTGGCGGTTCCATTGTGCTGACCCTGCTGCTGGTCAGTTTCCAGAGTTTCGTTATTCGCAAGACCAACAGCGTGGCCATCAAGGCGGACATGTTGCACTACCGCTCCGATCTGCTGCTCAACGCCGGTGTCTTGCTGGCGCTGGTGCTGGCGGGGCAGGGGTGGTACTGGGCTGACGGCCTGTTTGCCATCCTGATCGGGTTGTTCCTGTTGTGGGGGGCGGGACATATCGGCTACGAGTCGGTGCAGGCCCTGCTCGATCGTCAGTTGCCAGCGGAAGAACAAGCGAGAATAATGGCCCTCTGCTGCGCCGTCGAAGGGGTACACGGCGTACATGACCTGCGCACCCGTCAATCCGGGCCGACCCGATTCGTACAGTTGCATCTGGAACTGGATGATCAGATCCCCCTGGTCAAGGCCCATCAGATCGCCGATGAAGCCGAGCTGGCGGTTCGCCAGGCATTCGAGCGGATGGATGTCATCATCCACATGGACCCCATCTCGGTGCTGACAAAAGAACAACAGAGCCCTCACCCAGAACAACAGTAGGCTGCAACATGGATGAACTGGTTGCCAAAACTTGGCACAAAATTCAGCAAGAAGCGGAGTGCATGGCGGCCCAGGAGCCGATGCTGGCCAGCTTCTTCCACTCCACCATTCTCAATCACAAGAATCTGCGTTCGGCGCTGAGCTTCCAGCTGGCCAACAAACTCGACAGCGCCACCATGCCCGCCATCGCCCTGCGCGAGGTGATCGAGCTGGCCCTGCGCAGCGAGCCCGAGCTGCTGACGGTAGTGGCGGCCGACATCTGCGCCGTGCAGGAGCGCGATCCTGCGGTCGACCTCTTCTCCACCCCGCTGCTCTACCTCAAGGGGTTCCATGCCCTGCAGGGGTATCGGGTCGCCAACTGGCTGTGGCGTCAGGGGCGCCGCTCGCTGGCTCTTTATCTGCAGAACCAGATCTCGGTGGTGTTCGGGGTGGATGTGCACCCGGCCGCCCGCATCGGCAAGGGCATCATGTTTGACCATGCCACCGGCATAGTGGTCGGCGAGACGGCGGTGATTGAAGATGATGTCTCCATCCTGCAGAGCGTTACCCTCGGTGGTACCGGCAAGGAGAGCGGCGATCGCCACCCCAAGATCCGCGAAGGGGTGATGATAGGGGCGGGCGCCAAGGTGCTCGGCAATATCGAAGTGGGCGTGGGTGCCAAAATCGGCGCCGGCAGCGTGGTGATCAACCCGGTGCCACCTCATACCACGGTTGCTGGCGTACCCGCCAAGATCGTCGGCCGTCCGGAGTGCGACAAGCCTTCACTGGATATGGATCAGTGTCTCTGATCTCCTGACCGGAGGCGTCGATGGCCAAACGCTGGTCGGGTTATCTGATTTTGGGGATGTGGCTGCTCAACCTGCTTCATCTCTATCTGGGTCTCTCCCCCTGGCCCGCGGCCATTGCAGCCTGGGGGGCGTCACTGCTCACCTGGCCCTGGCTGGTAGGGGCCGCCAGGCGGCAGGCGCTGGCCCTGTATAGTGCCGCCCTGCTGCTGTTGATCTTCTCCTGGTGGCAGGGCGCGACCCTCATTGCCGGTGACTGGCTGCTGCCCAATATCAATATGCTCACCATGTTTGCCGCGGTGAGCACCCTCAACCTTGCCACTTCCGGCTTGCTGACCGGCACCACCTCCTGGACCGGGCGCAAGGGGCTGTGGAGCACCATGGCCAGCCTCAATCTGCTGGGGGCGGTCATCAATCTCTCGGTGCTCTTTATCATCGGCGATCGGCTGGAGCGTAATGGCACCCTGGAGCGGCGTCAGGTGATGGTGCTGAGCCGGATCTTCTGTGCCGCCGCCTTCTGGTCACCCTTCTTTGTCGCCATGGCGGTGGCGCTCACCTATGCGCCGGGCTTGCAGCTCTCCCATATTCTGCCGTTCGGGATCCTCGCCGCCTTGCTGGCGATGGGGCTGACTGCCTGGCAGGTGGAGAGGATCGGAGTGGCCGACTTTGCCGGTTATCCGCTGCGGTTGCAGACACTGGGGTTGCCAGTCACGCTGGCGTTGCTGGTACTGCTCATCAAGCAGATCTGGCCCCAGCTCGGCATTCTGGCGGTGATCGCACTGGTGGCCCCGCTGCTGGCGCTGCTCTTTATGCCGAGGACAGGGCGCAAGGCGGCCCTCAAGCGGCAGGTGGTGGAGCGTTTCCCCGCCATCGGCGGTCAGCTGGTGCTGTTTCTGGGGGCCGGTTTGTTGGCGGCAGGCATCAACAGTGCGCTGTCGGTCATCGATTTCGGTGCCGGTCACGGCCTGCCGCTGTTCAACCACTTTGGCTGGCTGGAGGCATCCCTCACTCTGCTGCTGATCCTGCTGGTGGCCATCGTCGGGGTGCATCCGCTCATCAGTATCTCCGGGCTGGCGCCACTGCTCTGGCCGCTGGCGCCGGATCCCAGCCTGCTCGGTATGTGTTTCCTGCTGGGATGGGGGCTTGCCACCGGCACCAGTCCGCTCTCCGGATCCAATCTGGCGCTGGCCTCCCGTTACAACCTCAGTGCCGGGCTGATCCTGCGCTGGAACCTGCTTTACGGCCTGCTGATGTATGTGGTCGCCTGTCTGTTGCTGGGGGCTTATATCGCCTTGCATGGATAGCGACCGTGCCATCAGGATGGCATCAATGATGCGTTGGTAGCGGCGCTTTTTAGGTACGGTTTAGAGTGTTGTCGCGGCTCTGGCGCAGGATGCGAGAAAAATAGACGCATATTTAGACAATACATCTATGGAAGGCGCATTTTACAGCGCACTGGCTTGTTTGTGCCGATAGGCTCGGGGTATGCTGGCTCCACGCGCTTGAATCGCCCTCTGTGGGGCATCGCAATTGAACAAACAGGTATGCATATGTCACTAGAAGTCCTTGAGCAACTCGAATCCAAAGTACAATCCGCTGTCGACAACATCTCCCTGCTGAAGATGGAGCTGGACGAGCTGAAAGAACAGAACAGCAAGCTGCAAGACGAGAACCATCAGCTGCGTAACGAGCACGCTGCATGGCAGGAGCGTCTGCGTGCCCTGCTGGGTAAAATGGATCAGATGGGCGAAACCATCTAATTCATCGCCTTCAGGCAGAATTGAAAACGGGCCGCTCTATGAGCGGCCCGTCTATTTTTGTTTTGGCGGGATGGGAATTACAGCGCCAGCAGTTGTTTGACTGTCTTCTCGATGCCGTCCGCGGCTTCGACTATGTTGTTGGCCAGCATGTAGGCGGGGGTGGAGATCACCTTGCGCTCCTGATCCACCACAAACTCGTTGACCGGGCAGTTGAGATGGGTGCCACCCATCTCCTCGATGGCGTTGGCGGTACCCTCGTCATGGCCGATGGTCGCCAGCGTTCCAGCACCATATATCAGCGGGATCATGGCGGGCGCGATGCAGATATAGGCGGCCGGTTTATTGGCTTTGGCAAAGCTCTGGCACGCTTTCAGCACATCGGGCTGGATCTGGCATTCGGCGCCCCTGATTGCGAAGTCGCACAGGTTTTTGGCAGCGCCAAAGCCACCGGGCACCAGCAGGGCGTCATAATCTACCGCATCCAGCTCGGCCACATCCTTGATCTGGCCACGGCAGATGCGGGCCGCTTCGACCAACACGTTGCGGCTCTCTCCCTCGCTCACTTCACCGGTCAGGTGGTTGATGACATGGAGCTGCGCCACGTTCGGGGCGAAGCACTGGACGGCGGCTCCCTGACGGGCCAGCGCCAGCAGGCTGATGACGGCCTCATGGATTTCGGCTCCGTCAAAGACACCGCAGCCACTCAAAATCACGGCCACTTTTTTCATGGCAAACTCCTCGTTGTTGAAAATGTGAGCCAAGATGGATTGTTGTACTTTTGTATGGTTATCGCTCGCCATCTGCTGGTCAAGTCATCTTGCTGTGCTAGGATTGTTTCGTTTTGGATCCTGCCGTACCTACTCCCTTAAATCTTTTTCCACATTGATCGAGATCATTCTAACTGTCTTGCGATCGGTTTTTGCGATCTCAATATATTGTTTTTAATGGTTTTTTATGTTCTTATGCACAGTTTTGTCACTGTGCACTCTGATGCACTCCATTTTTGAACACAGAGTTATCCACAGGCTGAGTCCATTTATCAGGCGTTGTGTACTGTTGCTACGCCCCTTGGTGTGAGGGGGGGCCTGTGGCATCCTAGCGGCTGTTTATCTCTGGCAGGACGATTTCATGGCCCCTAGCAACCCCCTTATTCTGGTCGACGGCTCCTCTTATCTTTACCGCGCCTTCTTCGCCTCCCAGCAGGCCGATCTGCGCACATCGACCGGTTTGCCAAGCGGCGCCGTCCGTGTCATGGCCAACATGATGCGCAGCCTGCGCAAGCAATATCCTGACTGTCATGTGGCCGTGGTGTTTGATGCCAAGGGCAAGACCTTCCGCGATGACATCTATCCCGAGTACAAGGCGACCCGTGCCAGCATGCCGGACGATCTGCGCAGCCAGGTCGCGCCTATCCACCAGATGATCAAGGCGATGGGCTTCCCCTTCCTGATGGTGGAGGGGGTGGAGGCTGACGACGTGATCGGCACCCTGGCCCGCCAGGCGACCGAGAAGCAGCTGCCGGTACTGATCAGCACAGGTGACAAGGATATGGCACAGCTGGTCTCCGACCATGTCACCCTGATCGACACCATGAAAGATGTGAAGACCGATAGGGAAGGGGTGATCGAGAAGTTTGGCGTACCGCCCGAGCTCATCATCGACTATCTGGCTCTGATGGGGGACAAGGTCGACAACATTCCCGGCATGACCGGCGTCGGTGAAAAGACTGCACTGGCCCTGTTGCAGGGGATTGGCAGCATCGACGAGATTGCCGCCAACCTCGACAAGGTAGCTGCGCTCGGCTTCCGTGGCTCCAAGGCGTTCGCCGACAAGTTCCGCGAGCAGGAGGAGCAGGTTCGCCTCTCCTATCGACTGGCGACCATCAAGACCGATGTCGAGCTGGAACAGAGTCTGGAAGAGCTGTTGCTCAAGCCGGTCGACAAGGAGTCCCTGCTGGCGGTCTATCGCGAATACGAGCTGCGCAACCTGATCAAGGAGCTGGAATCCGGTGGTGAAGAGGGCAGCGAGAGCGCCGGACAAGACGAGGCTGGCGATGAGAGCGCCGCTCCGGTTGCCGCCATCGAAACCGACTACCGCTGCATTCTGGACGAAGCCGAGTTTGACGGCTGGCTGGAACAGCTGAAAGCGGCACCGTTGTTTGCCTTCGATACCGAAACCACCAGTCTCGACTATATGGAGGCGCGGATCGTCGGCGTCTCCTTCGCGGTTGAGCCGGGCAAGGCTGCTTATGTGCCGTTTGGCCATGACTATCTGGGGGCACCGTTACAGCTGAGCGAGGCTGTGGTGTTGGGCAAGCTCAAACCGCTGCTGGAAGATCCGACCCGTCTCAAGGTGGGGCAGAATCTCAAGTACGATCGCAACGTGCTGCTCAACCACGACATCGACCTGCAGGGCATTGCCTACGACACCATGCTCGAATCCTATGTGCTCAACTCCACCGCCAGTCGTCACGATATGGATTCGCTGGCCAAGCGTTACCTCGGGGTCGAGACCACCTCGTTTGAAGATATCGCCGGCAAGGGAGTGAAACAGCTCACCTTTAACCAGATCGAGCTGGAGCAGGCCGCTCCCTATGCGGCGGAAGATGCCGATATCACCCTGCGTCTACACCAGACCCTGTGGGGTCAGCTGGAGGCCGTGCCGGGTCTCGCCAAGGTATTCAGCGAGATCGAGCTGCCGCTGTTACCTGTACTGGCGCGGATGGAGTTGCTCGGTACCACCATCGATCCCAAGCTGCTGCACCAGCAGAGCCAGGAGATCGAAGTGCGTCTGGCGGAGCTGGAGAAGCAGGCCCATGAGCTGGCTGGACAGGAGTTCAACCTCTCCTCACCCAAGCAGCTTGGGGAGATCCTCTTCACCAAGCTGGGCCTGCCGATCATCAAAAAGACTCCGAAGGGGGCGCCGTCCACCGCAGAAGAGGTACTGGCCGAGCTGGCGGAGACCTACGAGCTGCCGCAACTGCTGATGGAGCACCGTGGGCTGGCCAAGCTCAAGTCCACCTACACCGACAAGTTGCCGCTGATGATCAAGCCGCAGACCGGGCGGGTACACACCTCCTATCATCAGGCGGTAGCGGCTACGGGCCGTTTGTCATCATCTGATCCCAACCTGCAGAACATCCCGGTGCGCAATGAGCAAGGGCGCCGGATCCGTCAGGCCTTCATCCCGAGCGCCGGTTACAAGCTGGTGGCGGCGGACTACTCCCAGATCGAGCTGCGCATCATGGCGCACCTCTCCGGTGACAAGGGGCTGCTGACCGCCTTTGCCGAGGGCAAGGACATCCACAAGGCGACTGCCGCCGAGGTGTTCGGCGTGGCGCTCGATGCGGTCACCACCGACATGCGCCGCGGCGCCAAGGCGATCAACTTCGGCCTTATCTACGGCATGAGTGCCTTCGGTCTGGCCAAGCAGCTGGGGATCGGTCGTGCCGAAGCGCAGAAGTACATGGATCTCTACTTCGAACGCTACCCGGGCGTGCTGGAGTATATGGAGCGCACCCGTCAGCAGGCGGAAGCCCAGGGGTATGTCGAGACCCTGTTTGGTCGTCGCCTCTATCTGCCGGATATCAAGTCCCGCAACGCCGGTCTGCGCAAGGCTGCCGAACGGGCCGCCATCAACGCCCCGATGCAGGGCACGGCCGCCGATATCATCAAGCGCGCCATGATCAACGTGGATAGCTGGATCCGCGGTATCGAGGATGAGTCGATCCGCATGCTGATGCAGGTACACGATGAACTGGTGTTCGAGATCCGCGAAGAGAAGCTGGAGGAGTACACCGCCATCATCAAGGAGAAGATGTCGGCCGCTGCCGAACTGCATGTGCCGCTGCTGGTGGAAGCGGGTACCGGCGATAACTGGGATCAGGCCCACTGATTTCCGGTCAGCCGTTCTGCACGGCTATATAGCTATATAAGAAGCGAAGCCCGGCATCATGCCGGGCTTCCTGTTTCTGCCTGCCCTATGAGGTCTCTTGCAGATACTCATCCTTGAGCAGGACATAGTTGTCAGCCGAGGTTTTGAGAAAGGCGATCTCGGCAGGTTTGAGCGGGCGAGCCTGTTTGACGGGATTACCTATATATAGAAAGCCCGATTCGAGTCGCTTGCCCGGTGGCACCAGTGAACCTGCGCCGATCATCACATCATCTTCAACCACGACGCCATCAAGCAGAATGGCACCCATGCCGACCAGCACCCGGTTGCCGATGGTGCAGCCGTGCAACATCGCCTTGTGACCCACAGTGACATCTTCACCGATCAGCAGCGGATAGCCGGTCGGGTTGCTGGCGCTCTTGCGAGTCAGGTGCAGCACCGTGCCGTCCTGAATATTGCTGCGGGCGCCGATGCGGATATGGTTAACATCCCCCCGCGCCGCCACCATGGGCCAGATGCTGGCATCATCGGCCAGTTCGATATCGCCCACCAGTGTTGCGCAGGGGTCTACATACACCCGTTTGCCCAGTTGCGGGCGTTTTCCTTTGTAGGGTCTCAGTCGCAAGTCCATCTTGGCCTCCTTGTTTTCGGCCATTCTAGCAACCAGAAGGGTGTTTCTGTG
>NZ_JAAKPE010000022.1:0-33040 GCF_049171775.1 Aeromonas sp. 603404
GCTCTGCTCTGCTCTGCTCTGCTCTGCTCTGCTCTGCTCTGCTCTGCTCTGCTCTGCTCTGCTCTGCTCTGCTCTGCTCTGCAATGAGTGATGGCAGATCACGGAAACAAAAAAAGCGCCCTGAGGCGCTTTTTTCATATCAACCGGATAATCATGCTTTGAACTTGCTGAACACCAGGGAGGCGTTGGTACCGCCAAAGCCGAAGCTGTTGGACATGACGGTGTTGAGCTCGGCCTCTTCGTACTCGCGCACGATGGGCAGACCTTCGGCCTTCTCGTCCAGAGTCTCGATGTTGATGCTGGGAGCGATAAAGCCGTGCTCCATCATCAGCAGTGAGTAGACAGCCTCGTGCACGCCGGCAGCGCCGAGCGCATGGCCGGTCATCGCCTTGGTGGCAGAGATCTTGGGACCGTTGGCACCAAACAGAGTCTGGATGGCTTCCAGCTCCTTGGTATCGCCAACCGGGGTGGAGGTACCGTGGGTGTTGATGTAATCAACCTTGCCAACCCCCTGCATTGCCATCTTCATGCAACGCACCGCGCCTTCGCCGCTCGGCGCGACCATGTCATAGCCATCGGAGGTAGCACCGTAACCGGTCAGCTCGGCATAGATGTGAGCACCACGGGCCAGCGCATGTTCCAGCTCTTCGATCACTAGGATGCCGCCGCCACCGGAGATAACGAAACCATCGCGATTCGCATCATAGGTACGGGAGGCTTTTTCCGGCATGTCGTTGTACTTGGTGGAGAGGGCCCCCATGGCGTCAAACTGGATGGTAGAGGACCAGTCCAGCTCTTCACCGCCACCGGCGAAGACCACATCCTGTTTGCCAAGCTGGATCAGCTCAAGCGCGTGACCGATGCAGTGAGCAGAGGTGGCGCAAGCTGAACTGATGGAGTAATTGACACCCTTGATCTGGAACGGGGTCGCCAGGCAAGCAGAGGTTGTGGAGGACATAGTGCGCGGCACCATGTAAGGGCCCACACGCTTGACCCCTTTCTCGCGGGCGATGTCCACAGATTCCGAAGTGTTCTTGCCGGAGGCACCACCTGAACCGACCACCAGGCCGGTACGCTCGTTGGAGACCTGATCTTCCGCCAGACCGGCATCTTCAATGGCCTGCTGCATGGAGAGATAGGCGTAGGCCGCAGCGTCGCCCATGAAACGCATGACTTTACGGTCGATCAGTTCAGACGGATCGAGTTTGATGTTACCCCAGACACGGCTGCGCAGATTGTGCTGCTCGAACTGCTCGGAATAGGTGATGCCGGATTTACCTGCTTTCAGGGAGGCCAGCACTTCTTCCTTGTTGTTGCCGATACTGGAGATGACGCCGATACCGGTGATCACTGCTCTTCTCATTAATTCATCTCGTCTGGAAAAACTGGCGCCAAGTCTACCCGCTTTCGGCTGCCAAACTGGTCTGCTTTCACGTAGAATGCCCGCGATTTTGTGACGCGAGCCGAGGAAAACGTGAGTCAAACATCCTTACATCATGCCCGATTGGACTGGAATGAAGCGGGAACTCCTGTCTCCAGTGACTTCGGGGATGTGTACTTTTCCAATGATAACGGTCTAAGTGAAACCCGCTACGTCTTTTTGCAGCAAAACCGGCTACCTGCGCGATTTTCGCACCACGATAGTGACAGTTTCGTGATAGGTGAAACAGGTTTCGGCACAGGTCTTAACTTTCTGGCGACAATGCAAGCCTTCCTGGAACAGGCGCCCCAATCCGGTAACGGCTCCCGTCTGCACTTCATCAGTTTCGAGAAATACCCCCTGACCCAAGACGATCTGCGCAAGGCGCTGGCCGCCTGGCCTGAACTTGGCCACTTGAGCCAGGATCTTGTCGCCCAGTGGCCACTGCCGGTTTCCGGTTGCCACCGCCTGCATTTTACGGGTGGCCGCATTCGCCTCGATCTCTGGTTTGGCGACATCAAGGATATGCTGCCGCAAGTGCCTCACCGGGCAGAGGGGCTGGTGGATGCCTGGTATCTGGATGGTTTCTCCCCAGCCAAGAACCCGGAGATGTGGACACAGGAGCTGTTTGATAGTCTCGCTCGCCTCGCCCGTCCCGATTGCTCCATCGCCACCTTTACCTGTGCCGGTTTTGTCCGTCGCGGCCTGATTGCCGCCGGTTTTGCCATGAAGAAGGTGAAGGGCCACGGTAGCAAGCGGGAGATGCTGGTGGGGGATCGCACCGACAAGCAGCCGCAGCAGACCATAGCCCCTTGGTATGCCCGTCCTGCCGGACGCGCTGGCGAGGTAGTGATCATCGGCGGCGGCATTGCCTCGGCCATGACGGCGCTCTCTCTGGTGGAGCGGGGCCGCAAGGTGACGTTGTTGTGTGCAGATGGCGAACCGGCCACCGGCGCCTCCGGCAACCGCCAGGGCGCGCTCTATCCGCTGCTCAACGGCGAGCACGATGCCCTGTCACGCTTCTATTCGCTCGCTTTTGGCTATGCCCGCCAACGGCTACTGGCGTTGGCCGCGCAACATCCCATCGCTTTTGCACTGTGCGGGGTAACCCAGCTCGGTTATGACGACAAATCGGCAGCCAAGCTGGCGAAAATGAGCCAGGGCCCCTTCCCCCCCGAGCTGATGTATCCCCTCTCTACAGCAGAGGTAGAGCAGGTGGTTGGCCTGCCCTGTGGCCACAGCGGCGTCAGTTACCCGCTGGGAGGCTGGCTCTGTCCGGCCGATCTCACCCACGCAGCTATCAAAGAAGCGCAAGCCAGCGGGCTGCTTGAGGTGGCGTTCAATACCGAGGTGGTCGCTATTACTGAACTGGCCGATGGCTGGCAAATAAAAAGCCAGGATGGCCGCCACTGGCAGGCCCCCAATCTGGTGGTCGCCGCCGGTCACCAGTTGCCATCACTGCTCCCCTTTGCCGAGCTGCCGCTCTATCCGGTACGCGGTCAGGTAAGCCATGTGCCGACCTCAACCAGCCTGAGCCGGCTTAATACCGTGCTCTGCTACGATGGCTACCTCACGCCAATGCACAACGATCAACACTGTATTGGTGCCAGCTATGGCCGTAACCAGAGCAGCCTTGAGTTTCGTGCCGAGGAGCAAATCCAGAATCAGGTGCGGTTGCAAGCCTGCCTGCCGGAGCAAACCTGGCCCGCCGAGGTGGATGTGAGCGGCAACGAGGCGCGCGTGGGGGTGCGTTGTGCCAGCCGGGATCACCTGCCGGTGGTGGGGCCAGTGGCCAGATTGCAAGGTCTGGCGGATCATTATGTGCAGCTGCAGCATGAACAGCACAACGCCCAGCCGCTCCCCCTTCACCCCGGCCTCTATGTGCTGGGGGCGCTCGGTTCGCGGGGTCTCTGCTCTGCGCCGCTCTGTGGCGAGCTGCTCGCCAGCGAGATCTGCGGTGAGCCCCTGCCACTGGCCGCCGATCTACTGGAAGCGCTCCACCCTGCCCGTTACTGGGTGCGCAAACTGCTCAAAGGCAAGGCGCTGGTCTAAACATGGCGCTGTCTGCAATGAAATGGCCGCCCGGTGGGGCGGCCATTTCAGATGTTGAATCGTGCCATATTGACCGGGTTTGGCAGGGCTTCGCACCTCCAGACAGAGTTCACTTGGGCCAGTGCACCCCGAGCTGTTCGCCGTAACCCGTCTGACGCTGGAAATCGTCTACCCGTGCCTTAACCTTGTTCAATTCGCCACTGCCAGCAGCCCACGCGGCATACCGCAACGCCTGGCAATCTGCATGTCCGGGTAGCCCAGCAATAGCGCCACCCACCTGATTTCCGCCTTGCAGCACCATCTCTTTGAAACGGGATTCATAGTCAAACATGCTGGAGAGCAGCCGACCCCAGCGCTGGCGAGCAGGGTCACTCCCCTCCGAACTCTGACGCCAGCGGGGCAACAATACAGTGGCATGAGTCATTACCGTTACCCGTTTGAGCTGGCAGCGCCCCGGCAACTGGTCGGTTTCCAGCTGCCAGTCCACCTGATAACTCGCCTTGCCGAGCACAGGCTTGCCATTCACCTTGGGGGCACTCTGAGCAATGGCGCGTGCCAGTTGATCTGGCTGGGCAGCACTTACCTCATAAAAACGGACATTGATGCGGGACTCTGGCACCACTTGCGGCCGGCTCGGCTGAGCCTGACTCATCAGGGGCAACAGCAATAGCACGCTCCCCACTACTCCATAAACCTTGCTGACCATGCCAGACTACCTTCCTTGATTGCACGGGCGGAGTACCAACCTTGGTGAAACCCACCGCCACACAGATGACGGGTATAGCCTATGTGTGACCAAGAGGCGGCGCAATACAATGATGAGCCCAGAAATCAGAGCAAGCTCACAGGTTGCGTGAGCAAAGTATGGCACAAGGATGAAACTGTATTTTTATTGAGCAGGACGACTGATGCGCTGCCAGTCGAGGTGATAGTTTTTCACATTGATGTCATGACCATCTATCTGAATGAAATGATCATTTTTAAGACGGTTGGCAAAAAAGTCCTGATCTGCCCCCTCATTGAGCCACAGCTCGCAAAGTCCCCGTTTTCCCTCTTTGGCATAAAATCTCGGGGTGACCAGCAACGCGACCCCATCTACCCGGATGGCATGACGGGCCAGGCAGTTTGCTTCGGTGGTTTTGGATGCCAGCGCGGCAAAACGGGGTCTGTTCCCCTCGGCAACCACCAGTACGCCGTAAGAGTGGGGAGCCATGAGACGCCGCATGGCGACCGCCTGATGAGGACCGGTTTGATGAAAACCGTCATTGGTTACCGCAAACACGCAAGTAGGTGAAAATAGCATCGCGAGCAGGAAAAGAGAGCGTTTAATGCCTGAAAAATCACCAATCACCATATAAAAGCCTCAAAAGACAACCAAGGCTGGCAAGGGTAGGTAGCCAAACCCGCTGGGTAAAGTACCTTTACCTTTCTTTAATTCTGTTCATGGGGTTAAACGTTGATTTAGCTCACACAACATCCTGTTTCCAGTCGCCACTCTACCCCTATCGGAATAGACTCCTTCCACTCTCATCCAATCAGAAGGCAACATATGCTGGAACTCATTGTTGGCACCCTGGTCACCCTGGTGGTGGGCCGTGCCATTTTCAAAGGATACTCCGCGACCGGGGTGCTGCTGAGCGGCGGCTTGCTGCTGCTGGTCATCACCGCCATGATGGGCAAGCCGGTACTGCCGAGCAAAGTGGTCAGCACCGGCTATATCGCAACCGATATCTTCGAATACGTCCGCTTCCTGCTCAATGACCGTGGCGGTGGACTGGGGATGCTGATCATGGTGCTGTGCGGCTTCGCCGGCTACATGAGCCATATCGGCGCCAACACCATTCTGGTCAAGCTGGCCAGCAAACCGCTTGGCATCATCAAGTCCCCCTATATTCTGCTGGTGGCTGCCTATCTGGTGGCCTGCGCCATGTCGCTGGCGGTCAGCTCCGCTACCGGCCTCGGCGTGCTGTTGATGGCAACCCTGTTTCCGCTGATGGTCAACATGGGGATCTCCCGTGGCGCGGCTGCAGCCGTGTGCGCCTCGCCAGCCGCCATTATTCTGGCACCGACCTCAGGGGACGTGGTGATGGCCGCCCAGGCCGCCAACATGCCGCTGCTGGACTTTGCCTTCAAGCTGACCCTGCCCATCTCGCTGGTGGCGATCGCCTGTATGGCGGTGACCCACTTCTTCTGGCAGCGCTACCTTGATCAAAAATCCGGTGAGCACAACGAGCCGGTCGCCCCGGGTGACCTGGTGACGACTGCGCCTGCCTTCTACGCCATCCTGCCCTTTACCCCCATCATCGGGGTGCTGGTATTTGACGGCAAATGGGGTCCGCAGCTGGATATCGTCACCATCATCGTCATGTGCATGGTGCTGGCCAGCCTGCTGGAGCTCGTGCGGATCCGAAATGGCAAGGAGCTGCTGGACGGTCTGCAGGTCTGCTGGCGCAACATGGCTGATGCCTTTGCCGGTGTGGTCATGCTGCTGGTCGGTGCTGGCGTCTTCGCCCAGGGTCTGATGACCATCGGCTTTATCGACACCCTGCTTGCTCACGCGCAGGATCTCGGTTCCGGCGGCCTGATCATGATGCTGTCACTGGTGGTGATCACCACCCTGGCCGCCTTCACCACCGGTTCGGGTAATGCCCCCTTCTACGCCTTCGTGGAGTTGATCCCCAACCTGGCCAGCAGCCTTGGCATCAACCCGGCCTATCTGGTGATCCCGATGCTGCAAGCCTCCAACCTGGGTCGCACCATTTCTCCGGTCTCCGGGGTGGTGGTCGCCTGTGCGGGGATGGGCAAGCTCTCGCCGTTCGAGGTGGTCAAGCGCACCAGTATGCCGGTCGCCGTCGGCCTGCTGGTGGTGATCGTCGCCACCCAGATCATGGTACCCGCCTGATCGCTGACCAGCCCGGCACCCTGCCGGGCTGGTATCCTCCCCCTCCTTTGCAGTAGACTCGGTGCTCATTTTCCCCTAAGGAGGACCGAGATGAGTATTACGGTTCAACTTGCCCATTTCAGTGATTGCCACTCCCACTTCGATGGCGCGCCCATGAGCTTCTCCCCTATCGGTGAAGGCCAGTGGCGCACCCAGTGCGGCGGTTATGCCCGGATCCTGACCCGACTGACCCAACTGCGTGCAAAAGCCGCAGCTGCCGGCCAGCGTTTTCTGTTTCTGCACGGTGGCGACTCCTTTCAGGGCTCGCTCTATTTCAACCGCTTCAAAGGGCGCGCCAACGCCGACCTGCTCGCCATGCTGGCCCCCGATGCCATGGTACTTGGCAACCATGAGTTCGATCTGGGCAACGGCCCGCTGGTGGAGTTCTTGCGCCAGCTCGATTTTCCGGTGCTGGCCGCCAATCTGGATAACAGTCAGGAGCCTGCCGACACGCCGCTTGGGCTGTGGGATATTCCCCATCTCTACGACGCCCATCAGCCCTGGCATCGTCAGATGATCGACGGGGTTCCCTTTGCGCTGCTCGGCATCACCCTCGCCCAGATGGCTGCCATCGCCAACCCGGATCCCCACACCCGTTTCCACGCGGTCGCCGACACCCTCACCAGGGTGTTGCAGGAGATCAAGCGCGAAGGGATCCAGCATATCGTGCTGCTGAGCCACCTCGGGCTGGATCAGGACAAGCTGCTGGCCGAGCGCTTCCCCGAGCTCAGCCTCATCATCGGCGGCCATACCCATAGCCTGCTCGGCGATCTCGCGCCGCTGGGTCTGCCAAGCGAAGGCAGTTATCCGCTGATGAACAACGGGGTGGCTATTTTGCACGCTGGCCACAGCGCCCTCTGCCTCGGTGTCTGCGAGCTCACCTTCGATGAGGCGGGCCGCGTCGTGCAGAGTCAGGGGCAGCTGGAGTGGCTCCCCTGGCAGCCCTGGCCATTTGCCTCCACCCCACCCGCCGGGCTCACCTTCTGCGAGCCGGATGCACAGCTTGAAAAACATCTGGCCAAACGCTATCGGCCTGAGATTGAAACCATGAGCCAGCGCATCGTCACCCGACTGGCGGCGCCACTGCCCCATCAGCGGCTGCCGGATGCCACCCTGCCGCACGGCAGCCAGCTCGCCCCGCTGGTGGCCCGCGCCATGCTGACCGCTGCCCGTGAACAGGTAGGCGAGGTGGACTTTGCCCTGCACAATGCTGGCGGCGTGCGCTGCTCGCTGGAGCCGGGCCCCCTGAGCGAAGCGGATATCGCCGGTCGCCTGCTGCCGTTTGCCATTCCCCTCACTCTCTATCGGGTGCACGGTCACGAGTTGGCGGAGGCGCTGGAGAATGCCATCGACAACGCCACCAACAACGGCGTGGTCGGCAATGGCAACGGCAGCTTCCCCTACACCGCAGGGGTGCGATTCACCTATCAGGCCGATCGGCCCAAGGGCCAGCGCATCACCCGACTGGAGTGGGAAGCCGCCCCCGGCCAGTGGCAAGCGGTCAATGCCGCACAGGTCTATCGCGGGGTGTCGAGCGCCTATACCGCCTCCGGCAAGGAGGGTTACACCGCACTGGCGCGCACCCTGACCCAGCACAATCAGGAGCTCGGCATCACCCTGGCCGACGCTTTTATCCGCTGGGCCCGTCACCTGCCGACACTGGAAGCGCAGCCCCCCCTGCTTGAGTACATCCATTGATGCAGAGGGGGAATGGCTGGCTTCGCCACATCCCCCTGACGGCCAATATTGCCGCAGCCAGCGCCCGGTTCCCTGCAAGAACCGGGCTTTTTCGAGAATATTTGCCCCACACGGGCCTGCCCCATTGCATCGCACTCACTAGCTCGGCAAGATAGGCCCGCTTTCAAGACCAGCTGCAGGAACAGGCGACTTCATGAATCACTCCATCCGTTTCACTCCCCCTCGCGTCAACCCGGGTATCAAGCCAGCCATTGTGCTGCTGACCGCCTTGCTGGCGCTGCTCTTCTGTCTGCGCAACCCGCTCTTCCACGCCATGGCGCCGGGGTTTGATGCCTCGCTGTTCGCGGTGATGGGCAAGATGTGGAGCGAAGGGGGGGTGCTCTATCGCGACATGATCGACATCAAGGGGCCGATGATCTTCGCTCTCGACGCACTGGGCTATCGAATGGGGGGATTTGTCGGGATCTGGACACTGGAGTGGGTGCTCTGCTGGCTCGGATTGCTGGCCAGCTGGCAGGCCTTTGCCCAGCTCGGACTCTCGTTCAAGGCGCGCCTTGGCGCCATGCTGGCGGTGCTGGCTCTCTACGGCACCCGTTACTACTACGGCAACATGACTGAGGACTGGACCTTCCACCTCGCCCTCATCGCCCAGTGGGCCTTCATCACCCTGCTGCTGGACAAGGGATTTCGCTGGTGGCCGGCGCTGGTGGCGGCCCTCACCTTCGCCATCGTCGCCTGGATGCGCACCAACAACGGCGCCTTCTGGGGAGCCTGGTATCTGGTGCTGTTCTGCCACTGGTGTCTGCATGAGAAGTGGCGTGATGCCATCTTGCTGCTCATCTCCAGCCTGCTGGGGCTGGCGCTGATTGGCGGCCCGCTTTACGCCTACTTCCAGCAGCATGATCTGCTGGCGGCCTTCAAATACTACGCCTTCGACATTTTCTTCGAAGGGAGCTACGGCAATGGCTTCTCCCCCATGGTGGGCGCCGTCGGCCTGCTGCGCACCGGCCTTGTGATGCTGCTGCCCGCCTTCATCATTCTGATGCTGAGCCGCCGTCAGGAGTGGTATCTGCCCGCCCTGCTGGCAACCCTGTTTGGGGTGCTGTTTACCCTGATCGCCAACTCGGTCTCCGGCCATGTGTTCGATCACTACGACGTGCTCTATCTGCAACTGGCAGTGCTGCCGCTGGCGGTATTGCTGGATCGCAGCGAACAGCAGGCAGATGCCATCGGGCTGCTCTGCATCTCGCTGGTGGTGCTCACCGCCAGCTGGCTGCTGGCCCAGCAGCTCGGTTTTGGCTGGAGCACCAAGGAGTGGTCCCTCGAGCGGGTCAACGAGGTGCTCGGCACCAGCCTGCTGTGGGCGCTGCCGGTGCTGATCCTCATCCCCCTCTGGCGAGCCTGGGATGTGCGCAGTGCCACCCCCTGGCTGGCGACGCTGGCCATGCTGCTGCTGATGATCAACAACGCCTGGGAAGGGACCCTCAAGGGTCGCCCCTTCAATCCGGCGGCGCAGGTACGGGTCGATCGCATCAAGGCCGAGACAGTCCCGAGCGACAAGATCTGGGTCGATGGCATCCAGCCGCAATATTATCTCTGGACCGATCGCCAGCCAGCGTCCGCCTATCTCTTCTTTGCCAACGTCAATCCGCCCTATGACGTGCGCGAGCGGGTGCTGGCCGATATCCAGCGCCAGAATCCGAAGTTCATCCTCGCCAAGCCGGATCGGGTGAGCGAGGAGCTGAAAAAGCCGAGCTCCCCTTCCCATCTCGCCTTTTATCAATACCTGACCAGCCACTACGAAGAGGTGGATCCGGGTCTCTATCGCCGACGCTGATCGTCAATACGCCCCGCAGGGCGGCCATTGTTGCAATGGCCGCCCTTTTTATTGCGCCAGATCGCCTTGCAGCGGCGGCCCGCAGTAGGCAAGCCCGCCCGAGATAACTACAATGACGCTCTTTTTGATGTAACGAGTGACACCATGGCGGAACTGACTTATCTGGGCGGCTATCCAGACCCCCTCAAGGCACAGGTACAGCAGCTGATTGCGGCGGGCAAGCTGGGGGAGATGCTGGCCAAACGCTATCCGGAAAGCCACCAGATCCAGAGCGACAAGGCGCTGCTTGCCTACACCATGGAGCTGAAGAACCGCTACCTCAAGAGCTCGGCGCCCCTGTCAAAGGTGGTGTTCGATGGCAAGATCAACGTGATCAAGGATGCCCTCGGCCTGCACACCTACGTCAGCCGGGTACAGGGCAGCAAGCTCAAGGCCAAGAACGAGATCCGCATCGCCGCCCTGTTCAAGGAGGCGCCGCCCCCGTTCCTGAAAATGATCGTGGTGCACGAGCTGGCCCATATCAAAGAGAAGGATCACAACAAGAGCTTCTACCAGCTCTGCCAGCACATGGAGCCCGACTATCATCAACTGGAGTTTGATCTCAGACTCTGGCTCACCTGGCGTGATATCGACAAGGCCAACCGCTAGGCTGACAACCGTTTCAGGGAGGAAACATGTCATTTGCCGCCATCCCCTTTGGTGCCACCCGCTTTATTGCCACTTTGGTAATGGCCAACTTGGGCTGCGCTGCCTATCCCCGCCGCGCGTCACGCGGGCTGCTGGCGCTGCTGCTTCTGCTCGCGGGCCACAGCGCCCTGGCCGATGAGCGCTGGCAGAGCGACAGCTATCTGGTCGAGAGCTTTATGGCCATCGCCATGGAGCGGGAGTATGGCGAAGCCAGGCAGACCCGTTTTGCCCGCTGGCAGCAGCCGATCCGGCTGCAACTTATCAACGAATCGGGTGACAAGCCGCTGCAGGCCGACGTAGTGAAGGTACAGGCGGCCCATCTGGCCCGCATCACCGGCCACCCCATCAGCATGGTGACCGCAAAGCCCAACCTCACCCTGATCATGACCGACTACAGCAAGATGAAGAGCTGGGCCAACCGCACCATGGGGGGGGATCCATCGGTCAAGATGGCGCTCAAGGAGGGGCTCTGCCTTGCCAACTTCGCAACCAATGCGAAACACGAGATCAGCCGTGCCACCATCATCATTCCGGTAGACTACAGCAGGGCCAAGGGGCGTTTTCTCGACTGCGTGGTGGAGGAGTTCACCCAGGTGATGGGTCTGCCCAACGACTCGGACAAGGTGTTTCCCTCCATCTTCAATGACAACAGCATCGACAGCTTTTTGACCGGGCTGGACTATGTGCTGCTCAAGATGGCCTATCACCCGGCCCTCAAAGCCGGAATGAGCAGTGCCGAGATCCGCGCCGCACTGCCCATTGCGCTGGCCGACCTGCGCGCCAAAGGGGAGATCCGCGAAGCCAACCGCCGGGTGCAGCAGCAGAGCCTGAAAAGCTGGGCGGGACTGTAACGGCATGGCTCAACCCAGAGCCAGACAAGCCACTGCGACTCACCACCAACAAAAAACGCAGCCACCTGGCTGCGTTTTTTGTTGTATGGGTATCAGCAGTGCATTAGCAGGCATGCCCGTTTATCCGCAGCCCATTTATCCACCGCCCAGAATTATCCACTGACCATGGGGATCAGGATGCGACGTTCTCTTCCGGCATCCAGCTGTCGGCGTTCTCCCACACCTCCTGCACCATAGCTTCGGCCAGCTCTTTGTCTTCCTTGCTGGCACGGCTGACGGTCAGAGCCATGGTACTGCCCGGCGCGACCCGCACATGGATGTCGGGAAATTTTTCGCCAAGCTGCTTGAGCAGCTCCTGACGCAGCGCCTCCATGGTCGAGGTCGGGATCTGATGTTTTCTGTCGATGATGATTTCAAGACGCATAGGAAACTTCTCCATGATTTATAACTGTATTTTTATCCAGTATTCATGGGAAGTAAAGTGCCAACTTGCACCAATCAGAAAAGATCCAGCTGCTGACCACAGATCCGGTCGAACGACTCGCCGATAAAGGGCAGGATGGCATCGGCAATGGGCCGCAACTGCTTGTCGATATAGTGCTCGTAATCGATGGCGCTGCGCCGGTACTCCAGCGGCTCGGGGCCATTGAGGGTCATCAGATAGGCGATGGCGCCCCGATGCTGATAGCGCTGGGGCAGCCCGCGGCGCAGGTTCTCCTCATCGGCCAGCCGCGCCGCACGCACATGGGGCGGCACATTCTTCTGATACTCTTCGAGCTTCTGGCGCAGCCGTTTGCGGTAGATAAGCAGATCGTCGTGACGACCGGCGCGGGTCTCATCCACCATGGTGCGCACATAGCCGCTGGGATCTTCATCGTGAAACACCAGCTCGTAGAGGCGGGTCTGAAACTGCTTGGCCAGCATGGTCCAGTCGGTGCGCACCGATTCGAGCCCCTTGAACACCAGCTGTTCACTCCCCTCACTGGCCTTGCCAACCAGCCCCGCATAGCGCTTCTTGCTGCCCTTCTCCAGCCCGCGGATGGTGGGCATCAGAAAGCGGCGATAGTGGGTCTCGTACTGGATCTCGAGATAACTCGGCAGGTCGAACTCTCGCCTGATCAGTGCAGCCCAGTTATCGTTGATCATTTGCGCCAGTCGCTGGCCAATCTCGTCCGCCTCATCCGGGCTGGTCTCGCGCCCCAGATGGACAAAAGTGGAGTCGGTGTCACCATAGATCACCTCGAACCCCTTCGCCTCAATCCACTCGCGGGTCTGCTGCATGATGCTGTGACCACGCAAGGTAATTGACGAGGCAAGTCGCGGATCATAGAAACGGCAGCCCCCCGACCCCAGCACCCCGTAGAAGGAGTTCATGATGATCTTGATGGCCTGGGAGAGTGCCTTGTTGCTGGCAGCCTTGGCTCTGTCCCTCGCCGCCCACAGGGTGGCGATGAGAGCCGGCAAGAAGTGCCGGGTTCGGGAGAACATGGCGCCGCGAAAGCCGGGAATGGCGTGGTCGGGGTGTTGCAACCCCTCGATGAGTCCCATGGGATCGATGCAGAAGGTGCGGATGATGCTGGGATAGAGGCTCTTGAAATCGAGCACCAGCACATGGCGATAGAGACCGGGTTTGGAGTCCATCACATAGCCGCCGGGGCTCGCCAGCCCACCGTCGGCCGGCAAATTGGGGGCCACGTAGCCGCCACGATGGAGCCGCGGCAGATAGAGGTTGGTAAAGGCCGCCACCGAGCCCCCTACTCTGTCCAGCTCAAGACCAGTGAGGGAGGCGCGCTCGATGGCAAAAGGGATGAGGTGGCAGTAGTCGAAGATCTCCCACACCAGCTTGCAATCTTCCAGGTTGTAGCGAGCCAGCGCCTCCTTGTCGGAGTGGAACAGCTCGGTGATCTTCTCCCCCCGATTGGCCACATCCTCGATATCCTTGCCACGGCCAAGCAGTTCGCTCGCCACCGCATCCAGGCTGTAGCTGGCAAACTGCCAGGTGGCGCTTTTCAGGGTATCGATGCCGTCGAGCACCATGCGCCCGGGAATGATGACGTTGCCGGTCTGGGGATCGCCCCGTGACGAGCGCCAGAAGCAGAGCTCATGACCCCGCCCGAGCCGCAGCCGCCGCTTGTTAAGCTCGGCGCGGCGCAGCAGCAGGCGAAAGTCAAAATTGACCACGTTCCAGCCAATCACCAGATCGGGGTCATGCTGGCTGAACCAGCTCTCCAGCGCACTCAGCAGGGCGCTCTCGTCCTCTACCCACTGGACCTGGGTGCCCCAGCTCTCAGCATCCGCCTCCGAGGTGCCGATCATGATGACCCGCGCATCCTGTTCGCTGTAAAGGCCGACCGAGAAGAGGGCACCGTCCATGGCGCACTCCACGTCGAGGGACACCCAGGAGAGGGTTGGCGTCACCGCCTGCGGCGCGCAGCGCGCCTCGTTGACCTCCCAGTAGCCCTGCTTGCCTCCCTTCTTCACCGCCCGGCCATCGAAACGCACACCAGCTGTGATGAAACGCTCCATCAGAAACCGCTCCGGCAGCCGGATATCCGCCTCAAAGTGCTCCAGCCCGCGAATAAGCAGCAGCTCGATGGCGCGGTGAAAGGCGCTCAGGGTGGCGAAATAGCAGCCCACCACAGGGCGACCGTCGAAGGTGTGCATTGGCAGGCGGCGAAACCGCCCGCTCACCCCGGCCCCCTTGAACAGCTCGGCGGCTTCTGCCATATGGCTCTGCGGCAGGAAGAACACCGGCTCCTGTCCCGGCACCACCACCCGTACCGGCCCCTGCGCGCTCCAGAGCCACATCACGATTTCGGTGGTGGCTGCCTGCCCGTTGCGGCCGCGCACGTCCCGACCGTGGCGGGTCAGGATAAAACCGTCGAGCGGCGGAGTGGCGGGTACGGTGGGCTGGGTTGCAGTCATGAAGCGTAAAGGGGCTGTCCGAGAATGGGACTATTGTACGTTCATACAGTGCCTGCTCGCAATCGTCACGCTGGCTGCGAGGCGGGGGTCAAACTGGTAAGCTCGATCCGGTCGTTATTCCCGCCCATCCCGTTCTGACCACTCTTCGCCGACAAAAGGAGTCTATGTGGCAATCTATTCCCTGCTGGATCAGCTGGCTATCCCCTACCAGCGCTTTGACCATCCCCCAGTGTTTACCTGTGAGGAGGCGAGCAAGTTGCTGCCCGACCTGCCCGCAGCCAAGACCAAGAACCTCTTTTTGCGCGATCCGAAAAGCGAGCGGCTGTTTCTGGTGGTGAGTCCGGAGGAGCGCCGGGTCGATCTCAAGGAGCTGGCGGTCATGCTCGGCGTCAAGCGGCTGAGCTTTGGCTCCCCCGAGCGGCTCGATGCGGTGCTCGGCCTTACCCCGGGCTCGGTGACCCTGCTCGCCATGGTGCGCGACAGGGAAAAAGCGGTAGAGCTGGTGGTGGACGAGGCCATCTGGCAGGCCGAACAGGTGCAGTGCCATCCGCTGGTCAACACCGCTACTCTGATCATCCGCCTCGACGATGTGCGCCGCCTGCTGGCCCACCTCGGTCGGGAGGCCAACGTCATGCGGCTGCCGGTCATTATTGACTGACCCAAGAGTGTGGGAAGCATAAACGCTCCGGCGTCATGCCCCGCCCCTGATTAATCGAGTCAGCAGCCCTCTTGTGGCGGTTGTTGCTGCGATCGTGCCCGGATCACTTGAACCATTGCTCAACGGCGCAATTCATGCTGTGATCCGGCCCAGTCACCCGGCCCTGAGGTCGCTGCGCCGTTCCCGGCAGGAAGAGCCCAAACCCTTGATGCAGAGTCTGTTTTCCTCGGCCCAGTTGCTGAGTCTGGTGCTGTTCGTCAGCCTGTCGCACATCGGGGTCGCGGCCATTTTCGCCTACCTGTGGCATACCCAGCGACAGCTGCGCTCCCTGCTCTACTGGTCGGCCAGCGAACTGGCCATCGCCGCCGCCTTTGGCTGCCTGCTGCTGCGACCCCTTACGGGAGAGATCTCCCTTGCCAATATCCTGCTTACCAATCTGCTGATCATCGCCACCCCGCTACTCTATGAGCGGGGGCTGCGCCACTTCTTCCGGCGCGAGGCCGACCGTTTCGGCTGGCTCTGCCCGCTCCTTGCCCTCGCCGGCTTCCTGCTATTCGCTGTCACCGCCACACAGCTACCGCAGGATGACATACACAGCCGGATCGTGGTGCTATCCGGGGCCATCTCGCTGCAAATGTGCCTGCTGCTGTGGCAGCTCTGGCGCTATCAGCGGTTGGCCCCCGCCTACCGGGTGCTACGCTTTGCCATCTTGCTGCTTGCGCTGCAACTGGCCCTGCAACTGATCAGGATGGCCAAGCATCAGTGGTGGCCTGAGTCGGCTGCCTCCAGCCTGACCGATCCCCTGCTCGGCCCGGTGATCCTGCTCAGCCTGCTCTTTACCATTGCCCGCAGCTTCATTTTGCTGAGCCTGGTGCACACCCGTCAGCAGCAGGCGCTGCTCGCCACCCAGCGCGAGCTGGAGCGGCGCGCCAACCTGGATGCCCTGACCGGACTGGACAGCAGACACTATTTCGAACACCAGGTGGCCCTGCGTGCCCGCGAGATGGCTAGCCCCGGCCAGCTGCTGCTGATCGATCTGGACAACTTCAAGCAGATCAATGACCGCCACGGTCATCCCGCTGGCGACGCCATGCTGCGGGCGGTGGGACGGGTGATCCGGGAGAGCCTGCCGACGGCGGGGCTAGCCGGGCGCCTTGGCGGCGACGAGCTGGCGCTGCTGGTGATGGAGACTTCGCAAACGCTGCCGGCCTGCTGCCAGACCCTGCAGCAGCGGGTCGCAGACGCCACTCGGTCGCTGGCCGGTGGCCCCATCAGCCTCAGCATAGGGCTCACTTCGCTGCAGCAGGGCGAGAGCTTTGAGCAGGCCTATTCGCGCGCGGATCGGGCACTCTATGCCGCCAAACAGGCTGGCCGCCAGCGCGCCTGCATCCAGGAGCCACACCACAGCGAACCCTGGCCGCTGTGGCCTCTGGCCACCCAGACCTGATGCAACCCCTCATCGAGTGCCGGGCCGCTCGGCTGACCGACGCCCCCGCCTACCGCCGCTACGAGGCCGAATGTGGCGCCGCCGGGTTGCCGCTCTATCAGGTGGCGCAATTCGGCTCGACTCAGTGGCTGCAGGAGTTGCTCGCCCATGCCAATGGCCTGCATCTGCCGCCGGGCTACCTACCGACCACCACCTATTTTGCCCTCGAAGGGGAAGCGCTCCTCGCCACCTTGCGCCTGCGCCACGGCGACAAGCCAAGCCACCCACCAGTGGCTTGGCTATATCGATTACGAGACCATCCCACCCGCCGGGGTGAAGGTGCCGCCCGCATCCTGCTCGGTTGAGTGCAGCGCCATGTGCTCAGCGAACCTGTGCTCATCAGCTGTGACAAGACAAATCCCGCCTCGCTCAAGGTCATTGAAGCTGCAGATGGACAATGGCTGGATCGCCGCTATCATACCGGCGATCTCTGCTGGGTCCGGTTTTACCGGCTGGCCCCGGCCAAGAGGCCAGGGCTGTGCGGCAGACAATAAAAAAGAGCACCACTAGGCGCTCTTTTTCCATTGACCACGGCCACCAACAAGATCAGTAGCTGTCTTCCTCTTCGGCCTTCATCCTGGCCTGACGAGCCAGTGCCTCCTCCTGGGCGCTCTCGATCTCGTGCAATACAGAATCGAGATCCACCTGCTCGCGGCTCTCCTCGAACAAGCCGGTCAACTCGCTGTCGGGGGTCAGTTTGCCATCTTCATACAGGGCCCACATCTCCCGGGCGTAGCGGGTCTTGAGCAGCTCGGGGGCATACATGCCGTAGTAGTTGCGCATGTTGTTGACGTCCCGCTCCAGCATCGCCTTGGCCTGGTTGTTGGCGGCGGCATCCACCACCTGGGGCAGGTCGATAATGACGGGGCCCTGTTCATCCACCAGCACATTGAACTCGGAGAGATCGCCGTGGATAAGACCGGCGCAGAGCATCCTCACCACGTAACGGATCACCTTGGCATGGTCGATGACCGCCTGCTCGGGGGTAAGCGCCACATCGTTGAGGCGCGGCGCGACATTGCCATCCTCATCGGTGATAAGTTCCATCAAGAGGACGCCATCGAGGCAGACATAGGGCTGCGGCACCCGCACACCGGCCGCCGCCAGCTTGAACAGGGCGTCGACCTCGGTGTTCTGCCACACCTCTTCATGCTGTTTGCGGCCGTACTTGGAGCCCTTCTCCATGGCGCGAGCATCGCGACTGCCGCGCACCTTGCGGCCTTCCTGATAGACCACGGCCTGCTTGAAGCTGCGCTTGGACGCTTCTTTATAGACTTTGGCGCAGCGGATCTCGTCGCCGCAGCGCACCACATAGACGTCGGCCTCTTTGCCGCTCATCAGCCGGCTGATGACGTCATCGACCAGGCCGTCATCCACCAGGGGTTGGATTCGATTTGGAATTTTCATGGCCGCCCTTTTACCCTATTTCCGCTCTCGAAGATAGCTCCGCGCACGCTCACTTGCCTCTCCCTGTCATAAGACACCCTGTTATCCTCTGTTTGCGCTGTTTTTGTCCACCCGTTCGCCTTAAAAACCACCCGCAACAGACCAAATACGAAAGGCTCCTCTGCCAACAAAATTGGCCCGCATGCGGGCCAATTTTCAAGGTTCGGGCGGCAAGCCCTGACGAATACGCTGGATCCCCGCTTCATAGAGTCCGTCATCCCCCTCCTGATGCTCCAGGGTTTCAAAGATCTTGAGAAACCACATGTACTGCTCGGGATGGCGCGCCACCTGCATCTCCACCACCCGGTTCATGGCGTTGACGTCTGCCAGCAGATCGGCGGTGGGATAAGGGTCAAACGGCGGCTCGATCTCCAGCAGATAGCATCCCTCATCCTCGTCATAGCTGGCGAAGATGGGCACGGCTCTGGCACCAGTCAGTTTCACCAGCTTGGGCAACGCTGGCAGGGTTGCTTTGGGACGACCGAAGAAGGGAACAAACACGCTCGCCTCACGGCCGTGATCCTGATCCGGCAGATAAAAAAAACTGGCGCCAGCGCGGATCGACTTGATCGCCGGCTTGATACCGACACTGCGCTCATAGACCTTGCCCCCTTTGGCCCGCTCGCGGTTGATGTACCAGTCAAAAACCTGATCTTTCGGGCTCTTCATCATGGTGCACATCTCGATGCCCATCATGGAGAAGTAGCGGCCAATCATGTCGACCGCCCAGGTATGAGGCACCACCAGGATCACCGGACGGCCCGCAGCTTGCTCCGCTTGCACATGCTCCCAGCCGCTCACCTTGACGCGGCGGGTCAGGCGCGCCTTGCTGCGCCAACTGAGCTCGCCAAAGCCCATAAAGGTCTTGAGCCCGACCCGGATCGATTTGAGCAGCAGCGCCTGACGTGCGGCGGCATCCAGCGTTGGAAAGCAGATCTTGAGGTTGGTATCGGCAATATAGGCCTGCTTTTTCGAAAAACGCAGCAGGGTCGGTGAGACCAGATCGGCAAAGCGATCCCGCAACCTCGCAGGAGTAAATGCCAGCAGGGAGAGCAGGCCCAGTGCGAACCAGCTGCCCCACCATTTGGGATGCAGCAGGCGGCTATGAAATGAGGTATCAAATACCGGATCTAACGCAGACATGGCGACCATCAAGTCATCAAAAACAAGCGGTTATTGTAATTATCCTGACATTTTTTTCTACCCTGAGGAGGCTTGCTATCGACCTGCAAGGCACAGATCAGACTAGTTATCATAAAAAATGGCCCACCTGGGGCCATTTCAATCAATCTTAATTCAGGGTCAGCCGTGGGGCGACAATCCCTTGCGGATCCGCTGGATCCCCGCCTCGTAGAGGCCATCCGGCCCCTCCTGATCTTCACGGGTATCGAAGATCTTGAGGAACCACATGTACTGGCCCGGATGGCGCGTCAGCTGCTGTTGCACCATATCGTTCATCCGACAGGTATCGGCCATCACATCCTCGGTGGGATAGTTGTCAAACGGGGCATCTATCTCAAGCCGGTAACAGTGGTTCGCTTCGTCATAGCAGGCGAGCAGCGGCACCGCCTTGGCGCCGCTGACCTGAACCAGACGGGGCAAGGCTGGCAGGGTCGCCTTGGGGTGGCCGAAGAAGGGAGCAAAGATGCTCTTCTCGCGACCGTGATCCTGATCCGGCAGGTAGAAGAAGCTGCGACCACTCTTGATGGTTCTGATCACCGCCTTGATCCCGGCGCTGCGCTCGTAAACGCGGCAACCGTTTTTGGCCCGTGCACGGTTGAGGTGCCAGTCAAACACCGGATTGCGTGCCCGTTTCATCATGGTGCACATGGGCACCCCGCGCTGGGTGAAGCAGTAACCGGCGGCATCCACCGGCCAGGTATGGGGCACCACCAGGATCACCGGACGACCGGCAGCCCGCTCCGCCTCGATATGCTCCCAACCGATCACCTGCATCCGGCTCATCAGATAACGCTGACTGCGCATGGTGAACTCGCCAAATCCCAACAGACTCTTGAGGCCGACCCGGATCGAGGTCAGTGCAATGGCATCCCGCTCTTCCGGGCTCTTGTCCGGGAAGCAGATCTCCAGATTGGTTCTGGCGATATAGATCTGTTTTTTCGAGATACGAAACACCAGCGGTGCCAAGGCTTCGGCCAAACGGTCGCGCAATCGCACCGGCACAAAGGCCAGCAGCATCAGCACACCGAGCGCCAGCCAGCTGAACCAGTAGCGGGGATGCAGAAAACGGGCTTCAAAAGAGGAGTCAAATACGGGATCTTGGGACGACATGTATCGGGGTCGAGCGAAAAAGTGGTGCTGCATTGTAGTCGTCCTGACAGGTAATACCAGTTAAATCCATGTCAAATAGCCCGCCACTGGCGCCACATCAAAAAACCATAAAAAAATGCCCCGCACTGCGGGGCATTTTGCTCGTTACACAACCAGGGTGGAGGCTCTTTGTCCATCCATCGTATGACTGGTCGTTTATCCCGTCGCTCTCGGAGCGCACTGCTTATCCATTTCCCGATGTCACATCATCAAGGTTTATCGGTGAGCCCCTTGGCGAGCCATGCCGTTATTCATTTCGGTATTACGCTGCGGCAGAAAAAACATCAGGTAACGCAGTGCCACATACCCGACGATCACGGTAGCCACCCCCAGCTCGAAGTGAGCCAGCAGTCTGATCTGCTCGACGTAGTGACTCCCTTGCGCAAACCCTTCAACCAGATGAGCCACTTTGAACAGAGCGGTGGCACCGATCACCAGCGGGAAGGTGAAGGCGGCATAACCCGGCGAGAAGGGCAGACGCAGCAGTTTGATGAAGGCCAGATAGATGATGCCGGTCATCAGGATGGCGATCCCCAACAGCACGGCCACCAGCAGCAGTGACGGCTCCTGACTGACAGTCAGGTAACCGGCCAGAGAGAGGCTGGCAGGGGCAGCCAGAATGGCAATGGTCGGTTTGGCGGCATCCGGCACTTCATGGCTGAAGATCAGGCGGTAGAGCATCAGCGGCAGCATCAAGCCGTAGCAGATGATCCCGAACCAGAGCAGACCGTTGGCCAGCGGGGCAAACTGACCACCCGGGAAGGCGACGTCAGCCACGATGATCCCCACCGGCGGCACGAACCAGCTCGGCACCATGTGGTGGATTTCAAACTCTTTGGCGCGATGCCAGATAAAGGTGGCCAGGAACAGCAGATGAACCGCCACGGCAAACAGCCAGAGGGCCTCGCCCGCTTGCGGCGCAATCATACCGAGCGCTTTGGAGACCACCATGGTGCCCATGGCATAGGTCGGTACCACACTGCCCACCACGGGGTGAGCGAGATCCAGCAACAGCAGGCGGGGGTGAAGCAGAAACTTGAAGGTCAGGATCACTAGCAGCACGGCCGCAATGGCAGCACCCAGCAGTTGCATCCGGCCATCGAAGTGACCGGCATTTTCCCAACACCAACCAAGGCTGGCGATGCCCAGCGCCAGACCCGCCATGGGGGTTGGGGCGGCAGCCAGTGATTTACGGGTTCTTGCGATCATGATGACACCTTTCTATTGATGACTATGGCGATAGGATAATGGTCCCTTATCGTTTACGATATCTAAATGAATTAAATCAATCATTCAGGAAAACCAAACACGATGAAACTGACCCTGCAGCAGCTGAAAGTGTTCGCCACCATTGCCCGTTATGGAAACCTTGGCCTTGCCGCCAACGAGCTCTGCCTGAGCAAGGGGGCCGTCTCCCAGTCGCTACAGGAGCTGGAGCGCCAGCTCTCCACCCCGTTGTTTGACCGCATTCACCCCAGATTGCAGCTCAACAACGAGGGGCGCCTGCTGCAACCGGCCGCCGAAGAGCTGCTGACACGGATGCAAGATATCGAGAACCTGTTCAGCCCCGATGCCGAGCCGAGCGGCCAACTGCGCCTTGGTGCCAGCCAGACCATCGGCAACTACCTGCTCCCCACCCTGCTCGCCAGCAGCAAACAGGAGCTGGGGCTCCCCCCCAAGGTGACCATCAACAACACTCACCTGCTCTGCCATGCGTTGGCCAACTTCGAGCTGGATATGGCACTGATCGAGGGGGAGAACCACCACCCCGACCTGCTCGCCGAACCCTGGCTGCAGGACGAGATGCTGGTGGTGGCCCCACCCGGTCACCCGCTTGCCAACAAGAAGGAGCTCTCCCTCTCCCGTCTGGGGGGCGAAACCTGGGTATTGCGTGAAGCACAATCGGGCAGCCGCGAGCAATTTATCCAGCAGATCCAGCCCGAGCTGCCCCGCTGGCAACCAGGGCTTGAACTCAACACCCTGGAGGCGGTGATGCTGGCGGTGGAGAAGGGGCTTGGTATCTCCTTTATCTCCCGGCTGGCAGCCTCGGATCGCCTGGCAGATGGGCGGCTGATCGCCCTGCCCCTCTCCCGCCGCTTCCCGCGCCAGCTCTCCCTTATCTGGCACAAGCAGAAGTACCACTCCACCTCCCTGCGCCACTTTATCCACTTCTGCCGGGCTCAGGTGAAGGATGCCGAGGTGAGCCGCGCAGAGTAACGCGCGCTCGGAGCGCCGCTGACAGGCCCGCCCGCTAATGATGGAAAAAGCAGAGAGGGAGCCACGGCTCCCTCTCTTTGATTCGCTTCTGAGTATCACTTCGCCAGACTGCGCAACCAGCTAATCTCCTCGCCCCAGATGGACTCGTCTATGGTCTCGAGGATCAGCGGAATGCGATCGAAGCGATCATCATTCATGATGTGGTGGAATACTGCCTCCCCCAGATTGCCCTCCCGCAAGCTGTGGTGGCGATCGACCCGGCTACCGAAGGTGCACTTGGCGCCGTTGATATGCATCCCCTTGAGATAGTGAAAACCCACCGTGCGGTCAAACTCGGCAAAGACGGCAGCGCAGCTCTCGGCGGTGCGCAGATCGTAGCCGGCGGCAAAGGCGTGGCAGGTATCGAAACAGATCCCGACCCGGCTCTTGTCCTCCACCCCCTCGATGATGGTGGCGAGGTGCTCGAACGACCAGCCGAGGTTGGTCCCCTGCCCGGCGGTATTCTCGATCACCGCCGTCACCCCTTCACTTCGCTCCAGCGCCCAGTTGATGGACTCGCTCACCAGCTTGAGGCTGGCCGCCTCAGGGATCTGCTTGAGATGGCTACCGGGGTGGAAGTTCAGATAACAGAGCCCCAGTTGCTCGCAACGCTTCATCTCGTCGAGAAACGCATCGCGGGATTTGGCCAGACCATCGGGATCCGGGTGGCCCAGATTGATGAGGTAACTGTCGTGGGGCAGGATCTGCTCCGGCAGAAAACCGGCCTTGTCACAGGCCGCCTTGAAGGCGCGGATGGTGGCATCCGACAAGGGTGCCGCCTGCCACTGACGTTGATTCTTGGTAAAGAGGGCAAACGCGTTGGCCCCGATGGCCTGGGCGCGGGCGATGGTATTCTCCACCCCGCCGGCCGCACTGACGTGGGCTCCGATATATTTCATACAATCTCCTCAATACGGCAAGCCGCCATTATGCCGATCCAGCCCGGCCACGCCAAACCGGGATATCCGATAGCGGGTATCGACAAATAGCGCCGCCTTGGCAAGGCGGCTGCGTTTCATGGCGCAATCGGCCTGCGCTGTGGCAACCTCTCCCCAGAAGGGATAAGTAGAACTCGTCCACGCCAGCATGGCGCCCACAAAAAAACGCAGCGTATCGCCTAGGCGATAACGGCTGCGTCTTTGGGTCTCTCGGCCGTCCCCCTTGCCGTGGCCCGAATGGCCAGCGACAAGGGAGCAAGAATGCGCGGGGAGAGTCGCCTTAGAACGGCATCTTGAAGCCTGGCGGCAGTTGCATGCCACCGGTCAGTTCGCCCATCTTGGCCTTGTTCTGCTCTTCCACACGACGCACGGCATCGTTGCATGCGGCGGCAACCAGATCTTCCAGCAGCTCCTTGTCATCTTCCATCAGGGAGGGGTCGATCTCGATGCGACGGACGCTGTGGCTACCGGTCATGGTGACCTTGACCATGCCAGCACCGGCTTCACCGGTCACTTCCATCTGAGCCAGCTGCTCCTGCGCCTTCTGCATACGCTCTTGCATCTGTTGGGCCTGTTTCATCAGGTTCCCCATTCCACCTTTACCAAACATATGTCGTCTCTCGTCTTGAAATCCGGCATCCAGCGCCGGGCTGTGGGCTTGTCTGTCCTAGATGGGGACAGCCAAACGGCTTTTCAACCGGAAGCAAGCTCCCGGCCACGGAATTTAGCGGTTGAGGGGCTCGATGCTCTCGTGATGGAGCACGGCACCAAACCGCTGAACTAAAAACTGTACGTTGGGATCCTGCTCCAGATCCCGGGTCACCTGCTCGCGCACCCTGAGATAAAGGCGATGTTCGATCTCGAGGGGGGTCTCCTGGTCAGGCACTACACCGAGCGTCACCTCGACCTGCACCGGTTGACCCAGCGCTGGCCCGATGATCTCGGCCAGATCGGCGCGCGCCTTGTCGCTCACCAGATGGCGCTGCTCTGGCTTGAGGGTTAGCAGTACCTTGTCCCCTTCCCGCGTCATCACCGAGTTGATGGCCAGCTGACGCAGCCGACCACCCACCTGAGTATGGGCAATCAACTCGGCCCAAGGGTCGCCGCAACCATTGAGCAGCGAGGAGGGGATAAGGCGAGTCGCCTCTCCCTCTTGCGGCTCGCTGTCGCTCTCGAGCTCATCCCAGTCGATGGTCTCCATCACTGGCTGAGGGGGTTCATCCTGCGTCACAAGGGCAGCAGCCACTGCCGTGCTTGCAACGGGTGGCTGGGTCGCTGGGGCGGGCGTCACCGCAGGCGCCGCAGCGCTGCGCTCGCCGGGTCGATAGCTCGGCTGCCCGTCGAGATCCCAAGGTGGCAGATCGGTTGGCTGGGCCGGTGCCGTGACAGGGGCGTGGCTCATCACCTGAGTCTGCTCGGCAAAGCCCTGATTGAGGTACTCCTCGTATTCCCCGTTGTCACCCTGCGGCTCGTAACTGTCGTTATAGAGCTCCACTGGCGGCAGATCATCATAGTGACCCATCGTCGCCATCCCCTGCCCGGCCGATTGGCTGACCGGAGCTGGCTGTTGGGTGACGACCGGTGCAGCGGCGGGCGCTACAGGTTTAGCTGGCGCAACCGGCACCGCGCGCGGCGCGGGCGCCGCTGGGGCATCCTGACCACGCTGGCGACTGCGCAGCATGTTTCGCTTGCCAAGCAGGCTCTGCATGCTCGATACCGCTGATACCGGTTCAACAGCGGCAACAGGCGTTGCTGTCGCTTCGAGCGCGGGCTCGAAGGGGGCGGTCAGCGGCTCGCCACGGGAATAGTCGGTATCGGCTGCGGCAGACGCTCGATCATCCGCATCTGCGGGCTGTGCAACCGAGTGCGCAGACACATCGGGCTGCACATGGGGTAACGCGGGCTCGGGTTGATACCCCATGCCTGCGGCTTCACGCAGCAGTTCATCCTGCTGGCTGAACAGCTCGGCGGCTTGTGCCTCCTCCTCGCTATCGGCGGGGTTGCCGATGTCATCCACCATCGAAGGCAGGGAGACATCAACCGCGGGCACGGCACTGGTAGCAACAGGGCTGGCTAGCGGTGCAGGCACGGCGCCGCTGATCGGTGCCAGTGCGGCCGATTCAGCGGCCGGGCGCTTTCCCGGCAAAGAGGCAACCGAAGTAGCGCTGCTCGCCGCACCGCTCGTCATTGACGGGGGCAACGCGGTGAGGCTGGCCGGATGCAGGGCATCACACCTTGGGGAGAAGGCGAGCATCCGCAGGCAGGTCATCTCCAGCGCAGTGCGGCCATCGGGGGCCCAGGGCAGATCTTTACGGCCACCCAGCACGATCTGGTAGCAGAGCTGCACCTCTTCCGGGCTCATCGCCTTGGCCAGTTGCAGCAGGGAATCGGCATCCGCCCCCTGCTCCTGCACACTGGCAGGCAGCAGCTGCGCCATGGCGATGCGATGGAGCAAGCCTTCCAGCTCGGCGTGGAGCTGATCAAAATCGGGGCCCAGGGTGGCGATCTCGGTGATCTTGGCCATGGTCGCTGGCGCATCTTGCCGCAAAATGGCTTCCAGCAGCTGGTGCAGATGGCGGTGATCGAGCGTGCCCAGCATCGCCAGCACGCTGTCGAGGCGCACGCTACCATTGCCGTGGGCCAGCGCCTGATCGGTCAAGCTCAGGGCATCGCGCATACTGCCGTCAGCGGCTTTGGCCAGGGCCAGCAGCGCACGCGGTTCAAAGGGCTGCCCCTCCTGATCCAGCACCCATTCGAGCTGCTTGGCGATCTGGGTCTGATCCAGACTCTTCAGATGAAACTGCAGGCAGCGCGAGAGAATAGTAATGGGCAACTTCTGCGGATCCGTGGTGGCCAGCAGAAACTTCACATAGGGGGGCGGCTCTTCCAGGGTTTTCAGCAACGCGTTGAAGCTGTGGCGCGACAACATGTGCACTTCATCGATGAGGTAGACCTTGAAGCGGCCGCGGGCCGGACGGTACTGCACGTTGTCGAGCAGCTCGCGGGTATCTTCCACCTTGGTGCGGGACGCCGCGTCAATCTCCAGCAGGTCGACAAAGTTGCCCTGATCGATCTCGCGGCAGGTATCACAGACGCCGCATGGGTGGCTGCTGATCCCCTGCTCGCAGTTGAGGCTCTTGGCCAGAATACGGGCGATGGTGGTCTTGCCGACCCCGCGGGTACCGCTCAGCAGATAGGCGTGATGCAGCCGTCCCTGATCCAGGGCGTTGGTCAAGGCGGTCAGCACATGTTGCTGGCCTACCACTTGTTCAAACGTATGGGGGCGCCATTTACGCGCCAGAACCTGATAGCTCATAAATCCATCATGCAGGGAAGACAGGGCATTGAGGCCGGATGCTAACACAAATGGCGGGCTGGCTGTATCGGCTATCGGTCAGAGCGGGAGGGATCGCTTGATTTTCAAACCGATGCCCGCAAGGGCACCGGTTCAATGCAGGCCCGATGCAGAGGATCGGGCAGAAGAGGCATTACTCGCCGGCCAGCTCGACCAGTGAGACTACCTTGATGCCAGCAGCAGTCAGGCGGGCATCGCCACCCAGAGACGGCAGGGAGATGATGAAGGCCGCATCGGCAACTTCACCACCGGCACGGCGGATCAGCTTGACGGTCGCATCAACGGTACCACCGGTCGCCAGCAGATCGTCCACGACCAGCACCTTGTCACCAGGCACGATGGCATCGGTGTGCAGTTGCAGGGTGTCAGTGCCGTACTCGAGGGCATAGGACTCCTCGATCACTTCGCGCGGCAGCTTGCCCGGCTTGCGGACCGGTACGAAGCCCAGCCCCATGGCATAGGCAACCGGCGCGCCAAAGATGAAGCCGCGAGCTTCGGTGCCAACAATCTTGGTGATCCCTTGATCACGATAATGATTGGCCAGCAGATCGATGGTGGCCTTGAAGGCCTCGGCATTCTCGATCAGGCTGGTGATGTCACGAAACAGAATGCCCGGCTTCGGATAGTCGGGAATGGTCTTGATGCTTGCTTCGATAAATTTCAGGGTTTCCGGATTCATGTGTTGACCGCTTATTTCTTTGACCCAGGGGTGGCCATTTTTCTCAATTCCCTTCTGCGGGAAATAAAAAAGCCTGTCACGCAAAAATGACAGGCCGACTCCATAGCATTATTGCTGCAATAGCTTAGGGACTTCACTTCACCATTGCAACTGGCTCCAGCACCGGCAGACGCATTAACCAGGTGAGCAGGATCACCATTATGATAACCAGCAACCCCTTGACCCACAGCAGTGGCACCACCGCCAGCGACACCGAAAAGGTGAGCAAAATGAAGATAATGGCGCGCCGTCTGGCCTGACGACGAATGCCGCGATACTGTTGCCAATCCACGATGGGCGGGCCAAACCAGGGATGGGTCAACAGCCAGCGATGAAAACGGGGCGACGAGCGGGCAAACAGGGCGGCAGCCAGCAACATGAAGGGGGTAGTCGGCAAGAGCGGCAGCACAATGCCCACAATACCAGTGGCAAATGCCAGCCACCCGAGCGCCATCAGACACCAACGCTTCATTCCTTCTCCTTGCGTGATTTATCTCCCTCTAGCCTAACAGAGTTTGAGCGGGTGCTGACAGCGGGCCGCAACCCCACTACAATCTGCGCTCTTTTTCTCCCCACTCTCGTCGGAAAGCCGTTATGCGCGTTATTTTGGCCCCCATGCAGGGGGTACTGGATCACCTGATGCGGGAGGTACTGACCTCCGTCAACGATTACGATCTCTGCGTAAGCGAATTTATCCGGGTCGTTGATCAGCTGCTGCCCGCCAAGGTGTTCTACCGCCTCTGCCCTGAACTGCTGCAAGATGGCAAAACCCGCGCAGGTACCCCGGTGCGGGTACAACTGCTGGGGCAACACCCCGAGTGGCTGGCCGAGAACGCCGTGCGCGCCATCGAGCTGGGCTCCCCCGGCGTCGATCTCAACTTCGGCTGTCCAGCCCCAACGGTCAACAAGAGCAAGGGTGGCGCTGTGCTGCTCAAAGAGCCCGAGACCATCTACCGCATCGTCAAGGCGGTGCGCGAGGCGGTGCCCGCCCATCTGCCGGTGAGCGCCAAAATTCGCCTCGGTTACGATGACAAGGATCTCTATCTGGAGAACGCTCAGGCGGTCTTCCAGGGGGGCGCCAACGAGCTGGCCGTTCATGCGCGCACCAAGCGCGAAGGGTACAAGGCCCCCGCCCACTGGGAGTATGTGGACGCCATTCGCCGCGCCCTGCCCATCCCCGTCACCGCCAACGGCGAAATTTGGGATCACAAAGATGCCCTCGCCTGCGCCAAGGCCTCGGGTTGTGATGCCCTGATGGTCGGGCGCGGCGCCATCTCCCTGCCCAATCTGGCCAACGTGATGAAAACCGGCTGCCCGCACATGAGCTGGGCCGAGGTGCTGCAGTTGATGGTGAGCTATACCGAGCAGGATCTGGCCAGCGAAAAAGCCGACTACTACCCCAGCCGCATCAAACAGTGGTTCAGCTATCTCAAGCGGGAATATCCCGAAGCGGACCAGCTGTTTCAGGAGATCCGGGTGCTCAAAGAGACGGATCCGATCCGCGATGCCCTGCTGCAAGCAGCCAAAAGCCACGGCTAACCACGTTTAACTTGACGCATATCATCTTGATAGAGTTATCGGATCCCTATACTGCCCCAAATCTGTCGTCTGTCCTGTGGGGGATAATGTGTGTGAAATGACGCAAGCACAGTTGACTGTCTGGCGTAATCGCCTGCTGTCAGACTGGGCCCAAGTACGAGAAACGCTGATCGGTCAGCTCAAAGCCTGCCGCCGTGACGAGTGGGCCGAACAGGTCGGTCACTGCGAGCAGGATCAACTGGTGGAACTGACCAGCCGGCTGGATCTGCCGAAGGTTGAGCAGAGCGTGGCCCGCCTCAAGCGGATCGATGCGGCACTCTGCCAGATGGATCTCGGCCTCTATGGCCTCTGCTCCGATTGTGAAGAGCCGCTTTCCATCGAACAGCTGGAACAGGATCCGACCCTGCAACGCTGCCCGCGCTGCGAAGCCCGCTATCGCAAGGGATTCCACGCCCACGAACTGTGAGGGATGCACATCTGTGCATCCGCTCAACCCTCAGCACTGGTTACTCCGTCGTTCCTGTCCAATACTCACCGTATCAGCCTGTTCGAGGGTATGCGTTGTGTACAGACTCTTGTTGTTATGGTGTTTGTGTTGCCAGGCTACGGCACAAGAGTCATTGGTCGTAGGCTGGGTCGACTGGCAGCCCTTCAGTTATCGCAATGAACAGCAACAGCTCCGCGGACTGGATGTGGAGCTGCTCAACGCCATCTTCCTGCGGGCCGGTTATCAGGCCAAATTCAGTGAAATGCCCTGGGCTCGCGTGCTGCACGAGCTGAAATTCGGCACGGTTCAACTGGCCATGTCAGCCAATATCACCGCCGAGCGGCAGCAATATGCCCGCTTCAGCCACCCCTATCGGGAAGAGGAGACGGCCATCGTCATCCGTCGGCAAGATGCCGATCGCTGGCGCGGGATCAACACCCTGGAGCAGTTGATCAACACCCCTGACTTCCATATCGGGGTGCTCAAGGGCTTTGATTACGGCAATACCTTCCGCCAGTTGATGGCAAGGCCCGAGCTGCAGCCCCGTTTGCAGATGCGCCTGCGGCTGGATCAGTTGCTGAAGATGTTGCAAGGGGGTCGGATCCAGGGGTTTATTCTGGACCCCCACGGACTGCAGGAGTGGCAGGGTAAGGATGGCGTGCAGGACAAGCTGTATATTCTGCTGCATATCGAACAGACACCGGTTCACCTGATGCTGAGCAAAGAGAGCACCACAGAAGCGCAACTGCAGCGGATCAATCAGGCTATCGATAAATTGAAACAGAGTCCCGACTATCAGCAGATCCTCGATCGCTACCAGTTCAAATCCCTGCATTCACAGGAAAACACTCATAAGTAAGGGGAGTATCTGCTCCCCTTGCAGTCTCAAGCAAACCCAATCCTGTCTCAAACAGCCCTGGTTGCAACTTGCCAGGACGTTTTGGTCACCGATAACGTGATGGATTACTCCTGCCTGTCAGCGTCCCAGCACAATGTCGGCAAGGTGGGCGAAGTGGTGGATCTCGTGGGTCGCATCGCATTCCCCCGAGTGCCGCCTCGGGTTATACCAGCAGGTGGCCAATCCCTGTGACGCAGCCCCGGCAATATCAGTTTTCGGATTGTCCCCCACCATTAGCACTCTGGCCGGATCCGGCTTCCCCATCAGGGAGAGGGTGTACTGGAAAATAGCTGGCGCCGGCTTGGTCACCCGGATCTCGTCAGAGATCACCAGGGGCTCGAACCACTCGCTCCAGCCCAGTTTTCCAAGTCTGCCACGTTGGGGGACGCTGAAACCATTGGTGATGATCCCCATCCGCACCTTGCTGCGCAATTGCTGCAGGGTCTCGACCACCCCTTCGAGGGGCATGCTAAGGGCAATGATTTGCTCCAGAAAGGTATTGTTCATCGCCATGGGGTCGGCGGCAACTTGCTGGGCAAAGAGGGAGAAGCGGGTCTGCTGTAGCACTGTCGCATCGATCTCGCCATCGTTGTACTGCTGCCAGAGCTCATGGTTGATAGCATGATACTGCGCCATGCTGGCGTCATCGGCCTCCACACCATAGATCTGCAGAGTTTGCACCAGTGCCTCGGCGACCGGGAAATCGAGCAGGGTTTCATCCAGATCGAACAGCACCCAGTCATAGCTTGGTTGTTTCACAGAAATCCTTTTATCAGTCAGATTATTCGGAAGCTGAGTGCCCCACTCGACCGAGTGGGCCAGCCAGCAGATCCAGCGTGAGCCGCACACCAAAGCCGGTCACTTCGCTGGAGACCACCCCATTGCCCCCCTTGTTGCGAAAACCGCTCAGGTCGAAGTGCAGCCAGGGCGTCTGCTCGGGGATAAAATGGGCAAGAAAGCGGGCCGCATCAATGTGATCCGGCGAACTGCCTGGTGCACACTGCAACAGATCGGCCCACTCGCTCTCGATATTTTCATCGTAATCCTCATCGAGCGGAAAGGGCCAGACTCGTTCACCGCTGTGCTGACCCAGCTTGACCAGCGATGCCAGCCATTCGTGGCGATTGGTAAAGACGCCGCTATAGCGACTGCCCAGTGCCCGCTTGCAAGCGCCGGTCAGAGTCGCATAATCGATCAGCAGATCCGGGGTATCCTGCGCCGCCATCGTCAGAGTATCGGCCAGCACCATTCGTCCCTCCGCATCGGTATCCACCACTTCGATGGTGAGACCATTCATCGCTGTCACCACTTCACCCGGACGATAAGCCTGGGGACCGATATGATTCTCGGCAATCGCCAACCAGCAGTGAACCTCATAGGGCAGCTGAGCCCGACTGATGGCATAAAGGGTACCCAACGCCACCGCACTGCCCCCCATATCGAGATGCATGCCATACATGCTGCCGGAAACCTTGAGGTTATAGCCACCTGAGTCATGGCAGATCCCCTTGCCCACCAACGCAATGCGGCGTACCGGCTTGGACGGGTAGTAGCTGAGCTTGACCATGGCCCCCTGATTATCTTCCGAACCGCGGGCTACCGCCAAAAAAGCCCCCGCTCCCAGCTCGGCCAGCTGCGCCTGATCGTAGTGATGGCACTGCCAACCTTCATCCTGAGCCAGCTGGCTGACGAACTCGCGATAGCTGGCCGCAGTCAGCTCCGAGGCGGGTAACACCGCCAAATGACGAGCCAGCCCATTGCCCCCTGCTTCGCTGTAGATACGAGCGAGATCCAGCACTACAGCAGGAGAGACCGACACATGCTGATAGTTCCAGCCACTTTCGCTACGGCTTTTGCTGGTCGGCAATGGTAGATTGGCGGCCAACAGAGCCGACAACATCAATTCAGCCAGCATCACCCGCTCTGAGGGGGAAAACCCCTCCAGATGCAGCCCGAGCCGCTCTACCTTGAGCCCGGAGAGCGGGGCTATCCAACCTCTGACCTGCTTATAAAGACGGTGATCCCGCGTCACATTGCCGGTCACCAATATGACCAGCAACAGGGTGGAACCATGCATCAGGGTGAAAGGTGCTTTTTGCCCAAGCGCCAACTGGGTGTTGATCCCCGACAGGGCCGGTAGCGACAGCAATGCCTCCTTTTGCTCTTCGGCGATCAGCAGCAGTTGCAATGGCAAGCCCTGTGAAAGGGTCTCGGTCAGCGTGGCATCCCGGCTTTCAATAGCAGGAGGAAGATAGGTAAAAGGAGTGATCACAGGCGCGTGCCTCATCCATGAAGAGATATCTGATGATACCTAACAAATGGTCGAGACGACCAGTTATGGTCTTGAAAAAGCGCAGGAAACAGCATTAATCGCCATCGGTTGCATACCCGATGGAGATATATTCAATGTAATGAGGGGGAAAAGAAGAAAACAATCAGGAAGTTGGTTGCGGGGGCCGGATTTGAACCGACGACCTTCGGGTTATGAGCCCGACGAGCTACCGAGCTGCTCCACCC
>NZ_JAAKPE010000023.1:0-32071 GCF_049171775.1 Aeromonas sp. 603404
ACCCCCGATGCGGTACATAGGGGGTTCTGAGTAGAGAAATGCTAGTTGAAAATGTGTAAACCTATTTCAGGACTAGACACTGCTTTCTGAATTTGCCCCTCCCGAGCAGGGATCAAATAACGCTCATCCCCCACCTAATACTGTCGATACTGATAATGCGAGGCAATGAACAAGCGGGTTCCTGCCCGCGAGCAAGACAATCAGGAGGTCTGCATGAAAACAAGCGCAGTAGTGTTCACTCTCGCCACGCTGGGCATATCGATGGCACAGACGACCCAGGCAAGTAATACAGGACGCATCGAATTCAGCGGCGCCATCGTGGAGGATGCCTGCCGTGTCAACCAACTAGAGAAGCAGATGCAGGTCACCTGCCTCTCAGGCTCCGCACAAACAACCGAAACAGTTAATTTGCAAAAACTGGCAAGAGAGGCATCCCTGAATCTCTCCCACAGCCAGGTCTCCTACCAGTGGGTCGATGATCGCCACACTATGGCAATCGTCACCGTCAGTCACAAATAACGCCCACTGCCGCTGGCAGAAACAACAACGGCGACCATAGGGTCGCCGTTGTCATTACCGGGTCTCGAGTTCAAGTCATCAGGCTTGAGGATTGAGACGGGTCGGCATGCCGGTACGCTGTTCCAGCACCTGCTTGACCACGTTGGAGTCAGACTCGGCGTGAGCGATGAAGCGGGTGATGGCCGGTGTCATCGGGAGCGGCACGGAGGCGGTGGAGTTGAACTCCTCCTCGGTCCGTGACAGCGGCTCGTGCACTTCCATGTAGCGACCGCCATCCGGCTCGACCGTGGTCTTGACCGGCTGGTTGACGAACTGGACGCGGGTACCGACCGGCACGTTGTCGAACAGATACTTGATGTCGTCGGCACGCAGACGTACGCAGCCGCTGCTCACCCGCAGACCGATGCCGAAGGTGGCATTGGTTCCGTGGATGGCATAGAGGTTGCCGATGTAGAGGGCGTGCAGGCCCATGGGGTTGTCCGGGCCGGCTGGCCAGACCGCAGGCAGTGTGATTCCCTTCGCGGCGTAGCGACGACGAATGTTTTCGGTCGGGGTCCAGGTCGGGTTGGCGCGCTTGCGCTCTACCTTGGTGATCCAGTTCTCCGGGGTGTTTACCCCCAGCTGACCGATGCCGATGGGCAATACCTGTACCACGTTCTTCCCTTTCGGATAGTAGTAGAGGCGCATCTCGGCGACGTTGATGACGATCCCTTCGCGGGGCGCGTTGGGCAGGATCAACTGGTGAGGGATGATCAGGGTGCTGCCCGCTTTGGGCAGATAGGGATCAACGCCCGGGTTGGCCTCCATGATATTGGTCAAACCCAACTGAAACTCGGAGGCTATCTGCTCCAGCGGACGATTGTCCGCAGGCACCACATATTCCAGATTCTCACCGATCAGACGGCTGTTGGCCGCAGGCAGACGGTACTCGACGGCGGCAGCCTGCTGGCTGATCAGCGCAAGTGTGCATAAAAGGGCCGAAGCGGCAGTGCGAAGGGGGCTCATAAAATTCCTGTGTGGTTTCCTGTACCAAATGGGCCGGAGGCCATCTTATCTTCGGTCTGCCGGTGGCGGGTCAACCTGCACCACGGCGCCAAATAACCGAGCGCGCATTCTTTCCCGAGTCGGCCAAAATTTCAACTTCCATATGTTGCTTTTCTTGTTAAAAGTGGCCGTTTTCGGTGTGATGCTTATCAACAGAGCAAAAGCCCCCTTGGCAAGTCGCCATTGAAAGAGAGATGTACAGCATAGCCCCCTCTCTGCGGACCAACCCCGCCCCCTTAGACCACAGCGCTGTGCCACCTGGTGTCACGGTTGCAGCCCTGGCTGAAACGTTTGTCACCTCGGAGGAGATAGGCCAATGTTGACTGTGGCACTTTCATTGGAGCGAAAAGGTGGAAAATAGCGCTTCGACTACAGCAGGGACTGGCTGCCACCATAAAAAAACCGCTCCGAAGAGCGGTTAATGGAGCCACCAGGCAACCATAAAAGGGACTTCAAGCGTTGTCATTGGAATTACTGGACGGCCGCCTCCCCCGCCGCACCACTCTGCTCTTTGAGGAAGCTGATCCAGGGGGATGCCCGACCGCTGACGTTGCCATTCTGAGCCGCCTGGGTGAAGGCGTTGAGGGCCTCCTTCGGCTTTTGTTGCTCAAAATAGGCGACCCCGGTCAGGAACTTGAGATCCGCCCGCTGTTCACCATTTGCATTGGCTGCCGGTTTGGCGGCCAGCGCCACCAGATCCTGATAGCGTTTGCTCTGGATCATCATGCGCGCCATTTTCAGCTGCAATTCGGCGCTCGGGGCCAGCTGGTAGGACTTGGCCAGGGTGTCGATGGCCGGATCCAGCTCCTTGGCCTGATGCCAGTAGTTGGCCAGGGTCTTGTAGTTGCCAGCGCTCTGCTCAATCACCCCGTCCTTCATCCCCTTCTCCATCACCCGTGCGGCGCGATGGGGAATGCCGGTGAAGGCGAGGTAGTTGGCGAGACGCTGCAGCTCGGCAGCCTCGGTCAACATGCCGAGGTTGTAGGCCGACTCCAGCGCCGCCAGCGCCTTGCCATCGTTGCCTGCCTGCATATGCATGGCCGACAGCTGTGTCCAGTACTTCTTCTTCTCCGGGAACATATTGACCAGAGAGGTCAGCACCTCGGTCGCCGGTTTGTACTGTTTCAGCTCGTAGTGAGCGCCCATCTTCAGCAGATACCAGGACTCCGGCGCTTTACCTGCCGACAGCTTGATCGCCTGATCCACCGCCGGGATCGCGTCACGGTACTGCTTGAGCTGCACGTGGGCGTTGGCCAGCGTGATATAGGCATGGGAGTTGGGCTTGTCATCCTTGCCCTGGTTGGCAAACCACTCCTTCATGGTCTTGATCGAGCCCTGATAATTACCCTCAGCCATATAGAGCTGGGCCAGGTTGTAGCGCACCTGCTGGGCCACCGGTGGCGGCAGGCCGCCTGTCGCGATGGCATCGGCAAAGTACTTGGTCGCCTGACCGTATTTCTCCTGCTGGGCGGCTACGAAACCGAGAGTCTGCAATATGACCCCCTTGTCGTAGACCCGATCACCCACGCTGGAGAGTGCCTCCTGCAATCTGGCATTGGCCAGACCGTATTGCTTGTCAGTGATCAGCTCCTGCGCCTTGTTGACCGCCCGATAGGCCCGATCCGACAGGGCCGGCTGCTCGGCGGCCCAACTGGCGGTGCTGAGCAGCACCGCCATGGCGACCGGGGCGAGGATCATCTTGTGTAACTTGTTCATCGCCACCTTCCTTAGTTGACCGCAAACTCGATCTCTTGCTGCATACGGCTCGCCTGCGGCTTGCCATCCACCATGGCCGGTTTGAACGTCCACTTGGCAATGGTTTTGCGCGCCTCTTTGCCGAGGTCATAGCTGCGCGGCTCTTCCTTGACGATCCGCACGTTGCTGACGGTACCGCGCTCGGTGACGGTGAACTCCACCAGCACCTTGCCGGAGGCCAGCCCCGCCAGTGCAGCCTTGCGGGGCATCATGGGCTCGAAGGTGGCCAGCGGAATGGCGCCGTTGTTGCCACCGACGCCGCCACCACCGCCGCCGGTGCTGTAAGCACCCAGCGCGTTGCCACCACCGATGTTGACCGGGATGTCGAGCTTGGGCATGTCCATCGGCGCGCTCTCCATCTTCGGCCGATCCGTGCTGGCCACTTCCATCTCGGGAGGCGGTGGCGGACGCTTGGGCGGCGGCGGTTTGGGCAGCTCCCGCTGTTTCTCTTGCAGGGTCTCCTGGGGCTTGAGGCGGATGAAATCGGTCATGGTGACATCATCCTTCTCCACCAGCTCCCGGTGATCCGGTGTGATCAGCTTGTTCATTCCCAGAAACAGAAAGAACACCACCACACAGGAGACCGCCAACGATATCAGGTATCTCATAGGTCTCTCTCCGGCATCAGCTGCTCTTGTCTGCCGCGATGGAGATGTTCTGGACACCGGCCATGCGGATCTGATCCATGACCTGCACCACCAGACCGGAACGGGATTCGTTATCGGCCTGGATCACCACGGCGCTCTCCGGGTTTTCGGCCCGCAGCCGCTCGATGTTGGCGCGCACCGCCCCCACCTCGACCACCCGCTTGTCGACCCAGACCTGACCGTTTTCGCGTACCGCGACCATGATATTGCCCTTCTTCACCGTCTCGGCCGTGCTGGCACTGGGACGGTTGATCTCGACACCGGACTCCTTGACGAAGGAGGTGGTGACGATGAAGAAGATCAGCATGATGAACACTATGTCCAGCATGGGGGTCAAATCGATAGCCGCCTCGTCAGCACCGCTGTCGCTGTAACGTTTTCTCATAGCAGAAACTCCTTGCTTGTTCTGTGCCCCCGGCAGGCCATGCCTCGCCGGGGGTATGCATCCTGCATCAACCGTGTTTCAGGTTGTCTTCCAGCTTTTGCACCGCCAGTTTGGCCTTGTGATCGAGCTGGTTGACAAAAAACAGGCCGGAAAGGGCGGCGATCATGCCCGCCATGGTCGGTACCGTTGCCTTGGAGATCCCCGATGCCATCGCCCGCGGCGAACCGGTGCCTGTGATGGCCAGGGTGTCAAACACCTGCACCATCCCCACCACGGTCCCGAGCAACCCCATCAACGGGCAAAGAGCGATCAGCACCTTGATGACCGGCATCCCCTTGTCTACCGCCATGGCGACCCGTGAGACCAGCTCGCGGCGGATCTGCTTGGCAGACCAGGAGAGATGATCGGTACGGGCCAGCCAGGTGGCCTTGGTCTGCTTCACCTGCTTGGGGTAAACCGCCATAAAGTAGAACCAGCGCTCCAGCAACAGGGCCCACATCATCAGGGTCAGGAAGAACAGGGCGACCAGTACATCGCCCCCCAATCCCAAAAACCGGCGGACCGACTCGACTTCTTCAATCAACCAGAACCACATGGGTGACTCCTTACGCTGCGGCTTTGGAGGCGTGCAGACGTTCCTGATAACGGGCAACGAAACCGGCGCTCTGCTCTTCCAGCACCTGGATCAGACGACGGCTCTGGGTCTGCACAATGGTGTAGAGGAACAGCATGGGCACCGCGACGACCAGACCCTGCATGGTGGTCACCAGCGCCTCGGAGATACCGCCCGCCATCAGCTTGGGATCGCCGGTGCCGAACAATGTGATGGCCTGGAAGGTGGCAATCATCCCCACTACGGTACCGAGCAGCCCCAGCAGCGGCGCGACGGAAGCGATCAGCTTGATGATGCTGATGCCCTTCTCGAACTTGGGCACGTTGCGCAGGATGATCTCGTCGAGCTTGGACTCCAGATCCTCGATGTTGTCACCGCGATGGCTCTGGTAGGCCCCCAGCATGTCACCAATGGGGTTGCCCTTGATGATCTGATCAGATTTCAGCTGCTTGCGCATGGACGAGCCGATCAGCGACAGGCGGATACCGCAGAAGATGGCCAGCAGGGTACCGAGCACGCCGAGCACCATGATGACGTAACCCACTTCACCACCCTGATCGATCCGCTCCTTGAGAGTCGGTGACTGCACCAGCAGAGAGAGGATCACGCCGCGAGACGGGTCGATAAAGATGGGCTTGACCCCGTCACCGCCCTGTTCAAACTCGGCGATCGGTTCCAGCACCCCCTTGTCAGGTTGACGGGAAAGCTGCTCGAACTTGCCGGTCTCCGGCACGAAGGTGAGGTACTTGCCTTCGGAGACAGTGTTGAACTCACCGATCTGGGTGACCGTCTTCTCGGCCTGGTTGCCTTCGCCGTAGACCACAGTCGCCGGGATCTGGCTCACCTTGCCACCGTCCACCATGCGGCTGAGGGTGGTGGTCCAGAACGCTTCCAGATCGTCGCTGGAGGGGAGCTCTTTACTCTCGGCCAGACGGGTCAGCAGCGCGGTCTGTTCCGGATGCTCGACCCGACGGGCGGAGGCGTTGAAGATCCCCTTGAACTCACCGGCGAACTGACGCAGTACGCCGAACATCTCACCCATGTTGCCGGAACGCTGGCGCAGGGTTTCAGTCAGCTCGGTCAGCTGCTTGTCATTGGCATCGAAGGTCGCCTTGAGCTGCTCGCCCTTGGCGGTTTCGGCAGCCAGCTCGGCCTTGGCCTTGGCCAGCAGCGCCCCCTGCTCGTTCTTGTCAGCCAGGAAGCGGGCTTCCCGCTCCTTGTTGAGTTGGGATTCGCTCAGGCTGGAGGCCTTGACCTGATTCAGCAGCGCATTGAGATCCACCGGTTTTTCGGCGGCGGTCACCGGCAGGGTGACCAGGGTTGCTCCCGCAATCAGGGAGGCAATCGCAAGTTTGATTCCTTTCATGATGCTTTCTCCGCAGTTTGAACCGGCAGCTTGATCAGAGCGGGAGGCGCCTGCTTCTTGGCGATGCGAAGGCCCTGTTCAACCGCACTGCGATACTCCTGGGGCAACTCTTCCCACTGGCGAGTCTTCTTGTTCCACATCCCGGTCTCATTGCCATCCGGGGATTGATAAAGCAGCGCGATGCGGCCAACCCGCAGGAACTCGTAGGTCTTCTCGCTACCATCCTTGTCCAGGCTCGCCTTGTAGGATTCGATGGTGCGGCTGAAGCCCTCCTCGATCTGGTAGGCCTCCAGGATCTTGCGGTACTTCTCGGAGATGGTGACATCGGCACGGTTCATCAGGTCGGTCAGGGCTGCTACGCGGTCCTCGCGCTCGACCTTCTGGAACGGCAGATCCAGCGCCACAAACTGCTCGAGGGAGTCGATCATCTTGAGCATCAGGGGGACAACTTCGGTGCTGGTCTGATCAATCTGGGCGATCTGCTTTTGCATCGACGCCAGCTCGGCACTCTGGGACTCGACCATCTTGCTCACCTGCTCGTTGTAGGTGCGCAGACTGTCGACCTGACGCAGGGCTGCCTTGTACTGGGCCAGTGCGGATTCGGCAGATTCGGCATAGCTGTCGATCTTCTGCTGGGAAACTTTGGATGCGTTGTCGGTGGCGGCTTGAGCGTCCACGGCCTGACCGGCAGTGGCGGCACTCAGATTGAAGCTGGTCAACAAGGCGGCCGAAACCAGGCTGCCAAGGAGCGCTTTCTTCATTGTAATGGTCCTTGTCTTCATAGGATTACCCTATCTCCGTAACTTCCTTGGACGTTGGGCACAGCCGGCCCGACCGGGCCGGCTGAGGTTGTATATCAACGGGGTTGATTAGAACTTCTGGGTGTAGTCGATGTAGTAGACCCGTCCGTCAATGCTGTAGAGGTATTCATCGTAGGTGTAACCATCATTTGACAGGGAAGGTCCACGGTTGAACATGTTCTTCACGCCGGTCTGGATCTTGGCATTCCAGCTGGTATCGACCGCAACGTTCAGGTTCCAGATGGTGTTGGAAGCAATATGGCCCTCTTCCTTGTCATCCACATAGTCCTGGCTCTGGGAGTCGATATAGTTGGTGCTCAGGTAGGTATCCAGATTCCACAGCTGTGGGAAGTTGGCACCGATCCCGGAGTTGAAACGGAAATCGGGTTTGCCATTCCAGCCCTTCTTGTCAACCATTGGGCCACCAGCAAACAGACCTTCCTCATATTTCAGGATGTAGCTGCTGCCAAAGTCGTAACGCAGGGTGAAGGAGTTGAAGTCGTACTTGTAGTCCGCCTTGAAGTCGATACCACTGGTCTTGAGTTGCCCCAAGTTGACCATGCCGGCATAGACCTTCTCGACATCGCCGTTGGCGTCACGAATGACGTTCGGGTTGCTGCCGGTATTGAGCTCCTGATAGAACTGGGTCTGGGTGGTAGCCAGCTGGATCACGTCATCAATCTTGATGTAGTAGTAATCGAGCGACAGGTTCAGATTGTCCAGCGGATTGTAGGCCGCCCCGATAGTGAAGGTATTGGCGGTCTCTTCCTTCAGGTTCTTGTTGGATTGGCGCGTTGTCTCGTACTGCTCTTCGGAACAGTTGGCAATACCATTGGCCTGGCAGTAGACATAGTCCTTGGCAAAGTCCGCTGACTGGGCATCCGCCGCATAGAGATCATTCAGACCCGGCGCACGGAAAGACTGGGACCAGGAGGTACGGAACATCAGCTGGTCGAGCGGCTGATAACGCAGACTCGCTTTGGGCGAGAAGGCGCTGCCAAAGTCGCTGTACTTGTCGTAACGACCCGCCAGGTTCAGCTCGATCTGCTCGGTGATGGGGAGCAGGCTCTCGATGTAGGTGGCAAACACATCGCGCACACCGCTACCGGAGTTGCCGGATGAACCCAGTACGTTACCCGCTTCGGACTGGCTGTCGTAGGTGTCGGAGTAAACCCAATCGTTATACTCGGCACCCAGATACCAGCTGACCGGGCCAGCAGGCAGTTCGCCCATCTCCCAACCCAGACCGCCATACCACTGGAAGAAATCCATCTTGGAGTTGCGGCTGGTGGTATAAGAGAGATCCTTGGTGGCATCAGCGGAGAAGCTGCCGTTGACGAAGTTTCCACTGTTTACCTGAGTCTGAACTGCCGGCTCCAATACATAGCCATTACCAATACTCTGGTTATCTGTTTTGGAGTACATGTAACCGGCGTTCCACTCCAGATCGCCAACCGCCTCGGTCGGAACCACCCCTTCAAAACCCAGGTTCAGAGTACCGGTCAAGTCGGTCACTTCGTTGTCACGGGGACCGACGTTGTTGAAGCGGTAGTAAACCGTCGCAGCCTTGGCGGTGCTGAAGTTGTTGGCAGACAGGACTGCAGCGCTTTCAGGGGTGGAGCCATCCACGGTGAAGGCACCTGCAGCAGGGGCGAAACGACCAAAACTGGTGACCCGGGAACCAATCATCTGTGGCACGAAATCCACATTGTCGTTGATATGGTAGCGGCCGTTGACATAGACGGTGTCGCGAGTACGCGAGGCGGTCTTGGCTGCGACCTGGGCAAAGTCGAAGCGGCAAGCCGTACCCTTGGTGACAAAACCGGCGCCGGTGCTTTCACAGTCGACCCCATTCAGAGTACGGGTTACGGTCTTGCCAGTTGCCGCGTCTACTCCCTTGATATTGCGACCATAGAGGCTAGGAGACTCAGCCCCCTGCTTGGCCAGATAGTCACGATCCTTGTAATAGATTTCGTCTTTGACATCATGTTCGTAGACCATCATCAGGGAACCTTTCTCACCCGAAATACCGCTGACGATGGAACCACTCTGTTCGTCACCACCTTCCTCGGTCGGTGAACCGACGCGCCCCTGGAATGACAAGCCTTCAAAACCCTCTTTGAGGATCACGTTGATAACGCCACCGATGGCATCAGAACCATACAGGGCAGAGCCACCGTCCAGGTTCACTTCCACCCGCTCAACGGCCGCCATGGGGATGGTGTTGAGGTTGATGGCGGTGCCCCCCATGGAGGGAGAACCGGCGATACGCTTGCCATTGAGCAGCACCAGTGTGCGATCTTCACCAAGGCCACGCAGCCCTACGGTGGCTTGTGACTGGGCTGAGCTACCGGAGGATGGAGAGAAACCACCAAAGGAGTTGTAGGAGGCCTGTTTCAGATAATCGGCCACAGTCTGCTGACCAGACTGTTCAATTTGAGCCTTGCTGACAGAGACAACCGGAGTCGCCCCCTCAACATCAACACGGGAGATACGGGAGCCAGTGACTTTGATTTTCTGCAGTTTTTCGACGTTCTGCCCTTCTTCGGCAGATACGGATGGGGCCGCTGCAAGGCTCGCCAAGGCGAACGCAATCGCAGCAGAGATTCTGCTCTTCCTAAGCATCGCTTATATCCTTCCTGGTTGTTTATTGTTTGCTTCCTGATACCGCCCTCTTTGGAGCGATGTGTAAGGCTTATCAATCTTTGACTAGCGACGTCAATGGAGCAGGGGTGTAGCGAGGTCAGGCGTAGAATAAGCGGAGTGTATTAATTTTGACCGGCATAATTAGTGAATAATTCTGCCAAAAACAATTCACGCAATGTAAAAACATTGTTAAATGGCGTAAATGGCGCTGAATTAAAATTTGATGAACTTATTAGTTAACGTGCTGTCAGTTTATATCTTATTTTGATTTATCGGCCTTAATAAGAATAAAACACTAACTTCATGAGGGTTGTACCTGACCATTCTCATAGGGATAACAGATAAAATCGTCGAGATGATATCGTTTTCCTTCAATTTCACCACCCAAACAAAATCATTATAAATCAATAGTTTAAAAACAACTAAAACTCAAACAAACAGCTGTTTATATTTTTTAAAATAATGTTGAGCAGTAGCGTTTTGTTTTGATTTTCACTTTTCAGATAAAAAACGTCATTTTTCGGTGCTTTTGGTCTCAGCGGGTCATTTGTCCCAGTTTTCCATTTCCTTGTACTTGATTTTTGTTGCAGAGCTTTTACAGTGGCCAAGCGGATTGTCTGCTGTTTGGCAACCAATCCAGCGCGTAATGCCAGGAAGGACAGGCCCGTCACCGGATTTGACTGGCCGCAAAAAAGAACAACAAGGACGAGGTTCCACCATGCTGTCGTATTTCCTACGCCGGATGCTTTTGATCATCCCGACGTTTCTCGGTATCACCCTGCTCGTCTTCACCATCACCCGTTTCGTGCCGGGCGGACCGGTCGAACGCATGCTGCTGCAAGCCCAGGTTTCCCAGAATGAATCCGGCCGCTCCAGCGGCAGCAAGGGGGCGCAGGCCCTCTCCGATGAACAGATCGAGGAGCTCAAGGCCTTCTATGGGCTCGACAAGCCCATGCTGGTCGCCTACTGGGAGTGGCTGCAGAAGCTGGCGGTGCTGGATCTGGGCGAATCGACCCGCTACTACGAGCCGGTGTGGGATCTCATCAAGGAGCGGCTCCCGGTCACCGCCTTCTTCGGGCTGGCAACCTTTCTGCTGAGCTATGCGGTCTCCATTCCGCTGGGGGTGGCGAAGGCGCTCAGGCACAACAGCCGCTTCGACTCGTTGAGCTCCATGCTTATCTACATGGCCTATGCCCTGCCCGCCTACGTGGTGGGGATCTTCCTCATCACCGTCTTCGCATTCCATCTGGAGTGGCTGCCGATGGGCGGTTTTCCGGGAGACGACTTTGAGTACATGGAGAGCAGCTGGGATCAGATCCGCACTGTCTTTGCCCACGCCCTGCTGCCGCTTATCGCCTACGCCATCGGCGATTTCGCCATCCTCACCATGACCATGAAAAACAGCCTGATGGAGAACCTGTCGGCCGATTATGTGCGTACCGCCGTGGCCAAGGGGTTGCCGTTTCGCAAGGCGGTCACCGACCACGCGATGCGCAACAGCCTGATCCCCATCGCCAGTCACCTGGGGTCTGTGCTCACCGTTTTCTTTGGCGGCTCCTTCCTCATCGAGACAATCTTCAACATCGACGGCATCGGCCTGCTCGGTTACGAGGCGATCGTCGAGCGGGATTACCCCACCGTCATGGGCATTCTGGCCATCACCTCCATGCTGATGCTGATTGGCAATATCGTCTCCGATATCTGTGTTGCCCTCGTTGATCCCCGCGTGCGGTTTGGAGATTAACCATGAACCAGACCTCTATTGCCATGCCGATGCTGATATCACGCCATATCGTCTCCGATATCTGCGTTGCCCTCGTTGATCCCCGCGTGCGGTTTGGAGACTGACCATGAAGCTCAATCCGGTTACCTTGAAAAAACTCAAGCGCTTCAAGTCGATCAAGCGCGGTTACTACTCCTTCATCATCTTCACCACCCTGGTGCTGCTCTCCCTGCTGGCGGAGCTGCTGGTCAACAGCCGGGCACTGATGGTGAGCTATCAGGGCCAGCTGCATTTCCCCACCTATGGCGATGTGATCCCCGGTCAGCAGTTCGGGCTCGATTACGAGTACGAAACCAACTACCGCCAGCTCAAGGCCAAATTTGCCGCAGAGGGCCAGGGCGACTGGGTACTGCTGCCGCCGGTACCCTGGAACCCCTACGAGCAGGATTTCAAAGAGGATGCCTACCCGCCCTACGCCCCCAGCGCGGCCGAGCGCCACTTCCTCGGCACCGACACCAGCGGCCGAGACGTGCTGGCGCGACTGGTTTACGGCTTTCGCATCGCCATCGGCTTTGCCTTTATCGCGCTGGCGGCCAGTTACGCCATCGGAGTCACCATCGGCTGTCTGATGGGCTTTCTCGGCGGCCGCTTCGACCTCATCCTGCAACGCTTTATCGAGATCTGGTCCCAGGTGCCGTTTCTCTACGTCATCATGATCCTGGTGTCGCTGGCCAAGCCCAACTTCGGCCTGTTTGTCGCCATCAACGTGCTGTTCGGCTGGATGGGGATCACCTGGTATATGCGCACCCTCACCTACAAGGAGCGGGCGCGGGACTATGTGATGGCAGCGCGGGCGCAAGGGGCGACCACCGGGCGGATCATCTTCAACCACATCCTGCCCAATACCCTGATGATGATCGTCACCCTGGCGCCGTTCGCCGTGGTGGGCAATATCTCCACCCTGACGGCCCTCGACTATCTGGGCTTCGGGCTGGCACCGCCGACCCCGAGCTGGGGGGAGCTGCTCTCCCAGGGCATCAACAATCTGGATGCCATCTGGATCGTCAGCTCGGTGGTGGCCGCGGTGAGTCTGGTGCTGATCATGGTCTCCTTTATCGGTGAGGCGATCCGCGAGGCGTTCGATCCGCGCAAATTTACCCGTTACCAATAAGCCAGCCGATGCCAGCGCATCGGCAGGCGCCAGATAACGAACAGTGATTAATGAAGGACGGGCCGCCGCCATCGGCGGTCCCGGGAGCAAGGGATAATCCCGTTATCAATCAAGACCCCCAGTGTAGGGGCCAGACCTGGAAGTCAAACATGAAAAATAAAATCAAATGGATAGGTGCTCTCTTTGTGCTGGTAAACGGATCCTGGGTCTGGGCGGCCAGCCTGCCCGCGGATCTCAAATGGGAGACCAACGACACGGATCCTGTGTTCGCCTCCCCCAAGGCGCTGTCGGGCGGCAGCCTAAATATGTTTGTGGAGAGCTTTCCGCTGACGTTCCGCACTGTGGGGCCTGACTCCAACGGATCGTTCCGCTCCTTTATTCTCGATAACCAGTTGCGACTCATCAGCTTCCACCCCAATACCGGCAACCCCATCCCCTCACTCGCGACCCACTGGGCCATCGCGCCAGACAGCCAGACCGTCTACTTCAAGCTGGATCCGCGAGCCAAATGGTCGGATGGCAAGCCGGTCAATGCTGACGACTACACCTTCGGCTACGAGATGATGCGCTCCAAACACATCAAGGGGCCCTGGTTCAACAACTACTACACCACTGAAGTGGTAGCGGTAGAGAAGATCGATGATCACACCATTATGGTCAAAGCGGGCAACCGCAAGGCCAAGATGGACCTGCTCAACACCACCGAGCTGTGGCCCCAGCCCAAGCACTACTACAAGCTGACCCCCAACTGGGTGAAGCAGTACAACTGGGCCGTGGTGCCCACCACCGGCCCCTACGTGATCAGCGACGTCAAGAAGGGCAAGTCGGTCACCTTCAGCAAACAGAAGGATTGGTGGGCAAAAGACGATCGCTACAACCAGCACAGATTCAACATCGACACCATCAAGGTGCAGGTGATCCGCGACCACAACATCGCCTTCCGCCACTTCCTGAAAGGGGAGATCGATACCTTCGAGATGATCCTGCCCAACTGGTGGCATGAAAAAGCGGTCACCCCGGAGTACAAAAAAGGCTACGTGCAGAAGGTAATGGCCATGACCGACACCAAACAGGGCGGTCAGGGGGTGCACCTCAATGTGGCCAACCCCAAGCTGGCGGACGTGAACGTGCGCCTCGGCATCCAGCACGCCTTCAACATCGACAAGATGATCGAGACCGTGCTGCGCGGCGACTATGACAGAGCCACCACCTTCGGCTCGGGTTTTGGCGAGTTCACCGACATGACGCTGCCGGAGCGGGCTTATGACATCGGCAAGGCGCGGGAGTACTTTGCCAAGGGCGGTTACAACAAGCCGGGGCCGGACGGCATCCTGCAAAATGAGAAGGGGGAGCGGCTGACGCTGGCACTCACCTACACCAGTCAGGAGCACTCCAAGCGCCTGACCGTGTTGAAAGAGGAGGCCAAGAAAGCGGGTCTCGATCTGGAGCTTAACCTAGTGGATGGCGCCACCGGCTTCAAGGTGATGCTGGAGAAGAAACACGAGGCGGCCTGGCTTGGCTGGGGCGGCGGCGGTCTCTATCCACAATATTGGGAGTCGTTCCACTCCGCCAATGCCAACAAACCGCAGACCAACAACCTGTTCAACGTGGCTGACAAGGAGCTGGACGCACTGATCGACGCCTACAACGTCGAATTCGACATGGCCAAACGGGCCGAGATCTCCCGCCAGATCCAGCAGCGCATCTATGATCTCGCCATCTTCGTGCCCGGGGTGCAGCTCAACTATGTGCGGGCCAGCAGCTGGCGTTATGTGATGCTGCCGGACGTACCTGCCACCAAGAACACGCCGGATCTGCTCTACTGGCCGATGGATGGTTATCCTCACAGTAGTGGTGGTCTGCTCTGGCTCGATCCCAAGGTGAAGGAAGATACCCGCAACGCCAAGGAGGCAGGGGAGGCGCTGGCGCCCATCAACCTGCTCGACAAGACCTATGCACGTCATTGATATTCAGGCCATTGCGAAGGGAGCAGCCGTTATGCCCAACACTCAGGCCCCCATTCTTGACGTACCGGATAACGGGGGGGAGTTCGCCGCTGATAACGGCCAGCACCAGGCCCCAATCCTCGAAGTACGCGATCTTGAGGTGGAGTTCGCCGTCGATGACGGCAAAATCAAGGTGCTCGACGGGGTCAGCTTCAAGGTGGCCCCGGGTCAGACGCTGGGGATCGTCGGCGAGTCCGGCTGTGGCAAGAGCGTTACCTCGCTCGCCATCATGGGGCTCTTGCCCAAACCCCACGGTCAGGTGGTAGCCGGTTCTATCCGCTTTCAGGGGGAGGAGCTGCTGTCGCTTGCGCCGGATCAGATGTACAAGGTGCGCGGCAACCGCATCTCGATGATCTTTCAGGAGCCGATGACGGCCCTCAACCCGGTGCAGACGGTCGGTGAGCAGCTGATGGAGGTGTTTCGTCTCCATCGCCCCGAGTATGACAAGGCCCAGCGTAAAGCCGCGGCCATCGCCATGCTGCAGAAGGTGGGGATCCCGGAACCAGCCCAACGCTTTGCGGTCTATCCCCACAACCTCTCCGGCGGTATGCGCCAGCGGGTGATGATCGCCATGGCGCTCTCCTGCGAGCCAGACTTGCTTATCTGCGACGAGCCGACCACGGCGCTGGATGTTACCATTCAGGCCCAGATCCTCGAACTGATGAAAGAGCTGCAGGCCCAGACCGGGATGGCCATCATCTTTATCACCCACGATCTGGGGGTGGTTGCAGAGCTGTGCGACGAAGTGGTGGTGATGTACGCCGGGCGGGCGGTGGAGCAGGCCGATGTGTTCGAACTGTTTGACCATCCCCGTCACCCCTATACCCACGGCCTGATGAGCTCGATCCCGCGCCTGGAGGATGAGCCCAAGAGCCTGCTCAAGACCATCAAGGGACAGGTGCCAGCCCTGCACGAGATGCCCGCTGGCTGCCGCTTCTCCAACCGCTGCCCCCATGCGACCGATCTCTGCATCAGCGCCATTCCGGCGGTGGAGCAACTCAATCCGCGCCACCATGTCGCCTGTCACTACTGGAAGGAGTTGACCCCATGAGCACTCTGTTATCGGTCAGGGATCTGAAACAGCACTTCCGGCTGGGAGGCGGCTTCCTGCGCAAGCAATATACGGTTCATGCGGTGGATGGCATCAGCTTCGATCTCAAGCAGGGGGAGACGCTGGGGCTGGTGGGTGAGTCGGGCTGCGGCAAGTCCACCCTCGGGCGCAGCCTGCTCAAGCTGTTCGAGCCGACCGCAGGCACCATCACCTTCGAGGGGCGCGACATCACCGCCCTCAGCCCGAAGGAGATGCGCTCCCTGCGTCAGGAGATGCAGATGGTGTTTCAGGACCCTGCAGAATCCCTCAACAGCCGCCACACCGTGGGCCAGATCCTGGAGGAGCCCTTTATCATCCACGGTAAAGGCAACACTGAGCAGCGGCGCGGCTGGGTGCAAGAGCTGCTGGCAAAAGTGAGCCTGCCGGGAAGTGCGGTGGATCGCTACCCCCACGAGTTTTCCGGCGGTCAGCGCCAGCGGATCGGCATCGCCCGCGCCATCGCCCTCAAGCCCAAGCTGCTGGTGTGCGACGAGGCAGTCTCGGCCCTCGATGTCTCGGTGCAGTCGCAGATCGTCAACCTGCTGCTCAGCCTGCAGCGAGAGATGAACCTCTCCATCATCTTCATCGCCCACGATCTGTCGGTGGTCAAACACATCTCGGATCGCATCGCGGTGATGTATCTGGGACGGATCGTCGAGCTGGCGGATGCCCAGTCGCTCTATCTGGCGCCGCGCCACCCCTATACCCAGGCGCTGATCTCCGCCATTCCGGTGCCGGACCCGCGCAGGCGCAGCCAGCGCATTCTGCTGACCGGCGATGTGCCCTCCCCCATCTCGCCGCCAAGCGGCTGCCACTTCCACCAGCGCTGCCCCCATGCGACCGAGCTGTGCAAAAGCAAGGCGCCCAAGCTTGAGGCGTGTGATGAGGCCCATCATCAGGTGGCCTGCCACACCCCGCTCGCCGTCAGTGGTCACGCTATCAGCGGCAGCGCCATCAGTGGCAACGCCATGAGCGGTGACAGCAGGCTGGAGCAGGCAAGCTAGGCGCAGCGAACAAACACCAGGGTAGAAACAGACGAGGCGGCCATCAGGCCGCCTCGTGCTATCGGGTCACTCTTGCAATATCGAGCCACTGCCGCAGCTTGTCAGGCAATCTGGTAACGGCCCGGCTTGTGGTTGAGTGTCAACACCAGATTACAGATAACCGCCGCCACGATGGAAAGCGCCAGGATCCAGGGCTGCACCACGAAAAACGAGGCGACAACAATGGCGCAATCGAGCCCCATCTGCAGCTTGCCCGCCCGGATGCCAAAGCGATCCTGAATAAAGAGCGCCAGAATGTTGAACCCCCCCAGACTCGACTTGTGACGGAACATGATGAGCAGACCCATGCCAATCAGGGTGCCGCCGATCAGCGCCGCATAGAGGGGCTCTATCTTGCCGATCTGCAACACCCCGTTAAGGTGATCTGTCATGTAGGAGACTGCTGCCACTGAGACAAAGGTGTTGAAGGTAAAACGTGGCCCCATCCGCAGCCATGCCAGCGCATAGAAGGGCAGGTTGATGCCGAAAAACAGCAGGCCGAAGCTGATGCCGGTCACCTTTTGCAGCAGCAGCGCCAGCCCGGCAGTCCCGCCGGTGAGCAGGCCAACCTGATGAAACAGAAAGATGCCGAGGGAAACAAAGCCGGCCGCCGTCAGCAGGGCCAGCACATCCTCATAAATAGGATGGGCAGTGCGAATCGAGGTGTTGTCCATAACCTGTATCCAAGCGAAGTAAAGAGAGAGTGTCTGTCGCCTGCCGTTGCGGGCGGGCTGCGAGCCCTGTCCACAGGGCTTCGTTATGGGGTCCAGTCTATTTTTTGTGAAAAGGATCACAACAGTCAGGCTGAACGCCCCATTCTGGTGCCTGTCATCTGGCATTGACACTCGCTGCACCAAGATGCAGCATGCCGCGCCGTCAGAGGCGGTTTGCCATGGCACAAACGCGCCGGCTCTGCTACAAAGCGCAGCCCCCTTTTCCCATCACCGTAAGGAGCCCCATGATCTGCACAGGACCCCAACCATGACGTATCTGGTCACCGGCGTCGCCGGTTTTATCGGTTTTCATGTGGCCAGCAAGCTGTGCGCCGCAGGCCATCGGGTGGTGGGGATCGATAACCTTAACGACTACTACGAGGTGATTCTGAAAGAGGCACGGCTGGCCCAACTGGCCAGTTTCCCCAATTTTCGCTTCGAGCGGCTGGATCTGGCGGATCGTGAAGCCATGGCGGCCCTCTTTGCCAGCCACGGTTTCGAGCGGGTGATCCATCTGGGGGCACAGGCGGGGGTGCGCTACTCCATCGACAATCCGTTCGCCTATGCCGACAGCAACCTTACCGGCATGCTGACGGTGCTGGAGGGGTGTCGTCACCACGGGATTCAGCACCTCATCTACGCCTCCTCCAGCTCGGTCTATGGCATGGGGGATCAGATGCCCTACTCCACCGCGCAGCAGGTGGATCACCCGGTCTCCCTCTACGCTGCGACCAAAAAGAGCGGCGAGCTGATGGCCCACGCCTACTCTACCCTCTATGGCCTGCCCACCACAGGGCTGCGCTTCTTTACCGTCTACGGCCCCTGGGGCCGGCCTGACATGGCCATCATCAAGTTCACCCGCGCCATCCTCGCGGGCGAGCCTATCGACGTATACAACCACGGCGATCTCAGCCGCGACTTCACCTACATAGACGACATCGTCGCGGGGATCCTCACCATGGCCGACCAGCCGCCCCGCCCCAATCCCGATTGGCATGCCAGCGAGCAGAGCGCGGCCGAGAGCGCCGCCCCCTACCGCATCCTCAATATCGGCAACGGCCAGCCGGTGCGGCTGCTCGATTTTATCGAGGCGCTGGAAGAGGCCATCGGCAAGCCCGCCATCAAGCGGATGCAGCCGATGCAGGCAGGCGACATGCACGCCACCTGGGCCGACAGCGAGCCGCTGCACACCCTCACCGGCCTGCGCCCCGCCACGCCCCTCAAGCAAGGTGTTGCCGAGTTTGTCCGCTGGTATCTCAACTACTACCGGCCCGTCCGCTGACGAGCACGGGCAGCCTCTCGGTCATTGATGAGTTAATCAGATACCACTGATGCCCCGCGGGTTTTAGGATGGCTGAACGCACTGTCTGCGCACCATAGCGAGGATTTGAGATGCAATCACAGGAACAGGGTCTGATCGATGGACTGTTCGACCGCCTCAAGCAAGCGCAAGCCAGGGATAGCAAACGAGACCCACAAGCGGATCAGCTGATCCGCCAGCATCTGGCCCAGCAGCCCGATGCCCCCTACTACATGGCCCAGGCGCTGCTGATCCAGCAGGCAGCCCTTACCCGCCTCAACGATCGAGTCAAGGAGCTGGAGGCCAGCCAGAACAGTTCGAGCGGCGGCAGTTTTCTCTCCGGCCTGTTTGGTAGCGAGAGCAGCACGCCCCCGCGCTTTACGCCGCCACCGGCAACCGCGCCTGCCCAGCCCGCGTCCCGTGCCAGCTCCTTTTTAGGGGGCGCCCTGCAAACCGCAGCCGGGGTTGCCGGTGGCGTGATGCTGGCCGACATGATCGGCGGACTGTTTCACAGCAACCGGCCCGAGGAGATCATCGACATAATAGAGCCAGCGCCCATCGCCAATCCGGTCGATGCGGAACCGGTACGCTGGGACGGCTGGGATTCACCTCCCGATGTTGGCAGCAGTTTTCTCGACGACGATAACCTGAGTGGCGGCTGGGCCGACAGTGACGATAACAACGGCGGTTTCTTCTGACCGTCAAACCATTACTGGCCCCGCATCTGGCGGGGCCCAACTCGATACGAAACCCATGACTATGGAAAGTGTGATGACACCACGGATCGGCAGCGGCATGACGCGATATACTCAGCGCGCTTCGTGCCACCCGGGAACAACTCCCGACCCCAGGCGCTCTGTCCGTGGCCACGCAACCCCCCCATGACGACAAGGAGCCACCTCATGATCCGAACCCTGCTTTTGACCGGTGCCGCCATTGCGGCCTATGCCCTGACCCAGAGCCACTCTCTGCTTCCCCTGCTCAGCCTGCTGGCCCTGCTTTTGCTCTGGGTTGTCAGCGAAATTGGCAGCTTCTATCGCGCGCTTCCTCCCGCCGTGCTGGATGAGCAGGAGTATCACCACGACTTTTAACCGGATGAAAAATGGTGTGAAACTGTCGAGATGCCGTTAGTTCCATACCGTTTTGCTCTCTGAAACCAACCGGCTATAACAACAGGATCCACTGGGTTCATGGCGATAGCAGCCATGTTCCTCTATATCTTCTGTACTCAAACAGGAGATAACCCATGAGGCACATCAGCGAAAACGGACTGTTTTTGCTGCTTTTTTTGTCGTTGTTACTGGCAGGTACGCCGCGGGCGATGGCACAAGGCAGGGATTTCAGACAGGCCCCCAAGGCGCTGACGGCGATCAAGCAGGGTCAAGTGGCCCAGCAACACGGCAATCTGCAAAAGGCCATCACCCTCTACTGTGTCGCCGCCAGCACTGGCAACCCAGAGGGATATTTCCGAATCGGCCGCCTGCTCGCCACCGGCCCCGCCTCGGTACGCAGCGCCAAGCTGGCCAACAGCTACCTCGCCATGGCAATGCGCCTTGGTAACCGGCAGGCTGCCCGCTACTACAACGCTCGCATCGGCAATGCCCCCATGGGTGATCAGTGCGGCATCGGGATCCGTGGCGGTCAGGGTGGCTATCTGGCCGGGCTCCCTTCCACCCCCTTCAATGTCGACACCTGGGTGGCCCGCCAGCCTCCTGCCAAGCAAGAACTGGTCACCATGCTGCGCCACGCCGCCAAACACCATAAGGTGGATGCCCGGCTGGTGCTGGCGATTGCCATCGCCGAATCCAATCTCAACAGCCGTGCCGTTTCACCCAAGAATGCTCAGGGGCTGATGCAGCTGATCCCCGAAACCCAGCAGCGGTTTGGTGTCACTCACCCCTTTGATCCGGCACAGAACATCAAGGGAGGCGTCAGTTATCTCAAGTGGCTGGATCGCCGCTTCGATGGCGACTGGGTACTGATCTCGGCGGCCTACAATGCCGGGGAAAAAGCGGTGGAACGCTATGGCGGGATCCCACCCTATGACGAAACACAGGAGTATGTAAAACGGGTGCTCTACTTCGCTGGCCACAAGCAGCCCTGAGGCCATTCATCAGCATGTCCGTTACTGACAAAACACGCACCAACATTGCGCAACCGTTTTCCTTTCGGTAGGATCCGGCGCTTTCTCGCCAGCCCTACAGGTATCCCATGAATATCATCAAACGCTGTTCGCGCCTGCTCACCCTCTTTGCCCTCCTCTCCTCCAGCGTGATGGCGGCCACCCCGGCCCCCATCCTGATCCAGGGGGCGATGGACGTCGAAGTCGAAACTCTCGTTGCCGCACTGAAAGACAAGACGGAGCTGACTGTGGGGGCCTGGACATACTGGCAGGGTACTATCTCGGACTATCCGGTGGTCATCTCCCGCACCGAGGTGGGTCTGGCCAATGCCGCTGCCGCCACCACGTTGGCGATTGAGCGTTTCAAGCCGCGTCTCATCATCAATCAGGGTACGGCAGGAGGCCATGATCCGGCACTGCACCGGGGCGATATCGTTATCGGCACCAAGAGCTTCAACATGGGAGCCTATCGCAGTGACCTGATGCCCGCCGAGCAAGGCGTCGATCCGAGCAAATGGCACAACTTCGAGGTCACCATGCGTCTGCGCGATAACGGCAAGCTGGTGGAGCACAGCTCGTTCGCTGGCGATCCCGAGCTGATTGGCCGCGCCCTCGGTATGGCCGATCGCTATCGCCACGGCCGAGTAGTAGGCGGCATCATTGGCACCGCCGATGAGTGGAACCGACAGGTAGCGCGCATCAACTGGCTGCATCAGACCTACCAGACCGCCGCGGAAGAGATGGAAACCTCCTCCGCCGCCCTAGTGGCTGAGGCCTACAAGGTACCCTTTGTCGGCATCCGGGTACTCTCCAATACCGATCTCCACGGTGAAGAGTTTGACCCGCAGACTGCCATCCACTGCCAGCAATTTGTCATTGATTACGCAAACGCGCTGATCAACAGTTTCCACAAGGCATAAGGCCCTATAAGAGGCCGTCATGACAGGCGGCCTATCTTCCCCCCCCCATCTTTGCCCCCCCTTGCCCATTGGTTTACAATCGGAACGTTTTTTGGAACCGGGTTGACCTGTGTCGACCAGGCCCCACCACGACATCAGTCTGTTAATGCCAAGACATTAACCTGCTGAAAAGGAAGAGAATTAGCCAATGGCTCAATTTATTTACACCATGAACCGGGTCGGCAAGGTAGTGCCGCCCAAGCGTCATATTCTCAAGAACATCTCCTTGAGCTTCTTCCCAGGCGCCAAGATCGGCGTGCTGGGTCTGAACGGCGCCGGTAAATCGACCTTGCTGCGTATCATGGCAGGCATCGACACCGAGATCGAAGGGGAAGCCCGTCCGCAGCCCGGCATCAAGATCGGCTACCTGCCGCAGGAGCCGAAGCTGGATCCGGAGCAGACCGTACGCGAGGCGGTCGAAGAGGCCGTTGGCGAAGTGAAGCGCGCCATGGCCCGTCTGGACGAGGTCTATGCGGCCTACGCCGACCCGGATGCCGACTTTGACAAGCTGGCCCGCGAACAGGGCGAGCTGGAAGCCATCATCCAGGCTCAGGGCGGCCACAACATGGAAAACCAGCTGGAGCGGGCGGCCGATGCCCTGCGCCTGCCGGCATGGGATGCCAAGATCAAGCACCTTTCCGGTGGTGAGCGCCGCCGTGTGGCACTGTGCCGTCTGCTGCTGGAAAAGCCGGACATGCTGCTGCTGGACGAACCGACCAACCACCTGGATGCGGAATCCGTGGCCTGGCTGGAGCGCTTCCTGCACGACTACGAAGGCACTGTAGTGGCGATCACCCACGACCGTTACTTCCTCGACAACGTAGCGGGCTGGATCCTGGAGCTGGACCGCGGCGAAGGTATCCCGTGGGAAGGCAACTACTCCTCCTGGCTGGAGCAGAAGGACGCCCGTCTGGCGCAGGAAGCAAGTTCTGAAGCTGCCCGTCGCAAGTCCATCGAGAAAGAGCTGGAGTGGGTTCGTCAAAACCCGAAAGGGCGTCAGGCCAAGTCAAAGGCCCGTATGGCTCGCTTCGAAGAGCTCAACACCAACGACTACCAGAAGCGCAACGAGACCAACGAGCTGTTCATTCCGCCCGGACCGCGCCTCGGCGACAAGGTGGTGGAAGTGGCCAACCTGCGCAAATCTTACGGTGATCGGGTGCTGATCGACGATCTGTCATTTGCCATTCCGAAGGGTGCCATCGTCGGCATCATCGGCCCGAACGGTGCCGGTAAGTCGACCCTGTTCCGCATGATGTCGGGTCAGGAGCAGCCGGATTCCGGTACCATCACCCTGGGTGAAACCGTGGTACTGGCCTCTGTCGATCAGTTCCGCGACAGCATGGATGACAAGAAGACGGTATTCGAAGAGGTCGCTGACGGTCAGGATATCCTGCGCATCGGCAACTACGAGTTCCCTAGCCGCGCCTATATTGGCCGCTTCAACTTCAAGGGTTCCGACCAGCAGAAGCGGGTTGGCGAACTCTCCGGTGGTGAGCGCGGTCGTCTGCATCTGGCCAAGCTGCTGCAGACCGGCGGCAACGTGCTGCTGCTGGATGAACCGACCAACGATCTGGATATCGAAACCCTGCGCGCCCTCGAGAACGCCCTGCTGGAGTTCCCGGGTTGCGCCATGGTCATCTCCCACGACCGCTGGTTCCTCGACCGCATCGCCACCCACATCCTGGACTATCAGGACGAGGGCAAGATCGAGTTCTTCGAAGGCAACTTCACCGAATACGAAGAGTGGAAGAAGAAGACCTACGGCGCCGAGGCGATCCAGCCGCACCGCGCGAAGTACAAGCGCATCGCCAAGTAAGCTGTCAGTCGGTACAAGCCGTACCATTGCAGCTGCGACCAACGTCACAAGGGGAGCTCCGGCTCCCCTTTCTGTTGTCTTTTGGCTTACAATCCTAGACGGATGCCTTTGCATGGATGTAGCACGATGACGACCCCCATAGAGAAAAAACTCACCATCCAGATCCGGGTTGAACCGGGTTGTCTCGGGCCGGATGGCAAGACACATATAGAGACCTTCTGTGCCGCTGCTGCCAAGATTTTTGCCGCCGTGGAGCCCGAGCTGGTGAGCTGGGTGCTGATCCCCCGCTATGACAAGCAGCTGCCGGAGCAAGAGTTCTTTATCGAGGGGCGCAAGCTGACCGAAGAGCAGGCAAGCCTGTTTCTGCGCCGCCTCGGCCGCGAACTGGGTGAGGTTCAAGACCGGCTCGATTCTGTGCTGGCCCAGCTGGTCGAGCGCTACTTCAAGACCCTTTAAGTCCCCACTTTTCGATAAAAGGTTCTCTGCTGAGAACCTTTTTTCATGCTCAAAAAGCAAACGTTTGAATTTTTGCTCTATTCATTGATCCGCTTCGCAGATCCGGGGTTTGTAAACGGCGCCGCCTGTGTAAAAATGTGCGCGCTGTCACGGTATCAGGACGAGTCTGGTTACTTAACCGCCAGAAACAGGGCAATTTACCCCGCATGGATGGGATAGCCCGTTCCCCTGCTGCTTATTTCACGTCACCTATTGGAATCCAACATGAATCAACAACACCAAGCTGCCAATCAGGCCGCCGGGCAAGGATTGCTTGAGCGCCTGTTTGCCCTGCAAGGCCATGGCACTACCGCCCGCACCGAAGTGATCGCAGGTATCACCACCTTCCTGACCATGGTCTACATCGTGTTCGTCAACCCGCAGATCCTCTCTGCTGCGGGCATGGACACCCAGGCCGTGTTCGTCACCACCTGCCTCATCGCCGGTATCGGCAGCATCCTGATGGGCCTGTTGGCCAACCTGCCGATCGCGCTGGCCCCCGCCATGGGCCTCAACGCCTTCTTCGCCTTCGTGGTGGTCGCCGGCATGGGTTACTCCTGGCAAGTGGGCATGGGCACCATCTTCTGGGGTGCCATGGGTCTGTTGATCCTCACCCTGCTGCGGGTGCGCTACTGGCTGATCGGCAACATTCCGCTCACCCTGCGGGTTGGCATCACCGCCGGTATCGGTCTGCTGATTGCCCTGCTCGGCCTGCACAACGCCGGGATCGTTGTGGCCAGCCCCGCGACCATGGTGACCGTGGGCAACCTCACTTCCCTGCCCTGCCTGCTGGGTCTGCTCGGTTTCTTCCTGATCTGCATCTTCTCCGCCCGCGGCGTTCATTCCGCCGTGCTGATCGCCATCGTGGTCACCACGGGTCTGGGCTGGCTGTTTGGCGATGTCACCTTCAAGGGCTTCGTCTCCATGCCCCCCAGCATCGAGCCAGTGTTCGGCCAGCTGGATCTGATGGGTTCGCTCGACATCAGCCTGGCCGGCATCATCTTCTCCTTTATGCTGGTCAACCTGTTTGACTCTTCCGGCACCCTGATCGGCGTCACCAACCGCGCCAAGCTGGCCGATGACAAGGGCCACTTCCCGCGCATGAAACAGGCGCTGATGGTGGATAGCGTGAGCTCCGTCGGCGGCGCCTTCATGGGCACCTCCTCGGTCACCGCCTTTATCGAGAGCAGCTCCGGCGTCGCCGTCGGCGGCCGTACCGGTCTGACCGCCATCGTGGTCGGCCTGCTGTTCCTGCTGGCTATCTTCTTCTCCCCGGTCGCCGCCATGGTGCCGGCCTATGCTGCCGCTGGCGCCCTTATCTATGTGGGCGTGCTGATGTGCTCCGAGCTGACCCGGGTGAAGTGGGAAGATTTGACCGAAGCGGTACCGGCCTTTATGACCGCCGTCATGATGCCGTTCAGCTTCTCCATCACCGAGGGGATCGCCGTCGGCTTTATCTCCTACTGCGTGATGAAGGCGGGTACCGGCCGCTGGCGCGAGATCAACCCCTGCGTGCTGGTGGTGGCCCTGCTGTTCGTGCTCAAGTTCGTCTGGGTCGATAGCCACTGATAATGACCAGCGCAATCCGATGGGCTCCCGACAGGGAGCCCATTTTTATTTGCCGGATCATGCTTCTCGCCCCTGCGCTGTGACGCGGGGGCCTGACAGTGCTAGATTGGCAGCCACCATTTTGAACCGGCAGCGTTGTTAACCTCGTGTCGTTAACCCGCTGTCGTGAACCACAAGGACGGCAACCGTGGCCCAGCACTCTCCCTCTTTCTCCGCCTTCTCCCCCCTGCTGCAAGAACAGGCCGAGCGCCAATGGCAGCGACTGGTCGAGCTGGCCCCCGACTATGGCTCGCTGCCCGAGCCCGTTCGCCAGACCCTGCTGACCCTGCTCGGCCTCTCCGATTTTGTCGCCGACTCCCTCTTCAAACAGCCGGAGTTGCTGACCGAACTGCTCGCCTCCGGTGATCTCGAACGAACCGAACGCTGGCCCGCTTACCAGCACGATCTGACCGCCCTGCTCGCCGAGGTAAGCGATGAAGAGGCGCTCAAGCGCATCCTGCGCCAGTTCCGCCGCAGCCGCATGCTGGTGATCGCCTGGCGCGAGCTGCTGGGCCACGCTGAAGTAGAAGAGAGCTTTATCCACCTCACCAAACTGGCGGATGCCCTGATCTGCTCTGCCCGCGACTGGCTCTACACCAAACAGTGTGGCGAACTGGGCACCCCGATGGACGGCAACGGCAACCCGCAACCGCTGCTTATCCTCGGCATGGGCAAGCTCGGCGGTGGCGAGCTCAACTTCTCCTCGGACATCGACCTTATCTTCACCTTCCCCGAGAACGGCTACACGGTCGGCGGGCGGCGCGAGCTGGCCAACCAGCAATTTTTCATCAAACTCGGTCAGCGCATCATCAACGCCCTCCACCAGCCCACTCAGGATGGTCAGGTGTTCCGGGTCGATATGCGCTTACGCCCCTTTGGCGATGCGGGGCCGCTCGCCATCTCCTTTGCCGCCATGGAGGATTACTACCAGCATCACGGCCGCAACTGGGAGCGCTACGCCATGGTCAAGGCGCGGGTGCTGGGGCCCCAGTGTGAACACGCGGTGGAGCTGGCCGAGATGCTGCGCCCCTTCGTGTTTCGCCGCTATATCGACTTTGGCGTCATCGACGGCCTGCGCCAGATGAAGGCGATGATCGCCGCCGAGGTGCGCCGCAAGGGGCTGGAGGGCAACATCAAGCTGGGGGCTGGCGGCATCCGTGAAGTGGAGTTTATCGCCCAGGCGCTGCAACTTATTCGCGGCGGTCGTGAACCGGCGCTGCGGGTGCGCCACCTGCCCGAAGCGCTGGCTGCCATCGCCCAATGTGGCGCCCTCGAATCTGCCCATTGCGATCGCTTGCTGACGGCCTATCGCTTCCTGCGCCGGGTCGAGAACATATTGCAGGAGATCGGCGATCAGCAGACCCAGACCCTGCCCACCGAAGAGCGGGATCGCCAGCGGCTGATCGCTGCTCTGGGTTTTGCCGACTGGGGCGCCTTTATGGCTTATCTGGATGAGGAGATGGCCGCCGTCCATCAGGAGTTCGTCGCCGTGGTGGGGGAAGAGAAGGAGGCCCCCGCCCATCTGGAGCAGCTCTGGCTCGATCTCTGGCGCACCGAGCTTGACGCCGCCGAGCTGGAGCAACTGCTGACCGCGCAGGGGGTGGCCGAGCCCGCCCCGCTCTGCGCCGCTCTGCTGCGTTTCAAGGAGGAGTACAAGCGCCGTCAGGTGGGGCCGCAGGGGCGCATCGCGCTGGACTGGCTGATGCCGGAGCTGCTGCGGCTGGTGGTCGCCAGCGAGCAACCCGCCCGCCTGTTCGAACGGGTGTGCGAGTTGCTGACCCGTATCTTCACCCGCAGCGCCTATCTGCAGCTGCTGGCGGAAAACCCGGGCGCCCTGCGCCAGCTGGTGCGGCTGTGTGACGCCAGCCATCTGGTGAGCGAGCAGCTGGCCCGCTACCCCATCCTGCTGGACGAGCTGCTCGATCCCCAGCACCTCTATCACCCCACCCCGCTCGATCAGTACAAGCCCCAGCTGCGCCAGTTCCTGCTGCGCATCCCCGAAGAGGACGTGGAGCAGCAGATGGAGGCGCTGCGCCAGTTCAAGCAGGTGCAACTGCTGCGTATCGTGGCGGCCGACATCGCCGGCGCCCTGCCGCTGATGAAGGTGAGCGACCACCTCACCTGGCTGGCGGAGGCGATCACCGAAGAGGTGGTCAATCAGGCTTGGTCCCAGATGAGCGAGCGCTACGGGGTGCCACCCGAGGTGGCGGTGAGCGGCCAGCGCGGCTTTGCGGTGGTGGCCTACGGCAAGCTGGGTGGCATCGAGCTCGGCTACGGCTCGGATCTCGATCTGGTGTTCCTGCACGGCGGCGATCCCAACAGCTACACAGATGGCCGCAAGCCCATCGATAGCCGCCAGTTCTACCTGCGCCTTGCCCAGCGGATCCTGCACCTGTTCAGCACCCGCACCCCCTCCGGCATTCTCTACGAGATCGATATGCGGCTGCGCCCCTCCGGCGACTCCGGCCTGCTGGTCTCGTCGCTGTCGGCCTACGAGCTGTATCAGCAAAGCGAGGCCTGGACCTGGGAACATCAGGCGCTGGTGCGGGCCCGTCCCATCTATGGCGATGAGGCGGTGATCGCCGAGTTTGCCCGCATCCGCCGCGCCGTGCTGGCCAAGGAGCGCGACCTGCCGACCCTGGCCCGCGAGGTGCGCGAGATGCGCCACAAGATGCGGGATCACCTGCTGAAAGCGGGGGCTGGCGAGTTCGACCTCAAGCAGTCCCCCGGCGGCATGGTGGATATCGAGTTTATCGCCCAGTATCTGGTGCTGGCCCACGCCTGCGGCGAGCCCGATGCCCTCACACGCTGGTCCGATAACGTACGCATCTTCGACGAGTGCGTCCTGGCAGGGGTGATGACCCTGGAGCAGGCAGAGGGGCTGAAACAGGCCTATCTGGAGATCCGCAACCTCGGCCATCGCCTCAACCTCTCGGAGATCTCCCGCAAGGTGAGCGACGATCAGCTGCAGAGTGAGCGCAGCCATGTCCTCGGCGTCTGGCAAACCCTGCTGGGGGAGTAATTCCCGCCTGCGGCAATGAAAAAGGGCCCGCCTGAAGCAATTCAGGCGGGCCCTTCCCTATAGAGTTGCCAGGCCAATGCCTAGTCCGATACGACACTCACAGAACGGTCTCCACAATAAGAAAGAGCCCGCACGGGGCGGGCTCTGCATGGGGATAAAACGAAAGGCTGGGGCTATTTGAACAATCCCTTGAGCAGCTGGTCAGCCACCCCTTTGACGGCTTCATTGTCGGCCTTGTCCCCCAGCAGCTTCTTGAGGCCGCGTTCGGCCTCCTTGCGCGCCTTATCCTCCAGCAGCTTGTTGTTGCTAAGCAGAGCCTTCACATCGAGCTGGTAGCTGGGGGCTTGCCAGTGACCGCCGATCCGCACCGGAATGGTGATCTCCTTCAGCTCATCCACATCCTTGCCCCCCTGCCCCTTGCTGCTCTCGACAATGGAGGTGAGGAACAGGAAGTCGAGGCTCTCCAGCACCAGCGCCGTCTGCCCCTCGCCCTTGACCCGCAAGGCGGGGGCAAAGAGCTGGATGTCGTTGCTACGGGCGATGCCGTCGGCAATCTGGAAGCTGGCGGTGAGGGCGCTGAAGTCGGTCTTGCGCGCCTCCTTCACCTGCTCGGCCCCCTTGCCGGTGAGGGTGGCCCGCGCCTCGCGGATCATTTCCGCTAGGTTGATGCCGTGCAGGGCGCCGTCGCTCAGCTTCAAGGTCACCTTGCCCTGCATTCCGTTGCGCAGTGCCAGAGGGGAGAGACCACGCCCCTGCACCTGCACATCGAGATCGCCCTTACCCTCCAGCAGATCGCTCTGGGCCAGAGTCTGCAGCAAGGGACGAATGTTCACTCCGGCCACCTGCTTGTGCACCTTGTAGGTGGCGGGTTGCTGGCGTGCGTCGAGAACCCCTTTCGCGCTTACCTGACCGCCCGCCACGGTCGCGCTGAACTGTTTGAGCGTCAGCAGTCCCTTGGCCAAAACCACCTGCAGATCGACAGTACCGAGATCCAGCCCTTTCAGGCGCAGGCTACCGAGTTGCAACCGACCATCCAGATCCACCCCTTTGAGCGCGCCCAGATCCGGTTCAACCGCGGAGAGTGCTTCGCTCTTGCCGGTTGCTTCTTTATCGCCAGTTGCAGCGGTATTGGAAGCACCGACCGTTGGTTTGTCCTCTCTCGCCTGCGCTGGTGTGGTCGGTGCCGATCTGGCGAGCCATTTGTCGAGATCCAGCTTCTCCCCCTTGAGATCGAAGCTGATCGAGGGAACAGCGCCAAGCTGCACGGTTCCATCACCACTCAGCAGCGCCTCATCAGCACTCATCACCAGCTTGCTCAGGGTAATCAACTCCTTGTCGAGCTCGGCACGGGCAAACCCGGCCAGTTTCAGCTTCATCTGCGGGCGCGGCAGCGCATCACCTTCCAGCGCAGCCGTCAGCAGCACATCGGAGAGCTCGGCCAGCTTCATCTCTTTATCGAGCCGTCCCTTGAGCGTTCCTTCCAGCGAACCAGCCAGTGAAGCTTGCTGCCCCTCACCCTTGGCTCCTTTCAGCGCCAACGTGAGGTTGCTCCACTCACCAAGGGCCAGTCGGTCTCCCTTGATGGAGAAACTGTCGAATCGCAGAGACGGGTCACTCAGGCTGCCGCTGAGGCTCAGATCTTTCAGCTCACTCGCCATCACCTCCTGCGCCAGCTTGATCTGGGTCTGCCCTTTAACGTCGAAAGCGAGCTTGTCGGCACTCCCCTTGGCGGCCAGCGTCACGGGTACCCACTGACCGGTGGCCAGTTGCCCCATATCGAGATCGAGGCGATCCAGTCGCAGCGACGTGCCGCTGCGATCATCCTGTACCAGCGCACTGGCCTGGGAGAGCGCGACACCCTGCAAGCTGATCTGCCAGGGCTTGCTATCAGCGGTTGGCGCTGGGGCTGCGGGAACGACCGGTTCGCTTGCATCAGCAGTGGCATCTTTGAGCAGTCCGCTCAGATTGGAGCTGCCATCCGCCTTGGTCTGGATAAAGAGATGGGCGCCACTCAGGGTCACCTTGCCGATCTCCAGACGATGGGAGAGCAGCGGCAACAGGGCCACCGAGGCCTCGCCCTGCTCGAAACGAACCAGATCCGGCTCGGCAAAACCGGCCGGATTGCGCAGAGCGACCTTCTCCAGCGAGAGGCCGAGACTCGGCCAGAAACGCCAGTCAATCTCCCCCGCCATCACCAGCTCCCGACCCGTGCTCTTGCGCACCTGTTCAGCCAGTTGGGGCTTGAATTGATTGGGGTCGATAAGGCTTATCAACGTCACTATGGCCAGCAAGGCTGCCACGGCGATGCCGAGCAAGATGAGAACTATCTTCTTCACGATATGCTCCTTGAATCCGGATCCACTGCTGACTATACCACTCACCGTCTGACGAATGGCGTCTGCGGGACAAAAGTGGACAAGGATGAGACAGGGATGGTCGCTGCCAATCCCCATCGTCATCAGCAGGGATCAGGCTTGCAAAGAGGATTGCTGCAGCCGCGCCACCGCGGTGCGCGTCGATTCGAAAGCAAAGCGGGGCAAGGGAATATCGCTGATCTTCAGCCACTGACAGGCGGCCACATCGTCAGCCGGCTGGATGAACGGTTTTTCACTCAGCTTGATAGCGAAAAAGGTGTCACAGGTGTGATAGGTGATGCCATCGTAGATATAGATATTGGGAAAGGAACCGAGATAGGTACAAGGATGAGCGCTGACATCGAGCCCCAGCTCCTCCTGCAACTCGCGCACCAGTGCCTCCTCCAGCGACTCGCCGGGATCGACAAATCCGCCCGGCAGATCCAGCAACCCCTTGCCCGGATTGCGGGCACGCACCGCAACCAGCACCTCATCCTGCCAGCAAAGCGCCACCATCACCGCCGTCGCCACATTCTGGAAAAAATGAAAACCGCAGCCACAGAGAAACTCTTTAGGGCTGACGCTCTGCAAGGTTTGACCACCGCATTTTGGACAAAACATGGGCTATCTCCGACGAAATAAAGCACCATTTTACGCTGTTGTGACCGTTTTTTATGAGTAAAACCGACGGGGAAGACTAGGCATTCAAAGGGAGAGGAATAAAACGGGACAATTATCAGACGATTTGCTGATTTTCAGGCAATAAAAAACCCCGCTCATAGAGCGGGGTTTCTTGTATTGGGTGCCTGGCAGTGTCCTACTCTCGCATGGCGAATGCCACACTACCATCGGCGCTACCGCGTTTCACTTCTGA
>NZ_JAAKPE010000024.1:0-15446 GCF_049171775.1 Aeromonas sp. 603404
GCCCGTAGCTCAGCTGGATAGAGTACCTGGCTACGAACCAGGTGGTCAGAGGTTCGAATCCTCTCGGGCGCACCATACAGACAGCCTCGACTTCGGTCGGGGCTGTTTTTTTATGGGCGACATTTAACTCTTTGGTGCGGATCCCCGTGCGCTGTTGCGGGGGGATCGCCCGTTTACCTGGCTGTTCTTGTCCTCATTTCTTCCCCTTTCTGTGATTGCGCACAGTTCTTCTGATCGTTGCACCGCCTCACTACCCTTTGCCTCATCTATAGGCGCGCTGTATGCCTGCCGTTGCAACGGCAGATGCCGCGCAGACATCACTAAGGGTTCGCTCATCAACATCCTGCAAGGCCTGCAGAGGCGTTCTGCAGGCAATAAAAAAGGATGCCGCAGCATCCTTTTGTGTCGAGATATTTACTCAGCTTTTCAACCATTTGCGAATGCGGTTGGCATCGCCGATGGGGGTGCGTTTGCCCACCGAGTTGAGTAGCACGATGGCAAGCTCGCGGCTGTCCGGTTTGGCGCGCATCACCAGACAGCGACCCGCTTCGTCAGTGAAGCCGGTCTTGGAGAGGCGCACGTCCCAATCCGGGTTTTTCACCAGCGGGTTGGTGTTGTTGAACATCAGGCTGTAGGCGGGGGCGCTGAAGCGCATCTCCCGGTTCTCATCCTGAGTGAACTGACGGATCAGCGGCTGGCGATAGGCGGCGGCGGCCAGCTTGCCCAGATCCTGGGCGGTGGAGACGTTGCGGGTGGAGAGGCCGGTGGAGTCGTAGAAGTGGGTATTACGCATACCCAGCTGTCTGGCCTTGTTGTTCATGGCTCGCACGAAGGCGCTGCGACCGCCCGGATAGTGACGCGCCAGTGCCGAGGCCATCCGGTTTTCGGAGGACATCAGCGCCAGATGCAGGGCGTCGCGGCGGGTCACCTTGGTGCCCATGCGGATGCGGGAGTGAGTGTGTTTGACCCGATCCAGATCGTTCTTGTCGACCGTAATGGTCTGGTTGAGATTCTGCTTGGCATCCAGCACCACCAGCGCTGTCATCAGCTTGGTGAGAGAGGCGATGGGACGCACCTTGGTGGCATTCTTCTGGTAGAGCGTCTTGCCCGTTTTTACATCCACGACCAGGGCGCTGCTCGAGCGTACTTCCAGTTTGGCTGGGTTGGGTGCCGCGTTGACCGCAGGCAATCCCAGCATTCCCATCAACCCGACAACCAGCGCTGCTGCGCGAATCCGACACCACATACAACCGACTCCGTTCCCATCCAAAAAAAGGCGCTAGATTCACTCATTTTTACCCCAGCTTTACAAGGGCCGAGCGGGACTATTTCTGCTATTTGCGCAAAATAGGCGATCAAAAAAGCCCTCTGGCGAGGGCTTCCGGGTCGGGCGTTGGGCGAGGGGTCAATCCCGCGGCTGCGCGGCCCTGCGTTTGCTGATCCAGCGCCAGACCAGCGCCACCATGCCACCCAGCAGCAGGGCCACCGGCAGATAGATGATGATGTTGAAGAACTGGGTCTGGTATTCGGCGGCCAGCTTGGTGTGGCTCAGGTAGTAGCCAAACCCGACCAGCGGGCAGATCCACATGATGGAGCTGATCAGATTGACGATGAGAAAGCGCCCCTGGGGCAGTTCGGTGGCACCCACTATATAGGGGTAGGCGGTGCGCACGAAGGCGATATAGCGCGCGGTGATCAGGGTGATGATCCCGTACTTGTCCAGCAGGTGGTAGACCTTCTGCTGGTGTCGCTCTTCCACATGGGACATCAGCCGATGGTAGAGCTGGGTGTGGCCGAGAAAGCGCCCCTGCATGTAACCGAGCCAGGTGCCGACAAAGGTAGCCATGATCAACAGCGGGATCACCCCGAGAGACAATACATCCTGATAGATGAGCACGCCGGTGAGGATCAGCAGGCTGTCACCGGGCAGAAAGGCGGTAGGGATGAATCCGTTTTCCAGTACCAGAAACGTCAGAATCACACCACAGATCATGAAGGCCATCTTGGGATCGGAAAGTGTGTTCAGATCGTGATTCATAAAGGCGTGAGCCAGTTGGTAAAACTGCTCCATACTTGCAAACTCCGCAGGTTAGCTGGGTTGATCGGTCAAGGGCATGGCGAGCACCTTGTCGATGCGCAGGCCATCCATGTCAACAATTTCCAGTTGCCACTGTTCCAGTGTCACCAGGTCTCCGGTTTGTGGAACACGACCAAGGAGCAGCATGATAAGCCCTCCGAGGGTGTGATAGTGATGTTTTTCTTCTTCTGGCAGACGAACCAGCTCCAGACAGTCCTTCAACTCCGGCAACGGGATCAGGCCATCGAGCAGCCAGCTGCCGTCGGCGCGCCGGAAGGCCCAGTTGTCCTCGCCATCCTCCTGCTGGAAATCCCCCGCCAGCGCCTCCAGCAGATCCTGCTGGGTGACCAGCCCCTGCAACTCGCCATATTCGTCCACCACCAGCGCCATCTGTTCGCTGTGGGTGCGGAAGTGGTTGAGCAGCTCGACGCCGTTGAGGGTCTCGGGCAGCAGGCTGCCCTCCTGGGTCAGGGCAGCCAGATCGATGGGCTCCCCCTTGATATAGGCGTGCAGCACCTTGCTGACATTGATGATACCCACCAATTCTGACAGGTTGCCGTCGCAGACCGGAAAATAGCTGTGGCGATACTCCACCAGCCGCTGCAGGTTGACGGTCAGCGGCAACGCTAGATCCAGATAGCGGATATCACTGCGCGGCACCATCAGGGAGGAGAGGCTGCGCTCGTCGAGACGGAAGACGTTGCGCAGCATGGTGTGTTCATGATCCTCGATCACCCCGGCTTCCGATCCTTCCACCAGCATGGCGTGGATCTCCTCCTCGGTGACGTTGGCGCTGCCGTTCTGGTTGACCCGCAGCAGCCGCAGGCTGGCATTGGTGGAGGCCGACAGCAGCCAGACGAAGGGGCGGGTCAGGGTGGCGAGCCAGTGCATGGGGCGCGCGACCAGACAGGCGATGCGCTCGGCATTGAGCTGGCCGAGGCGCTTGGGCACCAGCTCCCCCACCACGATGGAGAGGTAAGTGACCACCACCACCACGATGACGGTGGCGATCAGGCCACTGCTCTTGGCGGGGAGCCCCCACTCCTGCAACCAGAGGGAGAAGGGCTGGGCCAGCAGGGATTCGCCGTAGATACCGTTGAGCAGACCGATGCTGGTAATGCCGATTTGGACGGCAGAGAGAAAATGGGTCGGGTCTTCGCCCAGTTTGAGGGCAATGGCGGCGGAGCGGTTGCCTTCGGAGGCAAGCTTGCCGAGGCGAGCCTTGCGTGCGGTGACGATGGCGATTTCTGACATGGCGAAGACGCCATTAAGCAAAATCAATCCCAGCAGGATCAATATTTCCATACAGCAACAGCACTCCTTGAGTGGATAAGATCGCTGGCAGTGTAATGAATTTGGCGGCGATGCGCTTGTGAAAGCGGGTGATCCGGCTCGCTAATTTGATGACAGCGCTCTGCGATGGCTGAAAAAGATGGCCGGAAAAGGGAAGGATGACCCCGCCAAACGGCGTAATAGGCGAGGCGGCATTGCAGGATGGAAAAGGGCGGGAAGTCCCGCCCTTGCTTATTACTTGTCAGAAAACCTTTATCAGAACTGCTGGAACCAGCGCTGGATCTGGGCCGGATCCTTGCTCTGGGTCAGGGCGAGCATCAACAGTACCCGCGCCTTTTGGGGGTTGAGGGTTTCGGCGGCGACGAAGCCGTACTTGGCGTCATCGATCTCGGCATCCAGAGTGGTGGACCCGGTCGGCACGCGGGCTGAGCGCACCACTCGAATCCCGTCTTTGCTTGCCTTGGCCAGGGTGTCGAACAGGGTGTGATAGAGGTTGCCGTTGCCCACCCCGGCGCTGACGATACCGTCGAACTTGGCATCCACCATAGCCTTGGCAGGCAAGTCGGTGGCGTTGGCGTAGCTGTAGACGATGCCGACTTGCGGCAGCTTGTCGAGCTTGCTCACGTCAAACGGGGTTTTGCTGGTGTGCAGGCGGGCCGGGCTGCGCTGATAGTCGATCTTGCCGTTGTGGATGTAACCCAGCGGGCCGAAGTTGGGGGAGGCGAAGGTCTGCACCCCGGTGGTGTTGGTCTTGGTGACATCGCGGGCATCGAGCACTGTGTCGTTCATCGCCACCATGACGCCACGTCCCTTGGAGGCAGGATCGGAGGCGGTCACTACGGCGTTGTAGAGATTCATAGGGCCGTCGGCGCTCATGGCGGTGGAGGGGCGCATGGCGCCGACCAGCACCACCGGCTTGTCGCTCTTGACGGTCAGATTGAGGAAGTAGGCGGTCTCTTCCATGGTGTCGGTGCCGTGGGTGATGACAATGCCATCCACGTCATCCTTGGCCAGCAGCTCGTTGACGCGCTTGGCCAGCTTGAGCCACACCTCGTCGTTCATGTCCTGGGAGCCGATCTTCACCACCTGCTCACCCTGCACGTCAGCGACGTTCTTCATCTCGGGCACGGCGGCGATCAGCGTCTCGATGGCTACCTTGCCTGCCTCGTAGTTGGACTGGGTAGCCGACTGGCCTGCCCCGGCAATGGTGCCGCCGGTTGCCAGAATATGGACGTTGGGCAGCGCCATCGCCATGGGGGAGAGGGTCAGGCCAACGACAGCGGCGAGCAGGGTCTTGCGGATCGGTAGGGTCATGCTGCAAATCCTTATGGTTGGAATAATCGCAGCAAGTTTGCCCGTTTAATAACCTAGGTCTGTGATAAAACTCACCAAAAGACAGGTGAGTACAGATTTTTAACCTGTTTTATACCTCTATGGAGATAATTTAACTCGCAGAGAAACCCTTGGCTTCGATCAGGGCGATCAGTTCTGCCTTGCTCAGCTCGCTCTCGATAACGGCCTTGCTGCTGGCGAAATCGACGGTTGCGGTGGTGACCGCAGGCTGGGCCAGCAGCGCTTTTTGCAGACTGGCGGCGCAGCCACCGCAGGACATGCCGGACACTGTGAGTTCGATGGTCATGGGATATCTCCTTTGTTGATGGGCGCCAGCCTAAAGCTGCCGCCTCCGGCAAGGTCAAGCCGTCAGTACATAAGACCCAGATAATTCATCAGGGTTGCCCCGAGGCTGGTAGTAACCAGCGATCCAAGGGTGGTGGTGGCGATGATGTTTGCGGCCAGCACGCTGTCGCCCCCCATGGCGCGGGTCATCACATAGCTGGCGGCGGCTGTCGGGGTAGCGCTGATGAGGAACAGAATCCCCAGCTCCAGATGGCTGAAGCCGAGCAGGGCAGCCCCAAGAGTGAACGCAGCCGGAATGAGGCAGAGCCGCATGATACTGGCCCAGCCCGCAATGGCTGCACCACCGCGCAGGGCGTCGAGGCTGAGAGAGGCACCGGTGCAGAGCAGCGCCAGCGGCAACGTCATGTTGGCGAAGTAGCTGCCGGTGGTGAGCAGCAGTTGCGGCATCTTGATACCGAGCAGGGTAAACGGCAGCGCCGCCACAATAGCGATAATCAGCGGATTCTTGATGATGCCGAGCAGGATGGGGCGAATGCCGGTGGCACCGCCGAGACTGCGGGTGAGGGTGATCACCGCGAGAATGTTGTAGAGCACGGTCACCGCGCCGACGTAGAGCGCTGCCGCCCCCAGCCCCTCGTGGCCGTAAGCGTTCTGCACATAGGCGAGCCCGATAATGGCGCTGTTGCCGCGAAAGCTACCTTGCACGAAGATGCCGCGCAGCCGCTGCTCCCCGATAAAACGTCCGGCCAGCAGCTCCAGCACCAGATAGCTGATAACGGTGGCGAGCAGGCCATAGCCAATAAACCAGAGGCTCGGCATGGTGGCGAAGTTGGTACCCAGAATACTGAGAAAGAGCAGAGCGGGCAGGGTGATCTGAAACACCAGCCGCGAGGCGGATTCGGTAAAGGGATCCGGCAGCAGCCCCAACCGCTTGAGCAAGATGCCGAGCAGCAGCACCACGCAGATGGGGCCTGTGATGGAGAGGGAGAAGAGCAGACTGGCCAGCAGATCCATGATGGGCATCCTGTGCTGTGCCCACATACCCTGACGGCGGGGCAAAAAGGGCATTCTAACGCCATGGGCTTGTATTCACAGGGGTTAATCACAACAATGTGGGCAATTCCACCGCCTAGCCTCCTGTGAGCCAATTCATGGACAAGAAACTGACCATCCTCGATATCGCCAGACTGAGTGGCGTCGGCAAGTCGACCGTCTCCCGGGTGCTCAATCAGGATCCCAAGGTGAAGCAGGAGACCCGCGAGCGGGTGGAGCAGATCATCGCCGAACATAGCTTCGTGCCGAGCAAGTCGGCGCGGGCCATGCGCAGCCAGAGCCAGCAGGTGGTGGGGATCATCGTCTCGCGGCTCGACTCCAGCTCGGAGAATCAGGCGGTGCGCGGCATGCTGGAGACCCTCTACCAGCGTGGCTACGATGCCGTGCTGATGGAGAGCAAGTTCTCCCCCGCCAAGGTACAGGAGCATCTGGCGGTGCTGGAGCGGCGCGGGGTGGATGGCATTATCCTGTTCGCCTTCAATGACTTGGACTATGGCGCCATGGCGCCGCTGAAAGAGAAGCTGGTGCTGGTCGCTCGTGAATATCCCGGTTTCTCCTCGGTCTGCTTCGACGACGCCGGTGCGGTGCGCACCATGCTGGCGCAGCTGGCAAGCCGTGGCGCCCGCGACATCGCCTATCTGGGGGTGGATGCCTCGGATCTCACCACCGGCCAACGCCGCCTCGACGCCTATCTCGCTTACTGCGCAGAGCAGGGGTTGCGCCCGCGTAGCGCCCTCGGTGATCTCAGCCTGCAGAGCGGCTACCGGCTGGCGGCCGAGCTGCTTACCCCCTCCACCCAGGCGCTGGTCTGCGCCAGCGACACCCTCGCCATTGGTGCGGCAAAATACCTGCAAGAACAAGGGCGTAGTGAGGTGCTGGTGACCGGTCTTGGCAACAACCCCATGCTCAGTTTCCTCTTCCCCAACGCCCTCAGTCTCGATCTTGGTTACAAAGGGGCGGGGGAGCAGGCGGCGCGTCAGCTGCTCGGCCAGATTGAGCAGGATCAGCCTCCGCTGGTGACTATCGCCCCCTGCCGAACCCTGTGAGCCCCATCACTTCCGACTGAACAAAAAGTGTGCTTTTTGTGACGCTGGCCACGAATTGGGAACGTTCCCATTTCGATCTGGCCAGATTGTCGGCATGCTAAATGGGAACGATACCAAAAACGCTCCGGCCGACAGACTGGCTCAAAAGGGCGATACAGACCACTATTCAATGGCGTCACAGAGGGAAGACCCATGTCCAAGATCAACGCACAGCAGCTTGCCACCCTGATCGACAAGATCGGCGGCAAGGAGAACATCGCCACCGTCAGCCACTGCCTGACCCGGTTGCGCTTCGTCCTGAACGATCCGGCCAAGGCCGACAGCAAGGCCATCGAAACCATCCCGGCGGTGAAGGGAAGCTTCACCCAGGGCGGTCAATTCCAGGTGGTGATCGGTAACGAGGTAGAGCAGTGGTACAAGGCGCTGACCGAGCAGCTCGGCGTCAGCGGCGGCAGCAAGGAGACCGCCAAGCAGGCGGCCCGCCAGAACATGAACCCGCTGGAGCGGGGCATTTCCCATCTGGCGGAGATCTTCGTTCCGCTGCTGCCCGCCATCATCACCGGCGGTCTGCTCCTGGGCTTTCGCAACGTCATCGGCGACATCAAGATGTTCGACGATGGTACTCACACCCTCACCGAGATCAGCCAGTTCTGGTCTCAGGTGCACGCCTTCCTCTGGCTGCTGGGCGAGGCGATCTTCCACTTCCTGCCGGTCGGTGTCTGCTGGTCTGCAGTGAAGAAGATGGGCGGCTCCGAGATCTTGGGTATTGTGCTGGGGGTGACGCTGGTGTCACCGCAGTTGATGAACGCCTACGGCATTGGTCAGCAGACTCCAGAGGTGTGGGACTTCGGCCTGTTCGTGATCCAGAAGGTGGGCTATCAGGCACAGGTCATTCCGGCGCTGCTGGCGGGTGTCTTCCTCGCCTGGGTTGAGACCAACCTCAAGCGGATCATTCCGGCTTACCTCTATCTGGTGATTGTGCCGTTTGTCTCGCTGCTGCTGGCGGTGATCGTGGCTCACGCCTTTATCGGCCCGTTCGGCCGCTGGATTGGTGATGGCGTCGGCTTCGCTGCCAAGGCGGCCATGACCGGCTCCTTCGCCCCTATCGGTGCCGCCCTGTTCGGATTCCTCTACGCGCCGCTGGTCATCACCGGCATCCACCACACCACCAACGCGGTGGATCTGCAACTGATGCAGAGCATGGGTGGCACCCCGATTTGGCCGCTTATCGCCCTCTCCAACATCGCTCAGGCGTCTGCGGTCGTCGGCATCATTCTGATTAGCCGCAAGGAGAACGAGCGGGAGATTTCGGTGCCTGCCGCCATCTCCGCCTATCTCGGGGTGACCGAACCGGCGATGTACGGTATCAACCTCAAGTACAAGTTCCCCATGCTGTGCGCCATGGTGGGCTCCAGCCTTGCAGCCCTCATCTGCGGTTTCGCCGGGGTGATGGCCAACGGCATCGGGGTAGGCGGCCTGCCGGGCATCCTCTCCATCCAGCCGCAATACTGGGCCGTTTACTCCCTCGCCATGCTGGTCGCCATCGTGGTGCCGGTGGTGCTGACTCTGCTGGTCTACAAGCGCCAGCAAGCGGCCGGCAAGCTGGCCGAAGCCAGCGCCTGAATCTGATTGTCCGGGCGACCTTGCGGGTCGCCCTCTCCCTTTTCAATTTGTGACAAGAGAAAGAGCCATGAGCCAAACACCCTGGTGGCAGAGCGCCGTGATTTACCAGATCTATCCCAAGAGCTTTCAGGATTCCGCTGCCCGTGGCACCGGCGATCTCAAGGGGATCATGGCCCGCCTCGATTACCTCAAGACGCTGGGGGTCGATGCCCTCTGGCTGACCCCGGTCTACGTCTCGCCGCAGGTGGACAACGGCTACGACATCGCCGACTACTACGCCATCGACCCCGCCTACGGCACCATGGCTGATTTCGAGGCGCTGCTGGCCGCCGCCCACGCGCGCGACATCCGCATCGTGATGGATATCGTGGTCAACCACACATCCACCGAGCACGCCTGGTTCAAGTCGGCGCTGGGGGATAAAAACAGCCCCTACCGCGACTACTACATCTGGCGCGATCCGGTGGATGGCTGCGTGCCCAACAACTGGCAATCCAAGTTTGGCGGCAGCGCCTGGGAGCTGGACTCTGCCACCGGTCAGTACTACCTGCACCTGTTTGCCCGCGAGCAGGCGGATCTCAACTGGGAAAATCCGGCGGTGCGTGCCGAGGTGAAAAATATCATCCACTTCTGGGCCAAGAAGGGGGTGGATGGGTTCCGGCTCGACGTTATCAACCTTATCTCCAAGGATCAGGCGTTCCCGAACGACGAGATTGGCGATGGCCGCCGCTTCTACACCGACGGGCCGCGCATCCACGAATTTCTGCAGGACGTGAGCCGCGACGTGTTTGCTCCTGTCGGCGCCATGACGGTGGGGGAGATGTCCTCTACTTCACTGGAGCACTGTCAGCGCTATGGCGCCCTCGATGGCTCCGAGCTCTCCATGGTGTTCAACTTCCATCACCTCAAGGTGGATTACCCCAACGGCGACAAGTGGACCAAGGCTCCGTTCGATTTCATCGAACTCAAGCGCATCTTCAACCACTGGCAGAGCGGCATGCACGGCAAGGGGTGGTCGGCGCTGTTCTGGTGCAACCACGATCAGCCGCGCATCGTCTCCCGCTTCGGTGACGAGGGCGAGCATCGGGTTGTGGCCGCCAAGATGCTGGCCAGCACGCTGCACGGTTTGCAGGGCACCCCCTACATCTATCAGGGGGAGGAGATCGGCATGACCAACCCCGGCTATCAGCGCATCGATGACTATCAGGATGTGGAGAGCCGCAACATCTTTGCCATCAAGCAGGCCGAAGGGATGAGCGAGGCCGAGATCCTCGCCATTCTCGGTGCCAAGTCCCGCGACAACTCGCGCACCCCGATGCAGTGGAGCGCTGCGGCCAACGCCGGTTTCACCAACGGGACACCCTGGCTCAAGCCAGCCGCCAACTATTCCGAGATCAATGCCGAGGCGGCGCTGGCCGACCAGCACTCGGTGTTCTGGCACTACCGGGATCTCATCGCCCTGCGCAAGGCGCACCCCATCTTCACCCAGGGGGATTATCAGGAGCTGCTGACCGGGCACCCACAGATCTGGGCCTATGCCCGCCGCGCCAACGGTCAGACCCTGCTGGTGGTGAGCAACTTCTACGGCGAGCCGGTTGAGTTTGCCTTGCCTGCCGAGCTGCAAAGCGGGCAAGGTCGGCTGCTGCTCGGCAACTACCTGGATAGCCCGGCCCAACCGCAATCGGGTATGCTGCGCCCTTATGAATCCCTGATCTGGCTGATGGAGTAGGTAATGGAGAAGGTGGTACGTGGTGCCGAGTGGCAGAAGATGGTGGCGGGGGAGCCTTATAATGCGGGCAATCCCGAGCTGAAAGCGGCGCGCGAGCGCTGCCGCAGGCTCTATCACACCTTCAACACCAGCTGGCAGGAGAAACCGGCGCGGGATGCTTTGCTGCACGAGCTGCTCGGTGGACGTGGCAACGAGTGCGCCATCAATCCGCCGTTCTTCTGCGACTATGGCGCCAACATCTTCGTCGGCGAGAACTTCTACGCCAACGTGGGCTGCACCATCCTCGACGTCTGTGAGGTGCACATCGGCGACAATGTGCTGCTGGCGCCCGGGGTGCAGATCTACACCGCCGCTCACCCGGTGGCAGTGGCGCCGCGCATCAGGGGTGTCGAGTTCGGCAAGCCGGTGCGGATCGGCCACAACGTCTGGATTGGCGGCAGCGTCGTCATCTGCCCCGGTGTCACTATCGGTGATAACAGTGTCATCGGTGCCGGTTCGGTGGTGACCAAAGATGTGCCCGCCAATGTGGTGGCGGCTGGCAACCCTTGCAAGGTGCTTCGGGCGATGACGGCACAGGAGCTTGAAGACGTCATCCAGCGGTGAACAGGGGCCATGAATGCAATTGCTATCTGACTGATAGAAAAGCAACTTTCAGATTGTTTTGCATTCAGTGCTTATGTTCGGGGCCGCTTGGCCGATACTGTTGAGTGCAGGAGGAACCCTATGGATATATCAAGTTCTGCAAATGCGTCGTTTGGTTCTGCTCTGATGACGGCCAGTCTGGCCAAGAAACAGCAGACCCAAGAGGGCGAAGCTGCGCTGAAGCTGCTGCAAAACGCAGCGCAATCAGCGCCGGTTGCACCGACATCGGCTAGCGCTTCTTTGGGAAGCAAGATCGATATTCGCGTCTGACCCTAATGAAAAAGCCCCCATCCAGTCGATGGGGGCTTTTTTATGTCTGCGATATCGCGATGTCTATCTTGGCTCAGACCGGAAAAGGGGCTGGCGCCTCGAAGGTCATCTGCTCGCCGCTGCGGGGGTGGCTGATGGTCAGACTGGCCGCATGCAGGTAGAGATGGGGGGCAGCCGCCAGCGCATCCGGATGGGCGTAGAGGTTGTCACCCAGGATCGGGTGCCCCAGCTCCAGCATATGGACGCGCAACTGGTGCGAGCGACCCGTGATGGGAGTCAGCTTGATCAGGCTGTTACCATTCTCTACCTTCAATTTTTCCCACAGGGTAAGAGCGTGACGCCCCTCCTCGTGGTCCACCTTCTGCTTCGGGCGGTTGGGCCAGTCGACGCAGAGCGGCAGGTCGACCTGACCGGACTCCCCCTCCGGTTCGCCCCACACCCAGGCGAGGTAGTGCTTCTCGGTCTCCCGCTCGCGAAATTGCCGACTCAGCTCCCGATGGGAATTGGGATTGAGGGGAATGACAATGACGCCAGTGGTGGACATGTCGAGGCGATGAGCCGCCGCTGCCTTGGGGTGTTGCTGTTTTACCCGATGCAGGACGCTGTCTTCATTCTCGGGGCCGCGCCCGGGCACGCTCAGCAGGCCAGTGGGCTTGTTGACCACCATGATGTCCTTGTCCTTGAACAGGATATCGAGCCAGGGTTCCAGAGGCGGTGAGTATTCAAACATAAATGTCTCGCATCAGAAGGTGGGGGCAAGCCCCCATCAGTTATGGGTAACCACAATAAAGCGGATTGCATCCAGCTTGAGTTGGGTCTGATCGATCAGGTGGTGCAATTCTGCCTGCAGATTGCGCAGATAATCCAGTTCGCTGTCGCGCACGTTCGGGTTGACCGCCTTGAGTGCTTCCAGACGATCCAGATCCTGCTGCAGGGTCTGCGCCATCTGGGCGCGGGCCTTGTCGACAATCCCGGCTTTCAGCTCTTCGGCAATGGCCTGGCCCTTGCCAATCAGACCGTGGATTACCGGTTGGGATGCAGTCACGAGCTTGCTGCCGAGGTGGCGATTGACCGGAGTCAGCTGGCGGTTGAAGGCATCGAACGCCACTTTATCACCCAGATTCTGGCCGTTCTTGTCCATCAGCAGACGGATTGGCGTCGGCGGCATGAATCGGTAGAGCTGGGGATGGGCCGCAGACTCGGCGACAAAGATCAGCTCAAGCAGGATGGAGCCGATGGGCAGCGCCTTGTTCTTGAGCAGTGCGACCGAGGTGGCACCGATCTCGGAGCCCAGGATCAGGTCGATACCGCCGCGCATCATGGGGTGATCCCAGGAGAGCAGCGCCATGTCATCCCGCGACAGGGCGGTGTTGCGATCGAAGGTGATGGTCATGCCATCTTGCGGCAGGCCTGGGAAGCTGGAAACCAGCATATGATCACCGGGAGTCAGCACCAGCGCGTTCTCGCCACGGTCATCCTGATTGACGCCGATCTCGTCGAACATCTTGAGGGCAAAGGAGATCATGCCGGTGTCGTCATCTTCGGCGGCCAGCTTGTCGACCAGCTGCTGGGCGGCGGCGCCACCGCTGGAGTGGATCTCCAGCAGGCGATCGCGGCCCTGCTCCAGTCGGGCCTTGAGCGGCTCGTGCAGTTCGCGGGTCTTGACCAGCAGGGCCTCGAGGGTTGCCTGATCGCCGGTGTTGGCGGCCAGCAGCTCGAACAGCTCTTCACGTACCGCTTCGAATACCGGGCGGGCAGTCGGGCAGGTCTGCTCGAACGCGTCCAGACCATCGTGATACCAGAGTTGCAGGGCGCGCTGGGCAGTCCCTTCCAGATAGGGAACGTGGATCTCGACGGTATTCTGCTGACCGATACGATCCAGTCGGCCGATACGTTGTTCCAGCAGATCCGGATTGAGCGGCAGATCGAACAGCACCAGATGACTGGCAAATTGGAAGTTGCGTCCTTCTGAACCGATCTCGGAGCAGAGCAGCACTTGGGCGCCACCCTCTTGCTGGGCGAAATAGGCGGAGGCCTTGTCCCGCTCGAGGATCGACATCCCTTCGTGGAACACGGCACCACGGATCCCTTCACGGGTACGCAGCGCCTCTTCCAGCGCGATGGCGGTCGCCGCTTCGGAGCAGATCACCAGCACCTTCTGCTGGCGGGCTGAGAGCAGCAGCTCCAGCAACCATTCTACGCGCGGGTCGAACTGGGTCCAGGTGGCGTTGTCGCCTTCGAACTGCTGGAAGATCTTCTCGGGATAGAGGTAGCGCAGGGCACGGGTCTGCAGATCGCCACCGTTACCACCCATCATGCCCATCACCTTGATGGCAGTTTTGTACTGCTCCGGCAGCGGCATGGGGTAGACGTTGAGGTGACGCTCGGGGAAGCCTTGAATATTGGCGCGGCTGTTGCGGAACAGTACCCGGCCGGTGCCATGCTGGTCTAGCAGCTTGGCGACCGCCTGCTGGCGAGCGGCGGCATCGCTCAAGTCCAACCCTTCCAGCTGGCTGGCGAGGATCTGTCTGGCTTCATCGCTCAGGGTCTCGCCATCCAGCAGCTCTTGTGCGGCGCTGGCGACCTGACCATAGGCCTGCTCCTCGGCGAGGAAAGCCTCGTAGTCGTAGAAACGTTCGGGATCGAGCAGGCGCAGACGGGCAAAGTGGCTCTGGTGGCCCAGCTGATCCGGTGTCGCAGTCAGCAGCAGCACGCCCGGCACCTGTTCGGCCAGTGCTTCCACCATTTCATAGGCACGGCTCGGCGCCTCTTCACTCCACTCCAGATGGTGGGCTTCGTCGACAACCAGCAGATCCCACTCGGCTTCCAGCACCTGCTCGAAGCGACGACGCTTCTTGCGCAGGAAGTCGAGGCTGCAGATCACCAGCTGTTCGGTCTCGAAGGGGTTCTCCGCATCGGCAAACGCCTCGATGCAGCGCTCCTCGTCAAACAGGGAGAAGTGCAGGTTGAAGCGGCGCAGCATTTCGACCAGCCACTGATGCTGGAGCGTTTCGGGCAGCAGAATGAGCACGCGATGGGCGCGGCCGGAGAGCAGCTGCTGATGAATGATCATGCCCGCTTCGATGGTCTTGCCCAGACCCACCTCATCGGCCAGCAGTACGCGCGGAGCGTAGCGGTGACCCACCTCGTGGGCGATATAGAGCTGGTGCGGGATCAGGCTGACCCGGCCACCGGCCAGACCGCGAGTCGGGTTGCGACGACGCTGGTGCTGGTTGACCAGCGCCTCGTAGCGCAGGGTGAAGCGGGACATCCGATCGATCTGACCGGCGAACAGGCGATCCTGCGGCTTGTTGAACTTGATAAAGTTGTTGAGAAACACTTCCTTGAGGGCAACGGGCTCATTATTGTCAGTGCGCACACCTACATATATAAGCAGGCCGTCTTTCTCCTGCACTTCTTCGACCGTCATGGTCCAGTCTTCGTGACTGGTGATCTGATCGCCCACATTGAAGCTGACCCGGGTGACCGGCGCCTCTTCTTTGGCATACATGCGGTTTTCACCGGTAGCCGGAAACAACAGGGTAACCATGCGTCCTTCAACAGCAACGACAGTCCCCAACCCCAGATCCGTCTCTGTATCACTAATCCAACGCTGGCCAAGTGCAAAAGGCATTAAACTCTCCAAAGCCCAAGAGTGTGTGAATCGCAAAGGGGCGCTATGTTACCCGAAGGCGTGACCTCGATCACCATGCATATAGATGTAGAGAGACCAAATCGCCACAACCTTGATCTGCTACCACCGCCACGCCATCTAGAGGATAGCGAGCTCGCCAAACGGGTGTGTTATTGCAGGATAAATGCGCTTTTTGGGTGATTAGTGAACGGTTGAACCAAAAATGCGAATTTAATTCGAAAACACCCTTGCAAGCGTGATCCAGATCCCTATAATGCACCTCCATCGACAGGGCAAGCGGCAACGCAGAAAGCCAAGTCGGTAACCTCGAAAAGCCTTTGAAAATAAGGCTTGACTCGAGAATGCGGTTGAGTAGAATTCCACTCCCGCAGCAACACACTGTTGCGTCGCTCTTTAACAATTTGAATCAAGCAATCTGTG
>NZ_JAAKPE010000025.1:0-10494 GCF_049171775.1 Aeromonas sp. 603404
GCGGAATTGGTAGACGCGCTAGCTTCAGGTGTTAGTGTCCCACGGATGTGAGGGTTCGAGTCCCTCTCTTCGCACCATTCATTACGCAAAAGGCCCATCACGAAAGTGATGGGCCTTTTGTTTTTACTCCTTGTTATGGCTATGCTTTTGACGACTCCCCGCTCATCGTCATGCCAAGGAACCCATATGATACTGGATACCGACATTCACAACTTTTACGAACATCTGGTGCTCAAGGAGATTGAGAAACAGGGGCTGCAGCAAAAGCTCAACAGCGATCAGATGGCCGACCTCTGCTGCCTTACCCTCAACCAGCTTCCGGCCCACTATATTCGCCACAATGTCGACATGATCTACTTCCTGACCGACGCCAAGCGTACCGAAATGGAGAAGCTGGTGGTCGAATCGCTCAAGGTGGCACAGCAGAAGATCAAGCAGGCTCCCGTCAAAAGTTCATAACCAGGGCTGCTGCCAGAGCAGGGTAACGATACCGGTCAACCCGGCCACTGGCAGCAAGATCAAGGCGGGGCGCAATCCGGGCTCCAGCATCACCCAGGCAGCCAGCAGAAAACCGGCACTCCAGGTGCCGTACTCTTTATCCTGACCCCATGCGAGTACGGCCACCGCCACCAGCAACATCATCCCCCGCAATATCCAGCGCATTGTTTTCTCCCCAATCAACAATTGATAATAATTATCATCTTCATCTAATGGGGATGCAAGTGGCGTCACAGGCAAGCTTCGTATGTAACCCCTTGTGTCAACAGGCCGCTCAAAAACGGGTTATGAGATCAACTAATTTGTGATTTTTTCAATCAAATGTGCATTTTTGCCAATTTGATGGGGCTTTAACCCGCCGGGTTTGTGGTAGATTGCGGCCTCTTTTTGGGTTGCCTCCTCGGGATCGATGTATCCACAGGACGAGAGGGAGTGACCTTGGCGAGCAAGAGTTTAGGAAGTATCTATGCAAAACCAACAAAACCACATCCGACTACCGGGCATGGCACAGGTGTTTGCCTGTCTGGCCATTTTCCTGGCCCTGGCATTCTCGTTCACCAGCGTGCTCGATCTGCCGATCCAGCTGGCGTTGTTCATCGCCTGGTTCGTCATCATGGGGCTTGGCATCAAACTCGGCCACGATTACAAATCCCTGGAACAGGCTGCCGTTGACGGCGTTGCCAAGGGGATGGGGGCCATCCTGATCCTAGTCTCCGTCGGTGCTCTGGTCGGCACCTGGATTGCTGGCGGCATAGTCCCCAGCATCATCTACTTCGGCCTCAAGGTGATCCACCCGTCCATCTTCCTGCTGGCAACCCTGATCATCTGCTCCCTGACCTCGCTGGCCACCGGCACCTCCTGGGGCTCTGCCGCCACCGCCGGTATCGCCATGATGGGGATCGGCCACAGTCTCGGCGTGCCTGCGCCGCTGGTCGCCGGTGCCGTGCTCTCCGGCGTCTATTTTGGTGACAAGCTCTCTCCGCTCTCCGACTCAGTAGTGCTGGCTTCGACCATGTCCAACGTCGACGTGGTGGAGCATATCAAGGGGATGCTGCCCATCAGCCTGCTCTCCTATGTCATCACCGCCGTGCTGTTCACCGTGGTGGGCATGCAGTATTCGGGCAACGTCAGCCTGGAGCAGGTCAATCTGGTGATGGAGGCCCTCGACAACCAGTTCAACATCACTCCGCTGGCCATAGTGCCGGTGGTGCTGGTACTGGGCCTGCTGGCCAATCGCAAGCCCGCCTTCCCGGTGATCAGCTTCGGCGCCCTGCTGGGCCTGATCTGGGCCATCGCCTTCCAGGGCATGGATCCGGTCAAGGCGATGCACTCGGCTTATAATCCGTTTGCCATCACCTCCGGCATCGATTTTATCGACAACATTCTCGGTCGCGGCGGCATGGAGTCCATGCTGGGCTCGGTCGCGGTCATCATCTTCGGTCTCGGGTTTGGCGGTCTGCTGGAGAAGGTCGGCATTCTGGAAGTGATCGCCAGCGCCTTCGAGAAGCGCATCAACAGCGTCGGCAGCCTGACCAGCCACACCATCGGTACCGCGTTTCTGGCCAACGTGTTTGGCTCGGCCATGTATGTGTCGCTGATCCTGACTCCCAAGATCATGGCCAAGAACTACGACCGACTGGGACTGGCGCGCAAGAACCTCTCTCGCAACGCCGAGTTTGGCGGCACCCTCACCTGCGGCATGGTGCCCTGGAGCGACAACGGCATCTTCATGGCCGGAGTGCTGGGGGTGGCAACCCTCGACTACCTGCCTTACATGTGGCTGAGCTTCACCTGCATCATTGTGACCATCACCCTCGCCTACATGGGCAAGGCAGTGAACCGGATCCCGCTGGTCGCGGCGGCAAGCTCCCGCTAAGCCATCCTGAAACAACAAAGGCGCCACCAAGGCGCCTTTGTTGTTTGAGAGAAATGCTGTTTGATGGAGCACACTGATCACCACAAACAAAAACAGCCCTCGTTGCCGAGAGCCGTTTCATCAGACCGATAATGCCGATCAGATGGAGAAGCTGGAGCCACAGCCACAGGTCGTGGTGGCGTTGGGGTTGGTCACGGTAAAGCGTGAGCCTTCCAGACCCTCGGTGTAATCCACACTGCCGCCTACCAGATATTGCAGGCTCATGGGATCGATCACCATGGTGACGCCATTCTTCTCGACTACGGTGTCCCCGTCGTTGATCTTCTCATCAAAGGTAAAGCCATACTGGAAACCGGAGCAGCCCCCACCCGTGATGTATACCCGCAGCTTCAGCTCGGGATTCTCTTCCTCGGTGATCAGGTTCTTCACCTTGTTGGCCGCCGCATCCGTCATCTGGATGGGCAGCGGGGCTTCTGCTACTGCACTCATTACTGACCTCACAACCATTAGATCCACAAACATGGAAACCGCGAAATTATCCAATACCCGACCATTCAGTTCAAGTATTCACCACGTTTAACCGGCAGCGGGAACCGGAGCGGGCGGCGCGGCGACCAGCGGCTTGATCACCTCACCCCACTCAACCAGCAGCTCTTGCGCCGGCTGCCTGCCGTCCTTGTTGATGGTGACACGGATCCGATCCGGCACAAAGCCTTCCGGCAACTGCCAGTTCCCTTCCAGCAGCTGGAAATAACGCAGGGCATAGCGCCACTCGCTCACCTTCATCCCGAGATCGCGACCGGTTAGCGTCTTCGGCTTGTCAGCCAGACTCCCCTCGACCCGGATCTGCACCTGACCACGGAACAGCTCCCGCTTCTTGGCGGGCTGGGTCAGGGCGAGACGATAGTGGTAGCGACCGGGAATGCTGGTCTCCTGCAGAGTCAGGTTGTCGATCACTACCCCCACCTGTTCGCCGGTGGGGCGCATGATCCGCTCGAAAAAGGCCAACTGGCGTTTGAGCTCCTGCACCTGCGCCTCCTGACTCTTCAGGGTGGTCTGCAACTGCTCGAAGGCCGCTTTCTGGGTCGCCAGCTGGGTATCTTTCACCCCCAATTCGGTCTTGAGCTGGCCGATGGCCTTGCCCTGACGATCCAGCGTCTCCTGCTGTACCACCAACAGACTGCTCTGGGCCAGCTCCTGACGGTTCCCGACAAAGTAACCGATGAGCCCGCCAACGGCTAACACGACCAATAACTTCAATAGATTGGACATAGCCCCTCATCCCGTTATCACGCCATTTACGGCAGCGCCTCTCCCTTCACTATACCGCCCTGACCGGGGTCACAGGCGATAAAGGGAAAAATTAACTGGCCGTGGCGCTGCCATCACCCCGCTTTTGACGCGCGGCGAGCCGTAAAGTTCGCTCCAGGATCTGGGAATAGATCGGTCGGCCACCCAGCCACTGGGCAACCAGAGTCGCCCCGACCGTGGTAATCATCATCGGCAGGATCAGCTGATAGTTGTCGGTCATCTCGGTGACCAGCACGATACCCGTGATCGGGGCGCGCACGGTGGCAGCAAACAGCGCCCCCATTCCGGCGATGGCAAAGGCGCCGGGCTCGATGCCAAGCTCCGGAAACGCCGCATGAAACAGATGGCCGAACACCACGCCAAACAGGGTGCCCAGCGCCAGGGTCGGCGCAAACACCCCGCCCGGGGCACCGGAGCAGAAGCAGATGAGGGTCGCAACCAGCCGCACCGAGAAAATGAGGAACAGGGTCGCCATCGCATACTCATCCCCCATCAGATGAGGAATAAGCTCGGTGCCGCCGCCCGTCACCGAAGGAGCAAACAGCGACAACACCCCAAACGTTCCGGCGACCAGCATGCCGATGGCCACGAAACGGTGGCGTTTGTTCTGATGCAGCGCCAGATAGCCATCCTGACAGGCCAGCACCAGCTTGTTGAAGACAAAACCGAGCACCCCGAAGGTGGCCCCCATAAAGAGGAACAACCAGAGCGCCTTGAGGGCTGGCGCATCGTAGTGGGGTAGAGTGATCACCGCCCCCTGACCTTTCATGTTCTGCAGCATCAGTGTCGCCATGATGGCGGAGATCCCCACCGCCTTGATGGCCAGAAAGGAGTAGCGAAACTGCGGTCGCATCTCCTCCATCACGAACAGGATGCCCGCCAGCGGCGCATTGAAGGCAGCAGCCAGACCGCCCGCCGCACCGGCGGCCAACAGGGCATGGCCATGTTCCTTGGGCAGCCGGAAGATATCCGCCACCATCTTGCCGAGGTTGCCGCCGATCTGCACCGAGGGCCCCTCCCGCCCCAGCACCATACCGGAGCTCAGGGTGCAGATGCCGCCGAAGAACTTGACCGGCAACACTCGCCACCACCGCACCGGGCGCAGATCATCCATCGCCCCCTCGATCTCGGGAATGCCGGAACCGCCTGCCTCGGGGGCAAAGGTATGAGTGAGGAAGTAGCCGACAAATCCCAGCAAGGCACTGAAGCCAAAGCCAAGCAGACCGAGCTGCCACCAGGGACGGTCTGCCAGCAAGGCGATGCGTTGTTCTGCCAGCCAATGGACACCCGATTCGAACAGACCGCACACCAGTCCGGCCAGGGTACCGACCAGCGCCGCCAGCAACAGAACCAGCAAGGGCATCTTGTCTTGCCGGATAATGCGGGAAAGCGGCCCCCGCGAAGAGGTATCGGCTTCAAAGGAGAGAGCTTGTTGCGCCATCTTGTTACACCAACCTGGAAAAACCATATCGTCAGCTAGCTGAGATCAGGATCACCCGGCGCGTTGCTCGGCTGCCCAGGGCTGGGGCTTTCTGCTATAGTCGGCCCGTTAAATTTTTGTCACGGGAGCAGACCGAGAGTCCGGGTGGCGAGAGCGCAAAGCATACTCCTCATGCCCCGGCCTGCCGAGTCTCAATCGGCTGCAATCCCTTATGTGACGCCCAAAATCCCATTAAGGATGATCCATGTCAAAATCAGATCAGCTGTTTGAACAGGCCCGCCAGACCATTCCGGGTGGCGTCAACTCACCGGTCCGCGCCTTCAATGGCGTCGGCGGCACGCCCCGCTTCATCGATAACGCCGATGGCGCCTATCTCTATGATGTGGATGGTCAGGCCTACGTGGATTACATCGGCTCCTGGGGCCCCATGCTGCTGGGTCACAACCACCCGGCCATCAAGGCCGCCGTCATCAAAGCGGTGGAGAAGGGGCTGAGCTACGGTGCGCCGACCGAGATCGAAGTGCTGATGGCCGAGAAGGTACGCCAGATCGTCCCCTCCATGGAGCAGGTGCGGATGGTCAACTCCGGCACCGAAGCGACCATGAGCGCTATCCGGTTGGCTCGTGGCTACACCGGCCGCGACAAGATCGTCAAATTCGAGGGCTGCTACCACGGCCACGCCGACTCCCTACTGGTCAAGGCCGGTTCCGGCGCCCTGACCCTGGGTCAGCCCAACAGCCCGGGCGTTCCGGCCGATTTCGCCAAACACACCCTGACCTGTGTGTTCAACGATCTGGAGTCGGTGCGCGAAGCCTTCACTCAGTACGGCAGCGAGATCGCCTGTATCATCGTCGAGCCGGTCGCAGGCAACATGAACTGCATCCCGCCGGTCCCCGGCTTCCTGGAAGGGCTGCGCGCCATCTGTGACGAGTTCGGTGCCCTGCTGATCCTGGACGAGGTGATGACCGGCTTCCGCGTCTCCTTGCGCGGTGCTCAGGGTCACTACAACATCGACCCAGATCTTACCACTCTTGGCAAGATCATCGGCGCCGGCATGCCGGTGGGCGCCTTCGGCGGCAAGAAGAAGGTGATGCAGCACATCGCCCCGACCGGCCCTGTCTATCAGGCGGGAACTCTCTCCGGTAACCCGGTAGCCATGGCTGCCGGTCTGACCATGCTGGATCTGCTGCTGGAGCCGGGCCTCTATGAGCAGCTGAGCGCCAAGACTGCGCGGGTTGCCGAGGGACTGAAAGCGGCCGCCGCCAAGCACGGCATCCCGCTCGCCATCAACTATGTGGGCGGCATGTTCGGCTTCTTCTTCACCGAAGAGAACGAAATCACTCGCTACGAGCAGGTCACTCGCTGCGATATGGAACGCTTCAAGCGCTTCTACCATCTAATGCTGGAAGAGGGCGTCTATCTGGCGCCGAGCGCCTACGAGGCGGGCTTCCTGTCTCTGGCTCACGGCGACAAGGAGATCGAACATACCCTGGCTGCCGCTGAGCGCAGCTTCGCCAAGCTGGCTGGCTAAATCGCCGCTGGTTGTCGCAAAGGGCCCGTCACGGGCCCTTTTCTATTGCAGTACCTTCATCACCAGACAGGGCATCGATACGCCCAGTTCTGGTGCATTCCCTCTTCGTCACTGACCAATTTGTCATCCTCTGGTGCAACTAACCCTGCCATCCCTGTCATAAAGCAGGCCCACTATTTGCACATTCACCACAAGAGCCCACGTCACCGAGGTCCATATGGCAGAGATGAGCCCCATCGATGTGCTGCGGCGCTATCAGGAGTATCAGGAGGAGCTGACCCCGCTACTGCAGGGGCTGCTCAGCGCCCCCCTTGTCTCGCTCAAGGGGTATCCCTTTGTCATCAGCATTGACCACTATCAGGGGCCGATGTGCATCCAGCCTGCGGCACCGGCCGCCCATAACCGGCTGCACCTCATCGTGCAGGGGCAAGGACGAGAGATCACTGTCTGTCTGAATCAACTGATTGGTTGGTTGATGGGAGACAGGGAGCGCCGCCGCGCCATGCCCTGGTTCAAGGCGGTCTATGTGGTGCTCAGCATGGCGCTGTTTCTCATCGTCGCAACGCTCATCTGGCACGGGCTGGAGCAGCTTTACCAGCTATTGTGCGGCGAGCAGCAGAACCAGCTCGGCGCCTTTAGCGCCATCATCTTTCTGACGCTGGCACTGGCGGTGTTCGATCTGGGCAAGACCATTCTGGAAGAGGAGGTACTGCTGCATAAGGATATCTTCCGCCACAGCGCTATTCGCCGCACCATCACCCGCTTTATCGCCGCCATTCTGATCGCGGTCTCCATCGAGGGGCTGTTGCTGCTGTTCAAAGGTTCGCTCGGCCAGAACGAGCTGCTCTGGCCAGCGGTCGGAGTGATGGGGTGCGCGGTGGGTTTGCTGCTGGCGCTGGGCCTCTATGTCTTTCTGGGGGCCAAGGCCGAAGCGGCACTGGTACAGGCTAGCCTGCGCTCTCCACCGTCAACTGCACAGGGGAGCGACGCGTCGCCCGCCAGGAGGCGTACATGGTCCAGGAGGTATAGATGACGATAAAGGCAACCAGCCACTTCAGCATCTCCATATCCATGGATTTGACCAGCATGGCGGCCAGCACCACACCGATGGGACCGAAGATGGCTACCGCCAGCACCGCCTTGGCATCGAACGCCCCTTTGCGGATAAAGGTGCCTGCGGAGAAGACGCTAAGCACGGCGGTGGAGCCCATCATAATGGGAAACGCCGCCAGCGGATTCATCCCCAGCAGATAAACCAACGTCATGCAGGGGGCAAACAGGCCGATACCGACATTCATCAGCACCCCGAAGATGAAATTGCCAAGCAGGGCGATCGCCAACTTGTAGCCGCTGAGCCCCATCGCATCGCCGCCTACAGGGAAAAGACCCAGCAGACCGGCAAAGATAAGCCCTGCGACGACCAGTAAGGAAATGGCCATCACCAGCCGGATGGTCTGCCGATCAAACGAAGCCACATGACGAGCGCCCCAGGCTGCGCCAGCTGCGGCGGCCATCATCATGCTGATCAGCGTCAGCGGCTCCACCGCTACTGCGCCGACGAAGATCAGCGACTGAGTCACGGTCGGCAGCACACACTGCCCATTGAGGGTACCCGGCAGCACCCGGTCATCGATCAGCTTGAACTGCTTGTAGCAGGCGGTCTTTACCGCAAAGCTGCCCACCCCCAGGGTATCGAGGAAGTTGGCAACCCCACCGATCAACGCCACCGGCCAGAAGGGGGTCTCCTCAAAGGATCCACTCTGCTTCTTCCGCCAGCAGGCTTGCACCAGCATAAAGATGAATACGAGGCCTCCGGCTATAAAAACCAGCCGTAAAATATCAACTAACATAGGGGTTTCTCCTGCAACGGGCGGCGATTCTAAGGCAAGCAGCAGAAAAAATCTTGACCGGAATTAAGCAATGCACACGACACACCTCTGCGAGGCGAAATATTTATCAATAGACTCCGAACGACTCTGCTAATACTTGTTACTGAGGCCAACAGGCCGGGTCCTGAGCACGTTGTTATGGTCCTTTCGCGACGACCACTTGTGCCAAAGGACATAATAAAAAAGAGGGCCGGTAGTGATACCGACCCTCTTTCTGTATCTGGCCGGGGCGCTGGGCCCTCGACCATGACAACCGCTTATTGAATGCTCTTGCCGGCACGCACGTCCTTGATAAACCCCTTCAGGCTGGCCAGATCACGGGGAGCACCGCGCAGGATCTGATCACCGATGATGAAGGCCGGGGTACCGGAGATACCGAGCGCTTCAGCCAGAGCACGGTTGGTACCGAGGTTCTGGTCGATGCTGCCATCCTTGATCTTGGCTTCCACCTTGCTCCAGTCCACACCGGCCGCCACAGCCAACTGCTTGACCTGTGCTTCATCAGCGAGCGGGCCCTGATGGCTATAGAGCTTCTCGTGGAACGCCTGGTACTTGTCAGGCTGACCCAGTTGCACCGCCAGCGCAGCGCGGGCGGCGAAGTAGGAGGACTCGCTCAGAATGGGGAACTGCTTGTAGATGTAACGGATATCTTTATCTTCCGCCATCAGCTGCTTGACCAGCGGATGGGCCCGCTTGCAGTAACCGCAGTTGTAATCGAAAAACTCCACAATGGTCAGAGATGCCTTCGGATTCCCCATCTCGGGATCCTGATTGGCATAAAGCTGCTTGGAGTGAGCCTTGATCAGCGCCTTGTCACTCTCGGCCTGCTGGCTCTCCTGCTTGGCACGCAGGGCATTGGACATCTCGACCAGGATCTCGGGATTCTTGACCAGATAGTCGCGAACGATTTGCTCGACATCGCTTTTGGTCAGCTCGCTTGCATGTACCGGCGTCGCCAGCAGGGTCACGCCAGCCAGCGCGCAAAACAGGGCATTTTTAATAGTCATAACGTTATCTTGCAGAGGATATGATAGAGGCCACTATAGTGGTTGAGTCTGTTTTCAAGTCAAGTTATCTGGCCAAAAAAGAGCTTGATGGGCCCTGATTGCCACTTTTTCATGTCATTTCGCACAATTAACCAGCAATCAAACCGGGCAGGGATTTACAAGCCGGATCAGCATGGTAATATTCGCCGCACTGCTGCGGAGGGGTGGCAGAGCGGCTGAATGCACCGGTCTTGAAAACCGGCGATGGGCGACCATCCGTGGGTTCAAATCCCACCTCCTCCGCCATTCATACCGAGCCCATGCAACCATGTTGCGTGGGCTTTTTGTTTGCCTGCGATTTGCCACTCCTCATAGATCTCAACACATTAGTCTTCTTCAACTCCTTTCTTGAGCTTCTCACCTGCGAGCTAAATAGCTGCCACAAGATCACCTACCAACATCGAACCTCTGCGCTCCTGCGGATATCCCTTCCCATTACCCCAAACAACAACGACCCAAAGCAGCAACCACTGCGCCTGCGTGTTAGCACAGCCAACACACTCTCTGGCATAACGTCAGTGGGCGATTAACAAAGTCATGGACCATGCAGAGGGCTCAAAAAGAAAGACTTCAGCTAACACAAGACGCAGATGCCCAGGAAAGAACGCAAGCAAGAGATCATAGCGTACAGGCGAGCATAGAATTCGTGGGTAATGACTACGCCAGAGCCACCATACAGTACCCAGCGGTTCAGTGAAGAAAGAGTACCAAGCGGAACATCAAGCTATTTGTGGAACCAGAAAGCAGCGGTGAGTAAGGATAAAAACAGAGGAAGGGAGATAAGGCGACGTGCTGAATTGCAGGCAATAAAAAACCCCGCTCGATGAGCGGGGTTTCTTGTATTGGGTGCCTGGCAGTGTCCTACTCTCGCATGGCGAATGCCACACTACCATCGGCGCTAC
>NZ_JAAKPE010000026.1:0-2210 GCF_049171775.1 Aeromonas sp. 603404
CCTGCGTTAGAACATCAAACATACAAGGGTGGTATTTCAAGGACGGCTCCAGCGCAACTGGCGTCACGCCTTCAAAGCCTCCCACCTATCCTACACATGTAGGTTCAATGTTCAGTGCCAAGCTGTAGTAAAGGTTCACGGGGTCTTTCCGTCTAGCCGCGGGTACACCGCATCTTCACGGCGAATTCGATTTCACTGAGTCTCGGGTGGAGACAGCATGGCCATGGTTACACCATTCGTGCAGGTCGGAACTTACCCGACAAGGAATTTCGCTACCTTAGGACCGTTATAGTTACGGCCGCCGTTTACCGGGGCTTCGATCAAGAGCTTCGCTTGCGCTAACCCCATCAATTAACCTTCCGGCACCGGGCAGGTGTCACACCCTATACGTCCACTTTCGTGTTTGCAGAGTGCTGTGTTTTTGATAAACAGTCCCAGCCATCTGGTCACTGCGACTCCCAACTGCTCCATCCGCAAGGGACTTCACTGTCAAGAGCGAACCTTCTCCCGAAGTTACGGTTCTATTTTGCCTAGTTCCTTCACCCGAGTTCTCTCAAGCGCCTTGGTATTCTCTACCCGACCACCTGTGTCGGTTTGGGGTACGATGACTTGTAATCTGAAGCTTAGAGGCTTTTCCTGGAAGCAGGGCATCAATGGCTTCCACACCGTAGTGTGTTCGTCTCGTGTCTCAGTGTTGTGTCTCCGGATTTGCCTAGAAACACCACCTACGCACTTTCACCAGGACAACCGTCGCCTGGCCCACCTAGCCTTCTCCGTCCCCCCATCGCAATTACAAGTCGTGCAGGAATATTAACCTGCTTCCCATCGACTACGCCTTTCGGCCTCGCCTTAGGGGTCGACTCACCCTGCCCCGATTAACGTTGGACAGGAACCCTTGGTCTTCCGGCGAGGAGGCTTTTCACCCCCTTTATCGTTACTTACGTCAGCATTCGCACTTCTGATATCTCCAGCATACCTCTCGATACACCTTCGCAGACTTACAGAACGCTCCCCTACCACTCACGCTTAGCGTGAATCCGCGGCTTCGGTGCCTGGTTTGAGCCCCGTTACATCTTCCGCGCAGGCCGACTCGACTAGTGAGCTATTACGCTTTCTTTAAATGATGGCTGCTTCTAAGCCAACATCCTAGCTGTCTGAGCCTTCCCACATCGTTTCCCACTTAACCAGAACTTTGGGACCTTAGCCGGCGGTCTGGGTTGTTTCCCTCTTCACGACGGACGTTAGCACCCGCCGTGTGTCTCCCGGATATTACTTACTGGTATTCGGAGTTTGCATGGGGTTGGTAAGTCGGGATGACCCCCTAGCCCAAACAGTGCTCTACCCCCAGTAGTATTCGTCCGAGGCGCTACCTAAATAGCTTTCGGGGAGAACCAGCTATCTCCGAGTTTGATTGGCCTTTCACCCCCAGCCACAGGTCATCCCCTAACTTTGCAACGTTAGTGGGTTCGGTCCTCCAGTTGATGTTACTCAACCTTCAACCTGCCCATGGCTAGATCACCCGGTTTCGGGTCTACACCTTGCAACTAGACGCCCAGTTAAGACTCGGTTTCCCTACGGCTCCCCTATACGGTTAACCTCGCTACAAAATGTAAGTCGCTGACCCATTATACAAAAGGTACGCAGTCACCCCGAAGGGCTCCCACTGCTTGTACGTACACGGTTTCAGGTTCTATTTCACTCCCCTCACAGGGGTTCTTTTCGCCTTTCCCTCACGGTACTGGTTCACTATCGGTCAGTCAGGAGTATTTAGCCTTGGAGGATGGTCCCCCCATATTCAGACAGGATGTCACGTGTCCCGCCCTACTCGATTTCACATCAAGGTCGTTTTCGTGTACGGGGCTATCACCCTGTATCGCCGGCCTTTCCAGGACCGTTCCACTAACTTCCAAGATGCTTAAGGGCTAATCCCCGTTCGCTCGCCGCTACTGAGGGAATCTCGGTTGATTTCTTTTCCTCGGGGTACTTAGATGTTTCAGTTCTCCCGGTTCGCCTCTGTTACCTATGTATTCAGTAACAGATACCCGAGTTATCTCGGGTGGGTTTCCCCATTCGGAAATCTGTGAGTAATAGCGTCTCTTACCGACTTCTCACAGCTTATCGCAGGTTAGTACGTCCTTCATCGCCTCTGACTGCCAAGGCATCCACCATGTACGCTTAGTCACTTAACCATACAACCCCAAGAAGTGTCG
>NZ_JAAKPE010000028.1:0-690 GCF_049171775.1 Aeromonas sp. 603404
CCACCCTCGTCCGTGGTCCCCGCCACATTGCCATTCACGACCCCGCTCCAGTCCGCCGGCAAGCTAAAGCCAGGTACGCCCGCTGTGCTCGCACCGCTCCAGCTGTAGCTGCCCGCCACCGCGCCAGCCACCCAGCCTGCCCCCATCAACGCACCTGCCGGCACACCGCTCAGGGTCACCGTCACACCGGTCACCTGCTCCGAACCATCCGCGTCGGTCGCAGTGACACCCAGCTGCGCCGCCAGCGATACCGCCACCGGTGCATCCGTTTCTGCCAGCACCAGGTTGGTGGCGCTGACACTGATATCCCCTTCCACTCCGATAGTGACCGTGCCACTGCTGTTGGCCGTGCCTTCATTGGTGGTCGCCACCACGGTGTAACTGATGGGCGCACCGGTGTTGTTCGCGCTGCCCGACACCCCGGCCGTCGAATAGTCCGCCGGGAACACCAGCCCAAACGCCGGCGGCAATGCCCCCGCCACCACGTTCACTGTCAGGACGTTACCCACCAGGGTGCCACCCACTGCAGTGGTATTCGCAGGCAAATTGTTGAAGGTATACACCAGGCTGGTCCAGGTCTCTGACCCGTCGCCATCGCTGATACTCACCGTGTTGGTCAGCAGCACCTGTACCGTGCCATCCGTTTCGGTCGCACCCGCATTCAGCGCCTCGACGTTGAAGTCGATGTCA
>NZ_JAAKPE010000029.1:0-620 GCF_049171775.1 Aeromonas sp. 603404
CGCGGACAGTGCCTGGTGGGTAGTTTGACTGGGGCGGTCTCCTCCCAAAGAGTAACGGAGGAGCACGAAGGTTGGCTAATCCTGGTCGGACATCAGGAGGTTAGTGCAATGGCATAAGCCAGCTTAACTGCGAGACGGACAGGTCGAGCAGGTACGAAAGTAGGTCATAGTGATCCGGTGGTTCTGAATGGAAGGGCCATCGCTCAACGGATAAAAGGTACTCCGGGGATAACAGGCTGATACCGCCCAAGAGTTCATATCGACGGCGGTGTTTGGCACCTCGATGTCGGCTCATCACATCCTGGGGCTGAAGTCGGTCCCAAGGGTATGGCTGTTCGCCATTTAAAGTGGTACGCGAGCTGGGTTCAGAACGTCGTGAGACAGTTCGGTCCCTATCTGCCGTGGGCGTTGGATGATTGAAGGGAGTTGCTCCTAGTACGAGAGGACCGGAGTGAACGAACCTCTGGTGTTCGGGTTGTCACGCCAGTGGCACTGCCCGGTAGCTAAGTTCGGAATCGATAACCGCTGAAAGCATCTAAGCGGGAAGCGAGCCCTGAGATGAGTCATCCCTGACCCCTTGAGGGTCCTAAAGGGCCGTTGGAGACCACAACGTTGATAGG
>NZ_JAAKPE010000030.1:0-597 GCF_049171775.1 Aeromonas sp. 603404
TCCTTCATCGCCTCTGACTGCCAAGGCATCCACCATGTACGCTTAGTCACTTAACCATACAACCCCAAGAAGTGTCGTCGAAACGGCATTCAAGTTGCTGTACAACAAGGACCAAATAAAATTTGGTTTTCGCCAAGAAGTTTCCAAAGCACTTGTAACAAATGTTTGAGAACTACTTTTTAAATCAGCTTTCCAGATTGTTAAAGAGCAAACTTCATAAAGAAGTCAAAGACATAGATTGAACATCGTTCAACGCATGGCTTTTGCTTCTCGCAAAATTCAGTACCGATTATGGTGGAGCTATGCGGGATCGAACCGCAGACCTCCTGCGTGCAAAGCAGGCGCTCTCCCAGCTGAGCTATAGCCCCATAATCGGGAACGAAGTGGTGGGTCTGAGTGGACTCGAACCACCGACCTCACCCTTATCAGGGGTGCGCTCTAACCACCTGAGCTACAGACCCACTTCGTGTACTGTCTCTAAACTTGAATCAAGGCAATCTGTGTGAACACTCAACAACTTCGACATCTTAAGGTAAGGAGGTGATCCAACCCCAGGTTCCCCTAGGGTTACCTTGTTACGACTTCACCCCAGTCATG
>NZ_JAAKPE010000031.1:0-513 GCF_049171775.1 Aeromonas sp. 603404
ACCGCCTTCTCGAGTCAAGCCTTATTTTCAAAGGCTTTTCGAGGTTACCGACGAGGTTGTTTGCGTTGCCGCTTGCCGTGTCGATGGAGGCGCATTATAGGGAACAGATTCTTTCTGGCAACCCCTTATCTGCAATAAAATTGCAAAAAACAGCACTTTTTTAGTTATTCATATCCAACCACAGCTTTTATACAAACTTATCCACAGAAACACCCTTCTGGTTGCTAGAATGGCCGAAAACAAGGAGGCCAAGATGGACTTGCGACTGAGACCCTACAAGGGAAAACGTCCGCAATTGGGCAAATGGGTATATGTAGGGCGATATCAGCTGGCTGACGATGTTCACGCCAAGTGATCCAACCATTAACCATTCACCACTCAGCAGTGGTTTGGGAACAGCGCTTACTTCTATAGAAGAACATATAGGTGAATGATGAGTTGAGGCAGTTGAGGCAGTTGAGGCAGTTGAGGCAGTTGAGGCAGTTGAGGCAGTTGAGGCAGTTGAGGCAGTTG